>JBBIHG010000170.1:0-3920 GCA_037447125.1 Chloroflexota bacterium | reverse complement strand
GGCGTAGGGGCAGCTATCTGGCTGGGACTGCCCCCCATCCCCCAGCCCCTTCCCCCGCGCTGCGCGGAGGGAAGGGGAGCAGGCCCGCCGTGCTTTTCTCCCTTCCCCTCTCGTGGGGGAAGGGCCGGGGATGGGGGGGACAGGCACGGCCAAAGATGTGGGTAATGTATAGCCGTCGCGGAGAGGGGGCAGCGAGGCGCATCAGCGCCGAGCGGGGGTGAGGTAAAGCCCCGCGCCACCCTACCCAAGCGGGGCGAAGTCCAGTAAGATCGGGGGCGCGCGGGTCCGTCCAGCCCTGCCATGCGGACGCGCCAGCGGCCAGCCAATGGAGGACTCCGCCTGATGCCTGCTCTGCCCCCTTCCGCCGAGGCCACACGTCCCATCCTGCCCCTGTTGCGCCGCGTCGTGCGCCGCCATCGCCGCCAGTGGTTCTGCCTGCTCGGCTGCCTGATGCCGCTGTTCTGCCTGGTCGGGCTGCCGATGGTCAGTCTGGTGCTGGCCCCCAGGCCAGTGGACGTGCTCATCCTCGGCGTGGACGCGCGCCCCGGCGAGCGCTACCTGACGCGCACCGACAGCATCATGCTGCTCAATGTGTCGCCGGCCCGCCTGCGCGTGACGCTGCTCTCCATCCCCCGCGACGTGTTCATCCAGGTGCCCGGCTACGGCGAGCAGCGCATCAACACCATCAACATGCTCGGCGAGCAGGAGGCCGAAGGCTCCGGCCCGGCGCTGGTCAAGGCCAGCATCGAGGAGAGCTTCGGCGTCAGCGTCGAGCACTACATCCGGCTCGACTTCCGGGGCTTCGTGGCCCTGGTGGACGCGGTAGGCGGCGTGGACATTGACGTGCCCAAGCTGATCGTTGACTACGAGTATCCCACCCACGACGGCGGCGTGATGACCGTGCGCTTCGACCCTGGCCGCGAGCACATGGACGGCGAGCGGGCGCTGCAATACGCGCGCACCCGCCACCAGGACGACGAGTACCAGCGCGCGGGGCGCCAGCAGCAGGTGATTGACGCGCTGGTCAAGAAGCTGGCCAACCCGCTGTACGTCACGGCCTGGCCGCGCGTCTGGCGAGCGTTCCGGGATTACACCGACACCGATCTGAGCACCTGGGACATGCTGCGCCTGGCGCCGGGGCTGCTGCTCGGCTGGCCGGGCAGGGAGCAGCGCGTCCTGCAGCGCGAAGACCTGATCGGGATGAGGGCCGGTTATTGGGTGCCCAATTACGATCTGCTGCTGCCCTGGATTGACGAGCACTTCGACTAGAGCGTGTTATGCACTTCTCAACCCCGACTGCCGGCCTCTTTCCTCGCCAGTGGCTCAGGGGTAGACGGGTACCGGGGGTGCTTGTGGCGAGGGCCGCGCGCGAGTTGACCCCACCCCCGTCTCGGCGCTGGCGCACCTCGACATCCCCCTCTCCATGCATGGAAAGGGGGAAAGGCCGAGCGCAGCGATGCCAGGGGGTGAGGTCAACAAAGCGCCTTCCTCCCTTGCCGGGTGTGCCAGGTTCATGACACGCTTTAGGAGGCCTCTTCTTTCTCCTTCTGCGCCTGGGCCACGACTTCGGCCTGCAGATGCGCCGGGACCCGTTCGTAGCGCAGGAAGTCCATGGTAAATACGCCGCGACCCGCAGTCATGGAGCGCAGGTCGTTGCTGTAGCGCTGAATCTCGGCCAGCGGCACCTCGGCGGTGACGATGCTGCGCCCGGCTTCGCTCTCCATGCCCAGAACGCGCCCGCGCCGGGTGTTCATGTCGCCCATGATGTCGCCCATGTTCTCTTCGGGCACGGTCACCTTGACCAGCATGATCGGCTCCAGAAGCACAGGGCCGGCCTGCTCGAACGCCTCGCGGAATGCACCGCGTCCGGCGATCTGGAAAGCGATGTCTTTTGAGTCCACCGGGTGCATCTTGCCATCGTAGACCACGGCCTTGACGTACTTGACCGGGTAGCCAGCGATGACGCCTTCGTCGAGCACCTGGCGCACGCCCTTCTCCGTCGAGCCGACGAAGGCCGCGCTGATGGCTCCGCCGAAGATTTCGTTGCCGAACTCGAACTCTGGCACTTCCTCGTCGCCGCCGGTGGGAGTGGGCAGCGGCTCGACGCGCAGGTGCACCTCGGCGAACTGGCCCGCGCCGCCGGTCTGTTTCTTGTGGCGGTAGACCGAGGTGGCGGACCGGGTGACGGTCTCCTGGTAGGGCACTTTGGGCACGCTGGTATCCAGGCCCACGCCCATGCGCTCGGCGCGCTTGATGGCCACGTCGAGGTGCGTGCCGCCCATGCCCTCCAGCACGGCCTGCTTGATCGCGCCGTCGAAACGCCACTTGAGGGTGGGATCGGCGTTGGTCATGGCGTTGAGCACTTCGTTCATTTTGGCGCTGTCGCTCTGCGTGCGCGGGTGCAGGGCCACCGCATAGATCGGCATCGGGAACCTGGGCGGCGCCACCTGCTTGCCGAAGCCCCTGCTGGCCAGCGTGTGACCAGTGTAGGTCTCGCGCAGCTTGGCCACCACGGCGATGTCGCCCGTATGGACGGCCTCCAGTGGGATCTGCGTCGAACCGCGCATGGTCATCAGGCTGCCCATGCGTTCTTCGTGGCCGCGCGTCACGTTTTGCAGGGCGTCGTTGCCCTTGACCGCACCGCTGAACAGGCGGAAATACGACAGCGTGCCGTACTTGTCGGTGTGGCTGTGGAAGACGAAGGCGACCGTCGGGTCTTTGTCCGAGTGCGGGTCGGGCAAGACCTCGATGCCGTCGTCGGTCAGCAGCTCGACCTGGCGCTGGCTGGGCACCGGCGCATAGGCGATCAGCGCGTCCAGCAGCGGCAGCACGCCGATGGTGTGCGTGGCGCTGGTGACGAAGACTGGGACCAGGCTGTGCTTGCCGCTGCCCAGCGCAGTGCGCAGGCCCAGGCTGATCTCCTCGTCGGTGAGCGTCTCCGTCTCGAAGTACTTCTCCATCAGGGCATCGTCGGACTCGGCGGCGGCCTCGATCAGCGTCAGCCGCGCCTCCTCGACGGCGGCGGCCATGTCGGCGGGCAAGGCGGTGGCCTCTTTGCCCGCGCCCATGTAGGCTTTCTGCGTCAGCAGGCTGGCCACACCGGCGAACTCCGCCTGCGCCCCGATCGGCAGCATCACCGGCACGAAGCGGTAGGCGGGGAAACGCTCGGCCATCGTGCTCAGCACGTTGGCGAAGTTGGCATTCTCGCGGTCCATCTTGTTGACGACGACGATGATTGGAAGCTTGAATTCCTCGGCATAGCCAAACGCCAGCTCGGTCCCCACCTCAGGGCCGGAGACAGCGTCCACCACGACCACCGCCGTGTCGGCCACACGTACGGCATTTTTCGCCTCGCCCATGAAGTCAACGAAGCCGGGCGCATCCAGGATGTTGATCTTGTGCCCACCGTGCTCGACAGCCAGCAGCGCGCTGTAAATGGACAGGCCGCGCGCCTGCTCGTCCTCGTCGAAGTCGGCGACGGTGTTGCCCTCTTCGATCTTGCCCAGACGGGTGATCGCGCCGGTGGCGAACAGCAGGCTCTCGGCCAGGCTGGTCTTGCCGGCGCTCTGGTGACCTACCAGGGCGATATTCCTCAACAGGTCAGTGGTATAGTCTTTCATGCCGATCAAGCCTCCTAAATGAGCCTGTGCTCGTTCATCCAGACGAGAGAAATCAGCGGGACGGCATGGCGCCATCCCGCGATCCATCGTCCGGCGTAACTTGGCGTCTGAAGCGCACTGATTGTACGAAACGCACAGGCAAAAGTCAAAGGTCATTCGCGGCGCGGGCGCATCTCACGATGGGGGCGAGATTCCTGAACCGCAGAGGCGCAGAGGACGCGGAGAAGAACCAGAACCCTTCTAGAACCTCTCTTTTCTCTGCGCTCTCTGCGCCTCTGCGGTGATTTCTTACCCCAGAAT
>JBBIHG010000169.1:0-3944 GCA_037447125.1 Chloroflexota bacterium | reverse complement strand
TCTCTGAGCCCAGCTTACCCCATCTCGTTCTCGCCCCCAAATCCGAATGCACCCCAGCCCCATCCGGCGCCGGTGTATCTCACGATGGGGGCGAAATACCTGAACCGCAGAGACGCAGAGGACGCGGAGAAGAACTAACACTCTCTCCATACTATCTTTTCTCTGCGCTCTCTGCGCCTCTGCGGTTCAAAGACTCTCGCCCCGAACGCGAATGCATCGCCCGCGCGTAGAGCGCCGCCACACGCGCCGCGACCTCCGCCCAGTCCTGCGTCTGGGCATAGGCGCGGCCTGCCGCGCCCAGCCGCGCCCGCAAGGCGTCGTCGGTCAGCACGCGGGTGATGGCGTCGGCCAGCGCGGGCACGTCGTCCTGGGGGACGAGCAGGCCCGTCTCGCCGTCAAGCACCGCCTCGGCGACGCCACTACCCGTCGTGCCGATCACTGGCAGGCCGCACGCGCTCGCCTCCAGAAAGACCAGCCCGAAGCCCTCGAACTTCTCGCCCACCGTCAATGAGGGCAGCGCGAAGACATCGGCGTGCTGATACCAGCCGCGCAGTTCGTCTTCGGGCACCTGGCCGGGCAGGTGCACGCTGTCCGCCAGGCCCAGGGCGCGCGCCTGCTCCCGCACGCGGGCCAGGTAGTCTGGCTCTTGTTGAAGGCCGGTCACGACGAGCTGTGCATCCGGCACGCGCTCGCGCACGCGGGCCAGCGCCTCGACCAGCAGATGCGTCCCCTTGCGCGCCTTGACGCCGCCGGTAGCCAGGATGGTCGGACCGCGCCTGGTGGGGACGGGTGCGGGCGCCTGGAAGCGGGCCACGTGCACGCCGTTGCGAATCACTTCCGGCCCGCTACCGGGCAGCGCCGTGCGCACCTGCTCCGCCGTGAACTCGCTGACCGCGATCAGATGGGCGCGCCGGTAAGCGCGGCGGTAGAGCGCGCCAACCAGCCGCCGCCGCGCCGTCTGCGGGACGTAGGTGCCGTGCGCCGTCACCACCAGCGGGCGCTGACCCGTTGCCGCCGCGCCCAGCACACTGTACGGCTCGGCGACCACGTGCAGCAGGTCGCAGCCAGCGGTCGCCCGGCGGACGCGCGGGATCGCCAGCAGCGAGCGCACCACGAACAGGCGCGGGCGTGGCACCAGACGGGGTAACACGGGGCGCAGGTCAGCCAGCCCACCCGCTTCGGCCCATGCCACGCCGGGCTGGGTGAGCGCTACCACTTCGATCCCCTGCGCGGCCAGGGCGCGGGCCAATTCCAGCGCATAGCGCGCCCAGCCGTAGCGCGTGCTGAGGGCGGGGGTCAGGAAGGCGACGCGCATCGAGCTGCTCCCTAGCGCTTGCGCGCCTTGACCCAATAGCTCGCCGGGAACTTGGGCACGCTGTAGTCTATCGGGTCCAGTCGCAGAATGTCGTAGTCATCTTTGAGCAGGTAGCGGATGCCATGCTCGGTGAAGCGCCAGTAATCGTGCGGCTCCAGGTGCAGCGCCTGGCGGAAAGGCAGGCCCAGGATCAGCACGCCGCCCGGCTTTAGGATGCGCGTCATCTCGGACAGGGCAGCGCGGTAATCGTCCACGTGCTCCAGCACGGAGCCGCACACGACCGCATCATAAGCCCCGTCAGCGATCTCCGGCATGTGCCGCGCGTCTACCACAAGCTGCGCGCCGCGCTCGGTGGTCAGGTCGGTGGTGGTGTACGACGCGGCGGCGCTGAAATAGTCGCGGTAGTGGCGGCCCTCTTTGTCGGAATCGCTGCCTGCGCCGATGGCGATCACGTGGCCGGTCACGTCAGCGGCGTGCTGGCGCAGCCAGGCGTTGGTCTCGCGGCGGTTGCGCGTGATGTGCAGCCCCAATAGCTCCAGGATGGCTATCTTCACCTTGACGGGGAGCAGGTGCTTGAAACGTTCTTTGAAACGGTAGAGCAGCATACGCATGGGAGAGTGCTCCGTGCAGATAGTGGCTAGCGGTCGGTTGTGCTTCCAGACTTCCGAAGTCTTGAAGACTTCGGAAGTCTCCCGGAAGACTCGCGCGGCGCTCAACCGGCTCCCTCAACGAATGCCTTGATCGTCGCAGCCCGCGCCGCCCACGTGTAACGCGCCAGGGCTTCGGCGCGGGCGCGGGCGCCCAGCCGCTCGCGCAGCGCCGGATCGTCGCGCAGCCGGCGGATCGCCCCCGCCAGCGCCGCCGTGTCGTCGGGCGGGACGAGCAGCGCCGTCTCCCCCTCGGCCAGCACTTCGGCGAAGGCGGGCAGGTTCGAGGCAACGATGGCCCGCCCCGCCGCCATATACTCGAACAGCTTGATCGGCGACGTGTAGTAGGCGAACTGCTCCGTCCAGGGATGGGGCATAGCGCAGACATCGAACGCGCTCAGGTAAAGCGGCACCGCGTCCGGCGGCACCTGCCCCGTCGCCAGGAAGCGCGCCCCATCCAGCCCCGCCGCCGTCCAGCGGGTGTGCAGCGCCGCGACCATCTCCCCCGGCCCGCCGACAATCGCCAGGTGCGCGCCCCCGACCTCGCGCAGCGCCTCCACCAGCGCCCCCACGCCCTTGTCCAGGCCGAGCATGGTCAGTCGTCCCGCCCAGCCGACGATGAAGGCGTCCGCAGGCCAGCCCGCCGCCGCCCGCGCCTGATCACGGCTGGGCAGGCCCTCGAAGCGCGCCGCGCGGAAACCGTCGTGCGCCACCAGGACGCGCCCCGCCCCCAGCGCGCGCAGATGCGCGGCCAGCCCCTCGGTGATCGCCACCACGTGCGCCCGCCGCGCCAGCATCCCTTGCAGCCGCCGTCCCAGTCGTGAATGGTGCACCTGGTGCACCTCATAGACCAGCGGCGTGCGCGGGCGCAGCAGGGCCAGCGCCGCGCCGATGAACAGGTCGCGCGTGTAGAGCAGGTCGGCGCGCTGGAAGGGCAGCCAGGCCAGGATCGCCAGCAGGTAGGTGAGCGTCTGCGTCAGGAAGGCGATGGAGTGGCGCGGGAACAGCGGGAACAGGTCGAGGCAGGGCAGGCGCGTGAAGGCGAAATTGCGCCGCACGCCATAGTGATCCCACAGCGAGCGGACGGCGCGCATCTCGCGGGTGTTGAAACGGCGGGGCGCGACCAGCGTCACGGCGTAACCGGCGTCGGCCAGCGCCTCGCACATCTGGGCGATCTGCAGGCCGTGTGCTTTCTCGGTCGGCAGGCGGTTGTTGCTCAGGTAGACCAGGCGTGGCTCAGCCATGACCCACCGCCTCGCCCATCAGCGAGCAAGTAGCCCCCCATCCCCCAGCCCCTTCCCCCACGAGTGGGGAAGGGGAGTCAAGCAGACTCGCCCAAGTCCTTCCCTCCTTGTGGGGGAAGGATTTAGGAAGGGGGGAGCCTTGCCAGGTGTCAGCCATACACCACCGCCTCGCCCATCAGCGCGACGATGCGATCCATCAGGCTGTCCAGCGAGTGCGCTGCCAGCGCCCGCGCGCGTAGCCCTGCGCCAAGCGCCGCGCGCTCGTCCGGCGTCAGGGCCAACAGACGCGCCAGCCGCCCGGCCAGGATAGCCTCATCAGCGTCGGGCGGCAACAGCAGCAGGTCGGCGGCGTCGCCCAGCAGCGGGGCGAAATCGGCGTTGGTGACCAACGTCGGCTTGCCGGCGAACATCCCTTCCAGCGCCGCCTTGTCAAACAGGCCCGGCGGGCTGAGGTTGACGGCGATGGCGCTGCGCCGCAGCAGGGCCATCGCCTCGGCGTGCGGCAGCGGGCCGGTCAGCGTCACCGGCGGCGGGGGATCGCACGAGCGGATCAGCGCTTCCAGCGCGGCGGGGTAGTCTGGCTCCTCTTTCACCGGCCCGCCGACCAGGTGCACGCGGAATGCGCCCACATCGTTGCGCGTTGTCAACAATGCCGCGGCGCGAATCAACGTATCCTGCCGCTTGATGTGCGCCAGCCGTGCCACTTGCACGATGACCGGCGGGGCCTCTTCGCCTTCC
>JBBIHG010000168.1:0-4138 GCA_037447125.1 Chloroflexota bacterium | reverse complement strand
GAACGTCTCCTTGCCAAGGAGAAGGTCACGGGTTCGAATCCCGTCGCCCGCTCAAGACAAAACACGCATCCGGCACTGGGTGCGTGTTCGTTTTTGTTGCGGGGCTGTGTTGGCGGTCGTCAGCGTACCCGCCCCCCCCAACGACTACCCGCCGCCGTCCACCTCCACGGCCAGGCAGGTGTTGGTGGTCAGCACGCCGGGGATGGTTTGCACCTGGGCGGCGATGACCGTGCCCATCGCCTCCAGGTCGCCGGCCTCGACGATGGCGATGGCGTCGAATTCGCCGAAGGTCATCTCCGCGGTGCGCACAGCCTTGACCCGATGCAACTGGCGGACGACCGACGTGACTTCGCCGGTGCGCACTTTGATCAGCACATACGCTTTCATGTGGCTACCCTCCTTGGCGTCGCGGACGCGGGCAGATGGCTTGATCGACGACGGTGACCCTGCGCCCTGACCGATCAGCGGGCACGCTGGACAACCCGTCCGCCAGCAAGCAGATATGATCTCCTCTCATCATAGCGGAAGTGCCAGCCCAACACATAGGACGATACTCCGTGATGCGGCTGCGGCTCCTCACGTTTTCGCGCCGTTTTTTACCTTTACAGGGTCCCCGAAGCGTGGTATAACGATGCTACCCTGCCGTGCGCGTGATCCGCACATCGGTTTTGAGCCAACACCCAAACCCAGGGTATCCAGGTCGCGGCATTGACGCATTAGGATTCGTCCAAAGCCGATATGCCGGCCAGGTACCCACCTGCGAAAGCAGGTTCAAAACGTAGCGGCACACGGCATGGCGGGAGCCATTATCCCGCGCCCGGCGTCAGCACCGGGCGCTTCTTTGCCCCGGCTCCGAACCCCTCCTGGCATCTCTCGCCAATTCTTTACATATCCCTTACGGCCCGAAACTCACCTTGATTCCGGGTGGACGAGTCGCTATACTGAGCAAACTTTTCATCCCACGCCCACCACCAGGACACTGACGAGAGATGCAGCGAGAACGTGTCGCCGATGACATCTACGTCTTCACCAGCGAGCTGTATGCCCAAGTCACCGCCGGGGCGATCATCACCACCGAAGGGGCGATTCTGATTGACACGCTGGTCTTCCCTGAAGAGGCCCGTGCCATTCGCAATTTCCTGGAGAACCGGCTCAACTGCCCGGTTCGCTACGTGATCAACACCCATTACCACGCCGATCACACCTACGGCACGTGCTTCTTCCCCGGCGCCCAGATCATCACTCACGCGCGCTGCTACGACCTGTTGGACACGCGCGGGCGTGCCGGACTGGCCGCCGCCCAGCACAGCACCAGCGAGCTGCGCGATGTGCGGATCGCCCTGCCGCACCTGGTCTTCGACAGCGGGACGCTGAGCGTGCGTCTGGGCAACAAGACCGTCGAGCTGCGCCACTCACCCGGCCACAGCCCGGATTCTCTGGTCTGCCTGGTGCGCGAGGATCGCGTGCTGTTCGCCGCCGACACGATGATGCCAGTGCCCTACTTCGTGGACGGAAGCTACGATGATTTTGTGGCCAGCCTGCACGCCCTGCAGAACGGCGGCTTCGAGAACATCGTGCAGGGGCACGGCGAGGTGATCCTGCGCGGGGAGATCGAGGAAGTCATCCAGGGCCACCTCGGTTACCTGGCGCTGCTGCGCCGGCACGTCGAGCGCGCTCTTGACAAGGGGCAGCCGCCCGAAGCGCTCAACGCGATCACCATCGAGCACTGCGGCAAGAGCCGCATCCCGCTCAACGGGCTGGTGCAGGAATTGCACCAGGCCAACCTGCACGCGCTCTATCACGACCTGGCCGCCCGGCGCCGGGGCCGTGCGTGAGCCGCGTGCGATCTCTTCGTCGGCGGCCATCCGCCTGTCTGGCCCTTTGCCACCCCAGTGAGAGTGTCCCATGACCATGGATGTCACGGCTGTCCGCGCCCGCTTCCCGTCGCTCAGCCAGCCGACCGCTGACGGCACCCTGCCCGTCTACTTTGACAATCCCGCCGGGACTCAGGTTCCGGGGGCGGTGATCGACGCCGTCAGCGACTACTACCTGCACATGAACGCCAACGCGGGCGGGGCTTTCGCCACCAGCCAGCGCACCGACGCGGTGGTCCAGGCGACCCGCGAGCGCCTGGCCGATTTCGTCAACGCCAGCCGCCCCGAAGAGATCGTCTTCGGTCCCAACATGACCACGCTCAGCTTTGCCCTCAGCCGCGCCCTGGGCAAGACGCTCGCGGCTGGTGATGAGATCGTCCTCACTCGCATGGATCACGACGCCAACGTGATGCCCTGGCTGCGCATCGCCGAAGATCACGGCCTGGCCGTGCGCTGGGTGGACATCCACGTGGAGGACTGCACGCTGGATATGGACAGCCTGGAGGCTGCGCTGACCGACCGGACGCGCATCGTCGCCACCGTTCATGCCTCCAACGCGGTAGGGACGATCAACCCCGTGGGGCAGATCGCGGCGATGGCCCATGCCGCCGGGGCCCTGTACGTTGTGGACGCCGTGCAGAGCGCGCCGCACATCCCCCTCGATGTGCAGGCCATCGGTTGCGACTTCCTACTCTGCTCGGCCTACAAGTTCTTCGGCCCGCATATCGGCATCCTGTGGGGCCGCTATGACCTGCTCGCTGCGCTGCCGGCCTACAAGGTGCGTCCGGCCAGGGATGTCCCGCCCCACCGCTGGGAGACGGGCACGCTCAGCTTCGAGACCATTCATGGCGCCGCCGCGGCCATTGACTACCTGGCCTGGATCGGCGACGCCTTCGGAGACGGCCATTTCCCTGGCACCAGCGCGCGGCGAGAGCAACTGCTGCGTGGCATGGCCACCATCCAGGATTACGAACATGGGCTGGCGACCCACCTGATCGCCGGGCTGGGGGCGCTGCCGGGTGTCACCATCGCCGGCATTACCGACCCGGCCCGCGTCGGCGAGCGCGTGCCCACGGTGGCCTTCGTTCTGGAAGGCTACACGCCGGGCGAGATCGCTCGCATTCTCGGCGAGCGCCACACCTACGTCTGGCACGGCAACTATTACGCCCAGGAGATCATGGAGCGGCTGGGCCGCGGCGCGCACGGCATGGTGCGCGTCGGGCCGGTGCATTACAACACCCACGAGGAAATTGACCGGCTGCTGGAAGTGCTGGCTGAGATGTAAGCCACGCGACCCGAAAAACAAGACCCCAACCGTCCGGCTGGGGTCCTTGTGTCATAGCGGGGGCAGGATTCGAACCTGCGACCTCCGGGTTATGAGCCCGACGAGCTGCCACTGCTCTACCCCGCATCGTGGGCAGTACTATACCAGAGCGACTGGCCTCAGTCAAGGTTGAATCGCCTGCCCGCCCTGGATCATCCCGCCCGCAGCGCGTATACTGGGCGCAGCGCCAGCAGACGACTCCCGCGAGCAGACCTATGATCCTCCCCGACCCCTCACCCGAAGATCTCTCACTGGAAGCGCGGGTTGGCGAGCGCCTGCGGGCGCGCGGCCTGACCCTGGCTGTCGCCGAGTCGAGCACGGGCGGGCTGATCGCCAAGCGCCTGACCGACGTCTCTGGCAGCTCCGCCTACGTGATCGGCGGCGTGATCGCCTACGCCGATGCCGTCAAAGAGCGGCTGCTGGGCGTGGAGGCGGAGACGCTGCGCGCGCACGGTGCGGTCAGCGCGCCCGTCGCGCAGCAGATGGCCGAGGGCGCGCGTACCCTGTTAGAGACGGACCTGGCCATCAGCGTGACGGGCATCGCCGGGCCAACGGGCGCAACGGCGACCAAGCCGGTCGGTCTGCACTTCGTCGGGCTGAGCGCCGCCGACGGCTCCTGGACGCGCCGCCACGTGTTCGCCGGCGACCGAAGCGCCAATCGCGCCGCCGCCGCCGATGCCGCCCTGCGCCTGCTGCTCGACTACCTGGATGGCAGACTGTGAGATTCCGCGTCACAACGGTCGAAGCAGTCTTCACGCCGGACGGCTGGCCGGTCCCGCGCAGCATCACCTGGGACGGCGAGCGGCTGCCCGTCGTGGATACCGGGCGGCGCTGGCGCGCCGACGACGGCATTCACGTGCTGGCCCTGGTCGGCGACGGGCGCGTCTTCGAGCTGCACACCAACGGGTCGCTGTGGCGGGCGGCGCTGGTCTCCACGCCG
>JBBIHG010000167.1:0-4154 GCA_037447125.1 Chloroflexota bacterium | reverse complement strand
CAGGACGCGCGCCATCTCCGCCCGGTACTCGCGGCTGCCCCAGTGATCGTCGGGCGGGTCGAGGGCCAGCGCATCGAGTGCGGCGTCCACGTCGCCGGTCTGGTCGAAGATGCGCGCCGCCTGCGGCTGGGCGAGCGGCCAGGGCCCGACTCCGCACAGAGCCAGCCCCGTGTGCCGCGCCTCCCCGTCGGCCCAGGCAACGGCCACCGCCCCGACAATCGGCGCGTCGGCCGGCGTGCGCGCCACCTTCTCGAAGGCGACCGCCGCCAGCACCGGGCCGCGCGGGAGGCTGACGTGCGTCACCAGGGCGCGCCAGGCAGCGTCGCCGGAGGCCAGCCACTCGGCGACGGACAGCGCCTCCCCCGCCCCGGCGACAGCGATCCGCGCGTCGAGCGCCAGCAGCAAGGTCAGCGTCACCGACTGCGGATCGCGCTCCACCAGCAGGTCGCCCAGGGTGAAGGTGTTGCGCAGCGTCTCCGGCAGGTCTTCTTTGAGCGCCCGCGCCAGGCCGCCCAGCAGCGGGTGCGCTTCGCCCCGCTCCAGGCAGGTTTGCCGGGCGCGCTCCAGGGTCATCATGCTGCCTAGATGTAGGGCGTCGCCGCGCTCGGCAGCGCGATCCAGCCCCAGGCGGCTCAGGTCCACGGCGGCCTCGACATCGGGACGCGGGTGACGTTGCAGCGCCACCCCGCCGTAGAGCGGGAAGCAGCCCGCCTGTTGCAGCAGGGTCAGGGCCTCGGCTTCCGTGGCGGGTTTGTGGATGGTCTTCAGGTTCAAGAGCATGAACTGGCCTCCTACAGCAGTTCGGCACACAGCCGCACGCATCCTGCTCATTAGCAGGCAGTGACCTGGATTCAGCCCAGGGTAGTGCTTGCTGCGGCGCTTCGCTCACATTTCATTGAACTCATCCGGCGGGATCAGCGACTGAAGTTGAGCGGTCAAAGTAGGAATGTCGTGCTGAATGACATCCCAGACTATGATGAGGCTCACCTCGTCGTAGCCGTGGATCAAGCGGTTACGCATGTCGGCCATTTGCTGCCAGGGAATATCTGGATGTGCCGCGCGAAATTCCGCCGATATCCGTCTGGCTGCTTCCCCAATGATCTCTATCCTGCGGATGACAGCATCCTGGCGCAGTGTATCTTGCTCGAACATCGAGCGATCAATGCCGGCCATATACGCCTGAATATGGCGAGCAGCAATGAGCATATCCAGCACATACGTGAGATCACGCAGCACTGTAGACCGTCCTCGCCGACGCCAGAATCGCTCTGCGACGCAGGTAGTTGGGGCTGCGCTCGATGCTCTGGCGATCCACCAGGTCTACCGGACGGCCAAACAGCGCCTCAATTTCCTGCTGCATCTGACTGATCGCCGCCAGCGTGCGCGCACTGCCCGGCGCAAATGTCACCAGCACATCAATATCACTGCCTGGGCCGAAGTCGTCGCGCAGTACCGATCCGAACAGCGCCAGTTGGCTGATGTTCCAACGCCGGCAGAACGCGGCGATCCCCTGCACTGGCAGGTTGACCGGCAGGTGGTCTTGAACTCCGCTCATTGTTGCGCTCCACACTATTCCAGACGACCTGTGCCGCTGGAGACTGCCCGCTAAAACTGCTCCAGGAAGCGCAGGTCGTTCTGCCAGAAGTAGCGGATGTCCTGGATGCCGTGCACGTTCATCGTCATGCGCTCTGGCCCCATGCCGAAGGCGAAGCCGCTCCACTCACGCGGATCGTAGCCGCCATTCTGCAGCACGACCGGGTGCACCATCCCGCAGCCGGCGATCTCGATCCAGCCGGTGTACTTGCACACCGGGCAGCCAGCGCCGCCGCACAGGATGCACTCGATGTCCACTTCCTGGCTCGGCTCGGTGAACGGGAAGTACGAGCCGCGGAAGCGCACCCGCTTGTCCGGGCCGAACATACGCCGGGCGAACTCGGCGATGGTGCCCTTCAGATCGATCAGGCGGATGTTACGCCCGATGGCCAGCCCCTCGACCTGGTTGAACTGAAGCTCGCTGCGCGCCGAAATCTGCTCGTAGCGGTAACACATCCCCGGCAGAATGACGCGGATGGGCTGCGTGCCGTTCTCGCCGTAGGCGCGCATGGCCCGAATCTGGCCGGGGCTGGTGTGCGTGCGCAGGATCACGCCCGGCGTGGTGGTGTGGAACGTGTCCCACATGTCGCGCGCGGGGTGGTGCGGCGGGATGTTGAGCAGCGTGAAGTTGGTGTCGTCGTCCTCCACGTCGCGGCTGCGGAATACCTGGAAGCCCATCTCCGCCCAGATGGCATAAATCTGGCGCAGCGTCTGCGTGGTGGGGTGCAGCCCGCCGACCGGCAGGCGACGGCCCGGCAGTGTCACATCGAGCGGGGCCTCCTCCAGCGAGCGAGCCAGCGCCGCCTGACGGATCGCTTCGGCGCGCTCAGTGTAGGCGGCGGTCAGCGCGTCGCGCAGGGCGTTGGCCCGCTGGCCGAACTCGGCGCGCTGCTCTTTGGGCAGCGTGCCGGTCGCGCGCAGCAGCAGCGTGACCTCGCCCTTCTTGCCCAGGTAGCGGCGCTGCCACTCGGCCAGCGCCTCGGCGTCGGTCAGGCCATCCAGCCCGGCCAGTGCCTCGCGGTAGATCGAGTCGAGTTGCTCCAGCATATTGCGTTCCCTCGTCGGATTGCGGCGCACACGACCGCCTATTGTCCCACAAGCCTCGCCACAAACAAAAAATCCCGTCGCCGATCCTCACCGGATCAGGGACGAGACCAGGCCCGCGGTACCACCCTGCTTAGCCGGGACGCACGCGCGCACCGACTCGCTCTGTGCTCTACGGCGCGCTCCCGCGCGCGATAGACTGCCCCGTTAACGCTGGGCTTGCGGAGCGGACTACCGGGCTGCACAGAGGCAACCGTTCACCCGTCGGCTCAGGAGCGAACTTCGGCGCGGGCGCGCTCATCCCGGCTTGCAGTCTAGAGCCGGGACTCCCTGGGGGCGGCTGGCGCGCGTACTTCTCTCCGTCACAGCCTGTGCGTATGGCGTATGTTGTTTCACATGGTAGCAAACTGGCGCGGGGATGTCAACGGCTGGCATATGCAGGCAGGCAAGAACAAGTCTTCCGAAGACTTCGAGAGCGCGGAAGTCTGAAGGAGCGCCTCATCCCGGCTCTGTGACCTCCTGGCCGGGCACGACGCGCACGGCTGGCCGTCCTTTGACTACCGAAAAACGGTCGAAGTCGCGCACGACGTAGCTGTTGGCGAAGTGCTGTTGCGCCTCCTGAACCACGTCGCGCTCGCGATAGCGGCGCGAGATATGGGTCAGCAGCAGTGTCTCCACACCCGCCTCGCCGGCGAAGCGCGCCGCCTGGGCCGCCGTCAGGTGCCCGAAGCTGGCGGCCATCTCCGCGTCTTCTTCCAGGTACGTCGCCTCGGTGACCAGGGCATGCGCCCCCGCCGCGACGCTTTCCAGGCCATCGAGGGAGGCGACATCGCCGGTGATGACCAGCCGCGCGCCGGGCACGTCCGCGCCCAGCACGTCATCGGGTCGGACGACGCGCCCATCGCCTAGCGTGACCGCCTCGCCGCGCACCAGCCGCGCCCGTTCCGGCCCGGCAGGGACGCCCAGCGCCTCCGCCCGCTCGACCAGGAAGGGCCGCCGCGCCTTCTCCTGGAACACATAGCCGAAGCAGTCGCGCCCGCGGTGATTCACCGGAAAGGCGGAGACGGAGAAATCATCCTCCTCCATCAGCACGCCGGGCTTGACATCAATCAGGTGCAGCGGCATAGGCGGCTGGGCGCCGCGCAGCACTACGCCGTAGATCAGGTCCTGGACGCGGTCGAGCGCCCAGCGCCCGCCCCAGATCTCCAGCTCGTCAATGCTCTCCCAGCGCATGAAAGTGGACATCAGACCGCCCAGCCCCAGGATATGGTCGAGGTGCCCGTGGGTGATCAGCACGCGGTTGAGCCGCTTGAAGCCGATCCCGCTCTTGAGAAGCTGGCGTTGTGTGCCTTCGCCGCAGTCAATCAGGAAGCGGCGGTTCTTGACGATGACCACCTGCGCCGAAAGCCCCCGATGAATCGACGGGGCGCTCGCTGAGGTGCCGAGGAAGACGATTTCAAACATAACAGACTCGCTGTTGGTTGTTGGCTGCGGGTGATCGGTTTTCAGTTATCAGT
>JBBIHG010000166.1:0-4302 GCA_037447125.1 Chloroflexota bacterium | reverse complement strand
CAACAACTCTACCTCAAAAGCCCTACATTCCTTCATTTTTTGGCGAAGGTATTGGTTCGTGGGGTCAGCAAGCATTTCTTGAGCGGCTATGTCGCTCTCCACGAATTTCGAGTCAATCTCAAGCGTATCACCGTCGATTTCGTCTCAGCTCTTGTTCGTGCGCACTTGTTTTACCCATGAGCCTTAATCTTCCTTCCCCCTGGAGGACACCACTGTGGATCTCCGACAGGTTGCCGCAGATATCCCAGACTATGAAAGCTTCCTGAGCGTAGATGAACTAGGCGCTTCCACGCGCCGACTTGTACAGGAGTTTCCCGACCCGACCACTCTGCGGGTCGTTGGGCAGACCCGACGGGGCGACCCCATTGAGCTGCTGACAATCGCCGGCGGCCCCCGGCAGGCATTCGTCTTCGGCGCCCCCCACCCCAACGAGCCGATCGGCACGATGACCATCGAGTACCTGACGCGCCGCCTGTGTGAAGATGAGGCGCTGCGCCAGGAACTTGGCTACACCTGGCACTTTATCAAGGCGATTGATGCTGACGGAATGCGTCTCAACGAAGGTTGGTTCAAAGGCCCCTTCACGGTGACCAACTACGCCCGCCACTTCTTCCGTCCCGCGCCCTTTGACCAAGTCGAATGGACGTTCCCCATCGAGTACAAGACGCTCCGCTTCGACAGCCCACTGCCAGAGACCGAAGCGCTAATGCGCGTCATTGACGAGGTGCAGCCGCAGCTTCTCTTCTCGCTGCACAACGCGGGTTTCGGCGGCGTGTACTACTATGTCTCGCGCGAATGTGCCCCGCTCTACGATCTCTTCCACGAGATTCCGGGCTGGTATGGCCTGCCGCTGCACCTGGGCGAACCGGAGACCACCAGCGCGACCGTGTTCGCCCCCGCCATCTTCCGCATGTTGAGCGCCGAAGAGAGCTACGATCATCTGGCGGAGAACGGCGTCGCCGATCCAGGGGCGGTCATGCAGTCCGGCGGATCAAGCGATGGCTACGCCCGGCGGTACAATACGTTCACGCTAGTGGTAGAGATGCCCTACTTCGACGATCCGCGCGTCAACGATCTGACAGTCACCGGCTCCATCCGCCGTGATGTCATACTCCAGAAGCTGGAAGCAGCCGACGAATTCGACGCCTGGATCACGGGCCGTCTGAACTCAGTGCGCGGCGACCTCCGCCTGGACACACCCATCCGCCGGGCGGTGGAGGCCTTCCTTAGCATGGGCAAGCAGTGGCGCGAGGCCGATCGCCAGTGGGCGCAGACCGCCGCAGAGACCGCCCGCCCGGCCACCCAGGCCGAAATGTTCAGCAACCTGCAGGA
Source organism: Chloroflexota bacterium (assembly GCA_037447125.1). GTDB lineage: Bacteria > Chloroflexota > Anaerolineae > Aggregatilineales > Aggregatilineaceae > UBA2029. The sequence continues at coordinate 2,970 of JBBIHG010000166.1, read as the reverse complement.
GTCGCGCTTCTACTCGATGCTCGTCCTGGGCATGTTCGCGCGGATGATGGAGGCTGAGATGGCGAACGGCAACCTCAGCCCGGCCATCCGCGCCGCACGCGACGCTGCTCGCACCCGCCTGGACGAGCGTGGAGCTGCCCTGGAGCGCGAGCTTCACTACAGGGCGCTGCCTATCCGAAGTCTTGTGGGCGTGCAGGTCTGCGCCGGGCTGGGCACGGCCCGGTACCTGGCCGAGTTGCAGGACAGGCAGTGATGTGCTGCCCCCTACCCGCTCCTGTGGAGAGGATACGATGACAGACGCACTCAGCACAATCGGTGACTATATCGAAGAGACAATGGCCTCCTGGCGTGTCCCTGGACTGGCACTGGCCGTCATCAAGGGCGATGAAGTCCTTCACATGTGCGGCTACGGCGTGCGCGACATAGTTAGCCAGGAGCCAGTGACCCCAGGGACTCTCTTCGCCATCGCCTCTGCGTCCAAGGCGTTCACGGCCATGGGCGCTGCGCTGTTGGTGGACGACGGCCTGCTGGAATGGGACAAGCCCGTTCGCGACTATCTGCCAGATTTCAAGGTCAACGACAGCTACGTCTCCGACAGGATGTCAGTGCGCGATCTGCTGTGCCACCGCTCTGGCCTGCCGCGCCACGATCTGTCCTGGTACGGCACCACGTTCAACCGCGAGCAGGTGATCGGCAACTTGGCTCATCTTGCGTTCAGTCACGGCTTTCGCGAGGTGTGGCAGTACCAGAACCTGATGTACGTCACGGCGGGCTATCTGGTGGGTAAGCTAGCCGACACAACATGGGAGGACTTCACCCAGCAGCGCATCTTCGGCCCGCTGGCCATGGGGCGTAGTTGCTTCTCGGCGGAGGTCATGCAGACACGCGGGGATTTCGCCACGCCCCATCGCATCAAGCGGGGTCGTGCCGCCGGCGAAGAAGATGCGCTCGAGACCGTGCCGTTCTACTTGGACGAGGTCATGGGGCCAGCGGGCTCGATCCATTCTTGCGTGATCGACCTGGCCAACTGGCTGAGAGTCCATGTGAATGAGGGGCGCTTCGGCGGCGAGCAGTTCATCTCGCCGGGCAATCTCGCCCAGATGCATCAGCCCCAGATGGTGATGCCAGTGGATGGCTTTGCCGCCCGACTGCACAACACAACAATCGCTACCTATGGCCTGGGTTGGTTCGTGGTGCCCTACCGGGGTTACACCCTCATCCACCACGGCGGCAACATAGACGGGTTCAGCACGATGGTGGCCTTCGTGCCACAGCAGAGGATCGGCATCGCTGTGCTGACCAATCTGGACAGCAGGCCGCTGCGCGACGTGCTGACGTACGAAGTGTGCGACCGGTTGCTGGACCTGCCCGACAACAACTGGAACCCGCGCTGGCACGCGCTCTATGACGAGTTCTTCGCCGCTACCGACCTGGATCGTGAGATCGCCGGGCAGGAGCAAGCGCACGACGCGCCGCACACGCATCCCCTGCAGGATTACACGGGCGAATTCGCCGCGGACGGCTACGCTGACCTCATCGTTAAGCTCGATGAGGACAGGCTGCAGGCCTGGATCGCTGGGGCGTGGTATCCGCTGGAGCACTACCACTACGACATCTTCAACCTGGACCTGGAGCGCTTTGAGCTGCGCGTGCCGGTGCGCTTCCTCATGAGCATCCAGGGTGAGATCGAGGCGCTGTCGGTGGCGCTGGAGCCGCAGGTGGAGCCAGTTGTGTTCAAACGCAAGCCGCTGACCGTCGACACCAGCACGTTGGCTGCGCTGGTGGGCCGCTTCGCGCTGCCCATTGAGGGCATGGAATTGGCCGTTGTCCTCAAGCAAGGTCGGCTGTTCATGGTCATCACAGGGCAGACCGAAGAGGAATTACTCCCGCGTCGCCTGTCAAACGCGGGGGTTGAGTTCCAGGCCAAGGGCGCGATGGACGTCCGGCTGGAGTTCATGCGTGATGAGGAGGGAAACTACCTTACGACCATCTTGAAACAGCCCAATCAGGTCTTCAGAGCGCAGCGAGTCCGTGCACCATGAGACCGGTCTTCTGTGCACAAGACCGCTAGAGCCTGTTATGAACTTTGGTTAAACTGGGGGAATGAACAGAAAAGCGTACCCCAGTGACGTGACAGACGAAGAATGGGCGTTTGTCGCCCCCTATCTGACGCTGATGCGCGAAGACGCGCCCCAGCGCGACTACGCTCTGCGCGAGGTGTTCAACGGCTTGCGCTGGATCATTCGCACAGGTGCCCAATGGCGAATGATGCCCAACGACCTGCCGCCGTGGGCGGTCGTGTATCAGCAGTCGCAGCGGTGGCTGAAGGCAGGCGTTTTTGAAGCGCTGGTGCATGACCTGCGGGCCCTGCTGCGGCTGGCCGAGGGGCGGGACGAGCAGCCGTCGGCGGCCATCTTCGACAGCCGGACGCTGCAATCGTCGCCGGAAAGCGGGCAACGAGCGGGCTACGACGGGGCCAAACGCAAGAAAGGCAGCAAGATGCACATGGCAGTCGACACCCTGGGTCAGTTGCTGGCGCTGCACGTGACGCCGGCCAACCAACAGGATCGCGACCAGGTGGCGGAGTTGGCCCAGCAGGTGCAAGCCGTGACCGACCACAGCGTCGAAGTGGCCTTCGTCGATCAAGGCTATACCGGTGATGAACCGCAACAAGCGGCGGAGCAACAGGCTATCCGCTTGGTCGTGGTCAAGCTGCCGGAGGCGAAAAAGGGCTTTGTCCTGCTGCCCCGCCGCTGGGTGGTCGAGCGTTCCTTCGGCTGGATGGCCCGCTTTCGCCGCTTGGCCCGTGACTATGAACGCTTGCCCGAAACCTTGAAGGGCCTGCATTTCTTGGCCTTCGCCACCTTGATGCTCGCCCAGTTCGTTCAGCATATGGCCTTCGTCTTATAGTTCATAAGTGATCTATCGAAAGTAACTGGCAAAAGAGTTATACTGTGCCTATGCCAAAAC
>JBBIHG010000165.1:0-4337 GCA_037447125.1 Chloroflexota bacterium | reverse complement strand
TTCGCTTCGCGCATCTCCTGGAGCATGGCGTCCAGGTCGCCCTGGGCTGCCTCGCAATCCAGTGTATCATACTTTTTTGCAGGCTCATGGGTAAAACTGGTGCAAGTTTGGTAAACTCTGAGAGCGTGTACGGAAACCCCTCACCCCTGCACCCCTCTCCCTCACCGGGGCGAGGGGAAATCCCGCGCTTTGCTCCCCTTCTCCCCCTGGAGGGAGAAGGGGTCGGGGGATGAGGGGGAGCTTACCATACACCCTCTCACAGATGGCGGCAATCTCTCGTCTGACCGAGCCGCTGCGCCCGCTAGCCTTGCTCGGCGGCGCGGCGATCCTCAGCGGCGTGTGGCTGGTGACGCAATCCGGTCAGCGCTGATCGGCGCGCAGCGGACGCGGCCTGACGCCCCTACTCCCCTCAGAAGTCAATGCCCTGAGCATCGTCCACCAGGTGGAACTGCTGCCGGCAGGCGTCGCAGCGAATCTGCGCCGTCCGCAGCACCGACCGGCTGACCAGGATCACCCGTGGCGGCGTGCACAGGCAGGCCGCCGTCACGCACGGATCGCCCTCCTCGGCGGCCAGGTCCAGACCATCCAGCACACCGACCGAGAGGATCAGGCCGACGTTGCGGGCGATAGCCACCTCCAGCGGCTTGAGGATGCGCTCCCACTGCTCGGCGGCGCGCTCGGTCAGTTGCCAGTGGACGCAGTCGGTCGCCACGTCGCGGGCCAGCACCAGGCCGAAGGCGCTGACCGGCTGGCGGTACCAGGGCGAGAAGCGCCCGACGCGCCCGACGGCTTCGGTCAGCATGTTGGTCAGCACCGCTGCCGAGGCCTGTGCCGGCGCCGACAGGTCGGTCCCCTCGAATAGCACGCTCATGTCCGGCAGATCGCCGCTCACGTCGTAGGCGCAGCAAACAGCGCGCCAGGCGTCGTTGAGGGTGTCGAAGAGATCAACAGGTACCACTGCCGGACCTCCGCGCAAGACTGGTCGGGCGGCAGAAGCGGGCGGCGCTTGCGGGCCTCTGGGTCCCCCCGGCAGGCTAGACGGGCGCGCCTGGCGGGGGGCTGGTGTGGTAAAGGTCAAGCAATCCTTTTTCTCTCAGCAGCGGTCGCGGATCAACCAGGTTCTTATGCAGGGCGGCGGCCTTCTCCGGCAGACCGAAAGCCAGGGCCATCAACTGGGTGAAGTACAACACAGGCATCGCCTCGTCCAGGCCCATCTGGAACTGGCGCGCGTCCAGGTTGGTGTGGCACAGCGGGCAAGCGACGGCGATGGCGTCGGCGCCGGCTTCGCGGGCATGGGCGATCAGCTCGCCGCTCAGCTTGAGCACAATGTCCGGGCGAGTCAGCGAGTGGGCCGCCCCGCAGCAGCAGGTCTTGTACGACCAGTCTACGACCTCCGCGCCGAGCGCGGCGAGCAGGGCGTCCATGTCGGTCGGATTCTCAGGATGCGGCGCTCCAGTCACTTCCGGCGGACGGGTGAGCAGGCAGCCGTAGTAGCACACCACGCGCAGCCCAGCCAGCGGGCGCTGCACCCTGGCCCCCACCGCCTCGGTCCCGACGTGCTGGGTGATCGCCTCGACCAGCGTGCTGACCTGCACCGCGCCCTGGTAGCTATAGCCGAGTGCCCTGTCCATCTCCGCTTTGCGCCCGGCGTCGTGGCGAATCTCGAACTGCGCAGCTTTGTGCCGATTGAAGCAGGCGGCACAGGGCATGGTCACTTCGCGCAAGCCGCCCTGCTCGATCAGCGCCAGGTTTTCCAAAGGCAGCTGCAGCGCAGCGTCCGGATCGGCGCGGTGCGCGGCGGAGCTGCCGCAGCAGACCCAGCCGCGCGGCTCGACCAGGGGCAGATTCAGCGCCTCGCACACCACCCGCGTGGAGACATCGTACTCGCGCGCGGTGGAATGCAGCGAGCAGCCGGGGTAGTAGCCAATGGCGTTGGGCGGCGCGGCGACAAGCTTGACCTTGTGCGGCGGGCGGACGCGCTTGGGCAGAAAGGCCAGCTTGCGCTTGCGCATCATCTTCACGCCCAGGTCTATGTCGTCGGTGAAGTTGCGCGTGCGCAGCTTCATCTCGGCCATCAGCCCCAGTTCGTAGGCGCGGCCCCACAACCGCACCTCGCGCAGGAACGCCTCGTTGAAGATCGTCACTTCCGGCACCGCCGGCGCAATGCCGCGGGCGCGGGCCTCACGAGTCAGGAATTCCATGATCGCGGCGATGTCGAGCGCCTGCGGGCAGCGTGTGGTGCACATCTGGCAGGCGGCACAGAGCCAGGGCGTCTGCGCGCCCAGGGCGATGTCGTCCTGCCCCAGTTGCAGCGCGCGCATGATCTGGTTGGGCTGCCAGTCGAAGAACTCGGCCACCGGGCAGCCACTGGTGCACTTGACGCACTGGTAGCACAGGAAGATGTTCTGCCCAAGCTCATCCTTGACTCGCCGGGCCAGGTCGGCGTTGAGCGACATCGGCGCGCTGCTGGGCGTTTCACTCATGGCCGGCCTCCTGCACACTGGGCGCCGCAACCGTCGGGCGCGGCAGCAAGCCTGCTCCTTCGACGATGGGGCGGACAGCCTCCTCCCATTCGATGGCCATGATGTGCACACCGGACACGCCTTCGATCTCGCGAATCTGCTGGATCAACTCGATGCAGATGCGAATGCCTTCCTCCTTGTAGGCCTCGGCCCGCGCCTTCTTGTCTTCTTTAGTCAGCGCGTCTTTGGGGATGTCCGCCCAGGGCGCGCCCGTCGCCTCCATACGTGCGATGAACTCATCGGGCACCCACAGGCCGGGCACGCTATCTTTCATGTAGCGGGCCATCGCCGGGCTTTTCAGCGGGCCGACGCCGGCCAGGATGTAGATCTTCTCGTGCAGGCCGAGCGCGCGGACCTTCTCCATGAACGTCTTGAAAGCCGGGACATCGTAGATCAACTGCGTCTGGATGAAGTTCGCCCCCGCCTTCACCTTCTTGGCCAGGCGCAGCGGGCGGAAGTCTATCGGGTCAGCGAAAGGGGCGGAGGCGGCGCCGACGAAGAAGCGCGGCTCCTGCCCCTTGAACGCATCGCCACACTGAAAGACCCTGGTGTCGCGCATGGCGGCGATCATCTGCACCAACTGGATCGAGTCCATGTCGAACACGTTCTTGGCCGTGGGGTGGTTGCCGAAGTTCTGGTGATCGCCGGAGAGACAGAGCAGGTTGCGCATCCCCAGTGCGTAAGCGCCCAGCAGATCGCTTTGAATGGCCAGGCGGTTGCGGTCGCGGCAGGTCATCTGGATGACTGGCTCCAGCCCTTCCTGGACGACAATCGCCCCCGCGCCGATGCTCGACATGCGCACGATGGCCGTCTGGTTGTCGGTGATGTTGACCGCGTCGCAGCAGCCCTTCAGCAGGGCGGCCTTCTTGCGGATCACCTCCGCGTCCGCGCTCTGCGGCGGCCCCAGCTCGGCGGTGACGGCGAAATAGCCGGCGCGCAGCACGCGCTCCAGGTTCGACCCCACCAGGTACCCGTTGCTGTGTGGTTGCGCTGTCATCGGCTATTCCTCCTCAGCGGCCAGGCGCAGGTCCTCGCGCACGATCTTGCGCGGGCCGCCATCGCGGGACGTTTTCCAGTTCTTGGGCGGCTGCACTTCGAGCAGCAGATCGAGCTTGCCCAGGCTGCTCAGCCGGTCGTAAATGAGTTGCCAGGCGCAGGGAATGTCGGGGTTGACCTCGCAGTGCCCGTCCTCCGACCCGCCACACGGCCCGTTGAGCAGCGACTTGGAACAGCGGGCGATGGGGCAGATGCCGCCGGTCAGGCCCAGCAGACAGTCGCCGCAGGCTGCGCAGCGCTCGGCCCAGACGCCCTGCTCGGTGGGCAGGCCCAGGAAGCTGGTATTCAGGCCGGGCACGACCCACGTCTGGGGGAAATGCTCGGCAATGGCCTGCACGCCGATCCCACATCCGAGCGAGAGCACCACATCCGCCGCTTTGATCTGGTCGGCGATCTCGTCCAGGTACTCCCACTCGCACTGGCGTTGCACAGTCACGTCACTGACGGCGGTCAAGTTGCCGTCCAGCTTGGTCGCCATGCGCAGCGACGCCGCTACAATTGCTGCCTCGCGCGATCCGCCGGCGAAGCAGACCGTCACGCACGTCCCGCAGCCCACCACCAGCACGTTGCACGCCTCGCCGATCAGGGTCTTCATCTCGTCTAGGGATTTCTGCTCTGCAACGATCATGCTTCACTCTCCGCGCTCAGATTGGTTGCTGCTGCGATGCATTCTCCCCCAGGGGCGCTGCTCTGCTGCGCGCTCCTTACCTCACCCCCTGGCCTCGCTACGCTCGGCCTTTCCCCCTCTCCATGCATGGA
>JBBIHG010000164.1:0-4628 GCA_037447125.1 Chloroflexota bacterium | reverse complement strand
CATCAATTGCCGGACGCAGCGACACCTCACAGGCGAATCTGCGGATAGACACTAGGGAGCCAGCCCGCTGGACTGCCTCACAATCAGCTCTGGCAGCAGCAGCACCTGAGACTCATCCAGCGGCTCCCGGCGGATGACACGGATCAACATCTCCAGCGCCCGCCGCCCGATGTCATAGATCGGCTGGCGGACGGTGGTCAGCGGCGGATCGGTCGTCGCCGCCGAGGGAATGTCGTCAAAGCCGGCCACAGCCACATCGCGCCCCACCGCCCGCCCACGGGCCTGGATCGCCTGCATCGCGCCAATGGCCATCGCATCATTGCAGGCCACGATAGCCGTTGGCGGAGACGGGAGATCGAGCAGGCGCAGCGCCACTGCATAGCCGCCCTCTTGCGTGAGGTCGGACTCGACGATGTACCGCTGGTCAATGCAGAGGCCGGCCTCGCCCAGCGCGCGCTGATAGCCTTCGAAGCGCGCCGTGGTGAAGGCCAGATCGCGCGGCGACAGGATCATGGCAATGCGCCGGTGCCCGCGCTCGATCAGATGCTCGACCAGGTGGTATACGCCCGTCGCCCCGTCCACGTCAATGTAGGGGTAGTCGCTGGTGCTCGAACGCCCGAAGGCGACGAACGGGTGATGCGCTTCCTTCAGAAAGGTGATGCGCGGGTCGTCGGCCAGCACGCGGGCGAGCACCACCCCATCAATGCGGCTGCTGGCCACCATGCGCCGGTAAGCGCCCAACTCCTCCTCGCCCGGCTGCTGGGCCGAGAGCAACAGGTCATAGCCGTGCTCGGCGGCCTGGCGGCCCACACCAGAGATCAGCTCCATGAAGAAGGGATCGGAGAAGTACGAGGTGAGCGGGATGACCATCCCGATGGTGTGCGTCTGCTTGCTGCGCAGATGGCGGGCGGCAAGGTTGGGCTGGTAGCCGAGGCGTTGGGCAATGGCTACGATGCGGCGACGGGTATCGTCGTTGACATCATCGTACCCGGCCAGCGCCCGCGAGACTGTAGTGATGGAAAGGCCCGCCTCTTCGGCAATCGTCTTAAGCGTAACTCTCATTGTCTTGTCCAAAACGTTTTGGATAGATACTCCTACCATAATCCAAAACGTTTTGGGTGTCAATTCAGATAGCATTAGGAAGAAAGGGCTGAGACGACGCAATTTTATGCTTTATCAACTATCTATTTACGCCTCCCCCCAGGCCAACAGCGCCCGCAGCCTGGCCTCCAGCACCTCATAGGAGAAATGAGCCTGCCCCACTGCGTAGTTGTGGGCGACGATGCGCGCCACTTCCGCCGGATCGTCGAGCAGAGCCAGCACGTCATCCACCGTCTGCGGCGTCACCTCCTCGCGAACCTCCACCGCGCGCACGCCCGCCGGCCTGATGTCGGAGCGGTACGCGGTGTACGCATTGACGACCAGCGGCTTACAGAAGTAGAGCGTCTCAATCAGGGCATTGCCGAAGCCCTCATACGAACTCAGGTAGGTCACGAAGTCGGCGTGTGGATAGATGTCCCACAGCGTGTAGGTGCGCCGCCCGTCCTGCACGCCGCGCCGCTCCACAATGCGGTCGCCGATGAACAGGGCGCGGATGCCCGCCGTCTCCACCTGGCGCAGCAGCCAGTCGTAGTACGAGCCGGACTCATCGCCCGCGTAGCCGGTGACGACCAGGACGTAGCGCTGCCGGGGATCGCGCTCGCTCAACTGGCGCACCAACTCGACCGCCCGCTCGATGTTCTTGCGGCGCACGATGCGCGTCGGCTGGAGGATCAGCCGCTCGTCCGGGGCGATGCCCAACTCGTCGCGCACAGTCAGCGCGTACTCGTCCGGCGGCGGGGGCGGATTGCGGAAGTCGAACACGTTGGGGACGTAGGTCGCGCTCAGGCGGCGGCGCATGAATAGCTCGCGCTGCATTGCCGTGCTGATCACCACGTGGCGCGTCGAAGTGCCCTCGGACGGGAAGGCGGTCAGCAGGATGTCGGGAATGCGGTTGACGATGAAGCGCTCGCGCTCCCAGTAGAAGTCGTGGTGGTGGCCGATGGCCGGGATGTGCGTCTCGCTGATGAAGTCGCGCAGGGCCACGCCCAGCGCGATCTGCATGGGGATGGCCTGGGCATTCTGGGTGATGATCCAGTCCAGTTGGAAGCGGTCGGCGAACTCGTAGAGCGTCGCCTTGAGCCGCGCCGCTGACTCCGCGATGCGCTGGTAAAGCGCCCGCGACTCTTCCGCGCTGCCGAACGCCTCGTCGTGCAGGGCGACGGCCTCCGGGTGCTGGAAGTGGAAAGGCGGCGCTTCCAGGCCGGGCTGGGCGTACTCGCCCAACTCGCCCGCGCAGAAGAACGGCTCATGGCCCAGCCGCCGCAGCACCTCGGCCCACTTGTTGATTTCCAGCGAGACGCCGTCCAGCCCGGCGATGCGTGTGGCGACGAATCCGATGCGCATGGGGTTCGCTCCTGTGTGTGGTCGTCAGTGATCAGTTGTCAGTGATCAGTAGAGGATAACGCACAGACAGGACGCGACGCGTTCGCACACGATGCTGACAACTGAGAGCGTGTTTGTTACTTGACAATGTCACATTAGCGCGGGTTCCAACCCCTCCCTAAATCCCTCCCCGCCAGCAGGGAGGGACTTTCAGGCCCGACTTTGCTCCCTTCCCCTGCTTGCGGGGGAAGGGCTGGGGATGGGGGTCAAATGTGACATTGTCAAGGTTAAGTTGTTCCCCCCACCCCTAACCCCTCCCCCACGCTGCGCGGAGGGAGGGGAACCTACCGGCAGCTCTGCTCCCCTTCCCTCATTTTGGGGGAAGGGGCCGGGGGATGGGGGCTTTACAAACACGCTCTGAAAACTGATCGCTGATCACTTGACCCCCACCGGCTTGAGCCAGGCCACCTGATACGGCTCCAGCGTCAGCGGCGCAGCGGGCGCTACCTCCTGCCCGGTTAGCGCGTCACGGTAGGCGCGGACGCCCTCCAGCGGCACGCCGGCCAGGTCTACGGTGATCGGCCCGTCGGAGACATTGGTCAGGGCGACGGCGTGCTCAGCGCCATCTGGCGACGTGCGCAGCAGGGCGAAAACCGCCGGGTGCAGGCTGAGCACCTGCTGCGCGCCGTTGGGGTGAAAGGCGCGCTCGCTGGTGCGGCGGGCGATCAGGTCGCGGTAGGCGTAGAAGACGTAGCTGCGCAGCGACCCCGGATCGTCCAGCGCGCCCTCCACCGCGTCGCACCACAGCTTCTCGCGGTTGATTGTGCGCAGCGCCCTGGTCTGGGCCACGCCCTCGTTCCAGTTGCGCGAGCCAAGCAGGCTGTGGATATAGATGCCCGGCACGCCGACGAACGCCAGTTGGATCGCCTGCGAGGCCAGGAAACGCCGCGCCTGCAGCACCAATGGCTCGCCGCCCGCCGGGTCGGAGAGCGCGTCGAAGTAATTGACGTTCAGCTCATAAGGGCTGCGCGTGCCGTCGCTGTTGTTCTTGAAGGACACATCGCCGCCGTGCGCGCGCGCCCGCGCCACCAACGCTGCCACTTCGTCCGGCGACAGAATCCCCTCGACCGGACGCACGCCGATCCCGTCGTGCGACGCGGTGAAGTTGAAGAACGATGTCTGGTCAGAGACTTTCTCCAGCCCGGCCGCCCACTGGCTGAGTTTGGTGGCGTCGCCGGTGGCGAAGGTATGCAGCAGCAGCGGCGGCAGCGTGAACTGGTAGACAAGCTGGGCTTCGTCCGTGCCATCACCGAAGTAGGAGACATTCTCGGCGTGGGGGACGTTCGTCTCAGTGATCAGGGCCACATTGGGCGCGACCTCGTCGAGGATGTCGCGGAAGAGGCGCACGACCGTGTGCGTCTCCTCCAGATGAATGCAGCCCGTCCCGATCGTCTTCCACAGGTAGGCGATGGCATCCAGGCGGATCAGGCTCGCGCCGTGCGCCACGTAGAACAGCAACACGTCCACCATCGCCAGCAGCACGTCCGGGTTGGCGAAGTTGAGATCGATCTGGTCGCTGCTGAAGGTCGTCCACACATGGCGCACGCCGTTCGCCGTCTCGACCGCGCTGAGCAGCGGCAGCGTGCGCGGGCGGACCACACTTGACAGGTCGGTGGCCGGGTCCACGCTGATGAAGAAGTCCTGATAAGCAGGGTCGCCGGCCAGGAAGCGCTGGAACCAGGTGCTGCGCGCCGAGACGTGGTTGATCACCACATCCACCATCAGCTTGAAATCGCCCGCCAGCCGGTCAACATCGTCCCAGTTGCCCAGGTCGGGGTTCACGGCCAGGTAGTCAATGACCGAAAAGCCGTCATCGGACGAATAGGGGAAGAAGGGCAGGATGTGCACCGTCGAGACGACTCCGGCCAGCCTGCGCCGCAGGAAGCCGTGCAGCGTCTTGAGCGGCGGCTCGCCCGGCGCGCGCAGCGAATCGCCGTAGGTGATCAGCACGACATCGCGCTCGGTGAAGCGCTCCTGGGGGGCGACGGGCTGCTGCGACAACTGGGGATGGCGCTTGCGGAAGTCCGCGAGCCGGGCGGGCAACCGCTCCAGGCAGGCGGCGCCGCGCTGCGGGCCGTAGAGGAAAGTGAGCTTTTCGTGTGCGCGTTGAGTGATTGCCATCGGTCCGTTCGTCTTGTGTGCAA
>JBBIHG010000163.1:0-4728 GCA_037447125.1 Chloroflexota bacterium | reverse complement strand
TAGAACAGCGCCCCGTCAATCCAGATTTCGCCGCCGTCCTTCATGCTGTGGATCATGTCCCAGTGGATGGCGCTCTGGTTGACGCCCTTCGTCTCTTCGTAGCTGCGCCCCAGGGCCATGTGGATCGAGCCGCCGATCTTCTCGTCGAAGAGGATGCTGCGCGTCATGCGTTGAATGCCCATATTCGTGCCGATGGCGAACTCGCCCAGCCGCCGCGCGCCGGGGTCGGTGTCCAGCGTGCGCACCAGGTACGCCTCGCCTTTGGAGGCGCTCGCTTCGACGGCCACGCCGTTCTCGAAGCGCAGGCGAACGCCCTCGACTTCGTTGCCCAGATAGATGCACGGGAAGTTGAAGGCCACCGTCCCGTTCACCGAGTCCTCGATCGGGCTGGTGAAGATTTCGCCGTCGGGGAAGTTCTCCTGGCCGTGGGCGCTCTTCCAGGGTCGCCCGCCGAAGTCAAACGCGAGATCAATGCCAGGGCCTTTGACTTGGGCGTGCTGCTTGTCGCTCAGCCAGTCCACCAGCCGCGCCTGCCGGTCGCGGAAAGCGTGCCAGTGGGCGACGGGGTCCGGCTGGTCGAGGCCGCACGCCTTGTAGACGAATTCCTGGTAGTCGAGCAAACCCATCTCCGCCGCCTGGGCGAGGGCCTGCGTCGGCCAGCCGACGACCGTCCAGCGCAGCGATCCTTCGGCGTAGCGGCGCAGGTAGCGCTCGCTGACGGCGCTGGTCGCCTTGCGCCAGCGGCTGATGCGCGCCGGGTCTGTCTCCGAGAGCGCCTTGGTGTTGGTCGGGGCCTTGATGAAAAAAATGGCGTCGGATGCCTCAATGCAGTGCATCATCGTCGAGTCCAGCCGGGTGAGCTGGTCATCGCTGGCCAGGCGCATGAATAGCTCGAAGTAATCGCTGTAGTCGGGCGAGAGCGGCGCGGCGGCCTGGATGTTGGGATACGCGCCCCGGCGCAGGATGGCCTCGGCCAGCGCGGCGATCAGTGGCCCGGCGGTCGAGCCGTTGCCGGCGATGGTGATGTACTCGCCCGGCTGCACCGGGGAGCTGTACTCGGTCAGGATGTTTGCCAGTTGGCTGGCGAAGCTGGTCATCATGAGATGTCACTGTGCCTTTGCTGTGCGCGTCGTGCCGGGTCAGTGGCCGGAACTATAGCACAAGCGGCAGAGTGAGGGAAAACATACGGCAGGCTCCCCAACAAGAAAGCCAGCGACCGTTTGCCGCTGGCTGTGTGCCCCCAGGGAGATTCGAACTCCCGTCTTGGCCTTGAAAGGGCCACGTCCTGGTCCCCTAGACGATGGGGGCCTCACACAGCGGGCATTGTACCATGCGGCGCGACGGCCCGTCAAGGTCAGCGACAGAGCGCCGGCCCGGGAATTGGGATTCTCCACCCCGCAGCGGTACACTCCAACACGGGAGCGGAGCGGTTGCTGCCCCGGCAATTCACAGGCCGGCGGTGCCAACCAGCGGGAGCATTGGGCAGCGAAGGTGGCCCCAGCCATGAACATCCTGGTGGCCGAAGACGATCATAGCAGCCGCGAGCTGGTCTACGACATCCTGCACAACCTGGGCCACCAGGTGATCCTGGTGGCCGATGGCCTCGCCGCGCTGGAATACGCCCGGCAGAACCTGCCCGACCTGGTCATCCTCGATGTCAACATGCCGCTACTGGACGGCTTTGAGGTCTGCGCGGCGCTGCGCAGCGACCTGCACACCGCTTCTATCCCGGTGATCATGCTCACCGCGCAGGTGGACATCGAGTCGCGGGTGCGCGGGCTGGGCGTGGGCGCCGACGATTACCTGGTCAAGCCGTTCCATCCGCGCGAGCTTGTTGCGCGCGTCGCCACCCGGTTGCGCGCCAAAGAGGAGGCCGACACGCTGCGCGCCCAGCGCGAACAGATCCGCCAGACGTTCGAGCGCTTCGTGGCCCACGAGATCGTCGAGCAGCTTCTCGAAGCGCCGTCGCGCGTGCAGTTGGGCGGGGCCGAGGCCGTCGTCACCGTGCTCTTCGCCGATCTGGAAGGCTTCACCCGGCTGGCCGAGCTTGCCGCGCCGCCGCGCCTGATCGAAGTGCTCAACGCCTATCACGCGCTGATGGTGCGCCATATCAAGGCCCACGGCGGCACGCTCAACAAGTTCCTGGGCGATGGGGTAATGGCCCTCTACAACACGCCGCTGCCCCAGCCCGACCACGCGCTGCGCGCCGTGCGCACCGCCCTGGCCATCCGCGACGCTCTCCCCGCTTTCTACGACACGCTGGAGCCGGAGTTCCGCCTGGCAGTGAATGTGGGCATCAACACCGGCCTGGCCATCGTCGGTATCATCGGCACGCCGGAGCTGATGGACTTCACCGCCATCGGCGACACGGTCAACCTGGCCAGCCGCCTGCAGCGCCTGAGCGACCACAGCGAGATCACCGTCAGCGAGGCCACGCACAGCCTCGTCGCCGAGCACGTCCTCGCCACACGCACCGGCCCGCACGTGGTCCGCGGGCGTGAGGAGGCGGTGATCACCTACCTGATCGAGGGCCTGCGCTGAGAGGGCGCGGAGAAGGAGACTTCCGAAGTTCCGGGAACTTCGGAAGTCTGATTCCGGGGCCGGGCTCTGGCCTGGCCTCACCCCCAGCCTCGCTACGCTCGGCTTGCCCCCTCTCCACGGCGTGGAGAGGGGGCGGCGAGGCCCGCGTCAGTGGGCCGAGCGGGGGTGAGGCTCCCCGGCGGCGGCAGATGATCCGCTGATAGCTTGATGTTGTTGGCGAATTCCCTCACGCCGATCGCGCAGGGGCGCAGCAGAGCGGCGCCCGTAGGGCGTATGGCCATACGCCCCTACGAGATCATTTCGCCAACAGCATCAACTTGTTCGTGGACCCTTCCCTGCCCTGCGGCTGGCGCGCGCCTGACGGGCGGGCTATGATCTTCCCCAGAAGCACATAGGCAGCTAGCTGAAACAGGTGAGGGACTCATGGCTCTGGACAAGATTATCGTGCGCGACCTGTTGCTGCGCGGCATCATCGGCCTGAATGACTGGGAGCGCGAGAAGAAGCAGGACATCCTGATCAACCTGACCCTCTTCACCGACACGCGGCGTGGCGGCGCGACCGACCAGGCGAACGACATCCTCAACTACCGCACGATCACCAAAGCCATCATCGCCCACGTCGAGGACTCGGCCTATTACACGGTCGAGGCGTTGGCGGCGGCCATCGCCCGCATCTGCGTGGTAGATCATGGGGCGGATCGGGTCATTGTGCGCGTGGAAAAGCCGGCCGCGCTGCGCTTCGCCCGCTCCGTCGGCGTGGAGATCGAGCGGGAGCGCGCCGACTTTGAGTGAGGGCAGCCCGCCGACTCCGGCGCTGATCACGCTCGGCTCGAATATTGCGCCGGAGCGCAATCTGTCCCGCACGGTCGCCCTGCTGCGCCAGAACTACCACCTGACGGTGCGTGCCGTCTCGCGCGTCTACGAGAGCGCGCCGGTCGGCGCGAGTGGCGGGGTGGCCACGGACCAGCCGCCGTTCCTCAACGCGGCGCTGCTGGTCGAGACCGACGGGTATTATGAGCCGCTGACGCTCAAGTTCCACGTGCTGCGCTTCATCGAGCTGCTGCTGGGCCGCCGGCGCTCCGCTGACAGGTTCGCGCCGCGCCCCATTGACCTCGACCTCGCCCTGTTCGGCGATTGTGTCCTCAGCAGCCCGCACCTCACCCTGCCCGATCCCGACATCCTGACGCGCGCCCATGTCGCCCTGCCGCTGGCCGAGATCGCCCCGGACTGGCGGCACCCGCTCACCGGGCAGACGCTGGCCGCCATTGCCGCCGGCTTCGGCGAGGGCGCGGGCATCCTCCCCCGCGACGATCTGGCGCTGTGACACCGATCGCTCGCGAGCGTTCGCGCGCAGCAAAGCGCACCGTAGAGACACAGAGGACGCGGAGAAGAGCCGAGAGGGGTTCATACCCTGTCTTGATCTCTGCGCTCTCCGCTTCTCGGCGGTTCAAAAAACCCGCCCTCAACGTGAGAGACCGTTTGAAAAGGCCTGCAACCCCACCCTAAATCCCTCCCCGCAGGCGGGGAGGGACTTCAAGAGCAGTCCTTTCTCCCTTCCCTCGCTTGCGGGGGAAGGGCCGGGGATGGGGGTAAAGATACCTCTCAAACGGCTTCTGAGAGTCCCCCGTTTTCCCCTCTTGTGCGCGCGGTGACATAGTGCTATAGTGCCAATAATAGGCGACGAAATCGCCCTCTGGCACGGGGCGGGTTGTCCCGTGCCCGGCCAGCCCATGGTCAGCTACCCTATCAGGAGGCATAACGATGGGACAGAATCAACCGCAACCGCCGCGCAGACCGCAGTTGCAGGCCGAGGACATCCGGAGACAGGCGCTGCGCCGGCTGGATCAGCTCGGCATTGAGCCGGCGCTGGGGATGAAGGTATTGATCATCGCCGTCGTGTCGGGCATCATCGCGGCGATCATTGACCGCGTCCTGGAGCTACCCACCGGGGTGCTGTGGTTCTCGTTCGGCTGGGGCCTCATCTCGGCCCTCAACGGCCCGACCTACTTCTTCGCCAAGGGCAAGGAGAGCCTGGCCGCCCTGGTGATGAGCGCGGTCACGGGCTTCGTGGCTCTGCTGGCCTGGTGGATTGTCACCAAGATCGCTGGCGAGCGCGACTTCGGTTACAACCCGGCGGACGCGCTCAACCTGCTCGAAGTGCTCGTCTGCGGGGTCGTCGTCGGGCTG
>JBBIHG010000162.1:0-4736 GCA_037447125.1 Chloroflexota bacterium | reverse complement strand
ATCTTGCGGGTGATCTGCACGAGGCGGATCACGATCTCGTCATCGGTCTGCTCCAACACCTCCGCTCCCTCGAGGACGACGTCCAGATTGTAGCTGTCGAACAGGACGCGCATCGTGTCCGCGGTTGTCTCGTAGGAGGGCGCGCTCTCGTCCAGCGTGGCCAGGTAACGGTCGAGGTCTTTGGCGATGATGGCGGCGGCATTCTCGCGCAGCACGGCCAGGGCCGCTTCTTCCGGTGCCAGCGGCGCGCCAGCCGTCGGTGATGGCGGCGCAGGAGTCGGCTCCGGGGTCTGGGCCGCGCTGGTCTTGCGCGTGATCTGCACGAGGCGGATCACGATCTCGTCATCGGTCTGCTCCAGGACTTCCGCTCCCTCAAGCATGACCTCCAGATCGTAGCTGTCGAACAGGGCGCGCATCGTGTCCGCGGTTGACTCGTAGGAGGGCGCGCTCTCGTCCAGCGTGGCCAGGTAGCGGTCGAGGTCTTTGGCGATGATGGCAGCGGCATTCTCGCGCAGCACGGCCAGGGCCGCTTCTTCCGCCGAAAGCGGCGCGTCAGCCGTCGGTGACGGCGGCGCAGGAGTCGGGTCCGGCGTCTGGCTCGTACCGTCCCTGGCGAGCACCACGATCATCACCGCCAGGATGAGCGCCAGAAGGATCACCGAGCGCATCGTGAAGAACAACTTGGCCCCACGCCTCACGACTCACCTCCTCCAGGGCGCGGCAATGAACCGACGCCCCGGATTATAGGCGATGCTGAGGCATCAGGCGAACGGGGCTGGTGGGCTGGCCGGCCCAAGAACCGGCATAGACGGAACGCCCACGCCCCTCTATAATCGCACGACGTGCGCCACTCACTTCACCCGTCACGAGGTCACTGTGCGCCTGACCGCAACCGCCGCTAGCTCCGCCCAGCGCACCGGAGTCCTCCTGGTGCTGGTGGGCGCTTTCTGCTTCAGCCTGGCCATCCCCTTCACCCGCTGGACGGACGGACTGGGCACGAGCACCATCGCCTTCTTCCGCGCGCTGTTCGGCTTCCTGTTCCTGTGCGCGCTCACCATCGCCAGCCGCACACCGGTGCGCCAGGCCCTGAACCGGGACGCGATCCGCCGCCTGGTGCCGCTGGGATTGGCCGTCAGCGCGACGGTGATCCTCTACACCTACGCCGTGCAGCACACGACGGCGGCCAACGCTGCTCTGCTGGTCAACTCGGCGCCGATCTATGTGGCCGTGCTGGCTCCGCTGGTGCTGGGCGAACCGCGCGCCCGCTACACCTGGCTGAGCCTGGCGCTGGCCTTCAGCGGCATGGCGCTCATAACCGACCCGGCGCGGCTCGACGTGCGCTCCAGCGAGCTGACCGGCATCGGTGCGGCGGCGCTCTCCGGCGTGGGCTATGGCCTGGCCATGCTGATCAGCCGGTCAATGCGCGGGCGCATCAGCGGCTTGACCCAGAATCTGTGGTCGAACGGGACGATTGTGCTGGTGCTGTTCCCCTGGGCGCTGCGCGCGCCGGGCGCCACAGTCGCCAGCAACCTGCACCTGCTGATCCCGCTCGGCATCTTCTCGCTCGGCCTGTCGTACCTGCTCTACTTCCAGGGCTTGCAGCGCATCAGCGCGCAGCAGGTGAGCGTCGTCTCGCTGGCCGAGCCGGTCTTCGGCGTGCTGATGGGGCTGGTCTTCTTCGCCGAAATCCCTAACGCCCTCGGCTGGATCGGCGCGGCGCTGATCCTGGCCAGCATCACCCTGATCACGCGCTGAGCGTTCTCCCCTACGGCAGGTCCGCAGGGCACGTCCCCGTGCCAGCCGGGCAGGTCACCAGCACAGCGTCGCCCAGCCGCAGCGCGAACGCGCCCCCTGTCCAGAAGAGCGCCTCCGGGGCGACGTTGATCACGCCGCGGCGGATGCGGCACAGGCCCGGCTGGGGCAACTCGCCCGCCTCGGTCCACGCCCAGACCTGCAGGCAATCCCCGCTGGGAAACGCCGCCAGCGATCCGCTGAGCCAGGGCGTCTGCCAGCGGGTGAGCGCCAGGGCCTGCGCCTCACCGGCGATGACCAGCGGCGTCAGGTCGAGTGGCTTCCCCGACACGTTGACCAGGGCCAGGCTGCGCCCGTCGTAGACCAGCATCACATCGGTGACGTTGCCCGGCGCAGGCGTGGCGGCTGGCGTGGACACAACTGGCGGGCGCGGAGTCGCTGTGCCGGGCGTGCCGGATCCCTGGGTGGGCGCGGGCGCGGCGACGGTGGGCGGCAGCGCGGTCGCGGGCAGCGGTTGCGCGGCGAACGTCGCTGGCAGCAGGGCAAGGTCGCTGTCCAGGTGCACGGCGGCGAGCGTCTCCTGGGTCGCATTGCGGTAAGCGACAAACACGTGATTCCCCTTAATGGCTGGCAGGGACAGGACGGGTCGCCAGGGCCTCCAGCCGCCCAGGGGCCGCCCGTCTTCGTCAAACAGGCGCACCTCGCTCGCCCGGAACAGCCACTCACCTCCGCGCGCCGCGCCGGGGAAGCGCTCGTCGGACAGGTAAAGCTGCCGTCCAGCCAGGTCCGCCAGGGCGGTCAGCACGTTGGGCCGCGCGCCGAAGACCACCAGAAACAGATGGCCGTACTTGTGCGGCAGCACGGCCACGCCCACCTCGCGGTAGGCCGGGTTCATCACCGTGCGGTGATGAAGGTCCGAGCTTTGCCAGTAGGCAATCGCATCGTCCACGTCCGGGCCAACCTGGGCGATCTCGCCGATGGCGATCTGCTCCGGACGACCGTACACCGGCCAGCCGGCGGCGCGGGCGCGATCCGGCGGGGCGCTGCCATCTGGCCCGGCGTGGATGTCATCGGGTATCTCCGGCAACCCGAGCACGTACTGCGCCTGCTGGACGGCCAGCGTCGTGAGCAGGGCGTTGGGCTTGAGCGGCCACAGGTTCGCCTCTTCCAGCCGCCAGGCGTTGAGCGCGGCGATCAGCTCATCGGCGATGGGGGCCGCGGGCGGGGCAGCCGCCGCTGGCGCGGGCACAGCGGCCCTCCAGGTGAGGAGCAGCGCGCTGAGGAGTAGAATGAGACGGTGAGGCATTGACGGACTCCCTGTAATAAAGCTATGCAGCGAATGCTTGAGATTATACGCATGCCGCCCGCTGCCCGGCAACCCCAACCATCCGCGGAAAAAGGTGCGCCGGTGAGGGAAAACCGTACTTGGCAGGTGGTTGAGGGAGAGATCGGGGACCAGGGGTGCATTTCAGATTAATTCACGATGCGCCGCGGTCCCCCTATCCTCCCAGCCTCCTTTCCCCCACGAGGAGGGAAAGGAGGGGTCAGAGCGTCTGTGGCTGGTTGCTTTTTCCCTTCCCCACGCTGTGGGGGAAGGGAGACGTCACCGCAGGTGACGAGGGATGGGGGGTATGAACTTTCGTGAAATGCACCCGGAGACCAAGAGGGTATTGCGTTCGGAATCTGATCCGTGCTACACTGTGTGTAACGTCCAGGCGAGGCATTCCAGCATACTCGCGGCGTCAACCTCTTGAGAGCTGAGCAGGTAGCGCATTCCAGCCAGCTAGGTCGGTGCCAGTGAGCACGTCAGGTTGACCGCGAGAGCAAGAGCTGTTGAGGTGCCCCGCCTGGTTCCTTGTCAGCGCAGGGTACGTCCTGCCATCGTTTGGGGCGCAGACCATGCGCCTCTCTTCTTTTACAGCTCCCCGCGAGCCTTGTACCAGGCATACGTCTCGCGCAGACTCTGGTGAATGGGCACCTGCGGCTCCCCTAGCTCGCGCCAGGCTTTCTGGCAGTTGAAGAACATCATGCGCGTGCTCAGGCGAAGCTGGTTGCCCTCGATGGGGATGTTCACCCCCAGGCGGCGCAGGACGTCGGCGACCACGGCGAGGATCATCACCGCCCAGGCGGGCAGCGGGATCGCGGTCATGCGCCGCCCGACGACGTGCGCGGTCAGGCGCAGCCAGGCCTTGTGCGTCAGGTTCACCGTGCCCAGCAGGTAACGCTCGCCGGTGCGCCCACGCTCGGCGGCGGCCACGTGCGCCGCCGCCACGTCGCGCACGTCAATGACCGTCACGCCGCCCGGCGGCACCGTCGGCGGGACGTGACCGCGCCCCATCTCCAGCACCATGCTGCTCGAAATCTCGTTGAGGTCGCCCGGCCCGATGATCACCGTCGGGTTGAGGATCACGCAGTCCAGCCCGCGCTGGATGGCCCGGTGGACTTCCGCCTCGGCCAGGAACTTGCTGTGCCCGTAGGGAGTCAGGCGCGGGTCCCAGTTGAAGCGCACGGATTCGTCCACTGCGCCCAGGTCGTGGCGATGGCCCACCGCCGCCGCGCTGCTGGTGAAGATCACTCGCCTGACGCCGCTGGCCTCCGCCGCGCGCAGGACGTTGCGCGTGCCATCCACGTTGACCGCGTAGATGCGCTGCGGGTCGTTGCGCCAGTAATCGGCCACCGCCGCCACATGGAACACCCAGTCCACGCCCTGCATGGCCGCCAGCAGCGAGTCGTAGTCGGTCACGTCGCCGACGGCGTGCTCGCAGGCGAGATCGGCGACCAGGTCGAGGCGGCTGGTGGGGCGGCGCAGGATGCGCACCTGGTAGCCGCGCGCGAGCAGCGCCCGCGCCACATGCGACCCGACGAACCCGGTGCCCCCCGTGACCAGTGCGGTGATCATTGGCTCACGCTCCTTGCGCGAGCGGCCATCAGCGGATGGCGCTCGCCGCGCTCAGATGTCTGGCTGGGAGTATAGCGCAGGGGGG
>JBBIHG010000161.1:0-4772 GCA_037447125.1 Chloroflexota bacterium | reverse complement strand
CACCGTCGATTTCGTCTCAGCTCTTGTTCGTGCGCACTTGTTTTACCCATGAGCCACCTTTTTTCAGGGGACTCATGTGGTTGAATCTCGCCATAGTAATCGTGCTTGGCTCAAGAGTCTGTTGACCGATTCCCGATGCCTTGCAGTCTATTCGAGTTGGATAGTCTTCTTTAGCACGAGACTCCTAATATTCTTGGTATTACACTATCCCCAACAACCTTGACGGTACAGGGCCTAGAGTATTCCTAGATCAGATCAACATGATCCCTATGGGCCTATGGACTGCTTTTGAGGGAGGATGGCTGCTGTTACTGCTGAGTTGGTTAGTCCTTGTGTTGAATCGACAGTTCACCTTTCTTACTCTCTTTCTCACTTTATTGGCGATCATCATGGTGGGATCTTTATCTGTGGTTGATGTCTCGCGAAGCACTGCTTATGCCCTGCCCGCACTCATTGTGGCAGTAAGAATCCTAACCGATCTGCGAAATCCAAACGAGCTCCGCCTCTACTCTTTTCTTGCGTGCCTTCTCGCTGTCTCATGGCCCGCATATTACGCAGACGGGGCGAAATCAATCTGGTGGCAATATCCATTGCCGCTCCAGATACTACGCTGGCTTATTCTCTGATCTCTGGCATCGAGTATGTTCTACTACTCAATCAAGTGAATCTCTCCATTCCGACCGATCTCCCTGACGGTTACACGCTGCACCGCGCCACGCTGCGCGATCTGCGCGCCGTGCACCAGTTGGAGCGCCTCATCTTCCCCCGCGACGCTTACCCGTACTTCGACCTGGCCCTGCTGTTCCTGACACCCGGCGTGATCAACCTGAAGATCGCCGCGCCGGACGGATCGCTGGCGGCCTTCGTCTGTGCGACGCGCGGCCTGGCCCGCGACCGCGCCTGGATCGTCACCCTGGGCGTCAATCCGGCGCATCAGCGGCGCGGCCTGGGCGCGGCGCTGATGGCTCGCGCCGAGGCACGCATTGGGCGTCCCTGCGTCCGCCTGACGGTGCGCGAGAGCAACCAGCCGGCCATCCGCCTCTACCAGCGCATCGGGTACGCGGTCATCGAGCGCAAGATCGGCTACTACCGCGACGGCGAGGCCGGGCTGGTCATGGAAAAGCGTACCCAAGCCGGCGAGGGATGAGGGTAGTTGGCCAGAATAGCGACAGAGGGAATGTGAGGGCGGCACCGTCTCGCCGTGTTGACCTCACCCCCAGCCTCGCTGCGCTCGGCTTGCTCCCTCTCCATTCGAATGGAGAGGGGGCGGCGAGGCGCGTTAGCGCCGAGTGGGGGTGAGGCCAATCGGCGTTTCGCCCTCACAGCGCGGCCAGGAAGGCGCGCAGGGCAGCGGACGTCGCCTCTGGTTGCTCGATCATTGGCAGGTGCCCCGCCCCGTCAATCACGTGCAGCGCGACGTGCGGCAGCTCGGCGACCAGCGCCTGCAAGTCGGCCAGCCGGACGATCTGATCGTCGCGCCCGGCCAGGATCGCTTTGGGCGGAGTCAGGGGGCGCAGCACATTCACGGCATCGGGCCGCGCGGCCATGCCGCTCAACACGCTGGCCACTCCCTGCGGCGGCGTCTTGAGCATCATCG
Source organism: Chloroflexota bacterium (assembly GCA_037447125.1). Lineage (GTDB taxonomy): Bacteria > Chloroflexota > Anaerolineae > Aggregatilineales > Aggregatilineaceae > UBA2029. The sequence goes on along the minus strand of JBBIHG010000161.1, from coordinate 3,175 downwards.
CGCGGACGAGGTAGGCCGGGATCGCCTCCAGGTTCGTCCCCGGCCTGAAAAGCAGGTGCAGCATCCCGCTGACGACGGAGGCAGTGCCCTCGCGCAGGGCTTGCTCCGCGCTCGCGCGGCGCGACGCGGCCTTCTCCGGCGGATCGGCGAAAGGGTGCGAGGCGCACAGCGCCAGGCCCGCCACGCGCTCCGGCAGAGCGCGCAGCGCGGCCAGGGCCACATAGCCGCCCATGCTGTGCCCGGCCCAGACCGCCCGCTCCACGCCCAGCCGGTCGAGCAGGGCGGCGACATCCGCCGCCAGCAGGTCCATGGGGTACTCGCCTTCGGGGGCGGGGCTGGCCCCGTGCCCGCGCAGATCGGGCGCGATGACGCGGCAGGTGTCGCTGAGATCGGCAATCTGCGCGCGCCACAGGGTGCGATCGAGCGGGTAGCCGTGCAGCAGCACGACAGGCATCCCGCTGCCGTGCTCCTCGTAATGTAAGGCAACCGGATCGGCCATCATCTCCTCCTCAAGCCCGTCTGCCGCCAACACTCCCTGTGCGGTAGAATAGCAGAAGCGGCGCCTGCCGCAAAGCGGCGCGCCCGCCAATGAGAGCATATGCCAGGTTCGGGGCGAGATTCTCTGAACCGCCAAGACGCAGAGGGCGCAGAGAAGAACCGGAAATGCTCCTGATCTGTCTTTCGTCTGCTTTCTCTGCACTCTGCGGTGATGTTTCGGCCCTGGAGCGAATCGCCCCTCCCGCCAATGATGGGGAATTGAGCGTAGGTTCCCATGTCCGCACCCGATACGCTGACGGGTTCTGTCGAGCGCATCACCTACTACAACGACGAGACCGGCTACTGCGTGCTGCGCCTGCGCCCGCACCAACTCATGCTGGGCCGTGACCAACTGGTGACGGTCATCGGCAACATGCCGGAGCTGCAGCCGGGCGAGAACGTGCGCCTGCAAGGGGAGTGGAGCAACCACCCACAGTACGGGCGGCAGTTCCGCGCCGAGGTGATCACCCAGATACGCCCAGCGGACGCCGAGGGCATTCGCCGCTACCTGGGCAGCGGGCTGATCAAGGGCATCGGCCCGGTCACGGCCAGGAAGATCGTGGATACCTTCGGCGAGGACACGCTCGACGTGCTCGACCGCACGCCCGACCGCGTGCTGGAAGTGGACGGCGTCGGCAAACACCGCGCCCGCCTCATCGCCGAAGCGTGGGTCGAGCAGCAGCACATCAAAGAGGTGATGCTCTTCCTGCAGGGGCACGGCATCAGCACCGGCCTGGCCGTCAAGATCTACAAGCAGTACGGCGACCAGGCCATCGCCATCGTCAGTCGCGATCCCTACCGCCTGGCCGCCGACATCTTCGGCATCGGCTTCAAGACCGCCGACAAGATCGCCCAGGACCTGGGCCTGCCCGCCGACGCGCCGGCGCGCCTCGCCGCCGGTCTCGCCTTCGCCCTGAGCGAAGCGACCAACGAGGGCCACGTCTTTCTGCCGCGCGACGCCCTGGTGACGGGCGCGGCGGAGCTGCTTGGCGTGGAGGCGGAGCGCGTCGAGGAAACGCTGCGCCACGCCGCCGGGCGCGGCGACGTGATGATCGAGGCGGTGCCCGTCCCCGATGGGCTGGAGCAGGTCGAGGCGGTCTACCTGCCGCCCATGTACCACAGTGAGAAGGGCGCGGCGCAGCGCCTGGCGCGGATCATCCACACGCCGGCCAGCCGCCTGGCCGACCTGGCCCGGCTCGACCTGGATGCCCTGCTCGCGGATGCGGCGGGTGGGGCCGGCGCGCTCACCGCCCGGCAGCGCGACGCCGTGCGCGCCGCGCTGACCCACAAGGTCAGCGTGCTGACCGGCGGCCCCGGCACCGGCAAGACCACCACCCTGCGCGCCCTGATCACCGTCCTGGGGCGGACGCGGCACTCGTTCCTGCTCGCCTCGCCGACCGGGCGCGCCGCCAAGCGCCTGAGCGAAGCGACCGGCCAGCCGGCGCGCACCATCCACCGCATGTTGGGCTTCAGCCCGTCCGAACGCGGCTTTCTGCACAACGACGACAACCCGCTCGACGCCGCTATGATCGTCGTGGACGAAGCCTCGATGATTGACCTGGTGCTGTTCTACAGCCTGCTGCGGGCCATCCCGCCGGACGCGCACCTGCTGCTCGTCGGCGACGCCGACCAGCTCCCCAGCGTGGGCGCGGGCAACGTGCTGCACGATGTCATTCGCGGGGCGGTGGGGCCGGTGACGCGGCTGGACGTGATCTTCCGCCAGGCGGAGACGAGCCAGATCATCACCAACGCCCACCGCATCAACCAGGGCGAGTCGCCAGATACGTCCAACCGGAGCGATGATTTCTTCGTCTTCGTCGAGGAGGACCCGCAGAAAGCCGCCGATCTGCTGGTGGAGATCGTGCAACGGCGTATCCCGGCCCGTTTCGGCCTGGACGCGCTGACCGACGTGCAGGTGCTCGCGCCAATGTATCGCGGGCCGCTCGGCGTGACGGCGCTCAACGACGTGCTGCAAGAGACGCTGAACCCCAACCCGTCCGGGCGCAAGGCGGAGCGGCGGCTGGCCGGGCGGCTTTTCCGCACCGGTGATAAAGTCATCCAGATGCGCAACAATTACGAGAAGGATGTCTTCAACGGCGACATCGGGCAGGTGTACGCCTTCGACCTGACCAACCAGGTCATGACCGTGCGGGTGGACGAGCGGCTAATCCGCTATGACTTCGCCGAGGCCGACGAGCTGACCCACGCCTACTGTATCAGTGTGCACCGCGCCCAGGGCAGCGAGTACCCGTGCGTGGTCATGCCCGTCGCCACGCAGCACTACCTGATGCTGCAGCGCAACCTGCTCTATACCGCTGTGACGCGCGCCCGGCAGCTTGTCGTGCTGGTCGGCACGCGCAAAGCCATCGCCATCGCCGTGCGCAACGACCAGGTCGCCCAGCGCTGGAGCGCGCTCGACTGGCGGCTGCGGGCTTAGCCGGGGCATCGCCCGGCGCGCCAGTGCAAGCCCGCTTGAGGAGCATACCTGCCGGCCGGCGCATCCGGGCGCAGCATGAGTGCATCTAACCCCGCAGTGGGAGAAAGGATCGGTCTGGATGGGTTCGGGGATCGCTCACAGCAACGTCTTGCTGCACATTGAGGCAGACCTGTGCCGCGTCTGCAAGGTGTGCACGGCCCG
>JBBIHG010000160.1:0-4778 GCA_037447125.1 Chloroflexota bacterium | reverse complement strand
ACTCTCGACTCCGAACTTTGACGACACGCGCCCTCTGATCACTGACGACCGACAACTGAACACCAATTACCCAAAAGGGGGACACCCGATGGACCTGCGAGACAAGGTTGCCATCGTGACCGGTGGCGCGCACCGCGTCGGCAAGGCGATTGCCCTGGCCCTGGCCCGCGAAGGGGCGCACGTGGCCGTGCATTACGGCAGTTCCGAGGCGGCAGCGCGCGACACCGTCGCCGAGATCAAGTCGCTGGGCGTGCGGGCCATCGCCGTCCAGGCCGACCTGCACGATCCGGCACAGATTGACGCGCTGTTCGGGGCCGCTGACGAGGAATTCGGGCGGCTGGATGTGCTGGTCAACAGCGCGGCGAGCTTCGTCAGGCAGCCATTCGACGAGATTGGGCTGGACGACTGGAAGGACGTGCTGCAGGTCAACCTGCGCGCGCCGTTCCTGTGCACGCAGCGCGCCGCCCGCCTGATGCGCCGCGCCCAGCGCCCGGCTGACGAGCCGGCCCTGATCGTCAACATCACCGATCTCAGCGGTCTCTTTCCCTGGCGCGGTTACGCCCAGCACGGCGTCAGCAAGGCGGGGCTGATCCACCTGACCAAAGTGTCTGCTTACGAATTGGGACCGCACATCCGCGTCAATGCCATCGCCCCAGGGATGGTGCTGCCGCCACCGGGCATGGACCCGCGCGGCGAGGCATGGCGGTCGCTCGGCGAGCGCGTCCCCCTGCGCCGCACCGGGCACCCCGACTACATCGGACAGACAGTCGTCTTCCTGGCGCGCAACGACTATATCACCGGCGCGCTGATCCCCGTGGATGGCGGCGAGCATCTCGTCGGCTCCCTGAAGTGAGACCCTCGCTGGCTGCATGGATCCGCTGTTGTTGGCGAGTGACCTGCATGGGGGCACATCGTTGTGCGCCCTTCCAGGCTCGCCCCGCCCCTGCCCCCAGCCTGCTCGATACAAGGCTGGCTCCGGTCATCAAGCAGATTACTAACTGATGTTACGCACAGCCTCCCACCACCCCTAACATCCCTCCCCCACGCTGCGCGGAGGGAGGGGAACTCGACGTTCTCCCCTTCCCTCATTTTGGGGGAAGGGGTCGGGGGATGGGGGCAAAAAACGCATTTCTGCGTAACGTCAGTCAGTAAGTTGGCATATGTGGGACGCACCGCGATACGCCCTGGCCTTCCCCCAGGCAATCGCCCTCTTTCATCCCGCTTGCAGCCGCCCCGAAACGTACTACACTACACGTAGCTGCCCTCTGTGCTCCGGCAGCGCGCGCAGCAATTTGAGGCCAAGACTATGAGCGATACCCGGCAGCGCTTCGGCGAGCGCGGCGAGCGCGCCGCTGCTGCCTGGCTGAGTCGCGCCGGGTACACCGTGCTCGCCCGCAACTGGCGCCATCACGAGCTTGGCGAGCTGGACATCGTCGCCCGTCAGGGTGACGAGATCGTCTTCGTCGAGGTGCGCGCTCGGCGCGGCACGCCCGAACAGGCCATGAGTGCCGCGTTGGAGAGCATTACCGAGCGCAAGCGCGCCCGCCTGATCGCCCTCGCCCAGGCGTACCTCGACGCCCACGACCTGACCGGCGTGCGCTGGCGGGTGGACGTGGCGGCGGTCGCCAGCGCTGGAAGTACGCTTGCCATCCACATGATCCCTAACGCCATAGAGTGGTGACGTGATGCCAGTAGCCGCAACCGACACCGCCCGCCAGACGGCGCCCGCTCCTGAGAGCGCCCCGCAGGCGTCCCCCCGCGCGCCGCTGGTGGTCCTCCTGGGCCCGACGGCCGTGGGCAAGACAGCGCTGGCCATGCGCGTGGCACTGGCGCTGGAGGGTGAGATCGTCAGCGCCGACAGCCGCCAGGTCTACCGCCACATGGACATCGGCACGGCCAAGCCAGCGCCCGACGAGCTGGCCGCTATCCCGCACCACCTCATTGACATCGTCACGCCCAACCAGTTCTACTCGCTTGCCGAGTACCAGCGCGCGGCCTACCGTGCCATCCACGACATTCGCGCCCGCGGGCGGTTGCCCCTCCTCGTCGGCGGCACCGGTCAATACATCACCGCCGTGCTCGAAGGTTGGGACATCCCCGAAGTGCCGCCCGACCCCTCGCTGCGCACCGAGCTGGAGAGCTACGCCGCCGAGCATGGGGCCCGCGCCCTGCACGAGCGCCTGCGCGCCGTTGACCCCGCCGCTGCCGGGCGCATTGACTACCGCAACGTCCGCCGCGTTGTGCGCGCGCTAGAAGTCTGCCTGCTCACCGGCACGCCGATCAGCGCCCAGCAACGCAAGTCCCCACCCCCGTACCGCGTCCTGCAGATCGGTCTCACCCTCCCGCGCGAGACCCTCTACGCGCGCATTGACGCCCGCGTGGACCACATGATCGCCGCTGGCCTGGAGCGCGAAGTGCGCGCGCTGCTCGATGCAGGTTATACTTGGGACTGTCCGGCCATGTCCGGCCTGGGCTACGCCCAGTGGCGACCGTATTTCGCGGGAGACGCGGCGCTGCACGAGGTTGTCCGCGCCATCAAGCACGCATCTCACGCCTTTGCCCGCCGGCAGTACACCTGGTTTCGCGGCCACGACACCGGCATCCGCTGGCTAGACGCGGCGCAAACCACACCGGATGCAATGATCAGCATAGTGCGCGACTGGCTCAGCGACGGAGGAACTTAGGCAAGCATGGCCATCGGAGGAGTTCGGCAGCGGCTGTCGCTTAGTCGGCGGGGTCTGGCGGTTGTCCTGGCTGGCGCGGCCCTGCTGGCAGCGGCCATCTTCCCGCGCTACTACCCGGCGGTGCGCACCGGCCCGCGCTGTTCAGAGCTGGCGCCCCCGCTGGGTGGCAACAACCGCTCGGTGCTCGCCTTCAACAGCGATCAGCGCGGCGCGCTGGACCTGGAACTCGTCCTGGACAAGGAGCGCTTCCGCAGCGGTGAAGCCGTCACCCTCCGCCTGACCTTCATCAACGAGGATCAGGGACCGATCATCCTGCACCTCAACCGCGACGAGCCGATTATCACCGCCAACCCGGCTGTCGCCGGCATCACGTTTGAGATCACCCGCGTCGGCGGCGGCGCGCCCATCGCCGACCAGGGCCGCACATACCAGTCCCCGACCACCTTCAACAACCGCGATACGCTGCACCTGCTCGGATCGCGCGCGCGCTGCAGCGAGGAATACACGCTCAGGGCTAGCGATCTGGCCGCCCTTGGTGTGACCGATGGCGAATATCGCATCCGGGCCTATTATCGCAACACCAGCCCTGGCGATCCGCGCCCCATCCAGCCCATTGACGCCACGGCCACTCCCTACCCGCAGTACGCGACCACGCAGGGCGCCTGGGTCGGCGAGGCCCGCTCCAGCGAAGTGCGCTTCGCCATCGGCGGGGTCTTCGGGCCGTAGCCACACTCCGCCGTAGCGATTCTGTTCTGCCGCGCCCCCGTGACCTCACCCCCGCCCTCCGCTATCCGTCCGCCGGGTGCTCGGCCAGACCGCCCGCCAGCAGGTTGATCGCCAGCACCGTCACGCTCAGTGCAACGCCAGGGGCCAGAGCCACCCAGGGCGCTGTGCGAAACGCGGCGCGTCCGTCGGCCAGCATCACCCCCCACTCCGGCGCGGAGATGTCGCCCCCATAGCCGAGGAACATCAGCGCCGCCCCATTGAGCAGCGCCCAACTGAGCGTCACCCCTGCGAACGCCAGCAGCGGCGGGGCCGCCGTGGGGACGACATGCTGCCACAGAATCGCCCGCGGGTCTGCGCCCAGGGCCTGCGCTGCTTCGACGAAGGGCAGTGCCCGCGCCTGCATCACCGCCGCGCGTGTCACCCTAGCATAGGTAGGGATTCCGGCGATGCCCACCGCCAGGGCCACCTGCACCGCGCCACTCCCCAGCAGGGCGATCAGCGCCAGGGCCAGGATCAGGCTGGGGAAGGCCAACAGGGCGTCCATCACCGTCATCAGACCGGCGTCGAGCCAGCGCCCGCCATAGCCCGCCGTGACCCCGATCGCCAGGCCCGGCCCCAACGCGATCAACACCGTCAGCAGAGCCACACCCAGCGTGCGCCGTCCCCCGTAGAGCGTGCGGCTGAACACGTCACGGCCCAGCAGGTCCGTGCCCAAGTAGTGTTCGGCGGAGGGCGGCGCAAGCTGCTCAGCCGGCGCGGCGCGGCGCGGATCATGAGTCGCCAGCCAGGGCGCCAGCGCAGCCAACACAATGACCACCGCCAGCAGCAGCAGCGCCGCGCGCAGCCGCCTCCGCCGCCAGCCGCCCGCCATCATCTCACGCCTCCACGCGCACGCGCGGGTCCACCAGCGCGTAGATGACATCAGCCAGCGCGTGGATCAGACTGTAGGTCAGCGCCGTCAGGGTAACAATGCCCTGGATCACCGGGAAATCGCGGCTGTCAATCGCTGCCAGCAGCAGCCTCCCCAGGCCGCGCCGCACGAAGATCGTCTCTGTGATCACCGTGCCGCCCAGCAAGAAACCAAGTTGCAGGGCGATGACCGCCACGATCGGCAGCAGCCCTACGCGCAGAATGTGATCCGCGACATCCACGCCGCCAAGACCCTTGGCCCGCGCCGTGCGCACGAAGTCCTGGCCCGCTGCCCGGCGGATGCTGCGCGCGGTCACCTGGGCGATGCTGCCCGCGATGTGAAAGCCCAGCACCGTTGCCGGCAGGATCAGGTGGCGCGGCCCGCCCCCACCCACACCGGGCAGAATGTTGAGTGCTACTGTGAACGTGTAGATCGCCAGAGAGATCGGAAGAGCACAC
>JBBIHG010000159.1:0-4861 GCA_037447125.1 Chloroflexota bacterium | reverse complement strand
CACCTCGCGCCGCGAGTTCGTCAACGCCCTGCGCCGCGAACTGCCCCCCGCCCTGCGCCAGATGCAGTCCGGCAGCATCGCCCCAGTAGACCTGGCGCAGGCGTCCATCGGGCCGGGCATGGCCGTCTACAGCCGCTACCGCCAGGTGCTCGAAGCCGACGGCTCCCCCCTGACCGTGCGCACGGCGCTGCAGCTCATCAACCAGGAGCTGGACGCCTTCCTGGCCGAGTCCGAGGGCGATGTGGACGCCGATACGCGCTTCTGCATCAACTGGTTCGAGCAGTACGGCTTCAAAGAGGGCGAGTTCGGCGTGGCGGACGTGTTGGCGCGGGCCAAGAATACCAGCGTGGATGGGCTGGTCAGCGCGGGGGTCGTGGTCTCCGGGGCCGGAAAGGTGCGCCTGTTTCACTGGCAGGAGCTCGAACCCGGCTGGGACCCGGCCAGCGACCGCCGGGTCACGGTGTGGGAGAGCGTGCATCATCTGATCGAGCGCCTGCACACGCACGGGGAGTCCGGGGCAGCGGCGTTGCTGCTGCGCATGAGCAGCGACCTGGCCGCCGAAGCGAAGAATCTCGCCTACCGCCTGTACCAGATCTGCGACCGCAAGGGCTGGGCCGAGGTCGCGCTGGACTACAACGCGCTGGTGCAGTCGTGGCCGGGCGTGCAGCAGCAGGCCAGCGCGCTGAAGCAGAGCCAGCCGCCGGAGCAGTTGGGGATGTTTTAGGGGGGAGCCCCCCATCCCCGGCCCTTCCCCCACAAGGAGGGAAGGGTGAGGCAGGGCACAAGGCGGGAAGGGTGAGGCAGGGCACAAGGCGGGAAGGGTGAGGCAGGGAACAAGGAGAAGCAAACAATGGAAACCACACTGAGTATCACCCTGATCGCCACCAATCCGAAGGTGCGCGGCGGACGTCCCTACCTGATCGGCACGACGATCACCGTGGCCGATATCGCCATCGCCAAGATATTTCACCGGCAGGAGGCGGAGGAGATCGCCGAAGATTACCGCCTGACGCTGCCCCAGGTCTACGCGGCGCTGGCCTACTACTACGACCACAAGGCCGAGATCGACGCCAGCATCCAGGAGCGGCGCAAGCTCGCCGCCGAGATGAAGGAGAAGCGCGTTGGCAGCCGCCATAAGCCTCTATTTGGATGAGAACCTGACGCCGAAGATCGCGGCCCAGTTGCGGCAGAAGGGGATCGACGTCGTCACGGTGCACGATCTGGGGCTGACTGGCGACACCGACGTGAGTCATCTGGTGCGGGCCACAGAGATGGGGCGCGTACTGGTCACTGCCGACACGGACTTCCTGCGCCTGGCCGCCGATGGCCTGGAACATGCCGGGATTGTCTTCGCGGTGCAAGAGGACACGGCCATCGGTGATTGGGTCAGGGCGCTCGAGCTAATCTGCTTTGTCTACACTGCTGACGATTTTAAGAACCACGTGGAGTACTTGTGACATGGCTACCACCAACCGGGACCGAGTCGCGCGGGTGATGGACCTGCTCAAAGAGGGCCTGGGCCCGTATGTCCTGCGCGAGTACAAGATGGTGCACTGCAAGGAGTATGGGCGCGAAATCTTTGAGGCGCTGCGCTCCGACCGCTTCGAGCCACCGCAGGACGCCTTCAAGAGCGAAGATACGCTGTTGGCGGAGGTGGATGCACAGGGCTGGCTCAACCTCATGTGGCGGCGCTGGAACGAGGTCTTCAAAGAGAAGCTAGGCCACGCCGAGCGGTCCTATGTCAGCGAACTGATCGAAGCTCGCAACAAATGGGCGCATCAGGGCGCGTTCACCAACGAGGAGGCGTATCGTGTCGCCGATACGGCGGGGCTGCTGCTACGGGCCATCAGCGCCGCCGAGCAAGCGGCCGCCATCCACGACATCGCCCAAGACCTGCTGCGTCTGCGCTTCGAGGCCGAGGCGCAGAAGATCCGCAAGGCGACGACTCCCCTGGGCGACGAGAAGCTGACTACCAAGCCGGGCCTCAGACCCTGGCGACTGGTGGTACAGCCACACCCCGACGTAGCCAGCGGGCGATACCTCCAGGCCGAGTTCGCCGCCGATCTGGCCCAGGTGCTCGACAACAAGGCGGATAGCGAGTATCAAGACCCCATCGAGTTCTTCCGCCGCACCTATCTCACCGAAGGACTGCTCGATCTGCTGGTGACCGGCGTCCGCCGGCTGACTGGCCAGGGTGGCGATCCTGTCGTACAGCTTCAGACCTCTTTCGGCGGGGGCAAGACGCACAGCATGTTGGCGCTGTACCACCTGGCGGGCAGCGGCATTCGACGCCTGTCCGACATTCCCGGTGGCGAGCGCATCGCTGAGCGCGTTGGCGACATCGATCCGCCGGAAGCCAAGCGGGCGGTACTGGTTGGCACGGCCCTCGATCCCACCAGGCCGCGCCAGTACCCGAACGTGACGGTGCACACCTTGTGGGGCGAGTTGGCGTACCAGTTGGACAAGGAGAACCTGGAGGCCTATCGCGCCATCGAGAACGCTGACTTGAGCGGCGTGAGTCCGGGCTCCAACACGTTGCTCGACATCTTGGAGCATTTTGGCCCCTGCCTGATCATCATTGACGAGCTGGTCGCCTACGCGCGCAACCTCTACCGGGTGAGCGGTCTGCCCGCTGGCTCGTTCGACGCGGTGATGACCTTCATCCAATCGCTGACGGAGGCCGTGCGGCGCTCATCGGACTCGATGTTGCTGGTATCCATACCCGCCTCGAATATCGAGATCGGCGGGGAAGGCGGTCATGAAGCGTTGGACATCCTGTCGAATGTCATTGGGCGCATCGAGTCCGTATGGAAGCCGATCACGGCCAACGAGAGCTTCGAGATTGTGCGCCGCCGCCTGTTCGCCAGCGAGATCGACTACCCGGCGCGAGACGGGGTCATAGCAGCCTTCGCCGACATGTATCGCAGCAGCCCGACTGATTTCCCTTCCGGCGTGGCTGAGGGTGACTATCGCGACCGCATGCGCGCGGCGTACCCGATCCATCCCGAGCTCTTCGACCGCCTCTACCAAGACTGGTCCACGCTGGAAAGGTTCCAGCGCACACGCGGCGTGCTGCGCCTGATGGCTGCCGTCATCCACGAGCTGTGGTCCGGCGGCGATCAGTCATTGCTGATCATGCCAGGGACGGTCCCGCTGGACGCCGCCCCGGTCCGCAATGAAATGCTGCGCTATCTTCCCGAGAACTGGCCCGCCGTTGTTGACACCGACGTCGATGGGGCGGATTCGCGTCCCTTCGCCATCGACAGCGCGGTTCCGGCGCTCGGACGTTACGCGGCCAGCCGGCGCGTCGCGCGCAGCATCTTCATCGGCAGCGCGCCCTCCGTCGCAGCACAGACAGTACGAGGAGTCGAAAAAGTGCGCATTGGCCTCGCCACGGCCCAGCCAGGCGAGTCCCTGCCCATCTTCGGTGATGCTCTCAAGCGCATGGGCAACCAGCTCACCTATCTCTACACCGACGACAGCCGCTACCGCTACTGGTACGACACACGCCCAACGGTCAACCGCTTGGCCCGCGATCGTGCGCAAAACATCTCACCCGATGTGGTGAAGCAGGACATCGTCGCCCGGCTGAAAAAGATTTCACGCACGCGCGATTTCGGTGGGGCACATGTCGCGCCCTTGCAGACGTCCGATGTGATCGACGAGCCACAGGTGCGCGTTGTGGTGTTGCACCCTGACCACACCCATAAGCGCGGCAACGGCGACTCCGACGCTGTACGTTTTGCGCGCAGGATTCTTGAAGAGCGAGGCAATTCCCCGCGCATCTACCGCAATATGCTGGTCTTCATCGCGCCCGATCAGGGAGATATGGAGGCGCTCAAAGAAGCCGTGCGCGAGCATCTCGCCTGGCTTTCCATCCGCGATGACGAGGAACCCCTCAATCTGGATGCGCAGCAGCGTAGGCAGGTGCAGGCGCGTCTCAAGGGCACGCAGGAGACCGTCGAGCGCCGCCTTCAAGAGGCGTACAGCTGGCTGATCGCGCCCTACCAACAAAAGGCGATCGGTCCGATTGAGTGGCAGACGGCGCGCATCAGCGGTGATGAGAGCTTCTATGCACCAGCGGCGCGCAAGCTGCATCAGAGCGAAGCCCTGATCCGGGCCTGGTCGCCGGATAATCTGCGCATCGAACTGGATCGCTTCAATCTGTGGGGTGAGTATGGGTACATCGGGCTGAAGCAGTTGTGGGAATACTTCGCCCGTTACTGCTACTTGCCTCGCCTGCTCGATGACAGCGTGCTGCAGCAGGCGATAAGAGACGGCATCAGCCGCCTGGATGCACCCTTCGCCTATGCCACTGGCATGAGCCCTGAGGGACGGTGCACAGGTCTGGCCTTCCGCAGCGCCAGCAGCATATACTTCGATGATGAGAGCGTGTTGGTGCACCCTGACAAAGCCCAGCGTCAGATTGACGAAGACCGAGCCGCCGCTGAAGCGGCCAGGGTCGCCGCCGAGCTGCGTGAAGGCGAACAGGATGTGATCAGACAACCGGACGGCCAAGCACCTGGGCCCTCTGTAATCGTAGAGCTGCCACCCAGGCTCACCCGCTATTACGGCGCCGTGGCTATCGATCCCCAGCGGGCTAACAAGGACATGGGAGTGGTAGTTGACGAAGTCATTCAGCGTCTGACGAGCCTAACCGGCTGTGAAGTTGACATTCACCTGGAAATCAGTGCCCATAGAGCAGAGGGTTTTGATGAGGCGACCGTGCGAACCATAAGCGAGAACAGCCGCACACTGAAGTTCAGCAGCCACAACTTCGAAGCAGACTAGAATCGCAGGTGCGCTCGGCGTTGTTGAATGAATGTTCCTGAGGTAAGCTGGGAGCATGGCAAAGAAAAAA
>JBBIHG010000158.1:0-4911 GCA_037447125.1 Chloroflexota bacterium | reverse complement strand
CAGCAGCCAGGCGGCGTTGAAGGCGTCAATGAAGTCTACGCTCTTTTCTTCATACCAGATGGTGGCCTGCAGCAGAATGTCCGCCTCGGCCACCTCCAGGCCGGGCGTGTTGAGGATGGCCAGGACGTGCTCGCGGATCGCTTTCTCGGGCAGGCGATAGAAGGATTCCAGCGTCCAGACGATCTCGCTCACAACCAGGGCGCTGGTCACCAAACGCAATTCGCCGGCAGCCGCGCGGCGCAGCAGCCGCTCGACGGCGTCGGCCTGCTCTGGCACGTCGTTGGTCAGGAAGCGCAGGAAGAGGTTGGTGTCGGCGAAGACCGTCTCACCCTTCATGACCGGCGGCCCTGTCCGCGCGCTGGCGGAGCACCTGCTGGCGGACCTGCGCGAAGTCCTGCGGGCTGCTCACCGCCACGCTGCCACGCAGATCGAGCAGCGTCTTGCCGAGCGGCAGCATGACGATGCGATCCCCTTCGAGGGAGATGGCCACGCGATCGCCGTCCTGGATGCCCGTCTGCTGGCGGACGCTGCTGGGCAGCGTGATCTGCCCTCTCTTTCCGACAGTCACTGTGATCATCCGCAAATCTCACTTTCTTCAGCAGTATTGCCATCTGTCAGCAAAATAGATTCTAGCTGAAGAGGGGTGGCCTGTCCAGCCCCTGCGCGCGATCACTCCGCCGCCAGCAGGGTGCGCAGGGCTTGCTGTGCCCGGCCGCTGCTGTGCGGGTCGGTACATTTACTATACCAGTAATACGCCTCTTCGGACGGCATGGCGCGCAGCTCGCGCGAGATGGCCTCGATGCGGTCCGCGCGCGAGAGCGGCGCGACGGTCAGGAAGAGCAGGCCCAGCCGCAGACCGGTCTCCTCGTCCAGGTGGAAGGGCTTGCGTCGCCGCGGGGAGAGATCGGTGGCCTTGTAGCCGTCCCGCCGCAGCGCTTCCAGCACGTGGTCAGCCACCGCCTGCAGGTTCACGCCGCTGATCGCCACTATCCGCCGGGCTTCGAGCGGCGCGCCGTTGGCCTTCACCGGCCATTGGTAGAGCGCCAGCGCGTAACTGTGCTCGTCGCGCAGCTCGATGTGAAGCTCGAACGGTCTTTCCGGATCGTAGTCGTCCGGCGCGCGTGGGAGTGGCGGCGCGAGATAGTCGGGCACCTGGCCGCCCTCCGGCACGTCGTCCGGCACGTCGAACAGCCCCAGCCGCCCGCGCATGGGAACCGGTTCTGGCAGGCGCTGCGGGTTGGCCAGCCGCCAGCCGAGCACGTCGCCCGGCCAGTCGCCCAGGTCGAGGTGCTCGTCGCGCATGGCGGCGAAGCTGTCACGGTCGAAGGTCACCATGTCCACGACTTCGACGGTGCCGACCAGCGCCCCGCGCACGAGTGCGTCAGGGTCCAGCTCGTAGGCGGCGCATGCATCGCGCTCGACGTTCCCCCCGGCGTGGATCAGGAGGGGGCCACGAAAGTGCGTCTGCCAGGTGCGCAGCTCGATGGTCTTGCGCCCCTGCAGGATTAGCTCGGCCCAGGGTTGGCGGATGGAGAGCGTCTTCATCGGCGATCATCCTCGTCAAAGGGTTCGGCGCGGAGGGTGATGTGCCCCAACCCCAGTTGGGCGCATACCTCCCAGATGGTGCGAAACTGGTCGCCCCGAACCTCCAGGCCAGAAGGAAAGTCTGCCATCAGAGTTGTGTGAGCGTTGAATTTGCGCGCGTCCTGAGCGAAGGATTCGGTCACCTGTTTGAGCCGCTTATACCGATCCCAGCCCCCCGCGAACGATACGTGAATTTGCTCGTCTCCACCAAACTCCGCTGTCAGGCTCTGCTTCACCCAGAACTGACCTTTGCCCATCTGGGGAATCACCAATCCCAGGGCGCGAACCTCATTAGCGCCTTGCTGGCCATCCCCCTGGATGTTGATGGTTAGCTGGCGCAGGTAAGCGATGTCCTGGTCCAGGCAGAGGTCATAGAGCCGTTGGAAGGCCTGTCCAGGCGCACCGGTGCCCTGCAGGGCTTCACGCGCTGGCAACATGCCGCACGCACACTGTGCAATTGGATTGCCACAGATTGGGCAGCGTTCGGATGCTGGCTCAGTGCCACGTGGTATGTCGATAGGCTCTTCACCTTCGATTCGCCAGCCGAGACGCTCATATTCCTCAGGCGCGTACAGGAAGGTGTCGTCCCCAATCTCGATGGTGGGCGCAGGCGAGTCGGGCCCGTATCCAATCTGCCGGCGCGCATCGTAGTAAATCCATACGCCCTGTTCGATGCCGTTGCGGATGGTCTTCTTGAGCTGGTTGAGATCCAGCATCATACGCAGGTTCATCTTGCGGGCAAACGCTTTGCGCAGATCCTCAGTGCTCAGATGGGTCTGGCCCATGTCCCACGCTCGGGCCTTGATGAATTTGGCCGAGAGCGGCTGGGCGTCCTGGGTCTGGACTTTCTCAAACAATTTCAGAATTCGCAGAACGACTTCGCTCTGGTCGACGTTCACCTGGCCCTGGTCCTGAACCTGCAACTGCTCGCGGGCTAGATTGCTGTACGCCTGTGGCGCATCCCCGCTGGGGTAATAGAGCCACCGGTAAGCCTTGGTGATCGCGACACGGACGTCCAGCTCGGCACTGTCGCCCATGCGCTTGAGTTTCTGGCGCTGGTCGTTGTAGAACTCGCTCATGCGCTCCGGATCGTTCAGGATGTGCCGAATGGCCAGATAGCGCTGGGCGTTGGCCACCATGTTGTCGATCTGGTCCTGATCTGCGACCAGGAACACCAGGTTGTTCTTGTAGGTGCGATAGCCCTCCTGCGCGCCGGTGTGATTGAACAGGCGCACCACTAGGTCCGGCGGGGCGGCGTTTTCGGTCGCTGCAACGGCGGCATCGTAATGCACAATGACCAGTTTGGGCATCTGCGCATCATCATCGATGTCGGCTGGCTCGCTGGGGAAATACACTGGCTTGAAATAACCCTTGCGCCAAACCTGCCGGATGCGGCTGTCTAGAGCGTGTTATGAACTCTGTGCACTCGGCGCGGCGGGCAACTCGCGATGCCCTACGATCACCTGAACCCCACCCTGTGGTCCCTCCCCGCTGGCGGGGAGGGACGGGCTGCTCCCCTTTCTCCGCTTGCGGGGAAAGGGGCCGGGGGATAGGGGTTGAAAGTGCATAACACGCTCTAGCTCCATTTTGGCCTTCACCAGGCCCACGGCTCCCATTTCATCCGTGACGATCTTGTTGATCGAAGGTTCGGTCTTGAAACGATAACGGTGCCCGTCGTATTCGAAGAACCAACCTTTGTCCAGCAGTCGCTCAGCCGCCTTGCGCACGAGTGCCGGATCGTCATCGGGTGTGATCACTGCCAGGGTGAGATCGGCAGGGTCCACGCCGGATGCGATCCCCTGGGTTAGGCTGTGCAGGAACGCAGCAGCAGCAACGCGCTGTGTGAAAGGCGCGCCACCGATCGTTTCATCCAACATCTGGGCATGAGCGAGCGACCCGCTCAATGGGCTGACGATATCCGCTTCAATGACCTGTTTGAACGAGGGGCGTTCAAGTCGGCTCGTCAGGTCGTTGATAATCCCTTCATGAGTCAGGTCGATATTGAACGGGTGGATCAGAAAGACGTCGTCCTGAGGATGCTGCCAGAGCTCGCGGATTACCATAGCCAGCAAACGAAGCGCGCCGCGCGTTTTCTGGAAATTGGGGATTGTGGAGACTTTTCGGTTGAGCGCGGTCAGCAATTCGGGATGGAAGGGGTAGTCGTCCTTGATCTCCTGAGCGTATTCGGCGCGGAGAACCCGCTGAGGAAGATCAGCGCCATGTTCAACGCAGTGGCGGAAGTAGTCCATGTACCGGCAGGCAGTATCGACGGCTGCCGCCCTATCGATTCGTCTGAAAAGACGGCGCGTCACAATCGCCGCGATCTCGGTTTCGGCAGTGGGCGTGATCACTCGTTCCTGACGGGCCGAAAGCCGTTTTGCTTCGGCTAGCTCGCGGGCGATGTGCTGCCGCAGTTCCTCGGTTTCGTGCCCGAACGCGTCCGATGCATCGGCGAGCGTCAGAACCACAACGACTCGTTGTTTGCTGGCGGCGAATTCGAAGAGCGACATCAGGAAGGCAATGGTCTGTTCAGCGAGGTCGGAGCGCCCAGTACTGGTCGGAACCGTCTTGGCCGAGCGAAGATGCCTGGCGACCTCATCCAACATGATCAGGGTCGGTTGGTCGCCAATCAGATGTTCCAGCAGACCAGTCCCTGGTGCGGTCTTGTCTACCTCGCTTTGCTGGACCACACGATAGGCGTCCGCTCCGCCAAGTTGGTAGGCTATCTCGCCCCACAACGTGTAGGTTGAAATGTCATCATGTTGCAGCCCCATGGTCGGCTCCAGATCAGAGCCGACAACACCAGCGATTCGCCCTGTTCCCTGGGAAGGGATCAACTCCCGATCGACAAAGACGACATTTGGCACATAGCCAGAAGCTGCATGATAAAGCGCGATCAGGTTGTGCGTTTTTCCCCCACCAAACGCTGTCTCAAGCCGAATGACGGCGTTATTCGCAGGCTTGATGCCTGACAGGCGGCCTAGCGCTTCGTCCAGGAGCAGCCGCAAGCCTTCAGTTGGGTATGTATTTTCGAAGAAGATGTCGGGGTTCCGATAAACGTCGTCTGCTTGATTCTCGATGACGTCTCTGAGGCGTGCCGCGAAGATCTCTTCCCGAAGCTCGCCGGCCAGAACCTCCGGGCGTGGCTCGCAGGTCGCAAAGATTGATTGCATGATGACCTCTCTGTGTCGAACGCACTTGCTGTTGAAATCCTGCAGGTTGTTCTCAGTGTAGGTTGTTAGGTAGTGACGTGAGATTATCTGCAACCGGACAGGAGGAGGGCGTGTGAATGAGGTAGGATCGTGGAATGAACACAAACACACCTGC
>JBBIHG010000157.1:0-4967 GCA_037447125.1 Chloroflexota bacterium | reverse complement strand
ATACGCCCCTACGGTTCCCACCTCGCACTCTATGCCTGCCGCACCGCCTCGCCATCCTCCCCCAGCGCGCGATCCAGCCCCGCCGCCAGCGCCGCCAGGAACGCGGGCAGGAACGCCGCCCACACCCCCGGCGGCACTGCCGTCAGCCGGGCAAGCTGGACGATCAACGGGTCTGCCGGCTCGTCGAGGGCGGTAATCATTTCGGCGCGGTGCCCGCGCAGCGCCCGCCACAGCGCGCGCGCCTGCTCCGTGACTCGCGCCCCCGCCCACAGCGACGCGGCGATCAGGGCCAGCGTGCCGAGCAGCGCGCCCAGCAGCCGCCATACGTCGAGCATTTCCGCTGCGATCCAGGTGTCCATGCATCTCTCCCTTCAATGCCCCATTTGGATTGCGAATTGCGGATTTCGAAATTCGCAATTACGGAACGGCCAGGCCCAGCTCGCCCGCCAGCAGGCGCAGCAGCGCGTCCTTGTCGGCGGGCGACCACTGCGCCCAGGGCTTGCGCAGCGCCTCGAGCGCCGCCCCCCGCTCGCGCTCAGCCTGCTGATCGGCGGTCAGCTTGCCCGCGTCGTGCCCGGCGACGACCTGTCCCGCCAGCTTGCGCTCATCGGGCGTCGTCGAGTCCAGCAGATGCACGCGCACGCCGCGCCCGTTGGCGCTCACGCCGACCAGCCTGGCGCCGAGCGCCGCCGCCAGTTCGTGGTGCAGCAGGGCCAGGTTCGCCCCCTCGCGCTCGAAGACCAGATCGATCATGCCCGCCATCAACTCACCTCCCGCGCGACCAACACCGCCGGCACCTCGTTGACATCGTCCGCGTCGTTCGCGTCAGCGTGCAGCGTGACCGTGCCCGCGTTGGCTTTCCACAGCAGCTCAAATGTGTGCTCGCCCGCGCTCAGCCCGGCGATGAGCAGCGGCCCCAGGTTGACGACCTCGCCGATGGTCGTGCCCAGGCGGTGATTCAGCAGTCCGCCGGCATAGTCGGCCCCCACGCGCCCCGATCCGTCCACGCGAATATCCAGCCCCACGCGCCGCCCAATCTGGTCGGCGTGGAAGACGCCCCAGAACCAGACCAGCACATCGCCGCCGTTGGTGGTCAGCGTCGCCTTGAGATGGGTGCTATCCACGGCGACGAAGTCGGTTGAGGTCGTGCTGTAGGCGGCTCCGTTATCGCGGGTGATGGCCCGCGACGGCGGGGCCTTGAGCGCGTTCAGGTTGTCGCGCAGGTGCGTGTTGAGGTTCGCTGCCGTCAGCAGCTCGTCCACCTGCCAGGTTTTGGGTGTCGTCCAGCTCATAGTCCCAGCCTCGTTGTGCTCCCCAGCTCAGCGTATCCGGCGCGATCCAGCAGGGCGTAGCGGCGCTCGTCGGCGCGCTCCAGGAGGAGTGTCACGCTGAAACCACCCGCCGCCAGCTCGTACTCGACGGCATAGACCAAGTGCGCTGCCGCGCTCAGCCCCGACGCCGCGTCGGAGACGATCACCTTGTCCATCAGCCTCACGCCGAAGATGCTCACCCCGCCGATCCGCGCCCGGTCGCGGACGCGCAGCCGCGCCGCCGCCAGGGCGGGTGTATTGAAGCGCCCGACCAGGTACTCGGCATAAGCCTGCCCGAAGACCGGATCGGGCTGCATGGGCAGGTCGAGCGCCAGCGCGCGCTCCTCGAAGTCCGCCTGGCTGGCGCTGTCGCTCGCGTCCAGGGTGATCGGGTCATAGACGCGGATTGGCTTGCCGCGCACCTGCAGGCGGGTGACATAGAGCGGGCCGATGGCCGTGTTGGTCAGCGTGAGCGCCGCGCGCGTCGCCTCGATCTCCGCGCTGAGCGCGAAGTGTGGGCTGCTCGTGTAGTCGAAGCCAGAGCCGTCGGCCCGGTCGTTGACCGTATAATCCGTCGCCGCGACTGGCGCGACCACGTCCAGCGCGCCGACGCGCACTCCGTTCTCGTCGTGGAACGGGGCGTAGATCGTGCGGGTTTGCCCCGGCGCGACGCGCAGCACAGTCTGCGCCGTCCACAGCACCTGGGGGCTGCCGACCGTCTCCACCGGGTAGACGGTCACCTGGGCGTGGTTGATCACCCCCTCAGCATCGAGGGCCACGTCCAGCGCGTCGAGGGGAGCCGCGCTCGCCCCCGTCCCGATGGTCAGCGCCGCGCTCGCCGACGGGTCTTGCTGCTGGCGGCGCGACCAGAAGGTAGCCGTCCCGTCGCGCGCCACCCAGAAGCGCCCGTACACCGCCCGGCAGATGTCCGCCAGCGCGTCGAGAGCGGTGGTCTGTTCCGGCCCCCACGAGCGCCCGTAGTGAGCCAGGGAGTCGCCGTTATCGGCGACACTCAGCGCGGGCGGCGTGTAGACGGCGCTCACCAGGCTGCTCACCGCCTCGTCAACGGGCACCGCGTCGGCGTGCGGCACGCTGACGCGGGCGCGGGCCAGGCGAGCGATGCCGTCGGCGCAGGTGATCGTCACCGCGCCGGGCCACGCCCCCGCCTCCGGTGCGATGCGCGCGATCGTCCCGCGAAAGAGTGTCCAGGTGTCGCCGCCCTCGCTGGCGCGGATGCGCACGGCCCGCCCCGGCAGCAGCTTCCCCGCCAGCGGCGACGCGGCGTTGCCCGGCGAGAAGCGGCGGTCGCGGTTATCGAGCGTCAGCGCGCAGGCCCCCGGCGCGGCGACCGGCGACCGTGGCCCCGCGAATCCGGCCCGCGCGCGCACCTGCCGGACGCGCGTCGTCTCGTCGCTCCAGGTGCCGTCCGCGGACCAGTCCACTTCGACGGTGAAGGTGACAGCCATGCGCCCTCCTTTCGGTGGGTGGTAGTTGGTTATTGGTGGTTGGTTACTGGTTCTTGGTGTCCGGTTCCTGGCGACACGGGTCTCTGCTGACAGCCACTTGCCAGGAACCAAAAACCAACAACCAGAAACCAATCACCGCTCACCCCACATGCAACGTCCAGGTGTGCATGAAGACCGCGCCGTGATAGTCCGCCCCGCTGAAGGACACGACTCCCGCCCGCACCGCGCAGCGCAGCGGGACGGCCAACGCCCCGTCCAGAGTGGGGTTGGTGGCCAGCGCCTCCAGGTAAGCGTCCAACGCCACCGCCAGCGCCGGCAGCGCACTGCGCGGCCCCGCCCCACCTGGCAACGGAGCCAACAGCAGGACGTGGGCCACCGCCACGACCAGCCGCCCGTCGCCCGCGCTGAACCCGCTCGGCTCCAGCCCCGCCGACTCGCCGCCCAGCTCCGGCACGACGATCAGCGCCGGAAGCTGAGCGCGCGTCAACGCGCCAGGCGTCTCGTCCAGGGCGAAGGAGGTCGCCCCGCTCACCGTCAGCGCAGCCAGGTTGGCCAGCGCCGTGCTCAACGCGCCCATGAGTCCCTCCTCTCCTTCACGCCACGCGCACGCGGACCAGTGGCTCCAGAATCTGGCGCACGTCGTCGGGCAGCGCTGGCGGGACGATCACCTCGCCGCGCAGCCCGCCCGTCCGCTGGACGAAGCCCGCGTCCGGCTGCTTGTACAGCCAGTGCGTCACGCGCAGGCAGGCCTGGCGCACATCCTCCGGCGGGGTGTAGAGGGCGATGGCCGCGCCCTGGTCGTGGCTGGCCGCCGTCGTGCCGTTGGCCCCGCGCGCGACAGTCAGCGTGTTGGACAGCGTGTCTACGGCCAACACATGCAGGTACTCCTCGCCGATGCGCACAAGCTGCCCCACGGCGAAGCCCGTCCCGGCCGCATCGCTCACCGTCAGCGTGAGGGCGTCAGCGGCCAGCGGATCGTCCTGCACGCTGTCGCCGGAGTCCTGCCAGGCGTCTGCCCAGGCGGGGTGGTAGCCCCATGTCCCTTCGACGGCGATGGCCCCCAGCGGATCGCCGCCATGCACGAACGCGGCGCGCGTCCGGTCGAGCAGCAGGCAGGCGCTCACGGACTCGTTGGCTGGCTCCAGGTGAACGGCATCGAGCGGGATGGCGCTTCCGTCGCCGTTAGTCAGGCTGTGCAGCGCCAGCAGATCAGCGCCGAGCAGCAGGCGAAACGGATCGCTCGCCGTGTAGTGGCGCGTCGCCCGCTGCGGGTAGAAGCGCCGCGCGGCGTAGCTCTCGATCAGCCGCGACGCCGCGCCCAGCAGCAGGAGCAGCAAATCGTCGTCGCCGGTCTGGTCGGCGGCCAGCCCCAGGTAGCGCCGTGCCCCGTCGAGTGTGGCGTAGATGTTGGTCATGTGTACCTCCTGGTGTGTGTGGCCTTCGTCGCGTTCGGTCTGGGCGCTGCTCTGCTGCGCCCGGCCTCGCAGTAGACTTCCGAAGTTTTCGAAAACTTCGGGAGTCTGGCGTCGGGACGCTTGCGCGCAGGGGCGTATAGCGTCTGCGGTGTGGTCTGTAGGGGCAGGTTTCGAAACCGCCCCTACAAGGCGGATTCCTGCCCCCATCATGAGTTGCACCCCCTGCCCGCACCCCAGTTGCCCAGGTTGCGGCCCTCACTACAATAGAGGGTGTGAACTGGAAGATCGGAGCAATCATGCCGTCCGAAGAGCCGATGGTCACCTGCCCGCGCTGCGGCGCGCAGTACAGCGTCGAGCGATCCGCATGCCCACACTGCACCCTGGCGCTCTCACCTGATGACGTGGCCTCTACGCGCCCCTTGAGCCGCATGCCAACTATGCCCATTGACCTGTCCCTTGACAGCGAGGAGCTGACCCCACAGCATGTGGTGCTGCTGCAGGCCCTGCCCTCGGGTGTCTGTCTCACCCTGCCCCACGACACAGTGGTGGTCTTGGGTCGCCGCGCAACCACGGAGCCGCTCTCCACGGAGATATCTCCTCTCCTTGGCCTGGACCACCTGGACGCCCATCAGCATGGGGTCTCGCGGCGCCACTGTCTGATCGAGCGCCGCGCCAGCGGCCTGACCGTCAGCGACCTGGGCAGTACCAATGGCACCTACGTGAACGGGCGTCGCCTGGAGCAACACCGGGCCTATCCCCTGGTACACGGCGATCAC
>JBBIHG010000156.1:0-5498 GCA_037447125.1 Chloroflexota bacterium | reverse complement strand
GGGGCGTATGGCCATACGCCCCTACGCAGCCGAGCAGCGCCACTCCCGGGCGAGCGCCGTTCACGCGCTTTCCAGACCGTGCTGTTCCAGCAGGGCGCTGTCGTGGATCAGCAGCGCGGTCGGGCCATCGGCCACCACGACCCCGCCATCCAGCACAACCATGCGCGTGCACAGATCGCGCACCAGGCGCATGTCGTGCGAGGCGATGAGCAGCGTCTGCCCGTCCAGCCCCGCCAGGAGCCGGATCAGGCCCCGGCGGGCGCGCGGATCGAGGCCGGCGGTCGGTTCGTCCAGGGCCAGGATGCGCGGCTCCATGCTCAGCACTGTGGCCAGGGCGATGCGCTTCTTCTCGCCCAGGCTCAGGTGGTAGCTCATCCGCTCGCCGTAGCCGCTCATGCCCACCGCCGCCAACGCCCATTCCACCCGCTCGCGCACCTTGTCTTCGGGCAGCCCCATGTGCAGGGGGCCGAAGGCCACGTCCTGGAAGACGTGCGTCGAGAACAACTGATCGTCTGGATTCTGGAAGACCAGGCCGACCATAGCCCGAATCTGCCCCAGGGTGCGGTCGCTCAGGGGCAGCCCGCCCGCGCGAATCGTCCCCTCTGTGGCCCGCAGGATGCCGTTGAGGTGCAGCAGCAGCGTGGACTTGCCCGCCCCATTAGGGCCGACCAGAGCCACGCGCTCCCCGGCCCGCACGCACAGCGTCACGCCCGACAGCGCGCAGCGCCCATCGGGATAGTGGTAGGTCAGCCCCTCGATCTCAATCATGGCCGGACGTGCCCCTTGCTACCCCCACCAGATCGCTGCCGCCAGCTCGATGAGACCCAGGATAGCCAGCGGCACGGCCCCGGCAGTCACCGCCCGCCAGGAGAGCGCCGGCGGCGCGAGCCAGCGCATCTCCCCGGCGTAGCCGCGCGCCACCATCGCTGCGTGGACTCGCTCGCTGCGCTCGTAGCTGCGCAGAAACAGATTGCCCACCATGCCGCCAGCGACCCGCGCCCGCCACCGCAGCGATCCTCCTGCCCGTCGTCCCTCTGCCTGAGCGCTGCGCGCGGCGCGAGCGCGCAGCAAGCGGCCTGCCTCGTCGCTCAGCGTGGACAGGTAGCGCACCATGAAGGCGATCAGCGTCACCAGCGTGCCCGGCACGCGCAGGCTGCCCAACGCCCACACCAGGTCGTTGAAAGGGGTGGTCATGGCCAGCAGCAGCGCCACCTGCACCGATAGCCAGCTCTTGAGCAGGATGGCCGTGAAGCGGGCCAGCCCCGCCTGGCTGATGGCGATGGTCCCACCGACGGTCAGCGTCTCGCCGGGCACGGTGAAGAGCAGCGGCAGGGCGGCCAACATGAAGGGCAGGGCCACGCTCCCCAGGCGGGCCAGCCGCCAGACGCTCAGCCCGGCCAGCGCCGTCAGCCCGCCCACCAGCGTCCATATGGCGGGGTAGGCGGGCCAGGCGCTCGTCGGCGTCAGAGCGATCCCACCGATCAGGACAAAGGCCACCACCACCTTCACCCGTGGATCGCCCTGGTGAAGGGGGCTGTGGCCTGGCTGGTAGCGTTCGAGGCGGACCATCACGCCTTATGGCTGCTGCGAGTGGGGCGCGCCAGCCGCGGCACCCCAAAGCCGATGCCCGTCACGACCAGCACGCCGATCACCCCGGCGGCTATCGTGGTCAGGGCTTCGTGCTCGATGAAGGGCACCGTGTAGTCGGGCAGAAGCTCATAGGGCGGGTCTTCAGCCTTGTCCATGAACGCCTTGTCCTCGGCCACGCGCTCCAGACCGTCCGGGTTGGGGTCGGCCAGCGGTGACGCGAAAGCAACCGCCAGGGCGATGGCCAGTCCGCCGGCGATCAGCGTGGCCTGGCGCACGGCAGCAGAAGACGGCGCGCCGAGCAGATCGGGCCGGGCCTGGCGGATGAAAGCCAGCGCGCCCACGGTGATCAGCGCCTCGCCAAGGCCGATCAGGGCGTGAATGCCCACCATAGCGGGCAGCGCCACGCTCAGCGGCGACGTGCCAGAGGCGGCCAACTGCAGCGCGGTGGCCATCGCCGCCAGCTCCACCGACACCCACGCGCCCAGCCCGGCGCCAATCAGAGGGGCGTTGCGCCGGGCGCCCAGCGCCTTGCGCGCCCACAAGTAGACGGCATAGCCAGAGAAGGAGGCCAGGATGCCCATGTTGAAGACGTTGAAGCCCAGCGCCAGCAGCCCGCCGTCCTGGAACAGAAACGCCTGCACAGCCAGGACAGTGGTCATCACCAGCACGGCGGCCCACGGCCCCACCAGCACCGCCACCAACATGCCGCCAATGAGATGCCCTGTCGTCCCCCCCGCCACCGGGAAGTTGATCATCTGGGCGGCAAAGACGAACGCTGCCAGAATGCCCATGAGCGGAATCTGGCGGTCACCGAACTCAGCGCGCGCCTGGCGCAGGGCCAGCCCCACCAGCAGAGCCATCAGCAGCCAGCCCACTACGGCCACCGGCAGGGAGACAAAGCCATCGGGAATATGCAGAGCCAGGATCGGTTTCAAGAACATGACAGGTGCCCCTCCTCAAAGTGCTCCAGTGCGTCGCAGTCCCAACTATAGCACCATTCTTCGTTGTTGTAAACCTTTACATCTGTAGCGATTCTCGATTCGGAGATTACGATCAGCGGGCGGGCGCTCAGGGAGACATCGCGGGCTATCGGGGAGTGCGCAAAGGCTGTCACCAAATCGCTTGCCGTGGGGATAATGATCTCACCCCAGCCTCGCTACGCTCGGCTTGCCCCCTCTCCATTCGAATGGAGAGGGGGCGGCGAGGCCCACGTCAGTGGGCCGAGCGGGGGTGAGGTAAACCGGGACGCGGCATACTGTCTGACAGGTTCTGTACACACCCATCACCGCGTTCGCAGCCGGTCGTTGCCCGGCAGCGCTCGCCTGCGGTATGCTGGGGCGACCGTGCCGCCGACCGTGACCGGCTCAGGCCGGGGAGGAGCCGCCCGATGGACCCCAACACCCTGATCGCCCTGCTCGTCGGCTTGATCGTGCTTATCGTGCTGTTGGCCGGGCTGTGAGAGCATCTTGACGCCCGCATGAGAGGGACGCTGTTGAGGCCATTCGCCGCAGACGGCGCCGCCCCGGGCCGGGTGCGCGCTGTATCCACCCTGGCCGGACTCGCGCTGGCCGTGGGCGGCTATGCCTGGCAGGTGGAGACGCGCTGGCTGCGCATCACCCGCCTGACGTTGCGCGTGCCAGGGCTGTCGCCCGCCTTCGAGGGCTATCGCATCGCCCACCTGTCCGACCTGCACCTGGGCGTGCGCCTGAACCACACCCGCCTGCCGGTGATCGCTGCCGCCGTCCAGCGCGAGCGCCCCGACCTGATCGCCCTCACCGGCGACTTCGCCACCGGCGGGCGCGACGGCCTGGCTGAGGGCGAGGCGCTGCTGAGCGCGCTGCGCGCTCCCGATGGTGCCTGGGGCGTGCTGGGCAACCACGATCACTTCGTCGGGCCACATCGCGTGGCGGCCCTGCTGCGCGCGGCGGGGATCGGGCTGCTGCACAATGCGTCGCATACGCTGCGGCGCGGCGAAGATGCGCTGCTGCTGGCCGGGATAGACGATATCTTGGAGGGCACGCCGGATTTGCGCGCGGCCATGGACGGCGCTCCGGCCGGCCAGCCAGCCATCCTGCTCTCTCATGCGCCGGACTTCGCCCCGCGCGCCGCCGCCGACCCGCGCATCGCCCTGCAGCTTTCCGGGCACTCGCACGGCGGGCAGGTTTGCCTGCCCGGCGGACGCCCACTCCTCCTGCCGCGTGGCGGCAAGGCGTACCCGGCGGGGCTGTACACCATCGGCAACTTGCAGCTTTTCGTCACGGTGGGGACAGGCACGGGCTGGGTCGTGGTCCGCCTCAACTGCCGCCCGGAGTTCGCCGTGATCACCCTGGCGGCGGGGCCTGCACCGAACGAGGAGATCCCGCAGGGGCGTATATGCGATACGCCCCTGGCAGGGTTCCCTTCAGCGCTGGAGCGCGCGCCTAAAGTACTTCCAGAATCAGCGGGCGCCTGACGATCTGTTCCCCGGCGACAACGGCCCGCACCGGCCAGTCGTCAATGGCGGTCAGAATCTCATGGGTTTCGCCTGCTTGCGGCACCAGGATCGTATCCTCCGACTTGACGCCGGTGATGGATGGGTTCCACGCGCAGACCATGCCCGCTTCCAGGGTTTCGGTCTCGCTGGGGTTGGCGATGAACTCGCGCGCCTCATAGCCGGCAGTGCCGCCCTGGTGATGCAGCTTCCACTCATCGGCGAATCCGGCACGAGCATAAGCGTCCTGCAGCGTCTTGAACAGCGCGCTGAGCACAGCGCCCGGCTGCGACGCAGCAATGATCGCCGCGTCTACTTCAGCGCAGGCGTCCATTTTGGTACGGATCTCGGGCGGCAGCGCCCCGAAGTGGGCCAGCCGCGTGATCGAGCAGACCAGCCCCGCCTGGCGCGCGCACAGCACGAGCATGCCATAGCAGTCCATGATCTTGGCGGTGGGCAGGGGGTGGCGGTAGCGGTGAATGCGCTCATCGCTGGCGATCAGCACGACGATCGGCGTCGCACCGTGGGCATACGTCTCGCGGGCCAGCGCGGCGGCGATCTGCCATTCGCTCATGCCGGGCCGCACGCGCTGGATGGCCGCGTTCATCGCCGCAGCACAGGCACGGCCCAGGCCACGGTAACGCTCGACTTCGACCGGCAGCAGGCGCGAGCGCAGCGCCTTCAGCTCACGGCTGAGGACTTTGGCCCCGTCCAGCGGGGCGTCAACGCCCACCACGTCGCCCAGGCCCGCTGGCTGCGGGCGCTCCCACGGCGTGACGCGCAGGGCGAAACCCCGCGCTTCAATGTCGTCCTCCCCGGACAGGCGCGGCCCTTCGATGCTGTTCGTGTATACGGTGGCCGTGTCGGGCGTGATCACCACGCTGGCCACGCCCATCGTGTCGGCGTGGTTGACGGCGGTATCCACCCCGCCGGTGATCCAGGCGACGCTGCTCACCGTGCGCAGCCACAGCGTGTCCACGCCCTGCGCGTCCATCAGCGCGCGGACGCGCGCCAGCTTGGTCTGAACTTCTGATGTGTAATCCATGATGTGCCCTCAATAGCCGGTATCATGTAGATGCAAAGGCCCGCCTACTAGCCTATCACAAGTGAGCGGGTAGCGCACAGGGCATGGCGGAAATGCCCCCTGCCATTTCTGATAGCCTTCTATGAAGGTTTATATGCGTTTCTAACGTGGATCGCGCGGCGGAGCCGGTACAATGGCTCCGGTTGCGGGCCTCCTCCCGGTGGGCGATGCGACCTGCCGCGTGCGGGCGCATCCAACCTCTGGGAAGTCGGGCTCGTCCGCTGATTGACGGGCACGCTGCCAGCACACAGATAACGACGCAAAGAGGAGCGAATACACTCATGGCGAAGCAGTTGACGTTCGACCAGGAAGCGCGCAGCGGGCTGCGCAACGGGATAGACCTGCTGGCCAAGG
>JBBIHG010000155.1:0-5519 GCA_037447125.1 Chloroflexota bacterium | reverse complement strand
TGGGCGTCCGCCGCTCGACCGACGGGCGCATAGGGCGTGGGTGGGAGTGCGGGGCAGATGGTCGGGGCGGGGGAGTAAGTTGGCGATGAGGGGCGTGTGCAGGGACTGTGCGTAGACTGCCTCAGTGTGCCTTCTCAGGGCTCTTCACGCATGACTTGGTCAACCAAGTCGCCTAAGAGCTTGATGGCTTCATTGATTGCATCGAGCTTTTCGTTCAGCCATACCTTTTGGGGAATTTCGGAATCCTCTCTCGTGACCCATTTCCGTTCACCAAGCATTACCTGAGGAGCTAAAGCTCGAATGCGATGATCACTGATTGACAGAATCACGGCAAATGCTTCTCCATACGCGACTTCTCGTCGTATCATGCCATCACTGTCGTCCGGAGCTTCTTGGTAAGCCTGAAGTGTTCCCCGGAGTTCAATAAGCTTCTTCAGAGCTTCAACGAAATAGGATCTGCGCTCTCGGTAGCGACTTTCTCTGCGTTCACGCGCTGTCTTGCGAAGATCGATCACACCAGAAATAATCGGCGTGACAATGACCACGACGAGGGCAAGAATCGCGACAAAAGCAGCTGCCCAGTCCGACATACCTGATTTCTCCTGACTATCGGCGCATCGAGCGTGTCCGGTGATCGGATAACCAAGTCCACTCCCCTGAAGGCGGCACAGCCTGCTGCCTCACCCCCTTTTGGGCTCACATACAATCATCATACCACGATCCGCGAGAGGCCCATTAACAAGACTTCGGAAGTCTCCGAAGACTTCCGAAGTCTGCTCTCGTGCTCGCGCGCGACCTGCCTCCATATTGCCGCTCACTTGTGCTTAGCGGTCCCGCTCACCCGTCCCCAAGCGCCCCGCGAATCTGCGCCGCCAGGTCGCGCACGGCGTCCACGCCCCCCGCGCCGGCGCGCACCAGCGCGCTGCCGACGATGAACCCCTCGGCCAGGCTGCTGATGGCCCGCGCCTGCTCCGGCCCGCTGATGCCAAAGCCGACCACGCGCGGGCAATCGGTCTGCGCGCGCACCCGCGCCAGGAAGTCGCCCAGGCCGGGCGGCAGCGTCGCCCGCGCGCCAGTCACGCCCGTCACCGAGACGACGTAGAGGAAGCCGCGCGCCTGCCCCACCACCAGACGGATGCGCGCGTCGGTGCTGGTGGGGGCCAGGAAGAAGATCAGCGCCAGCCCCTCGCGCGCGCAGGCCCCGGCCAGCAGGTCGGCTTCTTCCGGCGGCAGGTCGGGCACGATCAGCCCGTCGGCGCCGGCGGCGCGCGCGTCGCGGGCGAAGGCATCCGGCCCGTAGGCCAGCACGGGATTGAGATAGCCCATCAGCAGCATGGGCTGGGCGACGCCGCGCGCGCGCAGCTCGCGCACCGCGTCCAGGCAGCGTCGGACGGTGACGCCGTTGCGCAGCGCGACCTGCGTCGCCGCCTGGATGGTCGGGCCGTCGGCCAGCGGATCGCTGAAGGGGATGCCGATCTCGAAGCCGTCCACGCCCACCTCCGCCATGGCCTGGATCGCGTCCAGCGACTCGGTGTAGGTCGGATAGCCGACCGGATAGTAGGGCAGGAAGGCGGCGCGTCCTTCGGCGCGGGTGTGGGCGAACAGGGCGGCCAGGGCGTCCAGGCCGGTCTGCGCGCGGGTCGTCTCGTTCATGCGTCGCCTCCCAGGGCGTTGATCACCGTGTCCAGGTCTTTGTCGCCGCGCCCGGACAGATTGACCAGCAGGATGGCGTCGCGGGGCAGGGTCGGCGCGCGCTTAATCGCTTCGGCGACGGCGTGCGCGCTCTCCAGGGCGGGGATGATCCCCTCAAGCTGGCTGAGCAGTTGCAGCGCGGCCAGCGCCTCGTCGTCGGTGGCCGTTGTGTAGAAGGCGCGCTCGATCTGGCGCAGGTAGCTGTGCTCCGGCCCCACCGAGGCGTAGTCCAGCCCGGCGGAGATGCTGTGCGTCTCGGTGATCTGCCCGTCGGCGTCCTGCAGCACGTAAGAGCGCGTGCCGTGCAGCACGCCGGGCCGCCCGCGCGCCGGGTCGGCGAAGCGCGCGGCGTGCTCCCCGCTGGCAATGCCGCGTCCGCCCGCCTCCACGCCGATCAGGTCTACCTCCGCGTCGTCGCGGAAGGCGTGGAAGAGGCCGATGGCGTTGCTGCCGCCGCCCACGCAGGCGATGCAGGCATCCGGCAGCCGCCCGGCCTGGGCGAGCATCTGGGCGCGCGCCTCCTCGCCGATGACGCGCTGGAACTCGCGCACGATCAGCGGGTAGGGGTGCGGGCCGAGCGCCGAGCCGAGCAGGTAGTGGGTGGTCGTCACGTGGGTCACCCAGTCGCGGATGGCCTCGTTGATGGCGTCCTTCAGGGTGCGGCTGCCGCTCTCGACGGGAATCACTTCCGCGCCGAGCAGCTTCATGCGGAAGACGTTGGGGCGCTGGCGGGCCATGTCCACGCTGCCCATGTAGACGTGGCACTCCATGCCCAGCAGGGCGCAGACGGTGGCCGTAGCCACCCCGTGCTGGCCCGCGCCCGTCTCGGCGACAATGCGCCGCTTGCCCATGCGCTCGGCGAGCAGGGCCTGGCCCAGGGCATTGTTGATCTTGTGCGCGCCGGTGTGAGCCAGGTCTTCGCGCTTGAGGTAGAGGCGCGCCCCGCCCAGGTGGTCGCTGAGGCGCGCGGCGTAGCTGAGCGGCGTCGGGCGACCGGTGTAGGTCGCCTGGAGATCGGCGAAGCGGCGCTGGAAGGCCGGGTCGTGGCGGGCGCTCTCGAAGGCGGCGCTCAGCTCGTCCAGCGCGGGGACGAGCGTCTCCGGCACGAAGCGCCCGCCGAACTCGCCGAAGTAACCGCGCGCGTCGGGCAAGGCTATTGTTGTGTTGGCAGAATGTACCGTCATCTTTCACTCCTGATCGGCTGATCTGGCTGCCGCTATAAATGCGCGGACGAGCGCCGCGTCCTTGACGCCAGGGGCGCGCTCGACGCCGCTGGCCACATCCACGCCCCAGGGCCGCAGCGCCCGCACCCGCGCGGCGACGTTGTCGGGTGTCAGCCCGCCGGCGAGCATGGCGCGCGACGCGGCGGCCAACGCCGCCCGCGCCACGTCTTCGCCCGCCGTCTCGCCCGTGCCGCCGTAAAGCTGCGGATGGTAGGCGTCCACCAGCAGGGCGGGCAGGCGCTCGTCGCGGGGCGCGTGAGCCGTGAACAGGCGGGCCGCGTCCAGCGCTTCGGGGACATCGCGGGGACGCAGCGCCTTGAAAGCGCGCCCGTCCAGCGCGGCGAGCGTCTGCGGCGGCTCGTCGCCGCTGAGCTGCGCCACGTCCAGCCCCACCTCGTCGAGGAGGCGGGCGATGGCAGCGGCGTCCGCGTTGACGAAGACGCCGACCAGCGCCGGACACGCCGCGCCTAACACGGCGCGCAGCCCCGCCGCAATCAGGCGCGCCCGCTCCGATGCGAGGTAGCGCGGGCTGGGCGGGTAGAAGTTCAGGCCGAGCAGGTCGGCCCCGGCCTCGGCGCAGCGCAGGGCGTCATCGAGCGTCGTCACGCCGCAAATCTTGACGCGGGTCATGGCGTCACCTCGCGCGGCTGTCCGCTCAATTCGCGGACGCGCGCGGCCACGTCCGGCGCGGTGACCAGCGCCTCGCCGACCAGCACAGCGCGCGCACCTGCCGCGCCCATGCGCCGCACATCCGCGCCGCTGAAGATGCCGCTCTCGGCGACCAGCGTGACCTCTTGCGGCAGCAGGCGGGTCAGGCGCTCGGTCGTCGCCAGGTCTACGGCGAAGGTGTGCAGATCGCGGTTGTTGACGCCGATCAGCGGCGCGCCGAGGGCCAGCGCGCGCTCCAACTCGGCCTCGTCGTGCACCTCGACCAGGGCGGCCATGCCCAGGTCAGCGACCAGGGCGTGCAGGTCGGCCAGGCGCGCGTCGTCGAGCGCGGCGACGATGAGCAGCACGGCATCCGCGCCCGCCGCGCGCGCCTCGTAGACCTGGTAGGGGTCGAGCACGAAGTCCTTGCGCAGGACGGGGATGCTCACTGCCGTTCGCGCGGCGGTCAGGTGCGCCAGGTCGCCGCCGAAGAAGCGCGCGTCGGTGAGCACGGAGAGGGCCGCCGCGCCGTGGGCGGCGTAGGTCGTCGCCAGAGCGACCGGATCCAAGTCGGCGAGCAGCACCCCGCGCGAGGGCGAGGCCCGCTTGATCTCGGCGATCAGCGCGACCGTCTCGCGGCGCACGGCGGCCCGCATGTCGCGCGGCGGGGGCGCTTCCCGCGCTGCCGCCATCACCGCCGCCGCGCTCGCGCTGGCCTTGCGCGCCGCGACCTCCTCGACCTTGTGCGCCAGAATCCTGTCCAGCACGGTCTGCGTGCGCACGAACTCACCCGCCATGGGCCAGCTCCTGGCTGAAGGCGATCAGCGCGTCCAGCTTGGCCAGCGCCGCGCCGCTGCTGATGGAGTCGGCGGCCAGGGCGATCCCTTCGGCGAAGTCGTCCGCGCGCCCCGCTGCGACCAGCGCCGCCCCCGCGTTGAGCAGCACTACGTCGCGCCTGGCGGCGTTGACCTCCCCGCTGAGGATGCCACGCAGGATGTGCGCATTCTCCTCCGCGTCACCGCCGAGCAACTCCCAGATGTGGGCGGGCGTCAGGTCGTAGGCCAGCGGATTCAGTTCAAAGGTGCGCACCGCGCCGTCGGCGTAGTGGCTGACGACGTTGGGGCCGGTCGTGGTCAGCTCGTCAATGTTGCCGTAGCCGCAGACGACGATGGCCGAGATCGCCCCCAGCTCGCCGAGCACATTGGCCAGGTACTCGGTCAGGTCGGGGGCGAAGACGCCCATCAACTGGCGGCGCGCGCCCGCCGGGTTGGTCAGCGGCCCGAGGATGTTGAAGATGGTGCGCACGCGCAGGTCGCGGCGCGGGCCGATGGCGTGCTTCATGGCCGGGTGCAGCTTCGGGGCGAAGAGAAAGCCAATGCCGATCTCGTCCACGCAGCGCCCGACCTGCTCCGGCGTCAGGTCGAGGTTGACGCCTAGCTCGGCCAGCACGTCGGCGCTGCCGCAGCGGCTGGTGCTGGCGCGGTTACCGTGCTTGGCGATGCGCACGCCCGCCCCCGCCGCCACGAAGGCGACCGTCGTGCTGATGTTGAAGGTGCCGGAGCGGTCGCCGCCGGTGCCGCAGGTGTCGAGCAGGTCGGCGCCGTCGCGCGTGGGCACGCGGATGGCGTTGGCGCGCATGGCGCGGGCGCTGCCCAGAATCTCGGCTTCGGTCTCGCCCTTCATGCGCAGCCCCATCAGGTAGGCGCCGATCTGCGCCTCGGTCGCTTCGCCGCGCATGATCTGGTTCATGACCGCTTCGGCCTCCTCGACGCGAAGCTGCCCAAAGCGGCTGATCACGTCTATGGCCCGTTGGATGTCAATGACTGGGTTCATGGCGTTTCCTCGTGGCAGATGGTTATTGGTTGTTGGTTGTTGGTTCCTGGTTGTTGGTTGTTGGTTGACGGTGATCGGTTGTCAGTTGGCGGCAATCAGGGAGCCGCACTCCTTACTGCAAAC
>JBBIHG010000154.1:0-5531 GCA_037447125.1 Chloroflexota bacterium | reverse complement strand
GAGGGGGCGGCGAGGCGCGTTAGCGCTGAGCGGGAGTGAGGTAAACCGGCTGATGTGCGGCAGATTTAGATGCGACTGCCCTGAGAGTGCATCTGGCACCGCCATTGCGCCCGCCCGGTCGCGCCGCTACAATGCAGCCAGGTAAGGCGCTCGCCCCAAAGGAGTTGCCCGTGGCCCCGCAAGATCGCTTTGTCTCCGAAACGACCTTTCGCATCCGCTACGCCGAGACCGACGCGATGGGCATCACCCATCACTCGAACTACATCGTGTTCTTTGAAGAGGCGCGCAGTCACTACTCGCGCGTGCGCGGCGCCGACTATGCTGATTTCGAGCGCAGCGGCCACTGGCTGACCGTCGCCGAAATCCACGCCCGCTACCTGGCGCCGACTCACTACGCCCAGCAGGTCACCGCCCGCTGTTGGATCGAAGACCTGCGCAGCCGCGGCATGACCTTCGGCTACGAGATCGTGGACGCAACGAGCGGCCAGGTCTGCGTGACCGGCCACTCCAGGCACATCTGCATCAACCACACCGGCCAGGTGACGCGCATCCCCGCAAGCTGGCTGGAGTCCATGCGCCCCGGCGTGCCCGGCTAGAGCGGCACTTCGCGCCCCATCTCCGCCACGTCGTAGCCTGGCTGGGCGGCCACCGCCGCGCGGAACTCGTCATCGTACAGCAGCGCCAGCGTGTGCTCGATGATCGGCAGCGCCAGGTACGCGCGCGAGATGACCAGATCGTAACGCTCGTGCGCCACGGGGACGAAGTCCAGCTCTAGAGCCAGCGCCGCGTTGCGGATGCCCAGCCCGCAGTCTGCGCTGCCCGACGCCACCGCCGCCGCGACGGCCAGGTGCGTGTATTCCTCGCGCTCGTAGCCTTCGACCTGCCCTGGCGCGATCCCGCGCCGACCCAGTTCATAATCGAGCAGCACGCGCGTGCCCGCGCCACGTTGCCGGTTGACGTAGCGGGCGCGCGTCAGGTCGTCGAGCGAGCCAATGTCCAGCGGATTCCCCGCCGCGACGATCAGCCCCTGCTCCCTGTGAGCGAATGTCACTACCAGCACCGGCAGATCGCCCAGCGTCCGCTTGATGTACGGCACATTATACTCGCCCGTGTCCGCATCGAGCAGGTGCGTGCCAGAAAGGTGCGCCTCCCCGCGTCGCTGGGCGACCAGCCCGCCCAGGCTGCCCACGTTGGCCGAGGCCAGCCGGCAACCAGGAAAGCGCGCGGCCAGGAACTGCCCCAGCAGGTCAAGCATCGGGTCATGGCTGCCCGCGGCGACGACCGTCCGCTCAATCGCCTCGCGCGATCGTGTCAACAGCACCTCGACTTCGCGCCCGGCGTCCACCCCCTCACTGAAGCGTGGGATGTGCAGCAGCCCGTCGGCGCGCACCAGCGAAGTGATCACCCCCGCGCCGCGCGCCAGCGGCGTGACCAGCGTGCGCTCGCCCACCTGCCCGACTGTGACGCGCACGAAATCGTCGTCGCCCGTTGGTGAGGTCAGCTTGCGGGTGAGGATTCCCTTGATGCGCTCCTGGCGCGGCGCGGATTGCCCGGCCCAGGCATAGAGCAGCGGCCTGATGAAGATGTCCCCCGTCAGCGCCGCCGAGACCGGGTAGCCGGGCACGCCGATCACGGGCACGTCGTGGACTATGCCCATGATCACGGGATGTCCGGGCCGTACAGCGACACCATGCACCAGCAGCGTCCCCGCCTGGCGCACAGCCCGCGCCGTGAAGTCGCGCGATCCGGCGGACGACCCGGCCAGCACCAGCACCAGATCGTGCGCCGCAGTCGCCTCCACGATGGCCTGCCGGATGGCGCCCGCATCGTCAGGCAGCGTTGCCCAGCGGGTGAACTCGCCCCAGGCCGCCCGCACCTGCGCGCCGAGCACGATGCTGTTGTACTCGATCACATCGCCCGGCTGCGGCGAATCTGTCGGCGCGACCAGTTCGCTGCCCGTCGGCAGGATGGCCACGCGCGCCCGCCGTCGCACCAGAACGTCCGTGTGCCCGCAGCCAGCAATCGCCCCCAGGTCGTGCGGGCGCAGGACGTGATTGGCTGGCAGCACCAGCTCGGTCGCCACCATGTCCTCGCCCATCATGCGCACATGCTGCCAGGGCACGACCGGCGCGCGAATCTCGATCTCCTCGCTCCCCACCGACTGCGTGTGCTCGATCATAATCACGGCGTTGCAGGCGGGGGGCAGCGGCGCGCCCGTGTTGACGGGGGTAGCCTGCTCCGGCACGCGCAGGCGCAGCGGGCGCGTCTCCGTCGCGCCGCGCATGTCCGTCGCGCGCACGGCGTAGCCATCCATCGCCGCCGCGTGGTAATGCGGCGAGCTGATCCGCGCCCAGACCGGCCCGGCGGTCACCCGGCCCAGCGCGTCGTCGAGTGCCACCCGCTCGCCCGGCAGCGCTTCCCATTTGCCCACCGCTCGCAGGGCGGCGCGCAGCCGCGCCTGCGCCTCGTCCAGCGGAATGTCCTCCAGATAGATGTTGCGCTCGTCGCCTCTGCGCCCTGCGTCCGCCATCAGAACAGCACCACCTCTCCCCATGTGCCCTCGCGCAGCCCGGTCACGTCCATCGGCACGCGCAACAGCCCACTCGCCCCCACCAGGGTGAAGATCAGGTTGCTCTTGCCGAAAACCGGCTCCGCCCACAGCTCGCCTTCACGCTCGACCAGCCGCACCGGGACGTAGTCCTCGCGCCCGGCAGCGGACGGCACGTTGGCGCTAACGCGGGCTGGCACCCGCCTCTGCGCTGGAGCCTCCGCGCCCATCAGCCCGGCGATGGCCGGGACGCCGAACAGCGTGAACATGACCATCGCCGAAACGGGATTGCCCGGCAGCCCGATCACCGGCTTGCCCTCCACGACAGCCAGGATGGTCGGCTTGCCCGGTCGCGCGGCCACGCCGTGTACCAGCACGCCCGGCGCGCCCAGCCGGTCGAACGTCTCCGCCGTCAGGTCGCGGGCGCTAACGCTGCTGCCCGCCGTAACTACCAGCATGTCCGCATCGGGCAGCGCCGCCTCCAGCGCCGCCAGGAGTGCGCCCGGCGCGTCGGAGACGAGCGGGTTGCGCTGAGCCTGCGCTCCCGCGCGCTGGCAGAGCGCCTGGATCGTCCCGCTGTTGATGTCGCGAATCTGGCCAGGACGCAGCGCAGGCACATCGGGCGGCACCAACTCGTCGCCAGTCGAGAACAGGCTGACCAGCGGGCGCTTGCGCACCGGCAGATCGGCGGCCATGCCCAGCGCCAGCAGCGCGCCGATGTCCTGCGGCTGGATGGTGTGCCCGGCGGGCAGGATCAGCGCCCCCCCCGCCACATCTTCGCCCACTTCCAGTACGTTCTCGCCTGGTGCGACCGGTCTCAGCACCTCGATGGTGCGCTCGTCGAAGCGTTGCGTGTGCTCAACCATCACCACCGCATCTGCGCCCGGCGGCAGCATCCCGCCGGTGTGGATGAGCACTGCCCCCCCCGCAGGCACCGCATTGCGCGCCTCCTGGCCCATCAGCACCTCGCCGGCCACAGTGAGATACGCCGGCAGCGAGTCCGACGCGCCGAACGTGTCGGCGGCGCGCACGGCGAATCCGTCCACCGTCGCCCGGCGAAAGGCGGGCAACGCCTCCGGGCTGTGCAGCGCCTCCGCCGTGACGCGCCCCAACGCCTCATAGGCAGACACGCGCTCGACACTCGTCTGGTGCGTGACGTGCCCCCACCACAGGGCGAGCGCCTCGTCGGGCGGCTTGACTTCGAAGAATTCCGGCATGGGCTGACCCTTCCAACGGACACGTGCCCGCTGCGCTCCCTCACCCGGCAGCGGGCGGCCTTGTAGTCAGGGAAAAGCATAGCGTAACAGAAACGGCGCTGCACGCGCAACGCCGCCCTCGGTCGTGTTCTGAGCGCGGCTGCCGCCGCGACCTAGCGCAGCAGGTAGCCGAATGACACGGCGTTGAGCGCCATCAGGACGACGATAGCCAGCAGGTAGGCCAGAGCACGCCCGTCCAGTCCACCTTCCGCCGGTTCGATATCGTCGGGGATATACTGGAAATAGAGTCGCTCGTCCACAGCGGGCTGCGCCTGGCCTCGGCCCTGCTCGCCGCCGGGGTCGGCCAGCGCTGCAAACGGAGGAGCGTCCGTCAGGCTGCTCTGCGCGAACGCCTCGGGGAGACTCTCAGCCCAGGCCGGCCCGACGTCCGACGAGACCTGCGCACGCATGGGAACAGCGACTTCTGCCGCGCCGCGACCAGATCGAGGGGCGCTGCGCGGGGCCTCTAACCGAGCGCGGTCCATGTCTTCCCCGGCGGCAGGCGCCGGTTCGGGAGGAAGAGGCTGGTATGGCGCGCCACCAGCCAGATTCAAGCCCTTCACCCAGTTGTCGTATTCCTGTTCCGATGGCAGATCAACCTGCTGCCCGCTGCCATAGACAGCGGCACCGTCGGCCCGTCCCCAGTCCACGCTGGTCGCCGGCGAAGAGTGAGCCCAATTCTCAGCGCCAGACTCGCCACTGCCCGGCAGCGACTCATCGCCTGCAGGTGGCAGTGTCGGATGCTCGGAATCGGCTGTGAACGGCGGGACAAATGACCTGGCTGCAGGTGCCCGGCGCGCCGCCAGCGCCTTGTTGACGCGCTCCAGTCCCTGCCGTGCCTTGTCGTTCGTTGGATTGATCGTCAGCACGTTTTCCAGGCAGATCTGCTGCTCTTCGAGTGTGTCAACCGCCGCGCTGAGGAAGAGCCAGGCCCGCTCGTTGTGCTCTTGCTCGTCCACAACCGCCATGAGAAGGGTGCGCGCGTCGTCCTTGCGCCCGGCACGCAGCGCCTGCGCCGCCTGTCTCAACTGCTGCTCGATATCTGCCACCGTCACTGCTCCTCACACTCCCGCAGCGAACAAGATACGGGCACCGGGGAAACTCCCGGTGCCCGTATCATACCACAGGCTGAATTGTGCAGACCAGCGAGGATAAGATCAACGCAGAGCCGGCGGAGGACTAAGCAGCCACGTAGTCGCGCACGTCTACCTGCACGCCAGCGCGAGCAGCATCCTGGGCGGTCACCAGCAAGCGCGTGGTCGTCGTCTCGTCCAGATACGCTTCGCCGCAGTTCTGACAGATCTGGGCTGGAACGCGCTTGAAGACCAGCGTCATCCCGTCGCGCTCGAAGGTGACAGTCGTCGCACCGGGCCGCGTCTCTCCATGCTTGCAGATCACGCACCTCATGGCTTCTTACTCCTGAAATCCTCTTCCCACTGATCGGGATCGGGTTGGTACACAGTGATGATAATGGTTTCCTGGGCCCCGTGGTGGTCAGCGGCCACCACATGTAACGGGCGGTTGCCTCGCCAGCCGAGGATCAGGCGGCTGGGATACGGCGTATCGTCTGGATAGTCGCGGACTACTTCCCCTGTGGCAACGACCGCGCGCACATCCTCTGGGCTGATGCCGCGCTCGAACATGCGCTGCACTGCGTGAACCCTGAACAACAGCTTCTTGTAGCCCATGGCGGAATTGCCCCAGGTTATGTCTTATCTCGTCTCTAG
>JBBIHG010000153.1:0-5602 GCA_037447125.1 Chloroflexota bacterium | reverse complement strand
TTTCTTTGCCATGCTCCCAGCTTACCTCAGGAACATTCATTCAACAACGCCGGTTGTACTTAGGAGTGTCGCACTCGCCAAGCGCTCACCACCACAGGAACCCTCTTGCACTGCGGCCCATGGATCGCCAGCCCGGGGACCAGCCCGACAGCCAGAGTACAGCCAGGACCTCCCGCAGCTTCCCCTACTCACTCCAGCCTACTGCGCTGCGCTTCTCATCTTTCGTCACCCCGTGTTATCATGGTCAGTAGCGAGTGTGCTCAAGGGAAGGCCTGACAATGGCAAGACTGGAAGACCTGGCACGTGGCTCGCAAGTCAAAGGAATTGACCCGCATCAACTGGTCATCGTGATTGACGTCCAGTGGCATGGGGCAAACGCGGTGGAGCTGTTCTTCAAGCGTGCAGACGGGCAGCCGGGCACCCAGCTCCTGTTCCGCGACAGTGAGGCCTCTCTGGAGATTGCTCAGGCAGGTCGACGCTGGAGCTTCGATGGCGAGGGTGCCCTGCTGCGCCTGGCATCGGAAGCTTACCGCATTCATCTGGCGCACCTCTTCGATCCAGTGCTCGCCGTCCACACCTCCATCATTGAGCCACTCCCTCACCAGATCACGGCCGTATACGACGAAATGCTCACCCGCCAGCCGCTGCGCTTCCTGCTGGCTGATGACCCCGGTGCGGGCAAGACGGTGATGGCCGGGCTACTCATCAAGGAACTGGTCGTGCGCGGCGACGTGCAGCGCTGTCTGGTATGCGTGCCGGGCAGTCTGTGCGAGCAGTGGCAAGATGAACTCTGGCTCAAGTTCCAGCTTCCCTTCCACATCCTGACCCGCGACACCGTTGAAGCATCACGGACGGGAAATCCTTTTGCCGAGCACGATTTGGCCATCATCCGCCTCGACCAGGTCAGTCGCAACGAAGACCTGCAAGCCAAGTTGAGAGTCACCGACTGGGACATGATCGTCTGCGATGAGGCACATAAGCTGTCGGCCTCCTTCTTCGGTGGCGAACTGAAGGAGACGAAGCGTTACAGGCTTGGCAAGGTCCTGGGCGAGCTGACGCGCCATCTCCTGCTGATGACCGCCACTCCGCATAACGGTAAGGAAGAGGATTTCCAATTGTTCCTGGCCCTGCTGGACGCTGACCGCTTTGAAGGTCGCTTTCGCGATGGCGTGCATACCGTGGATGTCTCCGACTTGATGCGCCGGATGGTCAAGGAAAGCCTGCTCAAGTTCGACGGCAAGCCCCTCTTCCCAGAACGCCGAGCCTACACGGTTGACTACGCGCTGTCCGACGCCGAAGCGCAGCTCTACCACGCCGTCACCGAATACGTGCGCGAGGAGTTCAACCGGGCCGACCAGCTCGACAACGGTGGGCGGAGAGGCACCGTTGGTTTCGCCCTGACCATCCTGCAGCGGCGCTTGGCGTCCTCACCGGAAGCGATCTACCGCTCGCTGCAGCGCCGCCGGGAACGGCTTGAAGACCGCCTGCGCGAAGAGCGCGTGCTCAAGCGCGGGGCCGATCTCTCGGCGGACGCTGACGCCTTCGCATTCAGTGAAGAGGACCTGGATGACCTCGACGACGCGCCCGATGCCGAGATTGAAGCGCTGGAAGAAGCGGTCATCGACCAGGCGACCGCCGCCCGCACCATCGCTGAGCTTGAGCTTGAGATCGAGCGCCTGCGCCAGCTCGAAGCAATGGCCTCGCGCGTCCGGCACAGCGGGCTGGACCGCAAGTGGGAAGAGCTTGCCAGCCTGATGCAGACCAGCGAGGAGATGGTCAGTCCTGAGCGGGGGCGCAGCAAGCTGATCGTCTTCACCGAGCACCGCGACACGCTCAACTACCTGCACGGACGCATCATCACGCTGCTGGGACGCGATGAGTGCGTGGTCTGTATGCATGGCGGCATGGTCCGCAAGGAGCGCCGCACCGTCGAGGAGCAGTTCCGCAACGACCCGGATGTGATCGTCCTGGTGGCCACTGATGCGGCGGGCGAAGGCATCA
Organism: Chloroflexota bacterium; assembly: GCA_037447125.1. Classification (GTDB taxonomy): domain Bacteria; phylum Chloroflexota; class Anaerolineae; order Aggregatilineales; family Aggregatilineaceae; genus UBA2029. The sequence continues at coordinate 3,601 of JBBIHG010000153.1, read as the reverse complement.
ACCTGCAGCGCGCGCACCTCATGGTCAACTACGACCTGCCCTGGAATCCCAACCGCCTGGAACAGCGCTTCGGGCGCATCCACCGCATTGGCCAGACTGAAGTCTGCCACCTGTGGAACCTGGTCGCCGGAGAGACGCGCGAGGGGTACGTTTACCGGCGCCTGCTGGACAAGCTCGAAATCGAGCGGCAGGCGCTCGACGGCCAGGTCTTTGACGTGCTCGGCCACCTTTTCGACCAGATACCGCTGCGCAAGCTGCTGGTTGAAGCCATCCGCTACGGTGAACGCCCCGAAGTGCGCGCCAGGCTGGAGCAAGCCGTGGACAACGCGCTAGACCGCGAGCACGTGCGTGACCTGCTCGAAACCCGCTCCCTGGCGACCGAGAGCCTGGATGTCTCGCGTATCATGCGCATCCGCGAGGACATGGAGCGCGCCGCCGCCCGCCGCCTGCAACCGTACTACATCCAGTCGTTCTTCGTCGAGGCATTCCAACATCTGGGCGGGACCATCCGCGAGCGCGAGCCGGGCCGCTACCAGATCACCCACGTCCCGGCAGCTATCCGCAATCGCGACCGCCTTGTCGGCACTGGCGCGCCCGTGCTCAAGCAGTACGAGCGCATCTGCTTCGACAAGCCGCTGATCAGCGTGCCAGGCAAGCCGCTGGCGACCTTCGTCTGCCCTGGCCATCCCCTGCTCGATGCGACCACTGACCTGGTGCTTGAGCGCTATCGCGACATCCTCAAGCGCGGCGCTGTGCTGGTTGACCCCACTGACCCCGGCACGGACGTGCGCGCCCTGTTCTACCTGCAGCAGGACATCCACGACGCGCGGCCGGCACGCGGCGGCGACCGGCATCTCATCTCGCAGGAGGTGCATTTCATCGAGATGGACGGCCAGGGCCGCGTGCGCAATGCGGGGGGCGCGCCATACCTGGACTACCGCCCGGCGACCGACGAGGAAATCGCCGCCGTGCAGCCCGCACTTGAAGCGGACTGGCTGGCCGCCGACAACCTGGAAGCAACCGCCGTCAGCTATGCGATCCAGGAGCTGATCCCGCGCCACCTGGCCCGCGTGCGGCAGCGTCGCGAGGAACTGATCGACAAGACGGTCGCGGCGGTGCGCGAGCGGCTGACCAAGGAGATCAACTACTGGGACTTCCGCGCCAACGAGCTGCGCGCCCAGGAACAGGCCGGGCGGCCCAACGCCAGGATCAACTCGGCGCGGGCGCGGCAGCGCGCCGACGAACTCGAAGCGCGGCTGCAGCGGCGCATGGAGGAACTCGATCAGGAGCGGCAGATCGCCGCCTCACCACCGGTGATTGTGGGCGGCGCGCTGATCATCCCGGCGGGGTTACTGTGGGGCGAGCGCATCCCCGCAGCCGAGCGCGACCGGCGCATCACCGAGCAGATCGCCATGCGCGCGGTGATGGACGCCGAGATCGCGCTGGGGCACTCCCCGCGCGACGTGAGCGCCGACAAGCCCGGCTACGACATCGAGAGCCGCGAGGGGCCGACCGGCCAACTGCGCTTCATCGAGGTCAAGGGGCGGCGCGCCGGTGCGGAGACGGTGACCCTGACCTATAATGAGATCAGGGCGCTGTGCAACCAGCCCGACGCCGGCATCCTGGCGCTGGTGGAAGTAGACGACAACGGACGAGCGCACCCGCCGCGCTATGTGCGGCGGGCGTTCACCCGCGAGCCAGAATTCCCGATTGCGAGCGTGAACGTCAATTTGCGCGAGTTATTGGAAATGAGTGAAGAAGCGAGGTAAGAGAGGGATGAACCGGAAGCCCTCGAAGAGGTTCAAAATCAACGAGCAGACACAGCTGCACACCTTCTTCTTGAATCCGTACGAAAACGAACGCTTCACACGCTGCCCGAAATGTGGTGCGCTGACCAAAGCGCGCAAAAAGGTGTTTGTGATCCACATTGAGCCGGGGCAACTGCTCAACTTGAATATGACGGGACGCTACTGCCCGGCCTGTGACCTGATGATTCTGCATAAAGATGTGGTCGAGGGTCTGATGGCGGCTGCCTTTACCCAGATTAATCCCTCGATTATTGGCAATGAGTACCTGATTATGGGTACGCTGGACCGCAAAACCTGGCTCGATGTTCAGGCGCAGCCCCACAACTACAGTCTGGTATTTGACAATCTGCACGTTTTCAAAAACGTTGTGAAGTTTGAACCGAAGCATTATGGGTGGGCACCCGATCCCACAGCAAAGAAAGAAAAAACTGAATGACCCCACGCAAAAAACTGATCGAAGTCGCGCTGCCGCTCGAAGCGATCAACGAAGCCAGCGCGCGCGAAAAATCCATCCGGCACGGCCACCCCAGCACACTGCACCTGTGGTGGGCGCGGCGACCGCTAGCCGCCTGCCGCGCCGTGATCTTCACCTCGCTGGTGGACGACCCCGACGATCCCGGCGCTCCGCCGCAATTCGTCGCCGCCTGCCGCAAACTGCGCAAGGGCGCGAATGCCAGCGTCGAGGACACGCCGCGCCAGCGCCTCTTCGACTTCATCGAAAGGCTGGTGCAATGGGAGAGCACCACCGACGAGGAGGTGCTCGAAACAGCGCGCGAGCTGATCCGCCTGTGCACGGACGGCAACCCGCCCCCACTGCTCGACCCGTTCGCGGGCGGCGGCTCGATCCCATTGGAGGCGCAGCGCCTGGGCCTGGAGGCCCACGCCAGCGACCTGAACCCCGTCGCGGTGATGATCAACAAGGCGCTGATCGAAATCCCGCCGCGCTTCGCGGGCAGACCGCCGGTGAACCCGCGCGACCGCGAGAAGATCGGCGCGCAAGCGGGCTGGAGGGGGGCACAGGGCCTGGCCGCCGACGTGCGCTACTACGGTGAGTGGATGCGCGACCGGGCGTGGGAGCGGATTGGGCATCTGTATCCGAAGTATACCCCCCATCCCCCGGCCCCTTCCCCCACAAGGAGGGAAGGGGTGGCCCCCCATCCCCCGGCCCCTTCCCCCACAAGGAGGGAAGGGGTGGCGGCCCCCCATCCCCCAGCCCCTTCCCCCACAAGGAGGGAAGGGGAGCAGGATTCGGGGCGGGAGGTGTGGGAGATTCCGCCGGAACTGGAGCGCAGGATGCGCGATGTCGCGCGGGGACTGCGCCGCGATCCCACGCCGAGCGAAGACGTGCTGTGGCAGGCCATCCGCCAGCAGCAGCTTGACGGGCGCAAGTTCCGCCGGCAAATGCCCATTGGCCCCTTTGTCGTCGACTTCTACTGTTCATCCGAGCGGCTGGCGGTGGAGATAGATGGCCCCATTCACGACTCGCAGCGCGAAGCGGACCACGCGCGCCAGACGCTGCTGGAATCGCTGGGGATTCGGTTTGTTCGCGTCACAGCCCGCGCGGTGGAACACCATCTCCCCGAAGTCCTGGACACCATCCGCGCCGCCTTTTCCCCCACCCCCAACCCCTCCCCCAAAATGAGGGAGGGGCTTGAGGGCGGCGATGCTGCTCCCCTTCCCTCCGCGCAGCGTGGGGGAAGGGGCGGGGGGATGGGGGGCGAAACGGTGATCGCCTGGCTGTGGGCGCGCACCGTGAAGTGCCCGAACCCGGCGTGCGGCGCGCAGATGCCGCT
>JBBIHG010000152.1:0-5794 GCA_037447125.1 Chloroflexota bacterium | reverse complement strand
CTGGGATTCACGATGATGGCTCGCCCCCGGCACCGAGTCGCCTCCCTGCGCGTCTCGCCTCGCGCGGTTCGCGGCGAAAGGCGCTTTTGCAGCCTGCATCTCATTGGCAGCATCGTGTGTTTCTGCTATAGTTGACATAAGCTTACCAAGCGCATTTTCTGCCGGGGGAGCCTGGGCCAGCCAGGCTGAGAGGCGCGTCCGTCATGCGACGCCGACCCTACGAACCTGATCCGGGTAATGCCGGCGGAGGGAGCCACGCGCGAGTCAAGGCGCTGCCAGGCCGCTCCCTTCCCACTAAAGGAGCGGCCTTTTTGATGGGCGAGCACGAGTCTGCACCAGCGCGGGCGCTCGTCTTCGCTAACGGCGACCTGCACGACGGCCCCGCCGTGCGGCGGGCGCTGCGGGAAGGGGCCGGGGCGCTGGTCGTCGCGGCGGACGGCGGAGCGCGACTGGCCCTGGCCTGCGACCTGACCCCGCACCTGGTCGTCGGCGATATGGACTCGCTGGACGAGGGTGAGCTGGTCGATCTGCGCGCGCGAGGGGCGATCATCCAGCGCATGGCGGCGGAGAAAGACGAGACCGACCTGGAATTGGCGCTGCTGGCGGCGGCGCAGCGCGGCGCTGCATGGGTGCGCGTGCTGGGGGCGGTGGGAGGGCGGCTCGACCAGATGTTGGCCAACGTCCTGCTGCTGACGCTCGACGCGCTGGCCGGGCGCGATGTGCGCCTGGCAGCCGGGCGGCAGACGTTGTGGCTGGTCGGCCCCGGCGACCACGCCCTGGACGGCGCGCCTGGCGACACGATCTCGCTCATCTCCCTGGGCGGCGACGCGCGCGGCGTGCGCACCGAAGGGCTGCGCTACCCCCTGCGCGGCGAGACGCTGCGCTTCGGCCCGGCGCGCGGCATCAGCAACGTCATCGCGACGGCGGGGGCGCGCGTTGCCCTGGACGAGGGGACGCTGGTCGTGGTGCACACGCCAGGCAGAGCGTGAGGGAGAGGTCAGTGGATAGCTATCAGCCATCAGCCGTCAGCAAGGACGATGGCGGGCGAGCCGGCTCTCGCTGGGCCGTGACCGCTGCAGGCTGAGAGCTGATTGCTGACGGCTGTAAGCTGTCATGGGAGCGGTGTATGATCCGGACGACAGGACGCGAGCGCTCTGCGCTGGCACGGTTGGCCCTCGATGCGGTGCGGGCCATGGCCCTGATCGCCGTGGCCGCCCTCGTGCTGGCCTTCTTTGCGGCGGGTACTCTGCAGCTCACCCTCGAAGCGCGCGCCCAGGAGAACCTATCGCTGGGCACGATCTTCCCCTCGGCGAGCGCCGTGCGCGGCGCGTGGGACGAGCACCGCGTCCGCCTGCTGGAGGAGCACATCCCCCAGACGCTGTGGGAGACGCTGGCCGGGCTGGCCATGGCCACCGTACTGGGCATGGCCATCGCTGCCTTGATGGACTTTTCGCGCGTGCTGCGCTGGGTGCTCTACCCGCTGCTGGTCGTCTCGCAGACGATCCCCATCTTCGCCATCGCCATCCTGCTGATTCTGATCTTCGGCTTCGGCAGCGGCCCCAAGATCGCGGTCGTCGTGCTGTTCTGCTTCTTCCCGGTGGCGCTCAACACCTTCAGTGGCCTGCAATCCGCCGACCCGGAGCTGATCTCGCTGCTGCGGGCGATGGGCGCCAGCGCCCGCCAGGTGTGGACGAAAGCGCGGCTGCCGGCGGCCATGCCGTCGTTCTTCGCCGGGCTGCGCATCGCGGCGACCTACAGCGTCGTGGGGGCCATCTTCGGCGAATACATCACCGCGCAGCGCGGGCTGGGCGTCTTTCTCAAGCGATCGTACAGCAGCTTCCGCCTGGACCAGGCCTACCTGGCCATTCTGCTCACCGCCATGCTGAGCCTGTTGCTGGTGCTGCTGGTGACTCTGGTCGAGCGGCTGGCGCTGCGCTGGTACTATACGTCGCGGCGGGCATCGTGGCGCGGGCCGGGGATTTACTAGCCGTCAGCAAGAGCGGTGGCCGGAGCGCCGGTGTTCTTGCTGGCTGCTGAAAGCTGATAGCTGAAAGCTCAATTGGAGGAAGGTATATGGACCACCGACTCAACCGCCGGAGCTTCTTGAAGACTGTCGCCGCCACTGCGGGCAGCTATGCGCTGGCGGTAGGCGCGACGAACCGGCGCGCGTCGGCACAGACCGCGCCGCGTATCCTGCCCGTCCCCCGCGACGAGGCCCCGCCGGCAACGGTCGCCTTCGTCAAGACGCGCAATAGGGCCGAGGGCGTGGCCCGCGCGCTCGATCTGCTGGGCTTCAACCCCGTCGAGGGCAGGCGGGTGCTGATCAAGCCCAACTACAACACGGCAGATCCCTGCCCCGGCTCCACACACAACGACACACTGCGCGCGCTGGTCGCCTGGGCGGGAGCGCAAGGCGCGGACACGATCAGCGTTGGCGACCGCAGCTACGCCGGGGCGCGCGCGGTGATGACCCGCCTGGGCGTCTTTGCCATGGCCGAGGAACTGGAGTTCGAGGCCATCCCCTTCAACGACCTGCCCGACACACCCGCCTACTGGGAATGGGTTCAGCCGAAGGACGGGCACTGGCAACGCGGCTTCCTCATCGCCCGGCCCGCCATAGACGCCGAGGCGCTGATCGTCACCAACTGCCTGAAGACGCACCAATACGGCGGGCAGATCACCATGGCGCTCAAGAACTCCGTCGGCCTGCTGCCCAAGGCGGGGCGGATCGGCGACCGGACAGTAGACCTGATGAACGAATTGCACGGCTCGCCGCACATGCGCAAGATGATCGCCGAGATCAACCTGGCCTACACGCCCGATCTGGTCGTCGTGGACGGTGTGGAGGCGTTCACGCACGGCGGGCCGATGACCGGCACGCGCGCTCTGAGCGAAGTGGTGCTGGCCGGGACGGACCGCGTTGCGCTGGACGCGGTGGGTGTGGCCATCCTGCGCAAGTTCGGCACGACCGACGCGGTCAGCCGGGGGCGCATCTTCGAGGTGGAGCAGATCGCTCACGCGGCGGCGCTGGGCCTCGGCGTGCGCAGCGCCGGGCAGATCACGCTGCTCACCGACGACCCGGCCAGCGCCGCCTACGCCGCCGAGATCGAGGCGATCTTACACGAGCAGGGCTGAGCGGGACGTTCCCCGCTCAGCCGGCGAGACGGGGAGACAATGACTGGACACGCCGGCGAGTACCTGCCGCATCCGGCACAAATAAGGAGAGTGAGGCGATGAACCGTAAACATGCGATTGCTATGATGAGTCTCTTGTGGGCGCTGGCCCTGCCGCTGACGCCCGTGCTGGCCCAGGACGTCACCCCCACGCCCGCCGATCCGCTCGGCGGGGCGACCGCGTTCGCCCGCGCCGACGAGCGCACCGCCGTCACGCTGGTGCTCGACTGGACGCCGAATACCAATCACACCGGCTTCTATGCTGCCCAGGCCCTCGGCTACTACGACGAGGCCAACCTGGACGTGACCATCCAGGAGCCGACCGATCTGCTGGTCGAGGCGGTGGTGACCAGCGACGCGGCCCAGTTCGGTGTCAGCTACCAGGAGTTTTTCACCTACGCCCTGGCCGACGGGATGCCACTGCTGTCGGTGGCGGCCATCATCCAGCACAACACATCCGGCTTTGTCACGCTGGGCGACCGCGACCCCGTCGCCCGCCCCGCCGACCTGGCCGGGCTGCGCTACGGCGGCTTCGGCCAGCCGGACCTGGAGACGGCGATCATCAACGCGCTGCTGGCCTGCGACGGCGCGGAGCCGGACTCCTTCGAGTATCTGGACGTGGGCTATGTGGATGCCTTCGAATTGATGGCCCGCGAGCGCATTGACTTCGCCTGGATGTACTACGCCTGGACGGGCATCGAGGGCGAGCTGCGCGGCCTCGACCTGGACACAATCATGCTCATGGATCACTTCGACTGCATTCCCGACTACTACACGCCCATCCTGATCACTAGCCAGGCGCTGATCGAGGCGCAGCCGGATGTGGTCGCCGCTTTCGTCCAGGCGACGGCGCGCGGCTTCGCCTACGCCATCAGCCACCCGGCGGAGGCGGCGGACATCCTGAGCGCGGCAGCGCCGGAAGTGGACGCCGACCTGATCCGGGCCAGCGCCGAATGGCTCGCCCCGCAGTACCAGGCCGACGCGCCGCGCTGGGGGCAGCAGTCGCGCGAGGTGTGGCAGGGCTTCAGCGACTTCCTGGTGGCGCACGGCATCCTGGCCGAGGGCATTGACGCGGAGGTGGCCTTCACCAACGAGTTCTTGCCGGGCGAGGTCAGCGAGTGAGCGTAGCGGCGGGGACTCCCTGCCTGGAAGTGCGCGGGATCAGCAAGACCTTCCGTGACGGCGGGCAGACCGTGCACGCCCTGCAGGATGTCAGCTTCGCCGCCTGGCCGGGCGAGTTCATCACCATCATCGGGCCGAGCGGCAGCGGCAAGAGCACGCTGTTCAACGTGATCACCGGCCTGGCCGAGCCGGACGCGGGCGAGATCGTCCTGGCCTGCGATGTGGCGCGCGACCGGGCCGGGCGCGTGGGCTACATGCCCCAGCGCGACCTGCTGCTGCCCTGGCGTACCGTGCTCAATAACGTCATCCTCGGCCCGGAACTGGACGGGCGCTCGCGCCGCGAAGCGCGCCGTCGCGCCCGCGAGCTGCTGCCGCTCTTCGGCCTGGATGGGTTCGCTGATGCCTTCCCGGAGACGCTCTCCGGCGGGATGCGCCAGCGCGCGGCCCTGCTGCGCACCTTCCTGACCGACCGCGAGGTGCTGCTGCTCGACGAGCCGTTCGGCGCGCTGGACGCACTGACTCGCCGCGAGTTGCAGCGCTGGCTGCTCGGCGTGTGGGAACGCTTCCGCAAGACGATCCTGTTCATCACCCACGACGTGGAGGAGGCGATCTACCTGGCCGACCGCGTGCTGGTCTTCAGCGCGCGGCCAGGGCGCATCGTCAAAGAACTGCGCGTGGACCTGCCCCGTCCGCGCCAGGCGATCTCGCTGCTCTCGGAAGACTTGCGCCGTCTGGAAGCGGAGTTGATGATCGCGTTGGAAGCGGCCAATGGCACTGTGCCGGTGGAGGGACCATGAGCGACCCGTCCGTGCTGCAAGCCTTCTGGGACGCCTACCGCGCCACGCTGCCGCCGGAGGCGCGCCCCCCAGAGACTCCGCCCCCGGCCTGGCACTTCTGCGACAACCAGGCCGACGCCGACGAGCTGGGCGATCTCGTGCTGAGAAGGATCAAGACAGCGACGTGCAGCCTGCTGTGGCTGTATGAAGCCGAGGAAGAGCTTGTGCCAGAAGCCGGGGACCACAGCATCATCACCGGCTGGGATGGGCATCCGCTGTGCATCATCGAGACGACCGAGGTGACCATCCGCCCCTACAATCAGGTAGACGCCCGGTTCGCTTACGACGAGGGCGAAGACGACCGCTCGCTGGCCACCTGGCGCGCGGCCCACTGGCGCGCCTTCTCGCGCGAGCTGGCCGCTGCCGGGCGCGCGCCCACTGAAGATATGCCGCTGGTCTGCGAGCGCTTCCGCGTGCTCTACCCGCCGCCCGCCCCGTAGGCGGCGGGAAAACCTGCACGTCAGTCAAAAGACGGTATACTGGGTGGGCAAGTCCGCTCAAAGAGAAGTGGGGAAAGCGGTATGCCACAATCGCCCCTGGACATCAGCGAGCAGGAGATTCGCAAGCGCACCGGCCCGCTGCTCGAAGGCGCCATCCAGGAAGCCACGCGGCTGCGCCACAACTACATCGGCACCGAGCATCTCTTCAACGCCCTGACGCGCC
>JBBIHG010000151.1:0-5795 GCA_037447125.1 Chloroflexota bacterium | reverse complement strand
CCCCGTCTCGGCGCTGGCGCGCCTCGACACCCCCCTCTCCATGCATGGAGAGGGGAAAAGGCCGAGCGCAGCGAGGCCAGGGGGTGAGGTCAACAAAGCGCCTTCTTCCATTGCCGAGAGTGTCAGGTTCATAACACGCTCTAGGTCTCCGCTCGCCCCTCCGCGAACCGCACGAAGACCAGCATATCGCGCAGCGCGCCATCTACGCCGCGCGACTCGCGGCGGCGGCACGCCTCCAGCGCGTACCCCGCGCGCCCGGCGACGGCGGTGCTGCGCGTATTGCGCGCATCGCAGTGAATCTCCAGACGTTGCGCGCCCAGGTGCTCGAAGGCGAAGCGCGTGATGGCGCGCACCGCCTCGGTGATGTAGCCCTGGCCGCTCAGGCTGGTGTGGCACCAGTAGCCGATCTCCATGCGCGGCACCGACCAGTCAATGCGGTGCAGCCCGCTGGCCCCCACGAACAGCCCGTCTGATTGACGCCAGAGCGTGAGCATCAAATCCTCGCGACGCACCCAATCGGCGGCTTTGCGGCGGCACAGCGTCTCTGTGTCGGCGACCGAAGGCGGGGGCTGCGCCCAGAGCATCCAGGGCTGCAACTCTGCCAGCGACTCCACAATAGCCGCGTTGATCGCCGGGCCGTCGCCGGGGCGCGGCGGGCGGATCAGCAGCCGCTCCGTCATCAACTGGTCGGGGAAGTCACGCAGGATCGGGTCCGGCAACACCGGTGAAGTCATGAGTCTGGCCTCTCGCAGGAATCACAGCGCGCGGTGAAGCGCCTCCACCAGCGCGCCGGAGCGCACGACCTCGATCAGCGCGTCCAGGTAGGGGTGCATGGCTACGTCGCGGCGCAGCGGGCGCAACGGCTGCCCTGGCGCGATCTCGACCGTCCGCAGGAAGTCCAGCGCCGCAGCCGTGCCGCGCCCCAGGCGAGCGTCCGGCTGCTGCTCCAGCCGCAACTCCAACGCCTGGAACGCGCACAGCAGCTCGATAGCGATCACCGCCTGGGTGTTGCGGGCGATCTCCGCCGCGCCGCGCGCCGCGATGGTGCTCATCGAGACGTGATCCTCGCGGTTGGCGCTGCTGGGGATGCTGTCCACGCTGGCCGGGTGGGCCAGCACCTTGCTCTCGCTGACCAGTGCTGCCGCGGTGTACTGGGCCATCATCAGGCCACTGTTCAGCCCTTCCTCGCCCGGCGGATCGGCGATCAGGAAGGGGGGCAGGCCGCGGTTGAGCCGCCCGTCGAGCAGCATGAACGTCCGCCGCTCAGAAATGCTCGCCAGATCGGTCAGGGCGATCTTCAAGAAGTCCAGCGCGTAGCCAACCGGCGCGCCGTGAAAGTTGCCGCCGGAGACCGCCTTGCTGGCGCGCGGCAGGTGCAGCGGCCCCTCCTCGTCCAGGAAGATGAGCGGGTTGTCGGTCACGGCGTTGATCTCGCGCGTCAGCACGCCTTCGACATGGCGCAGCGTGTCGAGCACCGCGCCGAGCACCGTCGGGGCAGCGCGCAGGCAGTAGGCGTCTTGCGGCGGGCCTTCGGCTGGGTCGAGGTCCACGTCTGCGTCGCCGCGCGCCAGCGTGCTGCCTTCCAGCAGCCGGTAGACGAAGCGGGCGACCTGGGCCTGCCCTTCGTGGCCGCGCACGGCGTGCAAGTGCGGCAGGAAAGCGTCGCGGAAGCCGCGCAGCGCCTCGACCGACAGGGCCAGGGCGATCTCGGCGGCGGCCAGCGTGTGAAAGGCGTCGTGCCAGGCCAGCGCGCCGACTCCGGCGCTGACCGCCGTGCCGTTGATCAGGGCCACACCCTCCTTCGCGCCGAGTTCCACGCGGGGGATGCCCGCCGCGGCCATCGCTTCTGCCCCATCCAGCAGCGCGCTCCCCCAGAACGCCTGACCGTTCGCGCCGGGGTGTGGCTCTTCGCCGGGCAGGGGCGCGCTGAGCACCAGCGCCAGATGGGCCAGCGGGGCGAGATCGCCGGACGCGCCGAGCGATCCCTGGGCGGGCATGGCCGGCAGCACGCCCCGGTTGAGCATGGCCACCAGCGTGTTGATCACCGCCCGGCGCACGCCGCTATAGCCCTGGGCGAGCGTGTTGGCGCGGATGAGCATGGCCGCACGCACGGCGTCCGGCGGCAGATACGGCCCCGTGCCGACGGTGTGGCTGAGCAGCAGGTTGCGGCTGAGTTGCGCGGCCTCTTGCGGATGGCGAAAGATGGCCCGCCCGGCGTTGTCGCCGAAGCCGGTGTTCACGCCGTAGATGGCGCGCGGGGGGCGGCCTTCGGCGTCGGCTTGTTCGATCTCCTGCATCGTCTGGCAGACCCAGGCGGCGCTGCGCTCGATCCGCTCCAGGCGGGCAGCCAGATCACCCCCCGGCGGCGCCGACTCCGGCAGCAACTGGACGGGGGCACTCTGCCGGGCGACGCGCACCACATCGCCGATGGTCAGGGCGCGCTCGCCCAGACGCAGCACATCGGGAAGGTTCATCGAAGACTTAAGGGACATTGTGTTCTCTCTTGATGGGGTTGATGAGACTACAAGCAGCGTTGGACAAGGAATTCGGCACCGGGGCCTATTCTAGCGCGGATGGCCGGGCCAGTTTCAGACGCAAGCGCGTGTTCTTGCCAGACGGAGTCCGGCAGTGATAGGAATTAGCCCTGCGCGATCCGGCCCTGGCTTTCCCGCCCGATTCCGGGGGATGGGCCTGTCATCTCCTGACCTCGATCTGCCCCACAGACACGTAGGGCCGGTCACCGCTCAGGAGCGGCTGCCGGTCCCCATGCCAGTAGACGCCCACCACCACGCGGTACACGCCAGCCTGGAGCGTTGCCGGGAGCGTAAGCGTGTGGCGGTCGAAGACCAGGGTATCGGGCGTCCATTGGCTGGTCGGCAGAGCGCCGGGCGGGCCGTCGTGCTGGGCCAGCACCGTGTCCCCGTCCGCGGGCATGAGATACACGCCGACCGAGTAGTCCAGCGCCGGCGGTTCCACGGCCATCCACCACAGATCAACGTGGAGTGTACCACCCGCCGGCAGGCTGGCAGGCACCAGCGCATCGCGCAAGACGAGCAGGTCGCCGAAGGTCAGCGGCTGCCGTTCCAGTTCGGGACGCTCGTAAAGGACGGCCTCCACAGCCGGATGATCCGGATACAGTTCCAGATAACGCGCGCCAGTCGGCGTCTTCTGCGTCAGCACCCGTTGGAAGCCGTAGTTCCCGGCATCCAGGAAGGGGATCAGCACCGTAGGCTGGAGCCAGTGCACGATCCACACGCGCCGGTGGGCCTGCAGGAAATCTTCCACCTGCGCCACGACGGGCCGGTGACGATCTGGACGCCCATGATCCACCCAGGGCAGGGTGCGGATGATCGGCGGGGCATCGTCGGGCACGGCCAGCGATAGCTCGTATTGAAAGGCGTTGTCATCAAAACCGGTTTCCAGGATCACCAGGTCGCCCGGCGTATACTGTGCGGCCAGAGTCCGCGCCGCGCTGGCGTAGTCCAGGCGCGGCTGGACCTCATCGGCGCGGGCCAGCAGCGTGAACACGGCCACCACAGCGAACACGGCGCGTGCAGGGCGCTCAAGCTGGCTTAGCCCATAGGCGCAGATGACCATCACCATGGGCGTGAGGAACACGAGCGTCCGCAGGGTCAGAGTCCCCACCCGCGCGTTGAGCAGGCACATGACCACGAACAGTCCGCCGCCTGCCAGGGTGATATGAACCTGGGCCAGCGCGGGCATCCGCCGCCAGTTGGATCGGCGGAGAATGCCCCAGACGCCCACCAGATACAGCCCCGCCATCAGCGCCAGTTGGTTACCCAGCAAGAAGTCGGCCAGGATCAGCACATTCTGCAGGGTGATGCGGTACGCTCCCGGCACGCCTGCCGTGTTCTGAACCTGCGTGATCTGATCGGGGACGATCTGCCACCAGGGCAGCAGCACCAGCAGCGCGGCGAGCCACGCGCCCACCAGGCCCACCCTGGCCCGCCACTCCCTGCGCCAGAGCAGCAGCCCGATCATCGCCTGGACGGCCAGCAGCAAGACGCCCACGTAGAGAGTGCCGAGCATGAAGGCCACGCTGAGCGCATAGAGCACGAACCAGGCGGGGCGCGGACGCCGTAAGTAGCGCAGGAAGAACAGCGACATCAGGCTCGTGGCGAGCATGAGCCAACTGTAGTGGCGGATCTCCTGCGCATAGTAGACGGCAATCCCCAGCACAGCATAGAGCAGCGCACCGTAGCTGCCTGTCGTCTGGCCGAACCAGTCGGCGCCGATGCGGAAGACCAGGGTCGTGGTCAGCAAGCCGGCGGCAATAGCCGGGAAGCGTAGGGCGATGCGCGAGTCCCCGGCAACAGATCGCCACCTGCCCAGCGCAGCGAAATAGAGAGGAGGATGGTGATCGTCTTTGACCTTGTCCACAATCGCACTGAAGCCGGGATCGCTGGCAGCCCACACGCTCCAGCCCTCGTCTGTCCAGGCGGGCCGATCGGCGGTGCCGAGCACACGCATCCCGGCCGCGAGCAACAGGACGAGAACGGCCAGGCCCAGGACACCGTCGAGCCGTCTAGAGGAGTCTATGCCCCCGTCGAGCGGGGTGCTTCTTGAGGCCATAGGGTGCAGCCAGTCCGTCGTAGTGTGCCGCTTAGCCCATCGCGCTGTCGTCGGGGACGCCTTCCTCCCAGAAGGTGAACAAAGCCCCGACCGAGCGCCCTTCGTGGTTGCACAGGATGGCATCGCCCAGCACCGATGCGACCGATAACTGGGTCAGCCGGGCCAGTCCCTCTTCGGCGTGCGGGGCATAGACCGTGTCGGTGCAGACGGTCTCCCTGATGTCCTCCAGTTCGTTCAGGCGCTCGATGGCGTTGCCGGTGAAGAGGCCGTGCGTACAGGCCAGGCAAAACTCCGTCGTGCCATTCTCGCGCAGCACGCTCATCATCTCTATCATCGTCGCGCCGGTGGCGATCTCGTCGTCCACGATGATCGCGCGGCGCGACGACGCCCCTGTGCCCAGCACCGAACTGATCTCAACCTCCGTGTCCGTCAGGCGAATCTTGGTGCCAATCGCCAGCGGCAGGCCCAGGGCAGCGGCCAGCTTGGAGGCCGGCTTGGCGTAGCCCACGTCGGGCGAGACGATGGCCGTGTCGGTCAGGTCTTCCTTTTTGAAATGATCCACCAGCACGCGCAGACTGGTCAGGTGGTCGAGGGGGACGTCGAAAAAGCCATGCACTTGCGGGGAGTGTAAGGTCATGGCGATCACCCGGTCAGCGCCGGAGGCTTCGATGAGCTGCGCGACCAGCTTGGCGGTGATGCTGATGCGCGGCGCGTCCTTCTTGTCGGACCGTCCGTAGGCGAAATACGGGATCACCGCTGTGACGCGCCGGGCGTCGCCGTGCCGGGCGATGTCAATCATCATCAGCATCTGCATCAGGTGGCGGTGAACGGGCCTGGTGAGCGACTGAACGATGTAGACATCCTTGCTGCGCACGCTCTCGCCAAGCTGAATGCGCAGCGTGCCATGGCTGAAGCGGCGAATGCTGGTGGGACGCAGCGGAACACCAAGGTAGTCGCAGATGCGGCGGGCCAACGGCTCATTCGAAGTCCCAGAGAAGATGAACAGGTCATCGGCGGTCAAGCGCGTCCTCCTTCGGAGTTGAGTGGCACCCCTGCCTATTCCTACTTTATCGCCTGAACGTAAATCCGCAAGCGGCTGCCAGGGCGGGCAAAGGCTGTCAGCAAAGCGCTTGCCGCAGGAATCTTGACCTCACCCCCAGCCTCGCTACGCTCGGCTTGCCCCCTCTCCATTCGAATGGAGA
>JBBIHG010000150.1:0-5825 GCA_037447125.1 Chloroflexota bacterium | reverse complement strand
GGGGCGTATCGCCATACGCCCCTGTGACTTTACCTCACCCCCAGCCTCGCGGCGCTCGACTCGCCCCTTCTCCACGTTGGAGAGGGGGGTGAGGTAGACCGGACAAACCGGCTATTCGTCCAGGCCGCTCATGGCCCGCCCGGCGGCCAGCAGCGCCCGCACCATCTCCGCGTCGCGCGCTTCGGCGTAGACGCGCAGCACCGGCTCGGTGCCGCTGGGCCGGATCAGCAGCCAACTATCATCGGCCAGCACGAACTTGATCCCGTCGAAGGTCAGCACCTCGCGCACGGTCTCCCCGGCCATGCTGCTGGGGGCGGCGGCCTGCAGCCGCGCGACCATCTCGCGCTTGGGCACGGGCTTCTTCAGGGCGAAGTCGGTGCGCTCGTAGCAGGTCGGGCCAAACTCGCGCTGCAAGCCAGCCACGATCTCCTTGAGCGGCGCTTTGGCGTCGGCCATGATCTCCAGCAGCAGCAGCCCCATCAGAATCCCGTCGCCTTCGGGGATATGCCCCTTGATGCTGATCCCACCGGACTCCTCACCGCCGATCAGCACGTCGCCGTTGAGCATGTAGTCGGCGATGTGATTGAAGCCGACCGGCGTCTCGTGCACGGTCAGGCCGTGATGGGCGGCGATGCGGTTGATCATCATCGTTGTGCTCACCGTCTTGACCACGTCGCCCGTCCAGCCGCGCTTGCCGGCCAGGTAGTGCAGGGCCAGCGACATGATCGTGTGCGGGTCCACGAAGGTGCCGTTGCCGTCCATCGCCCCGACGCGGTCGGCGTCGCCGTCGGTGGCGATGCCCACGTCGGCGTGCAGGTTGTTGATCGTCGCGGCCATCATGTCCAGGTATTTGCGGATCGGCTCCGGGTGGATGCCGCCGAAGCCGGGGTTCATCTCGCCGCGAATCTCGTGCACCTTGCAGCGCGTGCGCGACAGAATGGCGCGGATCGCCGTGCGCCCGGAGCCGTACATCGGGTCGGCGACGATGGACAGCTCTCCCTGCGAGATCTTGTCAATGTCCACCAGCGTTTCCAGGTGTTCGTAGTAGGTGTTGGTCGGGTTGAAGCGGCGGATCAGTCCTTCGTCAATGGCCCGCTCATAGTCCATCAGGTTGGGGCCGCGCCCTTCGCGCTCGGCCAGCGCCAGGAAGCGCTCGACCTCGGCGCACTGTTCCGGCAGGGCCGAGCCGCCGTAGGCCGCCTTGAGCTTGAAGCCGCTGTAGCGCGGCGGGTTGTGCGAGGCGGTGATGATCACCCCGGCGGTCGCCTTCTTGTGCAGGATGTTGTAGCTGAGGGCGGGGGTGGGAGCGTCGGTGCGCGCCAGCCAGGTGATGATGCCGTTGGCGGCCAGCACGCGCGCCGTCTCGACGGCAAAGCGATCGGAAAGGAAGCGCGTATCAAAGCCGACCACGACTTCCGGCGTTGTCTGGTCACCGTTGGCGGCCATCTCCTGGCTCACGTAGTCGGCGACGGCCTGGGCCACGCGGCGCAAATTGCCGAAGGTGAACGTGTCGGCGATGACGGCGCGCCAGCCGTCGGTGCCAAAAGCGATGCTCATGGGCGTATTCCTCGCGTCCTGGTAGGGTGATGGTGTGCCCGTGCATGAGGATGGTATTCACTGCGGACTGTAGCGCAGGGCGGTGGATGGTGCAAGTTCTGCGGTGGAGAGACCGCACCGCTGATAGCCAGATCGCTGCGAATACGCTACGATCCCGCGCCACATCGGCGAGAGAGCAGTGCCGTGACGGAGCAGGGGCGGATGATCCCAGGGACTGAGCAACACTCAGACAGAGACAGACCGGCCACCGCGATCAGCATCGAGTTCGCCCGCGCGCTTTATGACGACAGCGACCCCGTTCACGATTTCGACCACGTGCTGCGCGTGCTGGCCCTGGCCCGGCGCATCGGCCAGGCAGAGGGCGCGGACATGGCCGTCGTCGAGACGGCGGTGCTGCTGCACGACATTCAGCGCGCCGGCGAAGATCACCTGGCCCACGTGCACAACGCCGAGACCGCCGACCACGCGCTGCTGGCCGCCGAGCAGGCCCGCGCGATACTGAGGGGACTTGATCCGCCCCCCAGGCCAGCGTTCATCGAGGCCGTGGCCCACGCCATCGCCGCCCACCGCTTCCGCAACGCCATCGCCCCGCAGACGCTCGAAGCGAAGGTCGTCTTCGATGCCGACAAGCTGGACGCCATCGGCGCGATTGGCGTGGCGCGCGCCTACGCTTACGGGGGCATGACCGGGCAGAAGCTGTGGGGCGAGGTCCCACCTGGCTATCCTGGCGGCGGGACGGAGCACACGCCGCGCCACGAGTTCAGCTACAAGCTGTCGCGCATCGTCGAGCGCATGCAGACGGAGACCGGGCGGGCCATCGCCCGCGAGCGCCACGCTTTTATGGCGGCGTACTTCGCCCGGCTGGAGCGCGAGGTGCGGGGCGAGGAGTGAGCCGGTAGGGGCGCAGGCAGTGCGCCCCTACGAGCCGTATTCGAGGAAAGGATGTTGGCGGGCGATGGGTGAACACGCGCAAGCGTTACGGCAGGCCAGCAATGATCGCGCGGTACTCGTCTTCGGTGAAAGCGCGCAACGTCTCGGTCTGGACATTCCCCTGAGCTGCCACAGCGATCATCACCTTGGTGAAGGTGGCGTCGTCCGGCGCTTCGATGATCGACACCTCATCGAAGCGGCCCAGCGTCAGGTAGTAAGCCTTGAACTCGCCCCCCGCGGCCTTCACTGCTGCTTTGGCGGCCTCCAGCCGTCGGGGACTATCCTTGATCGTCGCCATCCCCTGTGGGGTATAGCGCAGCAACACGACATAAGTGGGCATCAGTTTCTCTCCCTGGTCTAGCAGACATCCTTCCCCGAACACTGCGCAGCACTGCTGACGATGATGGATGAGTGAGCGTTACCGGACACGGATGCGGGCGAGAGGGCGCAGGGGCACTGAACAGAATGACTGCTGTGGGGTGCAGACCCGGTATGCTCCGCCTCAGGCAGCCAGAACTGCCTTCATAGTATCACGTCACGCATTGGCTGTGAAGTCTACAGGGCGTCTTCCGCGAACCACGGCCCGGCCTGCGTCGTGGCCGGAAAAACAACGCCGGACCTCAAAAGGGGTCCGGCTGAATGGTTCCGCCAGTGAATGCGCGGTGCGCGCGCTCAGTCTGGCGAGGGAGCCTTTTCGTCGGCCTTCTTGCGGCTGTCGTTGGCGTAGAAGCCGCTGCCCTTGAAGACGACACCGACCGGCCCGATCAGTCGCCGCACCTCGCCGTCACATTCTGGGCAGGTGGTCACTGGCGCGTCGCCGAAATGCTGCTGGCGCTCGAAGCGTACCCCGCACTCCATGCACTGGTATTCGTACCGCGGCATACAGGCCCTCCTCAACACACCAACGCCTTGTGCTTCCGATTCGCATTATAGATCATCTTCTGTTAGATGTGCATAAGAAATGCGCGGTTGGGTCCACAAACAAGTTGTTGGCGAGCTTATCCCCCCATCCCCGGCCCTTCCCCCACGAGGGGGGAAGGGAGAAAAGCGGCGGGCCTGCTCCCCTTCCCTCCGCGCAGCGCGGGGGAAGGGGCTGGGGGATGGGGGGCAATCCTGGCGGCCAGGTAGCCGATCCCAACAGATCGTTCGTGGACCCTGCGCGGTGCGCGGCGGGCGGCGAGGCTGGCCTGATCAGGTTTTTGCCGTTTCTAGACACCTTTTTATCAGTTACGGTGATATGATGTTTCATAAGGGCATGTGATCGCCTTGCCAGCGAGCGCCCGCATCCGAAAAGGCAACTGAGGGAGGAATGGTTCATGGGACGCAAGCGAGCCTTATCGGTTCTTTGGTGCACGGTCTTCGCTATCTCCCTGCTGGGCGGGGCCGGGTTTGGCCGCGCCCAAACTGGCGTCACCGTGACGCTCACCCCAGCGGAAGTCGGCGTGGCGGAGACGGCGGTCATCGAGGGGCGCATCGCCTGCCCCGCCGGAAGCTGCGCCGCCTTCGCCGTAACCATCCGCTTCGACCGCGCCGTAGCCCGCGTGTGGACGGCCCGCGCCGGCCCGTACCTGGGCGAAGGGGTGCTGGAGCGCGAGGCGCTGGTGGATAATGCCGCCGGAGTGGTGCGCCTGTCCTTCACCGCGCAAGGAGCGCCCGCCGCCACAGGCGACGTCCTCTTCACGCTGGAAGTGGGCGGGCTGATCCCCGGCGAAGCGGTCTTCACCATCGAGACGCTGGACATCACCGACGCCAACGGGGCGCTGCTGGCCTCCAGTGGGCAGGGCGCGACCGTCACCGTCTTCGAGACGGGCAAGATCGCCTTCTTCTCGCCGCCGGACAATCGCTGGGAAGTGGTCTTCACCTCCGAGCGCGACGGCAACCCCGAAATCTACGTGATCAACGGCGATGGCAGCAATCCCCGCCGCCTGACCAGTAACGATGTCCTGGACGGCGGCCCGGTCTGGTCGCCGGACGGGTCGCGCATCACCTTCCACTCGGCGCGCGATGGCAACCTGGAAATCTACGTGATGAACGCCGACGGCAGCGGCGCGCAACGCCTGACCGACCACCCGGCCCGCGACTCCGAGCCGGACTGGTCGCCGGACGGGTCGCGCATCGTCTTCGTCTCCGATCGCGACGGCAACGAAGAGCTTTACGTCATGAACGCCGACGGGAGCAACGTGCAGCGACTGACCGACAGCCCAGGCATTGACACGCAGCCGGCCTGGTCGCCGGACGGGCGGACTATCGCCTTCTCCTCCCTGCGCCAGGGGGTGGCGGAGATTCACCTCATGAACGCCGACGGGGGCGACGTGCGCCGCATCACCAACCTGTTCGGCGCGAACGGCTGGGTGCCGGCCTACGCGCCCAACGGCCTGCTGATGACCTTCCAGACCGAGCGCGACCGCCAGGCCGACATCTATCGCATGACCAACGAGGGCGCCGAGGCGCTGCGCATGACCGAGCAGAGCGACCGCCTGGGCAGCATGGACTGGTCGCCGGACGGGGGCTGGATCGCTTTCATGTCCGGGCGCAGCGGCTACGCCAACCTGTACGTGATGGACCGCGACGCGCAATACACCTTCCGCCTGACCGACGAGACCAACGAGAACTACGACCCCGACTGGCGGCCCGTCTTCGAGCCGCGGCTGGGGCCGTGCCTGGTGCGCACCGAGTTCGAGCAATTTGCGCGGGTGCGCGTGGGGCCGGGCGAGAATCGCGGCGTCTTCGGCTGGCTGCCCGCCAGGCAGGACTTCACCGTGATCGGGCAGGCGCTCGACGCCCAGGGCAAAACCTGGTGGCAGCTTGACAAGAATGAGATTCCCGGCAGCGAGTTCGCGGCGTCGCTGTGGGTGGCCGAAGAAGAAGTGGACGAGATCGGCAACTGCCTCAACGTCCCGCTGGGCGAGATCCCGCCGATCATCCCCGGCGGGCCTGGCGGGGGGCCAACGCCGCCCCCCGGTTGGGGGCCATGCGGCTCGTGCGACACCTGCGGGCACCCGGCCAGCGAGTGCGTGACCTCGCCCGACGGGCTGTGCCTGTGGGACCCGGCCACGTGCGCGCCCCCGCCGCCGCCGGATGATGGTGATGGCGAGTGTCCCCAACTCATCACCCAGGTTAACCCACCCGGATCGGGGACCATCGCTGTGCGCCAGCCACCGAACTGCGATGGTGGTTATACGCCGGGTTCTTCGGTGTATCTCAATGCCAATCCCAATCTCCGTTGGGTCTTCTGGTACTGGTCAGGGAGTTGCCCTGGCGCGTCGGGCACGGCTGAGGGTATCTGGGTCACGATCAACTCAACCTGTACCGCCATCGCCAATTTCCGACAAGGGTAG
>JBBIHG010000149.1:0-5857 GCA_037447125.1 Chloroflexota bacterium | reverse complement strand
CAACACGGCCAGCGGCCCCTACGCCACCATCGGTGGGGGCGGGAGCAACAAGGCCATCACTGGCACCTATACCACCGTCGGCGGGGGCTACGGGAACACCGCCAGCGGCCTATTTGCCACCGTCGGCGGGGGCGAGACCAACTCCGCGACCCAAGACGACGCCACCGTCGGCGGGGGCTACAGCAACGAGGCCAGCGGCGGCCGCGCGACCGTCGGCGGGGGCTACGATAACACCGCCAGCGGCAACGCCGCGACCGTCCCCGGCGGCGCGAATAACGAAGCGAGCGCCCCCTATAGCTTCGCTGCCGGCGCCGACGGCCACGCCACCCACGAGGGGTCCTTCGTGTGGTCCAGTTATGAGCGCACCGACTCCTGGGGCAACCAAACCTTCACCGTGCGCGCTCACGGCGGGGCGCGGTTCTATTCTGCCTCCGGCACGAGCCTGGGCGTGCAGTTGTCATCCAATGGCACTTCCTGGGGCTCCGTCTCCGACCGCAATGTCAAGGAGAACTTTGCCGACGTGGACGGCGCCCGCCTGCTGGAGATGCTGGCGGCGATGCCGGTACAGACCTGGAACCTGAGGGCGCAGTCGCCGCAGATGCGCCACATCGGGCCGGTGGCGCAGGACTTCAATGGCCTGTTCGCCTATCTGTTCGGACAGGTGGAGGACCCGCTGTACATCAACACGATGGACGCGGTCGGCATCTCCCTGGCCGCCAATCAGGGGCTGTACGAACTCTCCCAGGAGCAGGCGGCGCGCATCGCCCAACTGGAGAGCGAGAACACCACGCTGCGGGAAGAGAATGCCTCCCAGCAGGCGCAACTGGACGCGCTGGCGGCGCGGGTGGCGGCGCTGGAGGCCGGAGGAGGCGGCGCGGCGCAGTCAGGGCTGCTGCCGTGGGCGGGAGCCATGCTGGCCGCGGTGGCGGCGCTGCGCCTGGGGGCGCGGCGAAAGGGAGGCGGGCTGTGAAGCACATGCCGAGTCTACCCAGCCTGGCGGTCCTGCTCGCGCTGGCGGTCATCGCGCTGTGGCGGCCTCCGGGCGCGCTCTTGGCCCAATCGGGCGGCGGCATTTCGACTTCGCTCAGTGCGGGCTATGACCTGACGTGGAACACGGTGGACGGGGGCGGAGCGACGTTCAACGTGGGCGGCGGCTATGAGGTGGCCGGCAGCATCGGCCAGCCGGACGCGGCGGTGTGGCGCGGCGGGAGCTACGCTCTGTTCGGCGGCTTCTGGCCGGACGCGGCGGTCCAGTACCGCATCTACCTGCCGCTCGTGCTGCGGAATTACTGACCCGTTGGGTGGCCGACGGCATTGCCGTCGGCCACCCCTGGAGAATCTATGCCTGAACCGCCGGCCATCGCCAACGCACCGCCCATTCTGGCCCCGCTCTCGGTGCTGGTATGTGGCGCAGGCTTCAGCCTGCGCGCGGGCCGCAGCGAATAGCGCAGTCAGGTGCGGCACGTCCTCTCGCGGGACTGGCGCAGCAGCGCCAATGCCGCCGCTCTCCCTTGCCATTTCCCGGCTGCCGTGCTATATTTCTGCACGACGGCCGGCGGATGGCAGACAACCGCCGCTGAGAGGACGCCCGTGAAAGTCCTGCACATGCGCCTCCTGGGCGAATTCAGCCTGGTCTACGATGACCGGCCCGTGACGACCGTCAACACGGCCCGCTTGCAGTCGCTGTTGGCTTATCTGATCCTGCACCATGCACGGCGCCTCCGCCGCTCCGTGCTGGCCGCTCTGATTGCCCCCGACGTGCCCGAGTCGCGCGCCCGCCATGCCCTCAGCCAGGCCATCTGGCAACTACGCCGTAGTCTTCCCGACCTGATCGAATCCGACCACGACTCGGTCGGTCTGTCGCCCGACGTGGCGTTGTGGGTGGACGCGCTCGAATTCGAGCGCCTGGCCCTGCCGCATATCAAAGAGACCGCCGAGGCTTGCACGCCAGAGGCCTGCGCCGACCTGCGCCAGGCGGTCCAGTTGTATCGCGGCGACCTGTTGGAGGGCCTGTACGACGATTGGCTGCTCGTGGAGCGCGAGCGGCTGCACGAAGTCTACCTGCAGGCGCTGGAGAGCCTGGCTCGACTGGAACAATCCGCCGGACGCTACCAGGCGGCGCTGGAGGCGGCGCTGGCCCTCTCTCTGTCCGACCCGCTGCGCGGCTCGGCGCGGCGTCTGGTGATGCAGTTGTACTTTTGCCTGGGCCGGCCCGAAGCCGCGCTGCACCAGTTCGAAACCTATCGCCAGGCCTTGAGCGCCGAACTGGGCGTGGAGCCGGATACGGAGACGCTGGCGTTGGCGCAGGCCATCGCCGCCCGCACTCCCGACGCGGCCGTGCATTTGCCGGACGCGCAGGCCGGCGTCTCCTTCCTACTTGATCGCGCCGAGGCGATACCGCTTGTGGGACGCAGCCGCGAACGGGCCGAACTGCTGGCGCATCTGGAGGGCATCTTTACCGGTATGGGCGGCGTCGTCCTGGTCGAGGGCGAAGCGGGGATCGGCAAGACGCGCCTGCTCCAGGAACTACGCCGCGACGCCGAGTGGCGCGGCGCCCAGGTGCTGTGGGCCAAAGCCGAAGAGCAGGCCGGCCCCGCCTGCGACCTGCTCTTGCGCGCCCTCGCCGATGGGTTGACGCCGCTGCGCACTGAACAGGTCGCGCGCCTGGTCGAGGCTCCCTGGCTGCAGCCCCTCTGTCCGCTGCTCCCGACCCTCGCTGCGCGTCTCCCCGCTCTGCCCCTGCCTGCTCCGCTCGATCCGATGCAAGAGCGAGCGCGCCTGGCGGAGGCCATCGCCCGCCTGTTGGGCGCCTGGGCGCAGGTCACGCCGCTCGTCGTGATTCTGGAGGACCTGAACTGGGCGTCGCCCGATACGCTGGATGTGTTGACGTTGGTGGGGCCTCAGATTCGTCCGGCTGGCGTGCTCATCGTCGGCAGTTATCGCGGCGATGAGGTGCGCGCGCGGCCGGAGGTGTGGCAGAGATTGCAGGCGCTGGACCGCAGCGGTGTATGCGCCCGCCTTACGCTGGCGCGCCTGGATGCCGCGGCGACCGGCGAGTTGATCCAGCGCGCGCTGGGATGGAGCCAACCCGCGCCGTCGTTCGAAGCGCGCCTGTACAGAGAAACGGCCGGCACCCCGCTCTTTGTCCTGGAGACCCTGCGCGCGCTCTACGACAGGGGCCTCCTTCAGCAGGACGAGCGCGGCCGGTGGCGCACCACGTTCGACGAAAGCGCCGCCAGCGACGCGGAACTGCCGCTCTCGCCCGTCATCGAACAGGTGATCGCGCTCCGCCTGGCACAGTTGGCGCGCGCGCCGCGCGCGGTGCTGGACGCGGCAGCCGTCATGGGCAACCGCTTCGACTTTGCGCTCCTCGACGCGCTGGGCGAGTTCGAGACGCCGACGCTACTCGCGTCCCTCGCTCTGTTGGTGCAGCGTGGCCTCTTGACCGAATCGCTGCATGATTATGCCTTCGGCCACGAGCGGGTGCGCGAGATCGTCTACGCCGGCCTGCCGCCAGACGAGTGCATCCGGCTGCACCACCGCGCGGCGCAGGCTGTGGAAGCGCAGCACCCGGACTGGCACGCTGTCCTGGCACACCACTGGACGCAGGCGCAGGAATGGGAGAAGGCAATTCGCGCCCATCAGCGCGCCGCCGAAGAGGCGCGCGCACAGCACACCTACGCCAGCGCCGTCGAGCACCTCAGCGCCGCGCTGGCGCTGTCCGATGTGGCCGCGCTCCCGCCTGCAGCGCGTTTCGACCTGCTTGCCGCGCGCGGCCTCGCGCGCGACATCCTCGGCGACTACGACGGGCAGGCAAGCGACCTGGCAACGATGCTGACGCTGGCGCAGGGCGACGCGCCGCGCCAGATGCTGGCACAGCAACGCCGCGCCGCGTGGCTGATGCACCAGAGCCGGTTCGGCGAGGCGCAGGCCGCCGCACGCGAGGCACTCACGCTTGCGGAGCAGGCGCACGATGCGGCGGGACAGGCCACCGCGCTCATTGCCCTGGGCACCGCGTTGAACCGGCAGGGCCAGACGACGCAGGCCCTCCCCTTCCTGCGTCGAGCCGTCGCCGTCTGCGCGGCCGGGGCCGAGCCACGGCTCGAGGCGCAGGCGCGCTATGCGCTCGGCGATGCGCTGGCCGGCCTCAGCGACTATCCGGCCGCCTGCGCCGAGACCCAATCAGCGCTGGCGTGCTACGAGCGGTTGAACGACCTGGTCGGGCAGGCCGAGGCGTTGGGACTGCTGGCGATCATCCAGATGGAGCAGGGCGACCTGGCGGCAGCCGGCGAGAACTATCGCCGCGTCATCGAGGTCTGCCGCACGGTGGGCTATCGCTACGGCGAGGCGCGCAACCTGGCCAACTATGGCAATGTCTTTTATCGCCAAAACCAGATCGCGGAAGCGCTGCGCTACTACGACGAGGCGGTCACCGCGTTCCGTGTCATCGGCGAGCGGCGCGGCGAAGCGAAAACCCGCGCCAACATCGCCTCCATCTATCACTTCAACCTCGGTGATGACGCGACGGCTGCCGCCCACGCCGAATCGGCGCTGACCTACTTTCGCCAGGCGCGAGACCCTGTCGGCGCCGCCCAGTGTCTGGGCATTCTCGGCGGGATCGCCCAACGCCAGGGCGACGAGGAGACAGCGCTGGCGCGGCTGGAGGAGAGCGCACGCGTCGCGTTGGCAGCCGGCGAGCGCTGGCTCGCCGTCCAGGTGATGGCCCACCTGGTCGACGTGCTGCTGGAGCAACACCGGCCCGACCTGGCGTTGGAGCGCCTGGACGAAGCGGAGGTCATCTGCCGGGAACTGGGGTTCAAGAACCTGGGCGTTGACCTGCGGGCCAGTCGCGGGCTGGCGCTCCTGGCGCTGGGGCGGCCGGAAGCCGCGGTCGCCGCAACAACGGAGGCGATGGCCCACCTGGACGCGGACGCAGAAGGGGCCTATTGGGTGCCGTTCGCGCACTATCAGGTGTTGACGGCGTTGGGACGCACCGACGAGGCGCGCGCGGCGCTCGAACAGGCGCATCAACTGCTGACGAGACTCCTGGATGGGCTATCGCCGGAACAGCGGGCGATGAGCGCGGAGCGCGTGCCGGAGCATCGAGCGCTTCTCGCTGCGTGGCAGGCGTCGCAGCCACGCCGGTTGACCACGCGCCTGGCGCGGGCCGGCGTCCCGACCGGCCGCCCACTGCGTGCCGACGAGCAGGTCGAGGTCACCTGGACGCTGGTCGCACCGGAGGACGAAGCCATCGGCGGCAAAGCCGCGCGCCGTCGCCAGCGGCTGCTACGCCTCTTGCGCGAAGCGGAGGAGCAGGGCGCCGCTCCTACCGTGAACGACCTGGCGGACGCACTCGACGTCAGCCGCGTGACGGTCAAGCGGGACCTGGCCGCGCTGCGCACGGCGGGCCAGAGCGCGCCCACGCGGGGCAGCCGCAAAAGCGGGCGCAAGAAATGAGACCAAGGTTTCTCCCGGCCTGGCCTGCGCCGAGATAGTTGATAGATACACCCGTGATACACTGATGCCGTACGTGGGGCATCAGTTTTTTGTTTTAGAGACAAGGGCTGCCCGCCAGTTTTCGGCAAGTTCGTGGCAGAGCCTGAGCAATTACTTTTGGAGAGGAAGTGCCATGTGACGACGACCCGTTCGCCCCGCCCTCAGTTGTTCACCGTGCGCGTGTGGCTCGAAGACCTGGGCGATGGCCGCAGCGAGTGGCGCGGCAAGGTGCAGCACACGCTCAGCGGCGAGGTGCGCTACTTCCGCGATTGGCAGACGTTGGTGGCGTTCATCGCCGAAAAAGCCGCGGCGCACAGCAGCCCGCCTCAAAACTGATGCCGAAAGACACAGCAAGATTGAA
>JBBIHG010000148.1:0-5970 GCA_037447125.1 Chloroflexota bacterium | reverse complement strand
GGGCCTGTCGGCGATGGCCCTGGCTCGCCAGTTGGCGACGTTGCTGCTCGACCTGTACGGCATTCACCTCGACTACACGCACCCCATCCCCAACGACTGGTATCGCCAGGCGCTGGAGTACCGCGTGCCGCGCGGCGAGGGCGAGGCCCTGCGCGCTGCGCTGGGCAGCATGCAACGCTCGCAGTTCAGCCGCATTCAGGCGTTGCTGCGCCTGCCGGACTCCGTGTGGGAACTGGCCGACCGTCACCGCCTGGAAGAGAAGCGGTTGCGCTATGTGCTGAAGGTCGAAGATGAGGCGCTGCAGGTGCAATTGGTGCGCTTCATCGTCGCCCGCGATCTGTCCGCTGAGCGCGTCAAGCAGTTGGTCGAGTCGCCGAATCTGGCTGCGCTCCTGGGTGACCATGCCCCACTGCGCGCGGGCGCGGACGAGATCGCCGAGACGGTGTCGGAGCGGGTAGCGAATCGCTGGCCAGCGCTGGCGCGGCAGTTCTCGCAGGCGGACCTCTCCCTTGTGGCCGACCAGTGGCTCAAGCGCCAGAAGCCGGACGAGGTGCGCCGGCAGGTGGCGGCGCTGCGCTTGCTGCTGGACATTGTCGAGCGGCAGGTGCCAGGGAGTGATTCGTGATCGGTTATCAGTCGTCGGTGGCGACGATCGTCGCTATGTTGCCCCAGGGCAACATAGGATGATCCGCGAGCGGTTTTCGGTGATCATCGAGGGTATGGCGCTGTTGCGCCTGGCCCCGCGACGCCTTCCGAAGTCTGCCAGGCTTCGGAAGGCTTGTGTCTGGCCCCCTGGCTACTGCCAACCGGCCACTGCCAACCGATCTCTGCCGCGTTATGTTGCCCCGGGGCAACGTTGGACGGTCAGCGTGCGGACCTCAACGATCAGTAGTCATCCGATCACAAACTGCTATCTTCTGGCACCTGGCAACTGATCGCCGATCACCAGCCATCAGGGTAGGGGGTTGCTGCCCGATTCCGGCGCGTGTTGCAATGCCTGCCCTGCCCCGCTGATCGGGGGTTGACAGACGCCTGTTGAGTCCTAAAAACGCACGGGAACAGTGCGTTCGTTTATCCTGATAAAACGCACGATCTCTGCGGGGTGGGGGAGAGGGTGCATAGGCGCAGTGGAAGCCTGGGCAGGCGTGGACCGACGGCGTTTGGCCCACATGCGGCAGGCATCGCTGCGCCACTGGCGGCGCGGGCCGGCGGGGATGTGCGCCGGTACCATACACCCTGCCCGACCGCACGCGCACGGGTACGGCGCGACGGCCTGGGCTGCCTGGCGGGTGATCGTCAGGCGGTGTCCGTTAGCGTGGTAGCGAACCACCATACCCGCCGCCAGCGCGATATCCTCCGCACTCACGCCCATCCAGGTCAGCCAACCGGCGAGACGGTCGCAGGTTCGCATGGAGGGGTGAAAGCTGGCGTAGCCGTGCAGCGCGCGCCGGAAAACGGCTACACTGATCCCGACCGCGCGGGCCACGCGCATCTGATCTCCCGTGCTAGAAGCCCGGCAGCCCTGCATCTCCATGCCGAAGCGCACCAGCGTTGCCAGGCCCGGCTTCGCCCCAGCCAGCAGCAGCGTGTTCCACAGCGGCATTTGCAGCCAGCGGGCAATGCGATAGTAGGCCACAAGGGGGATAGCCGGTAGATTCTGCCCGGCGATCAGATGACACAGCGTCAACGGTGGCAACCCGATCTCGCAGACCAGCTCAGCGGCGGATTGCCCGCGCACGCTCAGGCAGTGGATGAAGCGGCGCCGGACAAGGCCAGAGAGTGTCACCTGGCGCATGGGCTGGACTGCTCGTTCACTGCGCAGACTCTCTGCCGTCAACGCTGCCGGCATCGACTCAGGACTCCTGCGGCGGCTTTTCCGTGTCGGGAGCCGGGTTTTCCACGCTTGCGGGCGGCTCCTCGGCGTCTGCCGATGCCTTCCCCTCATCTGCGGGCGATGGTTTCGGTTCCGGTTTCGCAGACGGTGTTTCTGGCTCTGCGGCCGGCTTTTCCGCGGCTTGGGACGGCTGCTCGGCCTTGGGGATGGCGGGCTCTTCGGGCGGGGGTGCCTGCCGCTTGGCGATCGCTTTTTGCAGCACGGCGCGGAACTCTTCAGGAACGGGAAGCGGCTTGTACAACAGATCGTCAGCCTGGGCCTTTTCGATGGCCTTCTTCTCATCAGCCGGAGAAAGATAATAGGCGGTGACAAGCACAATGGCGATGTTCTTCAGCACGGGGCTTTGCCGTAGTCGCGCCCCGATATCAGGGCCTTCGACGCCGGGCAGCCGGATATCCAGGATGGCCAACTCGGGTATGTTGGTCTCGGCATTGCCCGTATCCACGTCGTCAATCCATTTGACGGCGTCGGTCCCGTTGGTAAAGGCCACTCCGTCAATGCTCCAGATGCCAAACAAGGCCAGCAGCGTATCGTACAGATCGGGTTCGTCCTCAACAACCATCCAAGTTGACATGTGTTGAATCCCCCCGCGCCTAGGTCCTGGGACAGACGGCGATTGGACAAGACAATGTCGCTGCTATTTCAATCCACCACAGCACAGCCGCGTAACGTTCTCTGAGCACTCGCCGTTGGCCAGTCGTTGGGAAAGGGTGGACAGCTCGGGGATGTTGGTTTCGACGCTGTCCACCTCGATATCGTCTGGCCCTTGCTCAGCTTCAGCCTCGTTGATGAGGACAGTTCCGCCGACACCCCAGATGCTGAACAGGGCCAACAACGTGTCGCTCTGATCTGGGTCGTCCGCAACGATTGTCCAAGTTGGCATATACCACCTCTCAGGCCAGGGTCAGACGGTGATCGGAAAAGAGAGGAGTCGCTAATAATTCTAGTCGATCGGGAATCCAGCGCAAGACACGCCACAAGAGCCACAAGAGGGGTGTATCGCACAAGGAGGTGAAATCACTCCGATCGCCAACACTCGACCAGGGGGCTATCCATGATTCAGCATCCTGACAGGCCTTCTCTTCCCTGCCGGGCACAAACCGACTACAATGAGGGTAAGCTCAGAAGGTGTTGGCTCGCAAGTCAGCTTTGGTCCGAGCCGGTTATGCCCCAGCAGGGCAGCACCAGGTGATGAAAGTGATTGTGCTGGTAGCCGATGGCTGACTGCCAATGGCTGACAGTTGTCTTTGGGGGAGTCCTGCCATGAATATCACTGAGCGCGAACAGGATAGCGTCACCATTTTCTCCCTGGAAGGCCGCGTAGATAGCGAGGGCGCGCTGGATCTTGATCTCGCCTTGCAGACTGCTGTCTCCGAAGGTAAACACAAGCTCGTCCTGGAGATGGATCAGGTGCGCTATATCAACAGCGCCGGGCTGCGCACGCTGGCCGACATTCTGACCCAGGTACGCGCTGGCCAGGGCGATCTCAAGCTGGTGAATTTGAGCCAGAGAGTGGCGCGCGTATTCCAGATCATTGGCTTCGACAAGTTTTTCTCTATTTATGCGACGGTGGACGAGGCGCTCGCCGCCTTCTAGCCACGCGCGGCGAGCGCCTGGCGGAGCAGTCCCCAGCACCCAGGGGGCTGTTTTGGCGAAAGGACAATCTCCATGACAGACGAGACAACTCCTCGCGGCAAGGTCACCCACTACAGCGCTGTACCCGCGCAGGAATTCGGCAGCGAAGCGCCCGGCACACGCATCCGCTGGCTGATTGACGATGACCACGACGGTGCGCCGGTCTATGCCCTGCGCATGATCGAGATCGCGCCCGGTGGCCATACGCCGCGCCACAATCACCCCTACGAGCACGAGAACTTCGTTGTTGAGGGGATGGGGCGCGTGTGGCTTAACGGGGCCTGGCACGCCCTGGCGCCGGGTGATGTGGTTTTCGTGCCGGGCGGCATGGAGCACACCTACGAGAACACGGGGGCGGAGACATTCAAGTTTCTGTGCGGGATTCCGGTCAAGCGATAGCCGGAGTTGGCGAAGGAATGAGGACTGGCAGGCAAGCGGGAATCTTCGTATAGTCAGCACAGCACAAATTGCCCTTCAAGCACACCCTAACTCAAGCCTCACACAGTTCTTTCCGAAAAGAGAACTCTCGCGCTATAATGGTCTTCGCGAAAATTCGCGGGGCCATTGGAACCAGCCTCCGGCTATCAGAAAACTCATCTGTGGGGAAAACAAGCGGGTCCTTCGCTCGCAACGCATTGTGTAGATCGACGCCGCGCTGCACAGACGCTCGCGCTTAGAATAGGGCATAGGCGATGGAAACAGAACTGGTACAGTATATCCGGCTCGTGCGGCGGTGGCTGTGGCTGATCGTCCTGGCAGCATTCCTGGCAGGGGGCGCGGCCTACTTGCAGGCGAGCCAGCAGCTTGATCTGTACCAGGCGCGTGTGACCATCTCAGTGGGCACCTACTTTCAAGCGCCCAATCCCACCGCCGGTGAGATTTTCACAGGCCAGCAGTTGGCCCAGAATTACGTGGTCCTGGCCAAGAGCCATCCCGTGTTACAGGGAGCAATTGATGAAGGTGATTTGCCCATTTCCGTAGGGGCACTCAACGGGTCGCTATCGGCCAGTGTCGTCTCCGAAACCACCTTCATCCAAATCACTGCAACCCACCCCGATCCGATCCTGGTCGTGCAAATGGTGGACGAAGTCGCCAAACAGCTCATCCTCAACAGCCCCACCAACCTGACGCCCGAACAACAGGCCCAGGTAGACCTGTCTAATAGAGAGATCGCGCGACTCAACCAACAGCTTGAGCAGTCGCGCCAACGACTGACCGCGCTCGAAGCGCAGATGGCTGCGACCACCGATCCTCAGGAAATCGAGCGTCTGAACGAGCAGTACAACACAGTGATCTCCCAGGTCAATGAAGCGTCTTCGAATATTGCCTGGTTCACAGATACAGTCGCGCGGCTGCAGCAGCGCACTAACGCCCTGGAAATTGTCGAACCAGCGCGGATGACAGGCCGAGTGGCACGCAACGAATTTCAGACGACCATCTTGGGGGCTATGGTGGGAACCGTGTTGGCCTTTGGCTTGGTCTTGCTGATCGAGTATCTCGACGACACGATCCGGACGGTAGACCAGGCAACCCAAGCCTTGGGCCTGCCGACGTTGGCTGTTATTCCCAAATTTGGCAAATCGCGCGATGGCTATCCGGAGCGATTGATCTCCTACCGGCAGCCCGACTCGCCGATTTCTGAGGAATACCGCACGCTGCGCACTAACCTGATGTTTTCGGCTAACGGCGGCAAAGCGGTTTTCATCATTACCAGCCCGGGGCCGGGTGACGGTAAGACGGTGACTATCGCCAATCTGGCAGTGACGATGGCTGTAGCCGGGTGGCGCGTCCTGCTCATTGATGCCGATCTGCGCCGCCCCCGTCTGCATGACATTTTCAGCGTTGACAATCGCGTTGGCCTCTCAACGCTTCTGTCATTAGACCCCGGAGAACTGACCGCCGACCAGAACGCGCTGCACCGGTTGCCAACGAACTGTCTTGAGTGCATTCAAGAGACAGAGATCCCCGGTCTGAACATGATCGCCAGTGGCTATATTCCCCTGAACCCGGCGGAGGTACTCGGCTCGGCCAACATGCAGCAGTGGTTCAAATTCTTCCGCTCGTCACCGGACATTGACATCATCCTACTTGATACGCCGCCGGTGCTCATCGCCGCTGACAGCGCTGTGCTGGCCTCTAACCTCGACATCCCTACTATCATGGTGATTGAGGCTGGCAGAACGCGTCCGGGTGGCGCGCTTCGTGCCAAAGAGCGCCTGGCGTCGCTGGAAATTGACATCAAAGGGCTGGTGCTCAACGCGGTCAGCCGGCGCGACCAGGGCTATGGCTACGGCTACGATTATTACTATTATTACTACTACAAGAGGCGCGAATCGGACGGGCAGCAGGGAACCGATGGGAGCACGGTCCCTAGCCGTCGGCGTTAAGAGCGTGTCTGGAAAGGTCATAAACGAGCCAACCGACGGGTCATGACAAGCGAC
>JBBIHG010000147.1:3460-5980 GCA_037447125.1 Chloroflexota bacterium | reverse complement strand
TTTTTTCTTTGCCATGCTCCCAGCTTACCTCAGGAACATTCATTCAACAACGCCATTCCGGATCATCAACTCTACGCCATCGCCCGCTCGGACGATTACTTCTTCGGCGTGCTGCACTCGCGCTTCCACGAAGTCTGGGCGCTGCGCATGGGGACGTGGCTCGGCAAGGGGAACGATCCCCGCTACACCCCGACCACCACCTTCGAGACCTTCCCCTTCCCCTGGCCGCCGGGCCAGGAGCCAGTGAGGCCCCCCCACCCCAAACCCCTCCCCCACGAGGAGGGAGGGGCTTCAGACACCGCTCTTCTCCCTTCCCCCCTTGCGGGGGAAGGGCCGGGGATGGGGGGCCAGCCGCCGGGCCAGGAGCCGGTTAGGCCCCTCCATCCCAAACCTCTCCCCCACGAGGAGGGAGGGGCTTCAGACGCCGCTTTTCTCCCTTCCCCCGCAAGGGGGGAAGGGCCGGGGATGGGGGGTCGGTCGCCAGAGATGGGGGGCCGCATGCCAGAAAAGAACGATGACGTGCCCTGGACGCTCTCGCCAGAACAAGAGCAGGCCATGACCCAGGTCGCTCGCCTGCTGCGCAAGACCCCGACGCCAAGCGAAGACTGGCTGTGGCAGGCGATCCGAAAAGAGCAGTTGGACGGTCGCAAGTTCCGCCGCCAGATGCCGATCGGTCCGTTCGTGGTGGATTTCTACTGCTCGTCAGAACGGTTGGCCGTGGAAGTGGATGGGCCGATTCACGAATCCCAGCGCGAGGCAGATCGCCAGCGCCAGATCATGCTGGAATCGCTTGGGCTGCGCTTCGTGCGAGTCACCGCCGCGCAAGTGGGGCATGATTTGCCCAGTGTTCTGGAGAAGATACGCGCTGCCTTTCTTTTCGCCCCCCACCCCCACGAGGAGAGAGGGGCTTCAGACGCCGCTTTTCTCCCTTTCCCCCTTGCGGGGGAAGGGCCGGGGATGGGGGGTCAGTCGCCAGAGATGAGCGCCTATGCCGCCTACCGCGCCATCAGCGCCGCCGCCGCCCGGCTTCACGCCGAGCGCGACGCCTGGCTCAACCCGCCCGGCCTGCCGGAGAGCCAGCTCAAAGATCGCACGCTGACCAACCTCTACAACGCGCTGGCCGTCTTTCGCGGCGATCCGCCCGGCGAGGGCAAGCGCCACCCGCCGGTCAAGCCCGCCGCCGGCGACTTCGCCCCGCGCCTGGCCGCGCTCCACCGCGCGCTCGACGAGGCGGTGTGCGACGCCTACGGCTGGGAGCACGACGTGCTGGCCGACGAGGAGGAGATTCTGCACCGGCTGCTGGCGCTGAACCTGGAGCGGGCGCGATAAGACTTCCCAAGTTTCCGAAAACTTCGGAAGTCTGAATCTCCGCGTCCATCTCCCGCTATCTGCTACTTGCTTATTGCCGCGATTCTTTGTACCTTCATGAGTGCATCCACTTTCTTATCCCGCGAGCGTGACATCATGGCGAGCGACGACCTCATCAACCAGGCGTTAGGGCGGGGCCAATACGCGATTCGGTCTGTGCTGGGCCGGGGAGGGATGGCCACCGTCTACCTGGCCCGCCAGGCTTCGATGGACCGCGACGTGGCCATCAAGGTGATGGCGACTGAGCTGGCCGACGACGAGCAGTTCGTCGCCCGCTTCGAGCACGAGGCGCAGCTCATCGCCCGCCTGCAACACCCGCACATCCTGCCGGTCATTGACTTCGGGCGCGAAGGCAAGCACATCTACATCGTCATGCAGTCCATACGCGGTGGCAGCCTGGACGACCGCCTGTCGCGCGGGCCGCTGCCGTTGCCGTTGGCGGCGCGGATGCTCGGCCAGATCGCCAGTGCGCTGACCTTCGCCCACGAACAGGGCATCGTCCACCGCGACCTGAAGCCTAACAACGTGCTGCTCGACGAGCGCGACAACGCCTACCTGACCGACTTCGGCATCGCCAAGATGCTCGCCGGGACGACCAAGCTCACCGCCACGGGCAGCATCCTGGGCACCCCGGCCTACATGGCCCCCGAGCAGTGGCGCGGCGAACTGGTGGACGTCCGCACGGACATCTACGCGCTGGGCATCATGCTCTACGAGATGGTGCTCGGCCAGCTTCCCTTCTCCGGCGACACGCCCTACACCCTGATGTACAAGCACTTCAACGACGCGCCGCCGCCCCCGCGCCTGGCCAACCCCGACCTCGACCCTGGCGTGGAGGCGGTCATCCTGCGCGCGCTGGCCAAGAACCCGGACGACCGCTACCAGTCTGCCGAGGCGATGGCCGAGGACATGGTCAGCGCGCTGCGCGCCGGGCCGACCCGGCCCAGGTCGGCGCCTGCGCCAGAGCTGGAGAAAACCGTGATCGGCGAGGAGGCGGAACCTACCCGCGCCCCATCGCCGGCGGAGCGCGCGACGCCGCCCCCGCCGCCGGGCAGCGTGCCGCCCACCCAGGCGGCCCCGCCACGCCCGCCGGTCGCATCGCCTGGTCGCGGCGGCCTCAACCCGCTGGTCATTGGCGTGGCGGCGCTGGGC
>JBBIHG010000147.1:0-3360 GCA_037447125.1 Chloroflexota bacterium | reverse complement strand
ACGCCGCGCACCACGTTCGCCACCATCCTCTCAGAGCGGGGCAACGTGCGGCGTGGGCCTGGCTCCGAGTATGAGGTGATCGCCACGCTGAGCCGCGAGGACGAAGTGATCGTCGTCGGCGTGAGCGAGGACGGCGGCTGGTACCAGGTCGTCGGCGGGGGCATCCCTGGCGCGGGCTGGGTCTCGGCGGAGATCGTGCGCATCTCCGGCAATCTGAACATCCCCGTCGTCGTCCTGCCCACGGCCACCTTCACCCCATCGCTGACGCCGACCGAGACCCCCGTGCCGACCGACACCCCAACGCCGACAGATACGCCCGCGCCGAGCGATACGCCGACGCCAACAGACACGCCCACGCAGACCCCCGCGCCGACCGATACGCTCACGCCCACCGCCGGCGCCGTAGACCCGGCCCTCTTCGTCCCAGAGACGCTGCAGCCCCGCAGCCTGGAAGCGGTGAGCATCACCCTGGACTACCCGGCGAACTGGCCCGACCCCTGGTTCTTCGGCCTGACCTACTTCCTGGCCCCGGTGGATTCGAGCAATCCGCTGTCCGGCTCATACCCGACGATCACCCTGGTGCGCGGCTCGCCGGGCCAGGTCTTTGGCGCCGGGACGACGACCGACATCAGCAGCCTGGTCAGTGCCGTCGAGCACCCGTTCGGCTCGGACTTCAGCGGGATGAGCGTCCCTGCCGAGGAGTTCGCCTTCCCGGCACGCCTGATGGACATCCGCGAGGGCGGCATGCACCTGTGGACGTGGCTGGTTGAGCTCGCGGCGGACGACTGGCTGCACATCATCGCGCTGGCGCCAATCGGCGAGTTCGATCTGCCCTTTGGCGAGGACGTCCTGCTGCCGATGGTGCGCTCGCTCCAGGTGGATGGCCGCCCGCTGGTCAGCCCGCCCGCCCCGACGCCCGCCCCGACCGACACCCCTGCCGCGCAGACTCCGGCGCCGGAGAACGCGCTGGTCCTCAGCGGCGTCCCGCTGCAACCGGGCCAGGCCGTGCTCGACACCTTCGACACCAACGAGAACGACTGGCGCTTCGCCAACCTGATAGACGGGCAGTTGGTCATGGAGGCGCAGAGCCTCGACTCGCTGCGCTGGGCCTTCCCCTACCCGCTGCTGCAGGGCGACCCGGCCTTCTACGCCGAAGTCACTGCCGAGCTGGTCAGCGACACCAACTACTACGAGTACGGGCTGGCCTTCCGCGTGGTGGACGACGAGAACTTCTACTACTTCGCGGTGGATCACCGCCAGCAGGTCGCGCTGTTCAAGATCACTGGCGGCGATGTGGAGGAACCGATCGCGCCGGTGATTGACAGCGCAGTGCGCGTGGGGCGCAACCGCCCGCACACCTTCGGCGTGCTGGTCATCGGCGACTACATCGAGGTCTACCTCAACGGGCAGCTCAAGGGCGTGCTGGTTGACGGCACGCACACTCAGGGCGGCGCGCGCCCGATGTCGTACACCTACGTGGATTCGAACACGCCCGCCTCCGTCGCCTTCGACAACTATGCCTACCTGCCGCTGAGCATCGCCGGCAACCCGCTGCTGACTGAGCGGCGCACGGCCATCATTGGCACCGTGCAACCCGATCTCATCAACATCTTGCTCAGCGGAAGCGGCGGCGCCCGTGCGCTGGACGCGCTCATCGGCGGGCAGCCATTTGTGGCGCTGGCCCGCACGCCCGACAACCAGTACGTCTTCGGCTATGCGCGTGGCGTCACTGGCTGGGTGCCCGCTGCGGCGCTGGCCCTGATGCGCGGCGGCGTGCCCGCCCCAGTCACCACGCTGCCCATGCTCGATGCGGCGGCGGAGGGCAGCACCGTCCAGCCCTGGCCGGTGACCTGGCCCGGCCCGGCAGCGCCCACGCCCGCCCCCACACCCGCCACTGTGGTCACGCCAACGCATCCCTTCGCTGAACCGGGATCGGGCGTCATCGCCTACGGGCAGACAGCCGAGATACCCATCGCCGCCGGGGAGACAGTCACCTGGGCCTTCGAGGGGAATGCTGGCGATCAGGTGACCCTGTCCGCTGACGCGGGCGCCAACGCCGCCCTCGACACGGCGCTGCGGCTGCTGGGGCCGGACGGCACGCTCATCGCCGAAGACGACGACAGCGGCCCCGGCCTGAATCCCTTACTGGCGGGCGTCGCTCTGCCCGCGGCCGGCCAGTACACCATCGAGATCGTCCACTTCCGGGGCGAGGGCACGGTGACTCTGCGCCTGGACAAGACGAACTGATCGATGATCTCCGCCGACAGGGGCGGTGCTCACCCTGGCCTGGTGCGCCCGCCCGACGCTCGCTTTGTTGCCCGTTGACGCTCCACCTGGCAGCGGTATAATTCGCCGCATCCTGCCCCTGGTCTTGGGGAAGAGCAAAGGAGCAGAAGACGTGTCTCGCAGAATGTCCGCCGCAGCGATCATCGTCATGCTGGCGATCATGCTGATCCCGCAAGGGATTTCGGGCGCGCAGGGCGCTGCCCTGAAGGTCCCCACCTGGCGGGGGATTGAGAACTCATCCGGGCGTTACACCATCGCCCCAGGCACCACCGTCACCCTGATCTACGGCTGGGTCGCGCGGACTGCGCAGCAAGTCGAGGACTTCAAGGCTCATGCGGACATCACCATCTTGCTGAACGGAGAGACAGCGTTCAGCCCAAGCGCCGGCGTGGACGCTGGCTGGCAGGCCGTCGAGGTTCTCGCCGGCGGGACCATAGCCCGCGCCTACTGGAGCTTGCAGCTCCCGGCGCTGCCCGAGGGCACGCACACCGTGAAGACTCTGATCACCCTGGACGCGCCGGTCTCGGATGGCATCGAGGCGACGCCGTTCCCGGTGGGCACGGTCAACGACACGACCAACATCATCGTCGTCACCGGCGAACCTGTCGCCGTCGCCGCGCAGCCGGTCACCCCCGCCGTGCCAGCCGGCAAACTGATCTGCGACCGGGCAGTCGGCACGTTCGTCAAAGATGCCGTTGGCTACTGGGGACCCGACCCGTCCAAAGCGATCCAGCCGGACTTCGTCATGCCGGCGGGCAAGACGCTGTGGGTGTTCGGCATGGACGAGACGCAGCGCTACTATCAGGTGCTGCTGGATGCCCAACTGTTCTGGGTGCGGGCGGACACCATGGCCCCCACCGCCGACGCCGTCTGGCACGGCACCCCCCTGCCCAACTGCCCCGTTCACTGATTGTCCGCAATACCAGGGGGCGCACGGTCATCTGCGCCCCCTTTTGATTCCGGCGCCCGCGCAGCGCTGAATGAGCGATTTGCGCGGGTGCGTGCAAAGGTTGTCAGCAACTCGCTTGCCGCGGGGGTATTGACCTCACCCCCAGCCTCGCTGCGCTCGGCTTG
>JBBIHG010000146.1:0-6101 GCA_037447125.1 Chloroflexota bacterium | reverse complement strand
CTAGTGGAAGGCCGGCAGCCAGTCCCCGTGCGCCGCGATCAGATCGTCCACCAGCGCCCAGATTTGCTCCAGGTCCAGCTCAGCAGCCGTGTGCGGATCGAGCATGGCCGCGTGGTAGATATGCTCGCGCTTGCCGGTCAGCACCGCTTCGACGGTCAGCGCCTGCACGTTGATGTTGGTCTGCATCAGTGCGGCCAGGTGAGGCGGCAGGGACCCCACCTGAGTCGGCTGAATGCCGCTCTTGTCCACCAGGCAGGGCACCTCCACACAGGATTCGCGCGGCAGGTTCTCGATCAGGCCATTGTTCATCACGTTGCCGTAGATCACGCTGGGAATACCCGTCTCCAGGCTGTGGATGATCCCCGCACCGTACTCCATACTGGGCGTCACCTCAATGGCGAGCGCCGGGTCTTCGTAGGCGGCGCGCATCGCGTCCCAATCGGCGATCTGCGTCTCGCAGCGGCGGATGTACTCGTCGAGCGGGATGTTGAAGCGCTCGATCAGATCGGGGCGGTCGCGCTTGATGAACCAGGGCACGTACTCGGCGAAATGCTCGCTCGACTCGGTGACGAAGTAGCCCAGCCGACGCAGCATCTCGTAGCGCACCCGGTTCCAGTCTGGCACGCGCCCCTCGTCAATCACCCGCAGCAGCAGGGGGTAGAGGTCTTGCCCGTCGCGCTCAAAACGCAGGTAGAAAGCCATGTGATTGATGCCGGCGCACAGGTAGTTGATCTCCTCATAGGGCACTCCGATATCCTCGGCCAGCTTCATCGCCGTGCCCTGCACGCTGTGGCACAGGCCCACATTCTTGATCCGGCTGGCCCGGCTGATGGCCCAGGTGTTCATGGCCATCGGGTTGACGTAATTGAGGAAGGTCACCTGGGGACACACTTCTTCCATGTCGCGACACATATCGAGCAGCACCGGGATGGTGCGCAGCGCGCGCATGATCCCGCCAATGCCCAGGGTGTCGGCAATCGTGGCGCGTAGCCCGTACCGCTTGGGAATCTCGAAGTCAAGCACCGTGCCCGGCTTGTAGCCGGCCACCTGAATCATGCAGATCGCGTAGTCGGCGCCATCCAGCGCCGCGCGCCGGTCGGTGGTCGCTTCGATGGTGGGCCGCGCGCCGAGCGCCCCCGCGACTTTGTGCGCGACGATCTCGGAGGTGCGCAGGCGCTCCGCATCAATATCGAAGAGCGTCAAGGTGGACTCGGTCAGCTCCGGGAAGTGCAGGATGTCGCCCATCAGGTTCTTGGCGAAGACGGTGCTCCCCGCACCAATGAAGACGATCTTAGGCATCTTGCCCGTTTCCTCTCATGCACATGAAGCGGGGCGCTCGCTATGCCCCCGCATTCTCCAGACCGGACAAACGGCGAAAGCCGCCGTCACATCTCCTGCCGGCCCTGCAGGGCGCGCAGCAGCGTGATCGAGTCCACATACTCCAGATCGCCGCCGGTGGGCAGCCCGCGCGCCAGCCGCGTGACCTTGACGCCGGTGGGCGCAAGCTGGCGCTGCAGGTACATGGCTGTCGCGTCGCCTTCCATGCCAGGGTTGGTGGCGATGATGACTTCGAGCACGCCTCCCCCCTGCACGCGGGCCAGCAGCTCGCGGATCTTCAGGTCTTCCGGGCCGATGCCCTCCACCGGCGAGATCGCGCCGTGCAGCACGTGGTAGCGCCCCTTGTAGGCGCCGGTGCGCTCGACCGCCAGCACGTCGAGCGGCTCCTCGACGACCACCAGCGTCGTCTGCTCGCGGGCCTCGTCGCAGCAGATGGCGCACGGATCGTCCTCGGTGATGTTGTAGCAGATGGAGCAGGTGCGCGTCCGGGCCTTGAGGTCGCCGATGGCCGCCGCCAGTGTCTGCGATAGCTCGTCCGGGGCGCGCAGCAGAAAATAGGTGAGGCGCGAGGCCGTCTTGGGGCCGATGCCCGGCAGACGCGAGAACGCCTCGACCAACTGCGTGACCGGTTTGGGGACAGCCTGGCTCACGGACTCACCTCATCATGCGCGGCGCGCTACGCACCTGCCAGCGAATCTGCCCGCGTAGGGATGCTGCTCTGCGCCCCGCAGTTTGCCGACAGGTTCTTAGCCGAACAGCCCGCCTAGCCCGCCGGGCAGCATAGAGTCCAGGCCGCCGCTGACGCTCTGCATCCGCTCGGCGGCGTGGGCCTGGCTTTCCTCGACGGCCCGATTCACGGCGGCGACCAGCAAATCCTGCAGATCGGTCAGCCACTCGTCGTCTGACGTGTCAACCGCTTCGGGGTTAATAGTGATCGCCTTGACCACCTGGTGCCCGGTGATGACGATCGTCACCGCACCGCCGCCCGCGCTGACTTCCAGCGTCTCCGCGCCGAGCGCAGCCTGTGCCGCTTCCATGTCTTCCTGCATCTTCTTGATCTGGCGCATGAGCGACGCCTGGTTGGGCACTCCGCCGCCCATCGGCCCGCCAAAACCGCCCTGTTTCTTCCTGGCCATGCTGATCACTCCTGTGCGTTCTTCGTGCCAGGCCAAGAGTCCGCCCTGGCAAGTCTATGCTCCATCAGTGGGGTTCTTGTAGGGGCGGGTTTGAAACCCGCCCCTACGTGTTTTGCCTCCCGATCCGCCGGAGGGCCGCTCACTCCTCGTTGTCGTCCAGATCGGTGATCTCGCCGCCTAGCTCGTGCACGCCGAAAGCCAGCACGTCATCGGTCGCCAG
The DNA here is from genome assembly GCA_037447125.1 of Chloroflexota bacterium. Taxonomy (GTDB): domain Bacteria; phylum Chloroflexota; class Anaerolineae; order Aggregatilineales; family Aggregatilineaceae; genus UBA2029. Next base: position 3,407 of record JBBIHG010000146.1, on the reverse strand, counting down.
CACGTCGTTGGCACCGGGCGTCCTGGCGTGCGCCTCGTCCACCACAATCACCGCCACCTTGAGCGGCGCGCCCAGCGCCGCATACAGTGCCCCTTCGAGCGCGGCGCGCTTGTCGGCCACTTCGATCTTCTGCTTAAAGAGGTCGCTGCGCACACTGAGCACCAACTGGTCGCCGCGCACGTCGCGCGGCGTGACGTGCTCCAGCAGCGCGGGCAGCGATGGGTGATGCTCGCGGGCGATCTTCTGCACCTGCGCCCAGGCACTCAGCACATCGGCCACACTCAGGCGAGGCGACCCGCCTGCGGCAGCGCTCGCGGGGGGAACGGGGGCGGGGGGCAGCGTCTGCTCCGCGACGGGCGGCGGCAGGTCTTCCTGGGTGCGCGGGCGCGGATGGGCAGCGGCACGGGGCGCAGGCTCCGGCTCGTCCTCCACCACCGGCTTGATGCTCTCCAGGAAGGCCAGCTCGAGGGGGAGCTGCGGCTGCCAGCCGGCGCGCCATTCGGCCACCGCCCCATTGAAGGCGCGGATGGCGGCGACCAGCGTCTTGCGCCCGATGGCCCCGGCCTGTTCGCGCAGCACGGCGCGGCGCTCCTCGGTCGCGTCAACCAGCGCGTCGCCGGCCATTTTGACCAGCAGAACCTGGCGCAGATGGGCGATCACCTGCTGACCAAGCTGGCGTGGGTCAGCCCCGCCGTCAACCGCCGCGTTGATCAGGTCCAGGCCGCGCGCCGCGTCATTGGCGATCAGCGCGCCCACCAGCTCGACGATGTTCTGCCCGCTGGCCGTGCCCAGAATCTGCTCGGCCATGTCCAGCGAGATGTGGGCGTCCGGGTCGGCGATGAGCTGGTCAAGCAAGCTGATGCTGTCGCGCACGCTGCCGGTGCCCTCGCGGGCGATCAGGATCAGCGCCGCCGGGTCAATGGAGACGCCCTCGACCGCCGCGATCTCGGCCAGCCGCGCCGTGACCTCGGCCAGCGACACGCGGCGGAACTCGAACAACTGGCAGCGGCTCTTGATCGTGGCCGGGACTTTGGCGATCTCGGTCGTGGCCAGCACGAAGATGGCGTGGGCCGGCGGCTCCTCCAGCGTCTTGAGCAGCGCGTCGAAGGCCGCGCCAGAGAAACGATGCACCTCATCTATAATATAGACCTTGTACTGGCCTTCGCCGGGCGAAAAGGCGATCTTGTCGCGCAGGTCGCGCACGTCGTCCACACCGGTGTGCGAGGCCGCGTCAATCTCGATCAGGTCCAGGTAGCGCCCTTCGTTGACGGCCAGGCAGCGCGCGCAGACGTTGCAGGGCCGCCGGTCGGGATCGTCGTCCAGGCAGTTGACCGCTTTGGCCAGCAGGCGCGCCGTCGAGGTCTTGCCCGTGCCACGCGGGCCGCTGAACAGGTAGGCGTGGCGGATGCGTCCCTGGCGCAGCGCGTTGCGCAGCGTGCGGGTGATATGATCCTGGCCGATGACGTCTTCGAACGTCGCGGGCCGCCACTTAAGATAGAGCGCCTGTGCGGGCACGCATCAGCCTCCCTGGTCGGTGTGCGAGCCTAGTGTAGCAGGCGGCTCCGACGGTGCGCAAATCTTAACCAGATTCGCGCGGGCCTGGTATAATGAAGGTCAATGAACACCGGACGCCGGGCAGCGACCGCCCGGCCCAAGCCAACGAACCGGCGCCGTGAATGCGCGTCGAACACTTTTAGGAGCGAGCAATGGGCAACGTAGGTACGACTGAGCTGATTCTGATCCTGGCTGTGGTGATTCTGTTGTTTGGCGTGGGGCGTGTATCGCGCATCGGTGGCGAGATGGGATCGGCCATTCGCGAGTTCCGCAAGGGTCTGCGCGGCGAGGGCGAGGACAAGAACGGCGAGGCCAAGCAGTCCTGACGCCCCGCCCGCCGCTTCCTTCTCCGCTGCCTCGGCGCATTCGTGAGCCTGCTGCTCACTCGCTTCCGCTGCACCTGACGTTAAAAAGACCGCTGTCTCCTCGACAACGGTCTCCTCAAACTGCCAAAGCCCAGACACGGGCCGCTCCCGGCGGGGGAACGGCCCGTGTGTCGCGCGGCAAGGCGCTACGCCTTACTTGTTCTTGGGCCGCGAAGGCAGCGACCGCTGGCGGCTCGCATCCTCCTCGGCCGGGCTGTTCTGCGGGTACTGGTCGGAGTCCGGGTGATCGGTGAGCTGTGCGGCTTCCGTCTCCACCAGGATTGGGTCGGCGTCAATCGGCAGCGCCGGCGTTTCGAAGATGTTCGAATCGCCGGTGATGTCCGACGTGAAGATGACGATGTTCGATTCGCACCACCAGGTCGGCGCGTAGTCGGGGATGTCGTTATCGGTCACCAGGCGGGTCTGGCCGCTGGAGAACTGGTAGACGTAGATATCCAGGTCCGCCTCCAGATCGGACTGGTAGGCGATGAGCGTGTCGTCTGGCGAGAAGACATGCAGGCTGGCGTCGCCGTTGGGGTCGGAGACGGGCTGCACGTCGCTGCCATCGGCGTTCATCACCATGACTACGGCGTTGTCGCCGAAGCGGTAGCTGTAGAAGGCGATCTTGGTGCCGTCGTGCGAGTATTGCGGCTCGTGATCGTCACCCAGACCGTCGCTCAGCAGCCTGACTTCCCTGGTGAAGATATTCAGCTCATAAATCTGCCAGAAGCCATCGCGATCGCTCTGGAAGACCACCTTCGTCCCGTCCGGCGACCAGAAAGCGTTCAGATCGTGGGCCGGGTTGTCGGTCAACTGCTGTTCGACACCAGTGGCCACGTCAACCATGTACAGGTCCCAGTTGCCATTGCGCACCGAGTCGTAGACGATGTACTGCCCCGTCGGTGACCAGACCGGGTCAACATCCACCGCGTTGACGGCGTAGGTCACGCGCTGCTGGAACGTCCCGTCGGCCTTGCCGATGTAGATTTCCCAGTTGCCGTCGCGATTGCTGGCAAAGGCAACCCATTCATCATCGGGGGCGCGGCTGGGCGCGACGTCATAGACGCGCCGACCCACACCCTGCGTCAGGTTCGGATCGGCACCCGGCCGGCCCGGCAATTCACCCAGGCGGAAGATCTCCCAGTCGCCGGTCTGATCGGTGTGATAGACCAGCCAGTCGGGGCAGATCGCCCCACCGACCTCGATGGGGGTCCAGGGCGCGCGCACAACCTCAGTCTCATCGCAGACTTCGGCAGTCGTGACGATCACCGGGAAGCCGTTGGGGCCGATCTCCAGCGTCTCACCGCAGACGACCGGCGGAGGCGGCGGGGGCGGCACGCAGCCAGCGACCGAAGCCTTGGCCGCGACAACGCCCGCGCCAGGCGGCTGATCCACTTCGAAGCGCAGCGTGCCGGGCACGCCGGGGAAGGTGAAGCCCTGCGACGCGCCACCGGCCAACTGCACGGTGCCGCTGTTAATCAGCGTACC
>JBBIHG010000145.1:0-6278 GCA_037447125.1 Chloroflexota bacterium | reverse complement strand
GTTCATGCGATGCACCGGCTCCACCCAACCGACGCCAGCCATTTGGCTTGTGAATCCAGAAAGGACAACCGCTCATGGTAGCCGTAGGCGCAATCGTCATCTTGCTGTTCCTCTTCATCCTCTTCACGCTGGTCGCCGTCTACGCCAGCCGGGTGAGGAAGGTTGGCCCCAACGAAGTCCTGATCATCTCAGGCCGCCGCACGCGCAGTGCTGAGACAGGCGAGGTGGAGCCTTACCGCATCGTCAAGGGCGGGCGGGCCTTTATCTGGCCCATCCTGGAGCGCGTGGACACGCTGTCGCTGGAGATCATGACCATCGAGATCATCACCGACGATGTCTACACGCGCCAGGGCGTGCCGGTCACGCTGGAAGGTGTCGCCCAGATCAAGATCGCCAGCGATGACGTGTCCATCCGCACCGCCGCCGAGCGTTTCCTCTCCAAAACCCGCGCCGAGATCACCAACGTCGCTCACGAGACACTGGCTGGACACCTGCGCGCCATCATCGGCAACATGACCGTCGAGGAGATTTACCGCGAGCGCGACAAGTTCGCCCAGGAAGTCCAGGATGTCTCGGCCAGCGACCTGGCCAACATGGGCCTGGGTATTGACACCTTCGTCATCAAGGACGTGCGCGACAAAGAGGGCTACCTCGACGCGCTGGGCCGCCCGCGCGTGGCTGAAGTCAAGCGCGACGCGACCATCGCCGAGCAGCTCGCCCTCACCCGCGAGGCCGAAGCCCGCCGCGACTACAACCTGCAGCAGGCCAGCTACGACAGCGAAGTGGCCCGCAAGCAGACCGAGGCCAACCTGGCCGGCACGCTCCAGGAGCGCATCACCAGCCAGACGATCCGCGCCGAGGAAGTGCAGATCGAGCTGATCGAGAAGCAGAAGCGGATCGAGGTCCAGCAGCAGGAAGCCCTGCGCATGGAAAAGGAGCTGGAGGCGACAGTTCGCAAGCCCGCCGCCGCCGAGCAGTTCCGCATCGAGACGCTGGCTAACGCTCAGAAATACGAGTTGGAGGCACGGGCAGGCGGTGAAGCCGCCGCCATCCGGGCGCGGGGCGAGGCCGAAGCAGACGCCATCCGCGCGCGCGGCCTGGCCGAAGCCGAGATCACGCTGCAGAAAGGTCTGGCTGAGGCCCAGGCGATGGAGAAGAAGGCCGCTGCCTGGCAGCAGTACAACCAGGCCGCCATCATCCAGCAGATCGTCGAGGCCCTGCCGCAGGTCGCCGCCGCCGTCGCCCAGCCGCTCGCCCAGACCGATCGCATCGTGATCATCAGCAGCGGCGATGGTGCTGGCGCCGGTGCCTCCAAGCTGAGCGCGGACATCACTAACATCATCGCCCAGGTGCCGGCCACGGTCGAGGCGCTCACCGGCCTGAATCTCAGCGAGTCGATCAGCCAGCTTCCCGGCATCATGAACGCCAGGCCGGAAGGCGAGCCAGAGCCGGAATAGCGCCCGGCCCGAAGCCAGACTTCCGAAGTCTGCGGAGACTTCGGAAGTCTCTTTCGGAAGATGGCGTCTGGTTGACCTCACCCCCTGGCCTCGCTGCGCTCGGCCAGCCCCCTCTCCGCGGCGGAGAGGGGGCGGCGAGGCGCGTCAGCGCCGAGCGGGGGTGAGGTCAACAGCGTGCGAGCAGACGACCTGACAGGTTTTGCGCGCACCCGCGGGTTGCAGGCGGAGCGCTAGTGGTCGCGAGTAACGATCTTTTCGGCGAGCGCCTGAAGCTCAGCGCGGGCCGCGGAGGGCGGCAGGGCCTCCAGACTGGCCACGGCGCGCTCCACCAGCTCGCGGGCCTTGGCGCGGCCCAATGCAATAGCCGTCTCAGGCGAATTGCCAGCGAGCAGCGACTCCTTGAACGGACCGGGGGCCGTGTCCGGCGTGACCTGTACCGCCGCGACGGTCCGGGCGTCCGCGCCGTCATCGCGCACGGCAGCGATGCCGCGCCCCTGGGCCAGGTCAATCCCGGCATTCTTGCCCAGGGTCTGGGTGTCGCCGAGCAGGTCGAGCACGTCGTCAATGATCTGAAAGGCCAGGCCCAGGTTGAAGGCGTAGCCCCTGAGCGCAGCGATCCACTCGCGTGGCGCCCCGGCGACGGTCGCGCCTAGCTCGGCGCAGGCGACGAACAGAGCGGCGGTCTTCTTGGCGATGATCTGGTAGTAGCTGTCGCGATCGAGCGTGCCCGCGCGGGCGGCCTGAATCTGGAGCGTTTCGCCTTCAACCAACTCGATGGCAGCCCGCGCCAGGATCAGGTTTAGCTCGGCGGAGTAGGGGGCCATGATCTCATACGTCTTGGTGAACATGTAGTCCCCGGTCAGCAGGGCGAAAGTGCTGCCCCAGCGCGAGTTGACCGTTTCGCGGCCCCGCCGCAGCGTGCCGTGGTCATTGATGTCATCGTGGACCAGCGTTGCCGTGTGGATAATCTCCACGGCGGCAGCCAGGGGGATGACCTCGGCGACGTTCTGGCCGCCGACCGCGGCGTGGGCGAGCAGCACGAGGCGCGGGCGCAGACGCTTGCCACCGGCAGACAGGATGTGCGCGCTTGTCTCGCTGAGCAGCGCGACCGAGCTCTGCGCGATGGAGGACAGGTATTCTTCTACCGCCTGGAGTGGGATATCGCTCGTCATGCTGCCTCGCGCTGTGCTGCTGCTGGCTCACGACTCCGGACTGGGCGGCTGCCGGCGCCCGGCTTGTATCTTTCATAACTTTCTGAACTGATTATAACAGGGCCGCTGCCAGTGCGACAATGGCGCGCACCCGGCTCACTCGGGGCTGCCCCAGCGGACTCAACCTTCGTCGGGCTGGCCCTGAGCGCGCTCGATCAGCGACATGAGCAGCATCTGCGCCAGGTGGAAAAACTCCTGGAGCTGGCTCAAACGGTCCAGGTAATACCCGGCGAGCTGGCGGTCCTCCGGGTCCATCTGCGCGATGGATGCCTGGAGGCGCTCGGCGCTTTCGTCCAGGACATGCAGCGCCTGGTTGACATCGCGTAGCTCGCGGCTGCGCAGGATGTTGGTCAGAATCTGCCAGAAGTCGCTCTCGGCCCGGTAGTACTTGCGCCGGTCGTCGCGGACCCACACTTCGCGGGCAATGCCCATGTGCTCGAGGGTGCGCATCGTGGTGCTGACGCTCGCCTTGGAGATGCCAAGCCGCTCCATCAGATCGTCCAGGCTGAGCGGCTCGGGGCTGAGCATGAGTACGCCGAATAACTGCCCCATGACCTTCGAGAAGCCGAAATAGCCAGCAAGCTGGCCCAGGCCCTCGATGATGCTGGCGTTGACTGCCTGGAACGTCTCATTCAGAGGCGGTCTGTGCGTTGGTTCGCCCATGCCTGTGCGCACCTGTCCCGACTGGCGAAGCCCGCTGCAGCAACTGGCCTCGGAGCGGGCGACCAGCCAGCCCGCCTGCCCGGCACGTGGCTGCTGCATTGCACAAATGGTAACAGGGCGAGCCGGACGTGACAAGGGCGGCCCTTGGCCTGGGTGTATGCAAAACCTGTCAGGCAGTTTGCCGCACCCTGGTTTACCTCACCCCCGCTCGGCGCTAACGCGCCTCGCCGCCCCCTCTCCATTCGAATGGAGAGGGAGCAAGCCGAGCGCAGCGAGGCCGGGGGTGAGGTCAATACCCCCGTGGCAAGCGAGTCGCTGACAACCTTTGCACGCACCCCTTGGCCCAACCGACGACTTGCCACCTGCCCGCACATGGCTTTTACAGAGTCCTGCGGAAGCGGTATAATGACGGATGAGGTGATGATTCTCACCACCTGAGGGGGATGATGCGCAGGATACTGCCACTGGTGGGCGCGGTGCTTCTGGCACTGGGTCTTGCTGGGGGAACAGGCTTTCAGGCGGCGGGTGCTGACGGGAACACATCCGCACAGCAGCGCGCTGCTCATGTCGGCGCGCCAGTGCCCCTGATACAGGTGAGTGGGGCCGGGTTCCAGGCGGAGCTAGCGATTGCTGGTGAACTCGCTGGCGGGGCGCTGGGCCTGCCAGGGGAATCCATCACCTGGGTCATCACGCTGACCAACAAGGGTATTTCTCCCGGCACTGATCTGCTGGTGACTAACACCCTGCGCGACGAGCTACGCATTGACGACGCAGCCACAGACTATGGCGCGGTCGCAGTCAGCGGCCAGACGGTGATCTTCACCGTGCCGGAGCTGCAACCGGGCCAGACGGTTGCCATGCGCGTGGAGACGACGCTGCTGCGCGGGCCAGCCAATGGCCTCCTGGTCAACCAGGTGCTGCTGGCCGGTAACGGGCCGGCGGGGCCGTTCACGCAGAGCGCAAGCGCTGACCTGTTCGTGCCGACCGGGCTGCCGGCGACCGGCTATCCGCCTGCCGATGACCTGCCGGGGCGGGGCGAGCCTTCGGTCCTGGCGGTGGGGGTGGGCGCGCTGCTGGCGGTGATGGCGGCGGCGGGGTTCGTCTGGTATCGCGGGCGGCGCGGGCTTGCCTGAACCGGGCGCGGGCTTACAGCGCTCCTCCGCGGGGCGCTTTTTGATTCCGGGCGACTTACGGTGTTGCGGATTGATAGCCGCCTGTGCCCAGGGCCAGGCCGGCGGACTGGGCCAACATGCTCAGCAGCTCGCGCGCGTAGCGGCCAGGGCAGTCGGTGCTGCTGTTGAAGTCGCCGTGACCTGCCAGATGGGTCAGTTCCAGGCGCAAGGCCAGCCAGTCAATCAGGCGTCGGCAGGCTTCGACCTGGGACGGGGTGGGAGCGCTCTGGCTGAAATCGCCGAGCATGACGACTCCCACGCTGCCAGTGTTGAAGCGCTCGACGTGCGTCCCGCGCACGTCCAGGGCACGCCCGGCGAAGACCTGCCCGCTCTGCCCGACGCCGAAGTGATAGCCGATGTCCGCCCAGCCGCGCAGGTCCATGTGCTGTTGCTGGATGGCGCGCATGGTGGCCGGATCGTCGGCTTCGTAGAGCACGGAGTGGTGAACGACCACGGTGCGATACACGGCGCGCAGATCGCCCGCGTAGACATACCACCCTTCGGGGTTGTCTGCGGTGAAGAAGCCGGTTTCGTTGGGGGCGTCGTGGTTCAGCTCGCGCGAGCCCCAGTCGCGGCGATCGAGGATGCCAGGGCGATCGATCTGCTTGGGAACGATGGGAGGGGCGCTGACTGCCTGAGTGGCAGGTGGCGTCTGCCGGGCGGTGCTGAGGTGGCTCACCACCAGATAGCCAAGCGAGACTCCCAGGCAGCCCAGGCCACCGCCAACGGCAGTCATGCCGGCAAGGCCAAGGAAATCGCGGCGCGAGAGGCGCCGGACGGACGGGGGTGGTGGCATGGGCGGCTGTGCCCCGGACTCAGGCGGCGTTGGCGGGGATCATAGCAGCGGCGGCGGGGCCGGGCAAACGCATTTAGGTATTTTTCTGGAACATTATTGTTTTTATGAACGAAGCGTGCTACGATTGTTATGCTCTTCACATGTGTCTCTATGTCCGCCACTCTTATTGGCCTGGTAAGCGACCTGGGCCACTTCGAGAGAGGAGCCGCTGCCGGATGGGAAGCAAAGCCAGCATTCCAGACATCGTCATTGGGCGGTTGCCGATTTACCTTCGCGCCCTGGATCGGTTGATCCAGGAGGAGGAAGAATACACGTCTTCGCACGAGCTGGGCGAGCGGCTGGGGATCAGTTCGGCGCAAATCCGCAAAGACCTGTCTCATTTCGGTGAGTTCGGCAAGCAGGGCACGGGCTACAATGTCCAGTACCTGTACGAGCAGATCCGGCACATTCTGAAAGTGGACCGGGAATGGCTCGTGGCGGTGGTCGGTGTGGGCGACCTGGGGCGCGCCATCGCCAATTACCGGGGCTTCCAGGCGCGCGGGTTCCGCATCGCGGCCCTCTTTGACTCCGATCCGAAGACGGTGGGCGAGCGGGTCGGCGCCCTGGAGGTTTTGCCGATGGACCGACTGGCCGACGAGATTCGGCGGCAGGGCATCCGCATCGCCATGATCGCCGTCCCCGCGGAAGAGGCGCAAGCGGTAGCCGAGCGTTTGCTCGAGGCGGGCGTGAGCGCCCTGCTCAACTATGCGCCGATCACTCTGACGGTGCCCAACGGCGTGCGCGTCCAGTACATTGACCCGGCGGCGCATCTGCAGCACATGACCTATTACCTGACACCATGACGCGGGGTGCTGACTCACCCCCAGCCTGGCTGCGCCACCGACAGGGGCCGGCGAGGCGCGTGAGCGCGGAGTGGGGTTGAGACAAACCAGGGCGCTGCAAACTGCCTGACAGATGCTGTGCACACCCTGGCCAGCAT
>JBBIHG010000144.1:0-6308 GCA_037447125.1 Chloroflexota bacterium | reverse complement strand
CGATCGTCCCCACGTTCACATGGGGCTTCGTCCGCTCAAACTTCCCCTTGCCCATGATGCCTCCTGCTAGCCGTGTATTCTTGCCTTGTCAGGCCAAACGGTTCCTATCGCCTGGGCCACGCCAGGCTTAGCGCCCGCCCCGGATGATCGTTTCCATCAAGGAGTCAGGCACAGGCACGTACTTTTCAAACTCCATGGTGAAGCTGCCGCGCCCCTGCGACATATTGCGCAGGCTGGTCGCGTAGCCGAACATCTCACCCAACGGAGACTCGGCCCTGATCGACGAGAGGCCGTCGCCGCGCATCTCGACGCCGCCAATATTGGCGCGACGGGCCGATAGATCGCCCAGCACATCGCCAGCGTATTCCTCCGGCACGAACACATCCACGCGCATGTAAGGCTCCATGAGGATGCCCTGCGCATGGTGGACAGCGTCTTTGAGCGCCATCGAGCCGGCGATCTTGAAGGCCAAGTCCGATGAATCCACTTCGTGATACGAGCCATCCACGATCGTCGCCTTGAAGCGCACCAGCGGGAAGCCGGCGATGACGCCGCTCTGGGCCGCTTCGCGGATGCCGCTCTCGATGGACTTGATGAAATCCCTGGGGATCGCGCCGCCCACGACCTTGTTCTCGACGACCACCTCATCGGGCGCGTCTTCGGGCAGGGGCTCGATCTCGATCACTGCATGCCCATACTGGCCGCTGCCACCCGTCTGGCGGACGAAGCGGCCCTCGCCGCGCGCCCGCTGCAGGATCGTCTCGCGGTACGAGACGCGCGGCTTGCCCACGCGCGCATCCACGCTGAACTCGCGGAACAGGCGCTCGACCAGCACTTCCAGGTGCAGCTCACCCATGCCGGAGATCAGGGTCTGGCCGGTCTGGTCGTTGACCTGCACCACGAACGTCGGGTCTTCTTCGGCCAGCTTGGTCAGGGCGACACCCATCTTGTCCTGATCGGCCTTGGTCTTCGGCTCGATAGCCACCGCGATCACTGGCTGGGGGAAGTGAATCTCTTCCAGCACGATGGGACGGTGCTGCTCGGCCAACGTCTCGCCGGTGAAGGTATCCTTCAGGCCCAGCGTGGCGGCGATGTCGCCCGCGTGCACTTCTTCCACGTCCTCGCGGCGGTCGGCGAACATGCGCACGACGCGCCCGATGCGCTCCTTGCGATCCTTCGACGTGTTCAGCACCATTGAGCCGGCCTGGATCACGCCGGAGTACACGCGGAAGAAGGCCAGCCGCCCAACGAAGGGATCGGTCACGATCTTGAAGACGAGCGCCGCCAGCGGCTCGTCGTCCGACGAGTGCCGCTCCTCCAGCGCGCCGGTCTTGGGGTTTGTCCCCTGGATCGGCGGGATGTCGAGCGGGGAGGGCAGGTAATGCACAACGGCATCGAGCATAAGCTGCACACCCTTGTTGCGCAGCGAAGACCCGCACAACACGGGGTGAGTCAGCCCGGCGATGGTGGACGCGCGCAGGGCGCGGATCAACTCCTCATCGCTGATCGACTCTTCGTTCAGGTATTTCTCGGTGAGCGCCTCGTCGTGCTCGACGATCTGCTCGATCATCGCGGTGCGGGCCGCCTCGGCGCGCGCGCGCGCGTCAGCGGGGATGTCCACGCGGTCAATGGCTGTGCCCAGCGCATCGCCGTAGGTGATCATTTCCATGGCGATCAGGTCAATGATCCCGGCGAACTCCGGTCCCTCGCCATAGGGTAGCTGGATGGGCACCGGATTGGCCTTCAGGCGGTCGGCGATCATAGCCACACAGCGCCGGAAATCTGCCCCGACGCGATCCATCTTGTTGATGAAGCAGATGCGCGGGACGCCGTACTCGTTGGCCTGCCGCCAGACCGTCTCCGATTGCGGCTCAACACCGGCCACGCCGTCGAAGACGACGACGCCGCCGTCCAGCACGCGCAGGCTGCGCTGGACTTCGGCGGTGAAGTCCACGTGGCCTGGCGTGTCTATGATATTGATCTGGTGGTTGTTCCAGAAAGCCGTCACCGCAGCGGCGGTGATGGTGATGCCGCGCTCCTTCTCCTGGTCCATGTAATCGGTTGTCGCCGCGCCATCGTGCACCTCGCCCATACGGTGAATGCGCCCGGCGAAGTACAACACACGCTCGGTGGTGGTTGTCTTGCCAGCGTCAATATGGGCGATGATGCCGATATTGCGGACCAGCTTCAGGTCCAGGGCACGCTCGGTAGCGGCGGCTTTCTTAGCCATGACGAGTGACGATGCTTTCCAGTAACCAGCACTACCAGCGGTAGTGCGCGAACGCCCGGTTGGCCTCGGCCATGCGGTGCGTATCCTGCTTCTTCTTGATGGCGTTGCCCTGGTCGCTGGCCGCGTCCATCAGCTCGGCGGCGAGCTTTTCGGACATGCTGTGGCCGCCGCGTCCACGCGCCGCCTGCAACAGCCAGCGCATGGCCAGCGAGAGCGCGCGCGACGGTTCTACTTCGACAGGCACCTGATAGGTCGAGCCACCCACGCGGCGCGGCTTGACTTCCAGGACCGGGGTGGCATTGCGCAGAGCCTGTTCGAAGATCTCGACCGGGTCGCGCTTGGAGCGCTGCTCGATCATCTCCAGGGCATCGTACAGCACGCGCTGCGCGGTGCTCTTCTTGCCGCCATGCATCATGCGGTTGATGAACATGGCGATACGGACGTTGTTGTACTTGACGTCCGGCTCAATCTGTCGCTTGGGTGGTTTAAGCCGTCTAGCCATCGCCTATCTCTCCAGAAAGCCTATTTCTTGGCCTTGGCTGCCTTGGGCCGCTTGGCGCCGTACTTGCTGCGGCCCTGCTCGCGCTTCGAGACGCCGTCGGCGTCCAGCGTGCCGCGCACAATGTGGTAGCGCACGCCGGGCAGGTCCTTGACACGGCCCCCGCGCACAAGCACCACGCTGTGCTCCTGCAAACTGTGCCCCTCGCCGGGGATGTAAGCCGAGACCTCGATGCCGTTGGTCAGGCGCACACGCGCGACTTTGCGCAGCGCCGAGTTCGGCTTCTTGGGGGTCATGGTCTTGACCTGTGTGCAGACGCCGCGCTTCTGCGGAGAGCCTTTGGGCTGGCGCGTGCGCCGCTGCGAGAACGAGTTGAACGTGTACTGCAGCGCCGGGGCCTTGCTTTTCTTGCGCTTCGGCTGGCGACCCTTGCGGACAAGTTGGTTGATTGTCGGCATATCTGCCTCCATCTCTAGGCCAGGGCGTCGAGCGGTTGCTTCCCTGGCTTCCTCGCTGCTATCCAGGCGCGACGACGGGCGCTTACCTTCACGCCCGCCGGCAGAGCGTGAGGCCATCCAAACTAGGGCACGGGTGGCCTCACGGTCGAGAACTCATCCAATTCGGCTACCAGCGCCCTGCCACGCGACAGGGTTAGCGCCGCCTGAGGTAAAAGCCTGGGAATCTTAGCACCAGGGAGGGAGGCTGTCAAGGCTGATTCCGCCTCGGGTGTATGCAAAACCTGTCAGGCAGTTTGCCGCACCCTGGTTTACCTCACCCCCGCTCGGCGCTGACGCGCCTCGCCGCCCCCTCTCCACGGCATGGAGAGGGGGCAAGCCGAGCGCAGCGAGGCTGGGGGTGAGGCAGAACAGCGCACACGTTTGATGCAATCGTCCTGTTCGCGTGGGGCTTTGACGCGGCCCTCGTTTATGGTACAATGCCAGCCAACAACGCTGCGCCACTGAGACGGCGCGGTGGTCTGATCGAGCCTATGTGTCCGAGCGCGTTCGACGATCCTGCTGAACCCCCATCAGGCTGTCCCTCCTATTCAGCCGCGCACGCCCGGCCCGTGTGGGGCCAGAGCGAGTGCGCGCGTGGGCAGGGTTGCGCCTCCATCCCTCTGCAACACAGCATCTCCCTTAGCCGCAAAGGTGAAACTCGGTGGACGATAGCTTAACCGGGCTGGTCCTGTTGGGCGCGATCATCCTGCTCAACGCCGTGCTCAAGATGTCCTATGGCACCCTCATCAACGCCCACAAAGCGAAGCTCAAAGACCTGGCCGATGACGGGGACCGCCGCGCTGCGCGCGCCTTCAACCTGGCCAACGATGCGACGCGTCTGCTGGCCTCGCAGCAGATCGTGGACCTGGCCCTGCGCTTCGGGATCGCGCTGGTGGCTGCTGTGGCCATCGTGCCACCGCTGCGCGACGCCTTGCTTCAGCAGGATGTGAGCAGCGCCCTGGCCAGCCTGATCGCCTATGGCGGCGTGCTGTTTCTGGCCGCCATTGCCACGCTGGTCTTTGGCGAGATACTGCCTACGACCATTGCGCTCGGCTATGCCGATGCGCTGGCCCGGCGTGTGGCCGGCCCCCTTGACATCCTGTCGCGCGCCCTGGGGCCGATGCTGCGCCTGCTGTACTGGATCAGCGACAATGTCGCCCGCTCCCTTGTCGGGCGCACGGCGCTGGGGCTGGTCACCGAAGAAGAGATCAAGATGCTGGTGGACGCCGGCTCAGAAGGCGGGGCGATCGAGGACGAAGAGAAGGAGATGATCTACTCGATCTTCCAGTTCGGCGACACACTGACCCGCGAGGTGATGGTCCCGCGCATTGATATGGTCGCTCTGGAGATGAACACGCCGCTGCCCCAGGCGCTCAACACCATCGTCGAGGCGGGTCATTCGCGCATCCCCATCTACGAGGAGACGATAGACCACATCCGCGGCCTGCTCTACGCCAAGGACTTGCTGGCCTCGTGGCGCGACGGCGAGATGGAGCGCCCGATCCGCGATATGCTGCGCCCGGCCCACTTCGTGCCAGAGTCGAAGAAGGCCGGCGACCTGCTGCAAGACATGCAGCAGCGCAAAGTGCATGTGGCCATCGTCGTGGATGAGTACGGCGGTACGGCGGGCCTGGTGACCCTGGAAGACCTGATTGAGGAGATCGTCGGCGAGATCCGCGACGAATACGACGTGAACGAGGAAGAGGTCTACCAGAAAGTCGGCGAGCACGAGTACCTCTTCGACGCCGGCATTGACCTGGACGACCTCAACCGCCTGCTCGATGCCGACCTGCCAACCGAAGACAGCGACACCCTGGCCGGTTACATCTTCAGCAAGCTGGGCAAAGTGCCCGTCGTGGGCGAGACCCTCAGCGTAGACAACCTGCACATGGAAGTGCTGAGCGTGGATGAGAAGCGCATCCGCAAGATTCGGCTGGTGATCACCCCGCCCGCCCGCGAGGCCGGCGAGCACGAAGACATCCGCGAGGAGCCAGCCGCCGCCCCCGACTGACGAGGTGTGTCCGCGCGCCGATCGGCGCGTTCGCCGTGGGCGGTCAGTGCGGACGCGCCGTCTTCAACAGGGCGCATTTCATTTCCGGGGCAAAAGATCACCGCCGAGATGCAGAGCGCGCAGAGAAAAGACAGTATTGAGAGGGTTTTAGTGCTTCTCCGCGTCCTCTACGTCTCTGCGGTTCAGGAATCTCGCCCCCCGTAAACCCTTCAACAACTTGACTGATCCCGCGCCGGAAGGAATCCGCATGAGCGAGTCCCGCTTCATCCCGCTCGATTTTTCGGAGCGCACGCCGGAGGAGATGGCCCGGCGCGCGGCGGACTTCTATGCCGAAATGCGCCGCCGGCGCACGGTGCGCCACTTCGCCGAGCGGCCCGTGCCGCGCGCCCTCATCGAAGACTGCCTGCGGACCGCCGGGACCGCGCCCAGCGGTGCCAACAAGCAGCCCTGGCACTTCGTCGTGGTCGGCGACCCGGCGGTGAAGCGGCGCATCCGCCTGGCCGCCGAAGCCGAGGAACGCGAGTTCTACGCCCGTCGCGCCAGCCAGGAATGGCTCGACGACCTGGCGCCGCTGGGCACCGGCGCCGACAAACTGTTCCTGGAGACGGCACCCTTCCTGATCGTGATCTTCGCCCAACGCTACGGGCTGAAACCGGACGGGAGCAAGGCCCAGCACTACTACGTGCCGGAGTCAGTGGGCATCGCGACGGGCATTCTGATTGCGGCGCTGCACCACGCCGGGCTGGCCACCCTGACTCACACCCCCAGTCCGATGGGCTTCCTCAGCGAGATTCTTGAGCGCCCCGAGAATGAGCGCCCCTACCTGATCCTGGTGGCCGGCTACCCCGCGCCAGACGCGACCGTGCCGGACATCGCCCGCAAGCCGTTGGAGGCCATCGCCACGTTCGTGTGAGCGCCCTTTGCCCGGCGAACCGCAGGGCAATCGCATCAAAATCCGCCGTGCGTCGTAGGGGCGTATGGCGATACGCCCCTACGGACCTCACCCCCGCTCGGCCCACTGACGCGGGCCTCGCTGCCCCCTCTCCAACATGGAGAGGGGGCGAGCCGAGC
>JBBIHG010000143.1:0-6385 GCA_037447125.1 Chloroflexota bacterium | reverse complement strand
GGCCAGTACGGGCCGGCCCGATCTGGCCTATTGACAAATCTCAAGAACCGTGAATTACGGGGAAAAGTGGGCCTCAACTCAGCCCGAGGCGGCCACCGCCATTGTTTCCAGGATCGCGATGCGGTTCCGATCAATCCGGGGAGTCTAGACCGGATCAACACAGCTGCTCTTGACACGCCGCACCGCGACGTCTCGATCTGACGCTCAAGTCATCCTATTGAGTGCAGGAGAACGATGGCTTCTGGTTGCTGACAGACCTGTCTCGGCAGACTCGACTTCCTCAGCTATGGCTTGCGGCTATGGCGTCTTCGCGCTTCTGACTTCTCACAAGCCATCTTGTGAACAGAAGAGCCAGACTATATACTTCTGGCACAAGCTGCTGCCGCTTACCGATCAGGACATGCCATGGGACTACAAGACCTCTCAGGAGTGACACTGGGGCAATACCAGCTGACTCGGCTACTTGGAACTGGGGGCATGGCAGCCGTCTATCTGGCCCACCAGGCGAGTCTGCGCCGGCAAGTTGCAGTGAAGGTGCTGCCCCCAACCTTCGCCAGCCAGCCCCATGCCGCGGAGCGATTCCAGCGCGAGGCTGAGACCGCGGCTGCGCTCAACCATCCCCATATCGTGCATATCTATGAGTTTGGAACAGACCAGGGCATCAGCTACCTCGTGATGCAGCTGCTGACTGGTGGGGCTCTATCTCGAGCCCTGCTGCAGGGCACCTATCCCAGTAACCCCGGCCAGGCCATGGGTGTTATCAGGCAAGTGGCTTCAGCACTCAACTATGCCCACGGGCGCGGCGCGATCCATCGCGACATCAAACCTGCCAATATCCTGTTCGACGAAGACGGAAATTGCGTCGTAGTCGACTTTGGGATCGCCAAGCTGCTCCAGGAAACAACGCCGTTGACCAGCGCGGGCGTCATCATCGGCACACCTGCCTACATGGCTCCCGAGCAATGCCGTAACGAGACCATCACCGCGGCGGTTGACCAGTATGCATTGGGAGTCATCGCCTTTGAGATGATCACCGGACGCCTGCCCTTCAAGGCAGACGATCCCTGGGCGTTGATGTACCAACACGTCCACGAAGAACCGCCAGTGGCGCACGCCCTGACACGCACTGTCCCCGAATCTGTCTCTTATGTTCTCGCCCGGGCGCTGGCCAAGGACCCAGATGCCCGCTTCCCGAAAGTGATCGATTTCGCCCAGGCGCTTGAACAGGCCTTCAGAAACCGGGTTCTGGACGTCGTCGTCCCCCCGCCCCCAGAAGATCCACTCCCACCACAGCCAGTGGAGCCGGTCGAACTGCCAGACCCTCAACAGGCGCCCGATCTACCGCGCCCCAGACGCCGTGCTTGCGCTGCGGCGACGCTGCTGGTCCTCGTCTTCGCTACTGTCCTCGTCGCTTTCGGCATCAGGATGCTGTCGCTGCTGCAGAGCAATGGCACAAGCGGCCAAGCCACACAGGATCCGGTCATCGTCGCGCTGAATACGCTGGACGCCCAGGCGACCGCAACGCAGAAAACCCTCAGCGCCCAGACCGCTGTGGCGATGCGCCAGACGCAGGACTGGCTCAGCACACAACGCAGCAGCGACCAGACCGCAACAGCAACGCTGTGGACGCTCACCCCCACGCCCAATATGACCGCCAGTATTGACGCCTTCCAGACCCAACGCGCTGCCACCACCCAGGCCTGGATCGACAGCTGGACCAACACCCCCGCGCCAACCGCCACGGCGACCGCGACACCGACCCGCACTCCCAACCCCGACCCCCTGGCCTTTGCTCGCACGCCCGTGACCCGTAACGCGGACTGGACGCCTGTCCCCAGGGACTTTAACGGCGTAGAGATGGTGCTGGTGCCGGCAGGGTGCTTCATGATGGGCAGCAACGATGGCGACAGCGACGAGCGCCCGGTGCACGAAGTGTGCTTTGAGGAGCCGTTCTGGATCGACAAGTACGAAGTGACCAACGGGCGGTACGGGTCAGAGGGATACTTCTCCGGCGACGATCGCCCGCGTGAGTCTATCAGTTGGTACGATGCCCAGGACTTCTGTGAGCGCCGGGGAGCGCGGCTGCCCACGGAAGCTGAATGGGAATATGCGGCGCGCGGGCCAGATGGACTGGTCTACCCATGGGGCAACACCTCTGTGGCAGACAATGTCGTCTACTCTGCCAATTCCGGCGGACAGACGGCAGCGGTCGGCAGCCGGACGGGAGGCGTCTCGTGGGTAGGGGCGCTGGACTTGAGCGGCAATGTGTGGGAGTGGGTCACGGATTGGTACGGGACGTATCCGTCTGAGCGGCAGGTGAACCCGCAAGGACCCGCTTCGGGCGATTACCGCGTGTTGCGGGGCGGCTCGTGGGGCATCACCAACGCGAACTTCCTGCGCGCGGCCTACCGCGACGGCTGGAATCCGGGCAGCGGGTACGACGACTTCGGCTTCCGTTGCGCCCGCTCTGCTCTTGGCTAATTCTGTACTGCTGTATTCTGCTTTTCTGCAATTCTGAAAGCTTTTGCTCTTGCTCTCCAGCGGCCCGCAGGGCCGCCCCAAAGAATCGCGCGAAGCGCGATCGCGCACAATTGTCCAGCAGCATGCCAGGGAGCTCTGTGAAGACCTACAAACACCTCTACCCCCAGATCATCGCTTACAGCAACCTCCTCATCGCGTGGCAGAAGGCGCGCCAGGGCAAACGCTACACCTCTGCCGCCGCCGCTTTTGAGCGCAACCTGGATCTGGAGCTGGTGACGCTGCACACCGAACTGGCCGACGAAACCTATCTGCCTGGTTCATATCGCAGTTTTGCTGTGCACGAGCCAAAGCGCCGCACGATCAGTGCCGCTCCCTTCCGTGACCGGGTAGTGCATCACGCACTGTGCAACATCATCGGACCCATCTATGAGCACAAGTTCATCTACGATAGCTATGCCAATCGCGTGGGGAAGGGCACGCATCGTGCGCTGGATCGCTGCACGGAGTTCATGCGGCGCTATGCTTACGTGCTGCCATGCGACGTGCAGCAGTTCTTTCCCGCTATCGACCACGCGATCCTGAAACGCCTGCTGGCCCGCACGATTGCCGACCAGCAAACGATCAGGCTGTGCGAGAAGATCATCGACAGCGGGGCAGGCATCCTGAGAAGGGAGTATGATCTGCGCTGGTTCCCCGGCGACGATCTCCTCGCGGCCACGCGCCCGCGTGGACTACCCATCGGCAACCTGACCAGCCAGTTCTGGGCCAACGTGTACCTGAACGAGATCGATCAGTTCGCCAAACACACGCTGAAGTGCCGCGCGTACATTCGCTATGTAGATGATGTGCTGTTGTTCGCCGACGACAAACGCACGTTGCACGCCTGGCGCGACGAGATCGTTGCCTTCCTGCGCACGCTGCGCCTGACCTTGCACGAATATCGCGCCCAGCCGCGCCCGGTCACGCACGCTTTGCCCTTTCTGGGATTCATCGTGTACCCCGATCATCGGCGCCTCAAGCCACGCACCGGGCTGCGCTATCGCCGTCACCTGCGCGCCCTGCATCAGCGCTATCGGCGGGGTGAGATGCCGCGCGCCAGACTGGATGCCAGCGTGCGCGCCTGGGTCGGCCACGCCATGCATGGCGACACCTGGGGACTTCGTACCAAAATGCTGAGCGAGATACAGCTCTGATGACTGATCAGTCGCCGATTTTTGTCAGGACAGAAGCCTTCCTGGTGTGGACACTGGAACACACACGCAAGTTCCCCAGGCACGAGCGTTTTCGCCTGGCGCAGCGCATTAGCGACGCCCTGTTCGCCTTCCACGAATGCCTGATCATCGCTGCACAGCGCGTTGATGCTCGCCCGCATCTGCAACAGGCCGACATCGAGCTGGACAAGCTGCGCGCCTACCTGCGGCTGGCTCTGGAGCTGCGCTACACCAGCCGCGACCAGTTCGCCTATGCGGCGCAGCACACCGCCGAAATCGGCCGCCTGCTGGGGGGCTGGCTTAGGACCCTGCCGGACTAATCCAGGCGTAAACAGATGGGCCTGTGCCGGACCTGCGCCTCACTGGCTGACCAGAATTGGCCCGGCTATACTCAGAGCGTGCCCGGCGCGCCATTGATGAGGAATGGTACTATGGACGTTCTAGTCACCATTATTGCTGTTCTGACACCTATCCTGATCTTCTTCCTGACCATTGCCGAACTGATCCTGGCGCTCCGCCGCCTTCTGCGCCCTGATAAGAAAGACACCAACCTGGAGGGCCTGTTTCTGCCCTGGATGGCCACCCGCCGATACGTCGCTCCTCCTACCATCCATCATCGGATCGGCCCTGCCGAGCAATTTCGCAGGCTGGCCCCCTGGCTATTGGGAGTGATCAACCTGGTGCTGGGCCCTGTCGCTCTGGCGGTGTCGGTGTTCGTCTCCACAGGCTCCCGCCGGGGCGATTTGCTGCTTACGCTGGTTCTTTTCGGGCTGTGGCTCTCAGCCAACGCGCTTGTGCTGTTGGGTCTGCTCATCGCGCGCCCACCGAAGCGCAATACCCGACCTCCCACGCCGCCGGCTAACCGGGCAGGGCATCCTCTTCCGCAGCATTCCCCGCTGCCGCAGGGCATGACTCCACCGCCCTCCCAGGGAGTTGTCCAGCCCGATCGGCGGGGGCAGGCAGCGCAGAGACCACCCCAACTGCGCGTCAGGCGCGTGACCGATCTTCTGCCGCCGCCATTCGAGTGGGTGGAGATTCCGGCGGGACGGGTGGAAGTGGAGGACCAGGGCACCTCCACGGTGGCGGCCTTTGCCATCGCCAGGTACCCGATCACCAACGCCCAATATCAGGTCTTCGTAGACGCCGCCGAGGGCTACCGCAACCCGCAATGGTGGGACTATTCGCGCGAGGCGCAGGCCTGGCGCGCTGAGAACAAACGACCGCAAGACACCGCGTTCGCGGGCGACGACCGTCCGCGCACCAACGTGACCTGGTATGAAGCGGTGGCCTTCTGCCGCTGGCTGAGCGCGCAGACCGGCGAAGGTATCATGCTGCCCACGGAGCAGCAGTGGCAACGCGCCGCACAGGGGGATGATGGGCGGGAGTATCCCTGGGGGAATGCGGAACCCAATAAGCGCCTATGCAACTGGGCGAACAATGCGGGGCGCACAACGCCGGTGACCCAGTATCCCGATGGAGCCAGCCCCTATGGGGTGATGGACATGAGTGGCAACGTGTGGGAATGGTGCCTGAATGAGTATGAGTCAGGCATCACAGTCCTGGACGGGACTCAGTCGCGCGTGTTGCGGGGCGGCTCGTGGAACGACACCAACGCGAACCTCCTGCGCGCGGCCCTCCGCAGCGGCGGGACTCCGGTCGTCAGGTACCTCAGCATCGGCTTCCGTTGCGCCCGCTCTGCTCCTGGCTAATTCTGTGCTGCTGTGTTCTGCTTTTCTGTGGTTCTGAATGCTTTTCCTGCTCATCTCGCCGAAGGCGAGTCGCGATCTTTTTTTTCGAGGTGGCATAGCCGGGCATTCGTGCCCGCTGATGTGGGGACGCCGGGGAGCGCGCGCGTGTTGCGGGGCGGCTCGTGGAACAACACCAACACGAACAACCTGCGCGCGGCCAACCGCAACAACAGGAATCCGGACAACAGGAACAACAACATCGGCTTCCGTTGCGCCCGACCTTACGCCGTCCGCTTTCGGCCAGAATGCCGCGCGTTCATGGACACGCGGTGCGTGCCGGGAGTAAGAGCGCCGGACGTTCCCGCCTGAGTGCGACAGGCAAATACCAAAGAGCGCTGCCCGTTCTGGTAGCCGATTGCCGACGGCGAGGGTTCGGGCAGCGCAGAGCAATCTGGCGCGGCTGGTCGACGGCCGCAGCAAGGATGCTACCCACCGTGGAATTGACCAGACTCAAGCCACGAACATCCTAGCGCCCAACAGCTCGTTCCCTAGACCCGCAGCACATGCCGGGAACGCTCCAGGCACTCCTCTGCCAAGGCCACTCAGAGCGCACACACAGACTGCCTCTCGACCGCCCGCCATGCTCTCCCCGCAACGTGCCGCCGCGCGGCGATCCTACAGCGCGGGTCTCCGCCCCGTCAAACACCGCTGAGCAGTACTCTGGTGCTCATCTTTCGCACAACCGGCGAAAGATGGACCAGAGAACTACTCAGCTAAGACTCCCTCCGCCGCCAGGGGACGTTCTGGACGATTGGCGCTCACCGCCTGGGGCCATCTTCTGCAGCGCCGTCTTTCTTTGACGGGTCCCCCCCTCTGCGCTGTCCGCCAGCCTACGAGCACGTTGCGAGGGTCAGCCGCACAGCTGGCCTTCATGTGTCTTGAGCGCGGCAGCAGAGACCGCGCGCACCAGAACAGGAGCATCCGATGAACGACCGTCCGTTCGCC
>JBBIHG010000142.1:0-6425 GCA_037447125.1 Chloroflexota bacterium | reverse complement strand
AAGTATGATCTCCCAAGAGGGGCCAGCGCGCATGATCTCCATTTCGCAGCGGCAGGACTTGATCGCGGCTGCCCAGGGGCACCAGCCGCTTGATCAGCTCATCCGCAATGCCCGGTTGGTCAACGTCTACACCGGGCGCATTGAGCCGGCGGCGCTCGGCATCCGGCACGGGCGCATCGTCTCGCTGGACGCCGGGGACTTCGCCGCGGCGCAGACGTTCGACGCGGGTGGGCAGTATGCCATGCCGGGCTTCATTGACACGCACATCCACATTGATTCCACGCTGATCATCCCGGAGAACCTGGCTTCACTGATCGTCCCCGGCGGCACCACGGCGCTTTTCGTGGATCCGATGGAGATCGCCAACGTGGCCGGGCTGGCGGGCATGGAGGCGCTGCTGGCCAGTATGGCCGCGCTGCCCTACCACCTCCTGATCGAGGTGTCGTCGCGCGTGCCCACCGCGCCTGGCCTGGAGACGACGGGCGGCGAGCTGGACCTGAGCGCCGTGCGCCGCGTGCTGGGCTGGGAAGCGTGCGTCAGCCTGGGCGAGCTGGACCCGTCCAAGGTGCTCGGCCTGCGCGACGAGTATCTGGCCAAGGTGGAGGCGACCCACGCCCTCAACAAGATCGCCAATGGGCACGCTGCCGGACTGATGGGCCACGCGCTGGCTGGCTACGCCTGTGGTGGGCTGGCCGACGACCACGAGGCGGTGGACTACGAGCAGGCGCTGGCCCGGCTGCGGCTGGGAATGCCCGTGCTGGTGCGCGACGGCAGCACCGAACGTAACCTGGAATTGATCCTGGCCGGCGTGGTGCGCGAAGGGCTGGACACGCGCCACCTGATGTTCTGCACCGATGACAAGCACCCCGACGACATCCGTGACGAGGGGCACATTGACTACCTGGTCAACCGGGCCATCGCCCTGGGCGTGCCGCCGGTGCAGGCCATCCAGATGGCCACCGTCAACGCCGCCGTGCACTTCCGCGTGGATCACCTGTTGGGCAGCCTGGCCCCCGGTCGCTGGGCGGATGTCGTCCTGGCTCCCAGTCTCGACGTGATCCGGCCCAGCCGCGTCTTCTTCAAGGGCGTGTTGGTCGCCCAGGATGGCGCGCTGGTTGTCTCTCCGCCGCCGGCCAACTATCCCGACTGGATTCGCCGCACGGTCAGCGTGCGGCGCGGCATGGCGGCGGACGACTTCCGGCTGGACGCGCCGGGGCCGTCGGTGCGTGTGCGGGTGATCGAGCTGTATCCCGACCAGATCATCAACGAGATCGGCGAGGCGACCGTGCCCGTCGTGGCGGGCAGCGCCGTCGCCGACCCCGCTCAGGACGTGTTGAAGATCGCCGTCGTCGAGCGGCACGGCAAGAATGGCAACATCGGCGTGGCCTTCGTGCGCGGCTTCGGCCTGCGGCGGGGCGCGCTGGCTTCGTCGGTGGCCCACGATCATCACAACATCATCGTCGCCGGCGTGGACGAGGCGGACATGGCCGCCTGTGTGCGCGCCATTCAGGACATGCAGGGCGGGCTGGCCATCGCCGCCGGAGGCGAGGTGCTGGGCACGCTGCCGTTGCCGGTGGGCGGCCTGATGAGCGAAGCGCCCGTCGAGGAGGTGATCGCCAACCTGGAAGCGATCACCGCCATCGCCCACGGGCTGGGCTGCCCGCTGCCCGCGCCGTTCATGACCATCTCGTTCATCTCTCTGCCGACCGTCCCCGAACTGGGGCTGACGGATATGGGCCTGGTCAGCGTGCGCGATTATGCGCTGATCAGCCCCTTCGTCCAGTGAGCGCAAAGGAGGCCAGCAGGGGCGCACCACGCGCGGACAGGATAGCAGCGATCGTTCGAGGTTCCCAAGCACCATTCCCTTCATTGGCCCTGACCTGCCTCGGCAGCCAGGGACGCGCGCAGCGTATCGAGTGTCTATACAGAAAGGCAGTTTACCCATGAGCATCCGCAGTTTGATCACTCTCGTCCTGGTGGTGGGCATCCTGGTTGCGGCGTTTCCCACCGCCGCTCAGACGGATCTGCCCAAAGTGAACGTCGCGTTGATTCTGCCCGGTCGCGCCGATGACGTGTCATGGAATCAGGCGTCGTTTGAGGGCATGAACCACGCCGTTGAAGCGCTGGAAGAGATCATCGAGGTTGAACTGACCGTCGTTGAGCAAGTCTACGATCCGGTGGACATTGAGCCGGCGCTGCTCGACTACGCGCAGCAGGGCTACGACCTGATTGTCGGCCACGGCTTCCAGTTCCAGGAGCCGATCATCAAAGTGGCGGCGGACTTCCCCGACGTCAACTTCGCCATCGGCACCGGCTACAAGCTGGCCCCCAATGTGGGCGTCTATGATGTCAGGCTCGAGCAGGGCGGCTACCTGATGGGCCTCATGGCCGGCTATTTAACCGAAGCCAATATCGTGGGCGTGGTCGGCGGTGTGGACGTGTCGGAGATTCACCGTGGCCATGTGGCCTTCATCCTGGGCGCCGAGGCCGTCAACGAAGAGGTCAAGGCGCTGAGCAATTTCGTCGGCGATTTCAACGACCTGGCCGGGGCCAAGGAAGCCGCTCTCAGCCAGATCAAAGCGGGCGCTGATGTGCTGTGGCAGAGCGGTGATGGCATCGGCATCGCCGTGCTGGGAGCGTGC
Source organism: Chloroflexota bacterium (assembly GCA_037447125.1). Lineage (GTDB taxonomy): Bacteria > Chloroflexota > Anaerolineae > Aggregatilineales > Aggregatilineaceae > UBA2029. Next base: position 3,783 of record JBBIHG010000142.1, on the reverse strand, counting down.
GAAGAAGAGGGCGTTCTGTGCATGGGCAACGTCGCCAACCAGAACGACATCGCCCCGGAGAACACGCTGGCCAGTTTCGTCTACGACTGGGGTCCCGTCTACCAGCAGATGATCGAACAGACGGTCGAAGGCGAGTTCGGCGACCAGTTCTACTGGATCGAGCTGGCCAATGAGGGCGTCTCGGTTGTCTACAACGAAGACCTGGCGGAGAACTATATCACCGAGGAGCTTCAAGGGCTGCTGGACGAGGCTATCGAGGGCTTTGTCGAGGGCACGCTCGACCTGGGCGACCTGGACGCCTACAAGCTGGAGTAAGCCATGTCAGGGGGAAGGCAGGGAGCGTGCGCCTTCCCCCTCGTTTGGGTCGTGAGTGATCAGTTTTCGGTCATCAGTCTGCATGGCCGGACTTCCGAAGTCTCAAAGGCTATTTGAGAGGTCCTAATCTGCGAGTTTACCTCACCCCTAAATCCACTCTCCACACGCGGAGAGGGGACTTGACCTCAGAATGACTCCCCCTCTCTGTATGGAGAGAGGGCCGGGGGGTGAGGTTCTCACACGGCGTCTCACGAATTGCCGCCCAATTCGATGCCCTGTGAAGGCCGGAATCTCCGTCTGATCGCTGACGGCTGACCACTGACAACCGATCTGCTCGCACGCGCGAACTGAGGAACCATGATCACAGTACAGATGCGCGGCATCACCAAGTGCTTCCCCGGCGTGACGGCCAACGAGGATGTGGACCTGGACCTCTATGCGGGCGAAGTGCACGGTCTGTTGGGCGAGAACGGCGCCGGCAAGACCACCCTGATGAACATCCTCTTCGGGCTGTACCAGCCGGACGCGGGCGAGATCCGCGTGCGAGGCGAGCCGGTCGATATCCGCTCGCCGGCCGACGCCATCGCCCAGGGCATCGGCATGGTTCACCAGCATTTCAAGCTGGTCCCGCCCTTCACCGTCACCGAGAACGCCATCCTCGGCCTGGGCGGGTGGGGGTTCTTTGACCTGGCCGAAGCTCGGCGCCAGATCGCCGAGATGGCCGCGCAGTACGGGCTGGAAGTGGACCCGGCGGCGCGCGTGCAGACGCTTTCGGTGGGCGCGCAGCAGCGCGTCGAGATTCTCAGCAGCCTGTACCGGGGCGCGGATGTGCTCATCCTCGACGAGCCGACTGCTGTGCTGACCTTGCAGGAGGCGGAGAGCCTGGCCGCAACGCTGCGCCGCATGGCCGAGCTTGGCAAGACGATTGTCTTCATCAGCCACAAGCTGGACGAGGTGCTGAAGGTGACCGATCGCGTCACCGTACTGCGCGCCGGTCGCGTGGTGTATGGGGCCATGACCCGCGATACGAACAAAGCCACCCTGGCCCGCGAGATGATCGGGCGCGAGCTGACCGCCCTGCACGCCGACCAGCAGGCCGAAGTGCTGGCCCTGGCCGGCGACGAAGACGCCATCCAGCGCCGAGAGGTAGGCGGGGCCGGTCCTGCGACAGACGCGGGGTGCCTGATCGAGGTGCGCGACCTGCATGTGCGCGACGACCGCGACCTGCCCGCTGTGCGCGGCATCAGCTTCCAGGTGCGCGGCGGGGAGATCCTGGGCATTGCCGGGGTGGACGGCAACGGCCAGCGCGAGCTGGTCGAGGCGATCACCCGCGTGCGGCCCGTGCAGAGCGGCCAGGTGATGGTCGCGGGAGAAGACGCCACGCGCTGGAAAGCGCGCGAGTTCATCAAGCACAACGCTGCCTATATCAGCGACGACCGCCAACGCGACGGGCTGATCCTCAGCTTTGATCTCAGCCGCAACGCCGCACTCAAAGTCTTCGACCGGGCGCCCTATGCGCGGGGTGGGTTACTCAATTCCCGTGCCATTGTTCAGTTTGCGCGCCATTTGCTGGCCAATTTCGACGTGCGGGCGCCGGGCCCACACATCCCGGCGAGCGCGCTCTCTGGCGGCAACCAGCAGAAGCTGATCCTGGCCCGCGAGTTCAGCCAGCAGCCATGCCTGATCGTCGCCAACAAGCCGACGCGCGGCCTGGATATTGGGGCGGCGGCTTATGTCCACGAGAAGCTGCTCGAAGAGCGTGCGCGCGGCACGGCGATCCTGCTTGTCTCGTCTGACCTGGACGAGATTCTGCTGCTCAGCGATCGCGTGCTGGTCATGTACAACGGGCAGGCGATGGGTGTCTTGGGGCGCGGCGAGGCCGATCCGCAGACGTTGGGGCTGTTGATGGCCGGCACGCCGCTGGCCGAACTGGCGGCGCAGGAGACCACACCATGAGCACTACCACCCTCGACGCCGCGCCCGCCGCACCGAGGGCGCTGATCAACTGGCGCGCCGTCGGCGAGAACGTGTTCCAGGCGTTGCTTTCGCTCGTGTTGTCGCTGCTGGTGGGCGGGCTGCTGCTGCTGATCAGCGGGCGCGACCCGCTCGCCGCCTACCGCAGCCTGTATGACGGCGCGTTCGGCTCCACCAGCCGCTTCACCGAGACGCTGGTCAAGGCTACGCCGCTGCTGTTCGTGGCTGTGTCGGTATCCATCTCGTTTCGCGCCCAGTTGTGGAACATTGGGGCGGAGGGGCAGATCATCCTGGGGGCGATCTGCTCGACATGGGTGGCGCTCAACGTGGGACTGCCGCCGCTGCCGTTACTGATCGCGGCCTTCCTCGCCGCGGCGCTGGGCGGGATGCTGTGGAGCCTGATCGCCGGGGCGCTCAAAGCCTATCTGCAAGCCAACGAGGTGATCACGACCTCGATGCTCAACTACATCGCCATTTACCTGCTGGCCTACCTGGTGCGCGGGCCGATGATGGACCCGCAGGGCTTCAACTTCCCGCAGTCGGCGCTCATTGCCGCTGAGCTGGAGCTGCCGCGGTTGGTCGAGCGGACGCGGCTGAACGTCGCCTTCATCGTCGCGCTGGTGGTGGTGGTGCTGGCCCTGGTCTTGTGGCGCACCACGATGGGCCGCCGCATCGAGATCGTGGGGGCCAGCCGGCGCGTGGCCGCCCACGTGGGGATGAACATCCCGCGCACGATCCTGCTGGTGGCGGCGATCAGCGGGGCGCTGGCCGGCATCGCCGGGTGGGGCGAGGTCTTCGGGCTGCACTTCCGCCTGATTGAGGAAATGGCGCGCGGCTTCGGCACGCTGGGCATTGTCGTGGCCCTGCTGGGTGGGTTGAACCCGATCGGCATGACCATCTCCGCCTTCCTGTTCGCGGCGCTGGTCGTCGGCGGCAACGCCATGGAGCGAAACGCCAACGTGCCCTTCGCACTGGTGGATGTGATCCAGGGCTGCGTGATCCTGCTGGTGCTGTCGCGGGCGTATCTGTTCAAGAGGAAAGCGTCATGAACTGGGACCTGATCACCTTGTCTTTCCTCGTCGGCATTCTCGCCTCAGCCGTGCGCTGGGCCACGCCGATCCTGTTCGCGGCAGTGGGCGAGGTCTTCACCGAGCGATCTGGCATCCTTAACCTGGGGTTGGAAGGCATCATGCTCATGGGCGCGCTGGGCGGCTTCGTCGGCGCCTATAACAGCGGCAGCCTGTGGGTGGGGCTGCTGGTCGCCATGCTGGTGGGCATGGCCATGGGCCTGCTGATGGCTTTCGTCAGCGTGACGGCCAAAGCCAACCAGGTGGTCGCCGGGCTGGGCATCACCATCCTGGGCGGCGGGCTTTCGACGCTGCTCTTCCGCTTGTTCTTCGGCCTGCGCACGCGCCCCCCGACGATCAAGACCTTCGAGACCCAGCCGATCCCGCTGCTAGAAGACATCCCCGTGCTGGGAGAGGTGCTGTTCAA
>JBBIHG010000141.1:1549-6519 GCA_037447125.1 Chloroflexota bacterium | reverse complement strand
TAGGCCGGGCGCGCGGAATCTTGATCGCCTGGCAGCGGGGGACAGCAGCAAGCCGGCTGCTCGCGTGGGCCAATAGTGACAAATGGCAGACCTGAGACGATGCAGTTGTCAATTGACACATCAGGCGGCGGCATGTTAGGATTCGTTAAATTAATTATAAATATCGTAAATATCGCGAAGGCGAGCAGGAGACCATGCAGCAGACGAGACGTCACATCCTCGAAATCCTCAAGGAGCGCAAGGAAGCCACGATTGACGAGATCGTGACCGCGCTCAGCCAGCGGATCGGCAGAATCACGGCGGTGACGGTGCGCCATCACCTGGAGATCCTGCGCGGTGACGGGTTGGTGGCGGCACCAGCCGTCCGCCGGCGCAGCGCGCCAGGGCGGCCCCAGTATGTCTACACGCTGACTGAGCGCGCCGCCGATCACTTCCCCAACAACTACCAGGGCCTGGCTTCTGGCTTGTTGGAACAGATCAAGGCCCAGCTTCCGGCGGCGCAGGTGAATGACATCCTGGAAGGCGTGGCCCAGGCCATGGCCGAAGAAGCGATGCTGCCCGACGCGCCCCTAGAAACGCGCCTGGACCACGCGGTTGCCTACCTGGGCCAGCACGGCTACACGGCGTCCTGGTCGCAGAACGGCCCGGGACTGATCCTGGCCATCACCAACTGCCCCTACGAGCAGGTGAGCTGCACCAGCCCTGAGTTGTGCAAGATGGACAAGCGACTGGTCGATTCACTGGTGGGGGTCACGACCCGGCGCATCAGCCACCAGATTGAGGGCGATGAGGCGTGCGCCTACCTCATCCCACGCCAGGGGCACAACTAGACGCTGCGCGCGCTCGCGCTGACGTGTGCCAGGCAGCCCCTGCTCTTGTGCGGGGGTTGTGTGTGTCTGGCGGCGGGATCAGGGCGCGCCTGGGTTAGACAATTGGCGTGTGGCGGGTTAGACTCGTGCTATGGACGGAAAGGTCGAAACTCCCTGGCAGCGCCCGGCCCTGCGCCGCGCCGCTGTGCTGCTGCTGGCCGGCGGAGTGCTGGCCTGGGTGGTTGCTCTGAGCGCGGTGGTCATCGGCATCCACTCGGCCCGGCAGCAGACTCAACCAGCGCCGCCGATCGGCGTGGCGCGCCTGCCCACTCTGGCGGCAGCTATGGTCACGCTGACGCCGACCGCTTCGCGCACGCCCTCCCCGACTGTCACTGCTTCTGCGACGCCATCCGCCAGCCCCGCTAGCTCACCCACTGCGGCAGCCACCCAACTTTCCGGCGATTCTGCCCCGGCCCAGCCAACAGCATCTGCGCCTGCCGCTGGCGCGAGCGAGAACACCGCGCCGGAAGCTGTTGCCCAGGCGGCACAGGCGGTGGCCGAACCCTGCGCCCCGCCCCCGGGATGGGAACGCTATACCGTGCAGCCGGACGACACGCTGTTCGCCTTCGTGTTGGGGGCAGGGGCAACGCTGACCGTGGATGATCTGATGGCGGCCAACTGCCTGACCAGCCGCTACCTGCGCGTGGACCAGGTGATCTATCTGCCGCCGGGGGCGGCGGAGAACGCGCCGCCGTCGGTGCCCTCTGGCCCGGCGAGTGACTTTGGTGTGCGCGGTCCGCGCACACCCAACTGTCCCTGCGCGATCACTGTGGGCGTGGGCTGGCGCCGCGAGCAGATCGCCGACGCCGTCAGCGCGGCGCAGACGCTCTTCACGGGGGGCGACTTCCTGGCAGTGACGGGGCCGGACGCCGCGCCGCCGTTCGACTTCGCGGCGGAGCGCCCGCCGGGGGCATCGCTGGAGGGCTTTCTGTTCCCCGGCACGTACACGGTTCAGAACGACACAACCGCCGAGGGATTCCGCGACATGCTGCTGAGCGCGTTTGCGGCCAACGTCACCCCGCAGATGCGCGCCGACGCCGCCGCGCAAGGCGTCAGCTTCTATCAGGCGCTGATCATCGCCTCAATCGTGCAGCGCGAGACGCGCGCCCCGGAGATGCAACCGCTCGTCGCCAGCGTGATCTACAACCGTCTGCGCGACGGCAACCGCCTGGCTCAGACGGTCACCGTGCAGTACGCGCTGGGGGGGCCAGGCAACTGGTGGCCGCGCGTGACGGCCAGCGGCCTGAAGGTGGACTCGCCGTACAATTCCTACACGCGGCGCGGCCTGCCGCCCGGCCCCATTGACAGCCCCGGCCTGTCGGCTATCATGGGAGCTATCTACCCGGCGCAGACCGAGTACCGCTACCACACCGCCGCCTGCGGGGGCGGCGTCGCCTTCGCCGTCACTTACGAAGAGCACCTGGCCAACGTCAACTGTGAGTGAAGTGGGGGCGCGCTCGGACTCTGGAGCAAAGCGTCACCGCCGAGACGCAGAGAGCGCCGAGAAGAACGGGAGTGTTCTATAAGTTCTCCTCAAGGGATTTCTCTGCGTCCTCTGCGCCTCTGCGGTTCCGAGAATCCCGCCCCCAATCTGGAGACACCCGTGCGGCGGGACTCGACCGACGTTGCGCTCAGCCTGTGCCGGGCGGCTGGCCCGGCGGTCTTCCCCCTGCCGCGCCACCGATCTGCTCCATCTGCCCCCACTGGCTGGCTTCGCTGCGCAGCACTTCCTCGGTCTGGTAGACGAGCTGCGGGAAGTAGCGGACATAGTCGCCCGGCCCCAGGTAATCCTCGTCTGGCATGGCCAGCCGCGCCTGTTGCAAGGCCAACCACGTATCTTCGTAGATCGTTGCCTGGCGCTGCCACTGGTACAGCGCACGGAAGGCCGATACCGCAGCGGCACATGCGGGAAGTAGCGCCGTCACGAAGGCGAAGAAGGCTTTGTCGGCGATGACCGAATACGACGAAATGACCGTCGAGATGCCCATCAGGCCTGCCGACACCCACAGCATCTTGTCCGAGTTGAAGGTGAATTCGGCGATGCGGCGGCGGTAGAAGCTATCCTGCATATTGATGCGCTGCTGGATGTAAAGCTGGGCGCGCAGCCGGGCCTCTTCCTCGGTGAAGAGGGGTGGTGTTTGGGGCGGAGTGTTGTTTTGAGTGCTCATGGCTGTGTCCTCGCTGCCTGGGTTTGCCAGGTCAGTTATCGCCGGGCGGGGCGCTGTCGCGGCGGCGACGCGGCGCGCGGGATCGAGCGGGCGGCTCAGGCTCAGGCGTTGGCTCGGTGGGTGGGGTAGGGGCCGCTTCCTCTGCGCTGGCCGGGCGCTCGGCGATGCGCGTCTCGCGTAGCACCTCGATCACTTTGCGGCGCATCCGCTGCACTCGCTCGCGGTCGCTGGGGCTGTCGAAGGGGGCCTGGCGGGCCAGGAAGAGGAAGTAGGTCGAGCGCAGGATTTCGGCCTGAACGCGCGCCTTGTACCAGCGTTTCTGCGGCGTCTGGTTGGCGTCGAGGAAAGAGACAGCGGCGGCGATGCCGCTCACCACGGCGGTGAGAAAGCCCAGCACTCCCGTCCACTGTAGCGATCCGACGATCGTCCCGTCCTTACCTGTCCAGCCTTGCGCGTAGAGGAAGACGTTGATCGCGGCCAGAGCCGTCGTCAGGAAGGCGGCCAGGATGAACGCCCACTGGTACTGGTAGTAGCGGTTCTGGAAAAAGCGGGCCTGCTGGTTCATCCGCCAGAAATGGGGCAGCAGGTGCTGATCCATCTCGCGGATGTCGGCGGAAAGCTCGGCGGAAAGCGGCTCGGTGACCAGTGCAGGCGCGATGAACCCCTCAGCGATCAGGTCGCGCGCGTACTGGTCGTCCGGCGGGCGCGTCCATTCGCGCCCCAGGTGGCGCGACGGCACGCGGCGGATGAAGAACCACTGGGGCCGCTCTTCTTCGCGCTGCGCCAACGCCTTCATGCTCAGGGTGGCGCGCTTGTCGAGTTCGGAATCGTGCTGCTGTGCCATAAGCCCTCCGCTCAATGAGCTTCTGCGACGGGGTGGACGGGGCGAGCTTACACGGCGGACGGGGGTGCTTCCCCCGCGTAGATGGCGGCGATGTCCCAGTCGGGCGGCGCATCGTCTCCGGCATAGACGGCCAGCATCAGCGTCTGCATCGGCCACTGAGCCGGCTCAAAGTCGCGCTGCATGAGCGACAGGACGTGCGGGTAGCGGCGGGCGGGGATGCGCTCGCCAATGGTCACGCGCAGCCGGAGGGTGCCCGGCTCGTCGGGCAGCGGCTGGACCAGCCCGCTCAGCGACCGCTTCAGCGCGTGCAGAGCGGCGCGCAGCCGGTCATCCAGGGTCACGGTCCAGGCGGCGACGTACTGCCGCTCGCCGAGGATCTCCGCCTGCACGCCGGCGGTCTCAATCGTCAGCGGCAAGCGCCCGCGCGCCCAGCGCTCCAGCGCGGCGTCCAGCGCTTCGAGATCGGGCGTGTGAAAGCGCGGCGTCAGAGGGATGCCCGGCGGGGGCATGTCCTCGACATCGCCAGTCGCGCGCAGTTCCAAAACTTGCGCGCCAAGCTCCGGCGGCAGCGCGAGCAGCACCTGGTAGACCGGCTCGGCAGGGGGACGGGCGACAGGTCGGCGCGCACCGGTACCCCGCGCAGCAGGGATCGGGGTGGGACGAGGGGCCGGAGCCAGCGCCGGGCCAGCGGCGATGGACGGCGCCAGGGCGTCGTCCAGAGTGTCGAGCAGGTCTTCGGTCTCTGCGCTGAGGGCGTCTTCGGGCCGGATGGGTTCGGACCCGGCGGGTAGAGCGTCGTCGAGCGCGGCCAGGAAGTCGTCGGTGTCCTCGGTGAGCGACGCAGGTGGCGCGGCGAAAGCAGCCAGGCTTCGCTCTTCGGGCGTCGGCGCGGAATAGGGTGGGGGCAGGGCGTCGTCGAGCGTGTCGAGCAGGTCTTCGGTCGCCGCGCTGAGGGTGTCCTCGGCGCGGGCAGGGCTTGGCCCGGCGGGCAGGTCGTCGTCGAGCGCGGCCAGGAAGTCGTCGGTGTCCTCGGCGAGCGACGCAGGTGGCGCGGCGAAAGCAGCCAGGCTTCGCTCTTCGGGCGTCGGC
>JBBIHG010000141.1:0-1449 GCA_037447125.1 Chloroflexota bacterium | reverse complement strand
GCGGAATAGCGTGGGGGCAGGGCGTCGTCGAGCGTATCGAGCAGGTCTTCGGTCGCTGCGCTGAGGGCGTCTTCGGGCCGGGCCGGAACCGGCCCGGCGGGCAGGGCGTCGTCCAGCGCGGTCAGGTCAATCGGCTGCGGCTCGCCGGCCTCCTCCCACAGCATGTCGTCGAAGTTCTCGTAGGACACGTCTTCGGCTGGCTCGTCGTCGGGCAGGTAGTAGTCGGTCATCGCTTTCCCTCGCGCCCCGCGGGGCGATCTCCGCGCTTCAAATCCCCGAACGAGATCAACTGGATGCCTTCGGCTCGCACGCATTCGAGCGTGGCGGCGTGAGTCAGGTGGAGTATCTCCTCTTCGCGCTTGTCGCGATAGCCGCTGGAGCCTAGTTCGCCGTCCACGTATCCCGGATGGCACATCAACTCGGTGATGGCGTCGTCGGGCAGGTTGGTCAGGATGACCAGCAGATCGCCGAGCGTGGCCGTCCTGTCGTAGTAGCCCATCTCGAAGCGCGCCGGCCAGAAGGGGGCCGGCCCTTCGGCGAGCACCGCCCGCAGGCGCTCCACCAGCGGAAGCGCCGTCTCCACGTCGAATTCCGGCAGGATGCACGCCAGCGCCGCCGCTGCCAGGTCGGGGGGCAGGTCGGCCATGCCCGCGCGCATGGGGATGCCGAAGCCCGCCGCGATCTCCAGCATGGCGCGCAGCCCGTCCGGGTGCAGGTAGGCGGCGTGGTGGTGGGAGTCCAGGTGGTCGGGTGGGCGACCGGCCAGGCCGATGAAGCGATTCACCTGGGCGGCGATCTCGCGCTGCAGGTGATCTGGCTCGAAGCAATTCATTTGGGCGGGCCACGCGCTGATGTGCACGAACTCTCCGTCCTCGGTCAGCAGCGAGCGCACCGTCTCCGGCGCGGACACCGGGCGACCGGCGGTCAGCGCGACGTGCAGGCCGATGCCCAGGTCGGGGGCTTCGGTCAGGGCGCGTTCCAGGCCCGGCGCGGCGGCGGCGTAGTTGACCATGACCGTCGTCGAGGTGACGATGCCGCGCTGGTGCGCCTCAAGAATGCCGCGGTTGATGCCGGTCGAGCGCCCAAAATCATCGGCGTTGACGATGAGCTGCTTCATGTTCCCCGCCTGTAGAAAGGTCGTCAGTGATCGGTTGGTGATCAGTTTTCGGCGATCAGGTGAGGTCTGTCATGGCACAAGAGGCAGCCAGCAGGCCGAAGTGAAAACTGATAACCTTAGACAATGTCACATTTGACCCCCATCCCCAGCCCTTCCCCCGCAAGCAGAGGAAGGGAGCAAAGTCGGGCCTGAAAGTCCCTCCCTGCTGGCGGGGAGGGATTTAGGGAGGGGTTGGAACCCGCGCTAATGTGACATTGTCAAGTAACCGATCACCAATAACAATACCTTCGCCAAAAAATGAAGGAATGTAGGGCTTTTGAGGTAGAGTTGTT
>JBBIHG010000140.1:0-6597 GCA_037447125.1 Chloroflexota bacterium | reverse complement strand
ACACACCACGTCGTCGCCGATGGCGACACGCAGCAGGAAACGGAAAGCGACGAAGTGCTCCGGCAGGAACCAGGTGAAGGAGGTCGGATCGCCGGGCGTCCAGTTGGCGTGCGTCAGGTACATCTCGCCGCTGTCGGCGGTGCGGCCATAGACGGTCACCGTATAGCCAGTGGCGCCGGCCATGGCGTCCCAGGTCACCGTCACCCGCCGGGCGCCCTCAACCGGGAAGACCCCGGCGCGGAAGTTGAGGTCGGGGCAGCCGCCGCCTCCGGGCGGATCGCCGGGGACGAAGCACCGCGGGCACTCCTGTGGGCCGGTGCCCGCCACGCCGGAGAGGCCCGCCTGCCCTGGCAGGCAGCCGGGCACGTCCGCCGAGCACGTCACCAGCAGGCGGACGTTCCCCGCCTCCAGCAGGTGGTCGGAGGACACTTCGACCTCGTAGCGCCCGCTGAGCGGGGTCACGGTCACCCAGTCTTCAAGCTCCTCGCCGCCGCGCAGCAGGGCAACCGTCTGCCCGCGCTGGTCGTAGACCTTGAGCGCGAACGGGTAGGTGAAGGGCTGCCCTTCGCTCAGGTTGGTCACGACGAGCGACGTGGGGCAACGCTCAGCCTCGAACCAGAAGAGCAGCGGGTCGGCGGCGGGGATCAGGGTCACGTCCACCGCCTCCCCGAAGATCAGCTCCGTGCTGTCCGGCGCGCTCCTTCCCAGCAGGGTGAGGGTGAAGTCGCCGGTGGTCTCGTTCTCGCTGGTGATCCACAGCAGGTAGATGCCGTCGCCGGGCAGCACCGCCGAGAGGTGGGCGCCCTGCATGTTGTCGTCGAGCGTGTTCTGGGCGCTGCTGGCGATGATCAGCCCGTTGGGGGCGATCAACTCGGCGCGCAGGTCGAGCGTCCCCGTCCAGTTGTCGGCGATGACGGTGATCACGTCGCCCGCACCGCCCTCAAAGCTGTAGGTGACGCGCGGCGCATCTTCCGCGATGGTGCCAAACACCTTCGCGCCGTAGCTGATCGTGCCGCCGCCCTGGGCCTGGGTGACCGTTGACGCGCCGGGCAGCAGCGCGATCACCATGAGGATCGCCACCAGCAGCCCGAGGCACAGCCACTGCGTGTGCTTGCGCTCGTGTATCATTGCTGTCTCCTCCTCAGGCCAGGGCTAGGCCGCTGGACCCCATTCCACAGGACCGGCCTTGGGGAACTCAATATCGGTGCCGCCCCCGCACATGAAGCCCCGGGGCATATCGCCAAAGGCCCCACCGCCGGTGGCTTCGCTATAGGCGCGGACATTGATCTGGAACCGTGAGTAGTCGGCGGGGAAGACTCCTTCGAGATGGTAGGTGGTGGCATCGCCGGGCACGGTGAGGACGCGAATGCCGATCAGCCCACCATCATCGCCATAGGCGTAGATATGGATCATGTAAGCGGCAGCGCCCGGCGCGGCAGTCCAGCTCGCCACGACGCGGCGCTCTTCGCCCGGAACACGATCCACGCGCACGTCAATCGCGCACTCCGGAACTTCTGCGCCTGCGAACGAGAACCGGACAGTGGCGACGCAGAGGAACGTCCCAATCTCCATCCCGCTCCCCGCGTTTACATAGGCCGTGAACGGCCCCCGACCCGCGTCGCCGGGCGGGACGGCGTACAGACGGCTGGTCTCGCCTTCCAGCAAGACCGGCGAGTCGGGGAGCATGACGCCCCAGGCATCCAGGACATAGAAGATGTACCAGTCGGCTCCCTCGACGGCGGGCCAGGTGAAGCGATGAGCGTCGCCCTCAAGGGCAGCCGTCACCGCGAAGTCCGCGCACAACTCGCCGCCGAAGTCCTCGCTGAAGCACGGCGGGCATTCCGCCGCCGCGCCCAGAGCCGCCCCCGCTGCGCCACTCACCCCGCCGCCGATGCAGCCGGGGGCCTGATCCGCACAACTCACCAGCAGGTGGATCGTCCCCTCCTGCAGCGGGTCTTCAGAGAGCACCTCGACCTCGTAGCGTCCGCTCCGCGCGGGCAAGAGCAGGCGATCTTCCACCGCGTCGCCGCCGTAAAGCAGGGCGATCAGGGTGCCCTGGGCGTCGCGCACCTTGACCATGAAGGTGAAGGTGAAGGGCTGCCCTTCGCTCAGGTTGGCCACGGTGAAGACGGTCGGACAGTCCTCAGTCTCAAAGGCGAAGTACTGCAGTTGCGGGTCGAGGGGGACGGCCACATCGAGCCCTTGCCCGTAGAGCAGGGGTATAGCGGCGACCAGGCCGCGCCCTTGCAGGGTGAGCAGGAACTGGCCGTTGGTGCCGCCTTCCGCGCTGACCAGCAGCATATAGACGCCGGTCTGTGGCAAAAAAAGCGCCAGGGTAGCATCCTGGCGTTCAACGGCGAAGGGGCTGCGCGTACTGCTGCCGGCGTTCTGCCCGTCGGGGGCCAGCAGGGTGACCTGCGGGTCGAGCGTGCCGACCCAGTTCCTGACCCGCACCTGGACGAGATCGCCGGCGGTGCCGTTGAAGCTGTACATCACTTCGGGGAGATCGGCGGAGATTCTGCCGAGAACCTTCGAGCCGTAGCTGATGCTCCCCCCGCCCTGGGCATCGGCCACCGGGCGTTGGGACAGCGCGGCTCCCGCGATGATCACGATCAGCAGCACCGTGAGCGCTGCTCTGGTCCAACCAGACAACTGGCGCATGGGCTTACCTCCCCAAGAATAGTAGCTGGCCGTACACCTCCCCAGTCCAGTCGAAAGGCTGGACGCCGACGATTTGCGCAATTCTGTACAAATTCATCATACGCCGATCTGTTGTCCAGAATCAACAAAGAAATAGTAGAAAGTTGTAGCGACGAGAATTGCAGAACGCTGCATGAGAGCATTACGCGAACTCTGTGGCGGATCGCGGGGGACCAGAAAGGGGCGCCGCTCAGCAACGCCCCCTGGGATTGGCGGCGAGGGGAGGACGGCTCAGGAGCGACGGCGCGTCACCTGCTGGCGCAGCGCGGCGATCTGGGCGCGCATCTCGGCCAGGGCCTCGCCGAACTGAGCGACCGAGCACGAGCCGGAGCGCACCGCCTGGATCACGATCTGCTCGGCGGCGACGAAAGCCGGGCCCAGCTCGGCGATCTCGGCGGCGATGGCGGGCATGGGTCACTCCATTAGGGAAGGCAGCAGTGTTGCACAATCACAGTGAGTCATGAGTCGGGAAAGTGCTTCGCGCTCCTGAGGCGGGAGGCCTCCCTCAAGACTCCTGATTCATCTCAAGACTCATACCCTGCCAGCAGATTGCCCACGCGCTCCAGTGCGCGCCGGATGTTCTCCAGTGAGTTGGTGTAGGAAACGCGCAGGTATCCGGCCCCGTTCTGCCCAAACGACGTACCAGGCAGCAGGGCCACGCCGGCCTTATCCAGGATGAGAGTCGCCATGTCGTCGGACGACAGCCCGAACGACTGGATATTGGGGAAGGCGTAGAACGCGCCTTGCGGCGTGCGGCAGGTGACGCCCGGCATGGCGTTCAGCGCGGCGACCACAGCGTCGCGCCGCTCCTGGTAGGCGGCCACTATCTCGGCGACCCAGCCCTGGTCGCCGGTGACCGCCTCGATGCCGGCGTACTGCGTGAAGTGCGCCGTGCAGCCGACGGAATGGGTCAGCAGCAGGTTCACCCGGTCGGCCAGCGCCTCCGGCATGATGCCGAAGCCCAGCCGCCAGCCCGTCATGGCGTAGGTCTTGGAGAACCCGTCAATGATCACCGTCCGCCCGGCCATGCCCGGCAGGGCGGCGATGCTCGGCGCTTGCAGGCCGTCGAACACGATGCGCATGTAGATTTCGTCGGAAAGCACCCAGCAGTCACAGCGCTGCGCGGCGGCGGCGATATGCTCCAGGTCGCGCAAGGGGATCACGCTGCCGGTGGGGTTGCACGGCGAGTTGAGGATGATCAGCCGCGTCCGCTCGCTGATCAGGCGGTCGAAGGCGTCGAGATCGAAGGAGAAGTCGTTGCCCTCGACCAGCGGCACGGGCACCGGCACGCCGCCAGCCACGCGGATCATCGCCTTGTAGGTGGGGAAGCCTGGGTCGGGATAGAGCACTTCATCGCCCGGCTCGACCAGGGCCAGTGTCGGGAAGAACAGATTGGGCTTCGCGCCAGGGGCGATGATCACCTGGGCCGGGCTGACCGTCATGCCGCGTCGCCCTCCGGCGTCGGCGGCCAGCAGCTCGCGCAGCTCGGCGATGCCGCGCGGCGGGTTGTAGCGGGTGCGGCCCTCAGCGATGGCTCTGATACCCGCCAGGCTGATCGGCGGGGCCGTGCGGAAGTCCGGCTCGCCGATCTCCAGGTGGATGATGTCCCGGCCCGCCCGCTCCAGTTCCTGGGCGCGGGCCAACACCTGATAAGCTCCCTCGGCCCGCAGATCAGCGAGGCGCTGCGCGAATGCCATGTACTCTGCTCCTTGTGTGGCAAGAAAACCGCTCTGGTCGCCCAGCTCAACTACGTCGGGGGTGCGGCGGGAGGCCGCAGGCTGATTGTGGCCCAGCTTGGCCGCCTTGACAAATGGGCAGAGAGGCAGCGCCTGTGGATGGGGGGCGAAAGAATTGAACCGCAGAGACACCGAGGACGCAGAGAAGAACTTTTGAGGAGAACTGCGAAGATTCTTCCTTTGCTTTTCTCCGCGCGCTCTGCGTCTCGGCGGTGATCCTTTGCCCCGAAAGCCGCATACCCCCGCTCGGCGCGTGTTGTCTTTGGCGCGGTTGTGTTATAGTTCCCGGTCACGAGTGCCTGACTATAACAATTTCCCGGAGAGTTCCTTGAAGATGTCCCCTTCTGCTCCCTTTGCTCCCAGTCTTCCCACCTACCGCAAACTGACCGACGCGCAGCTCGCCCGAATCCACGCCGCCAGCCTAGAAATCCTCGAACGGGTTGGCGCTTACCTGCACGATGAGGAGGCGCTGGCCCTGCTCAAGAAGGCCGGCGTGCCTGTGGAAGACGGCAACCGCGCGCACATTCCGGCCCGACTGGTCGAGTGGGCGCTCGCCCAGACGCCCAAGAGCATCACCCTCTTCAACCGGGGCGGGGAGCCGGCCATGCCGCTGGAGGGCTACAACGTGTTCTACGGCCCCGGCTCTGACTGCCTGAACGTGATCGATCTGGACACGGGCCTGCCGCGCCCGGCCACGCTGCAGGACGTGGCCGATGGCGTGCGCCTGTGCGACGCGCTCAAGAATATTGATTTCATCATGTCGTGGTGCCTCGCCTCGGACGTGGATCAGCGCCTCGTGGGGCAGTACCAGATGCGCGAGATGCTGCGCAACAGCATCAAGCCGAGCATCTTCGTCACCCCGGACTTCGACAGCATGGTGGACGTGATCGCCATGGCCGAGGTGGTGGCCGGCGGCGAAGAGGCGCTGCGCCAGAAGCCGATCACCGCCTGCTACATCAACGTCACCGGGCCGCTGCGCCACAACCAGGAATCGCTGCAGAAGCTGCTCTACCTGGCCGGGAAGGGGCTGCCCACGACCTATATCCCGGTCGTGCTGCGCGGCCTCAACGGGCCGGTCACGCGCGCCGGGGCACTGGCCCTGGCTAATGCCGGCGAGATGGTCGGCGTGGTGCTGGCCCAGCTCAAGCGCGAAGGCGCTCCCCTGATCATCAGCGGCGGCACGAGCGACACGGTGGACATGCGCAGCCTGGTCGGCTCGTATGCCGCGCCGGAGAACCGCGCCCTGTTCATGGAGATGGCTCACTATCACGGGCTGCCCATGTTCGGCCTGGGCGGAGCCAGCGATTCCAAGCTGCCCGACGAGCAGGCTGCCGCCGAAGCCGCGCTGACTCTGCTCACCGAGACGCTCGCCGGCACGCACCTGGTTCACGACGTGGGCTATCTGGCCTCGGGCATGACCGCCGCGTATGAGCAGATGGTGATCTGCGACGAATTAATCAACTGGGTCAAGCGGTTCGTCCAGCCGGTGGAGATCAACGACGAAACCCTGGCGCTCGACTTGATCTTTGAGAACGGCGCAGACGGCCAGTACCTCAACACGCCGCACACCGGCGCGCACTTCCGCCAGGACTGGTATTCGCGCCTGTTCGACCGCCAGAACATCGCCGACTGGGAGAAGGCGGGGAGCACCACGCTGCGCCAGCGGGCCGTCGCCCAGGCGCGCAAGCTGCTGGCCGAGCACCAGCCGGAGCCGCTGCCAGCCGACGCGCTGGCGGCCATTGACCGCATCATTGAGACAGGCCGCCGGAGGGGCGACACGTAAAACCATGAGCACGTTTGGCGACATCCTGACCATTGACCTCCCAACGCAGCGCGTCAGCCGCCAGCCGCTCGCCGAGAGCGTCGTGCGCCAATACCTGGGTGGGCGCGGCCTCAACGCCTGGCAGATGCAGCAGTTGGCCGACCCCGCCATTGATCCGCTCAGCCCGCAGAACGACCTGCTGCTGAGCGTCGGCCTGCTGACGGGCAGTCTCGCCCCTGCCTCGGCGCGAGCGCAGCTTGCCGCGCGCTCCCCACAGACGAGACTGCTGGGCACATCCAACGTGGGCGGGCACTTCGGGGCCGCGCTGCGCCACAGCGGGATCGCCATGCTGCGCGTCACCGGGCGCGCGCAGACCCCTGTCTCTGTGTGGATCGAGGG
>JBBIHG010000139.1:0-6710 GCA_037447125.1 Chloroflexota bacterium | reverse complement strand
CCCGCGAGCAGGGACGGGTCGGCATCGTTGTCGTAATAGAGCTTCGCCACTGGTTCTCTCCCTCGTTGAGCGATTGAGCGTTCTTGGTGCCTGGTTCCTTGACAATGTCACATTTGACCCCCATCCCCAGCCCTTCCCCCGCAAGCAGGGGAAGGGAGCAAAGTCGGGCCTGAAAGTCCCTCCCTGCTGGCGGGGAGGGATTTAGGGAGGGGTTGGAACCCGCGCTAATGTGACATTGTCAAGGTTCTTGGTTGTTGGTCACTGGTTGCTGGCGATCAGGGTCTGGCCGCGTAGGGGCGCTGCTTGCCGCGCTCCCTGGGGCGGAGCAGAGCGCCGCCCCTACGCCAGCCCATCTCACAGCACGTTCGTCCGGTAGCCGTTGCCGCCCGGACGCAGCTTGTAGCCGTTGGGCGACAGCACATGCTCGCCGCGCGTCATGGTCACCACGCCGGTGCGCACCATCTCCAGGATGCCGATCGGGCGCAGCAGCTCGATCATGCTGGTGATCTTGTCCTCGTCGCCGGTGACCTCGACGATGACCGCGTCGGTCGTGGCGTCCACGATGCGCGCGCGGAAGATGTCGCAGAGCTGCACGACTTCGCCGCGCGTGTGGCTGTTGACACGCACCTTGATCAGCGCCAGGTCGCGGCTGACATCGGGGATTTCCGTCACGTCCTGCACCTGGATGACGTTGACCAGCTTGTGAAGCTGGGTGCGAATCTTTTCGGCGTCGGCGTCCACCACAATGGTCATGCGCGAGATAGCCGAGTTCTCTGTGCGGCCCACGGTCAGGCTGTCAATGTTGAAATTGCGCCGCCGGAACAGGCTCACCACCCGGTTCAGCACGCCAGGTTTGTTCTCCACCAGGGCCACAAGTGTCCGTTTCATCAGGGCCTTCCTTCCTCCTCCAACGCAGCGCGCTAGATTGAACTGTCAGAGGGCAGCGGGCGGCGGATCATGTTGTGCAGGTCGGCGCCCGCCGGCACCATCGGGTAGACCAGGTCGTGCTTCTCGATCACGAAGTCAATCAGAGTCGGGCCGTCGGTGATGCTGTTGGCCCACTCGATGGCTGGGATGACGTCTTCGCGGCGGGTGACGCGCCGGGCCGGGATGCCATATGCCTCGGCCAGCTTGACGAAGTCCGGGTTGTGCATGGGCGTGGCGTTGTAGCGCTCTTCATAAAAGAACTCTTGCCACTGGCGCACCATGCCCAGGAAGCCGTTGTTCATGATGGCGATATTGACCGGCACGCGCTCCTGCATGGCGGTGCCCAGCTCTTGCAGCGTCATCTGAAAGCCGCCGTCGCCGACGATGGCCCACACATTGGGCTGGCCCAGCCCCAGCGCCGCGCCGATGGCCGCCGGCAGGCCAAAGCCCATCGTGCCCAGCCCGCCGGAGGTGAGCAGCGTGTTCGGGCGCTGGTGCGGGTAATACTGCGCTTCCCACATCTGGTGCTGGCCGACATCGGTCACCACCACCGAGTCGCCGCCGGTCGCCCGCCACATGTCGTGGATGACGTGCGCGGCGAAGAGGCGCTCGCCCACGTCGCGGTTGACAATGTCGCGCTCGTCGGCGTCTTCCATCCAGTCGCGAATCTGGCCCAGCCAGGCTTTGTGCTCCAGCGGCTTGAGGTGTGGCATCAACTGGCCGAGCACGGTCTTCAGGTCGCCGACGATGGGCACGTCCACGCGCACGTTCTTGTGAATCTCCGAGACATCAATGTCAATGTGAATCTTGCGGGCGTTGGGCGCGTAGGTCTTCAGGTTGCCGGTCACGCGGTCGTCGAAGCGCATCCCGAAGGCCAGCAGCAGATCGGCGTTCTGGATGGCGAGGTTGGCGTAGCCGGTGCCGTGCATGCCCATCATGCCCAATGAGAGCGGGTGCGTCTCCGGCAGGCCGCCCTTGCCGAGCAGGGTCAGGGCGAAGGGCGTCTGCGTCATCTCGGCGAAGTGGAGCGCTTCGCGCCCCGCGCCAGACATGATCACGCCGTGCCCGGCCAGGATCAGCGGGCGCTCGGCCCCCTCGATCAGGGCCAGGGCAGCGACGATGTCCTCGTCGGTGGCCTGCTGCGGCGGGTGGTAGCCGGGTAGCTCGATGGGTTCTTCGGGATAGACGAACTCGGTGACGGCGTTCTGCACGTCTTTGGGGATGTCCACCAGCACCGGGCCGGGCCGCCCCGTCCGCGCGATGTGGAACGCCTCGCGGATGGTGTAGGCCAGCTCTTCCACGTTGTAGACCAGGTAGTTGTGCTTGGTCACGGGCAGCGTGACGCCGGTCACGTCCGTCTCCTGGAAGGCGTCGGTGCCGATGACCGCGCTGGGCACCTGCCCGGTGATGCAGACAATGGGCGAGGAGTCCATCATGGCCGTGGCGATGCCGGTGACCAGGTTGGTCGCGCCGGGGCCGGAGGTGGCGATGACCACGCCGACCTTGCCTGTGGCCCGCGCGTAGCCGTCGGCCATGTGCGCGGCGCCCTGCTCGTGGCGCACCAGCACGTGACGGAGCTGCGGGTACTTGGTCATGGCGTCGTAGGTGGGCAGGATCGCGCCGCCGGGGTAGCCGAACATGAGATCCACGCCCTCACGGAGCAAGCATTCCAGGATAATCTCAGCGCCGGTCAGTTTCACAGTGTCGTCTCCTTGTTGAGCTTGGGCCGTGCTGGTTGGTTCTCGGTCATTGTCGGTGGGGCGCTGCTTTCCGGCGTCCCGTAGGGGCGTATGGCCATACGCCCCTACGGAGGTCGCGCCCCTCAATCCAGAAAAACCGCCCCCGTGCTGGCGCTGCTCACCAGCCTGGCATAGCGGCGCAGCCAGCGGCTGGGAATATCTGGCGCGAAGTCCGGCAGCGTGGCCAGGCGGCGTTGCACCTCCGCTGGCTCCACCAGCAGGTCGAGCGTCCGCCGGTCGAGATCAATCTCGATCAGGTCGCCTGGCTGCACGGCGGCCAGCGGACCGCCCGCCGCCGCCTCCGGGCTGATGTGGCCGATGGACACGCCCCGGCTGCCGCCGGAGAAGCGCCCGTCGGTGACCAGGGCTACGCTGTCGCCCAGGCCCATGCCCTGCAACTGGGCTGTCGGCCCCAGCATTTCCTGCATGCCCGGCCCGCCGCGTGGCCCTTCGTAGCGGATGACCACCACGTCGCCCGGCTGCACCAGCCCGTTGAGGATGCCCGCCGAGGCCGCCTCTTCGCTCTCGAAGATGCGCGCCGGGCCGCAATGGTGGCGCATGTGGGCCGGCACCGCGCCGCTCTTGATCACCGCGCCGTCGGGGGCCAGGCTGCCGAACAGAATCGCCAGCCCGCCAGTTGGGCTATGCGGGTCGCTGATGGGGTGGATGACTTCGTAGTCGGTGATGCAGGCATCGGCGATGTTCTCGCCCAGCGTCCGCCCGGTCACAGTGACACAATCCAGGTGCAGCGCGCCGTCTTTGGCGGCGATCTCGTGCAGGATGGCCGGCACGCCGCCGGCGCGATGCACGTCTTCCATGTGCCAGTGCGAGGCCGGGCTGACTTTGCAGATGTGCGGCACGCGCTCGGCGACCTGGTTGATGCGCTTCAGCGGGTAATCCACACCCGCCTCGTAGGCCAGGGCCAGCGTGTGCAAGACGGTATTGGTGCTGCCGCCCATGGCCATGTCCAGGGCGAAAGCGTTGTCTATGGCCTCGCGGGTGACAATACGGCGCGGCGTCAGGTCTTTTTCGATCAAGACCATGATCTGCCGCGCCGCATGCTTGGCCAGCTCGATGCGCTCTGGGGTTTCGGCCAGGGCCGAGCCGTTGAAGGGCAGGGCCATGCCCAGGGCTTCCATCAGGCAGTTCATCGAGTTGGCGGTGAACATGCCTGAGCATGAGCCGCACGAGGGACAACTGTAATCTTCCAACGTCTTCAGCTCGGCAGCGTCAATCTTGCCCGCCTTGTACGCGCCCACGCCCTCGAACACGCTGATCAGGTCTACGACTCGCCCATCGGGCGTCCTGCCCGCCGCCATCGGCCCGCCGCTAATGAAGATAGTGGGGATGTCCACGCGCATGGCGGCCATGAGCATCCCCGGCACGATCTTGTCGCAGTTGGGGATGCAGATCATGCCGTCGAAGGCATGGGCGACGACCATCGTCTCGACCGAGTCGGCGATCAGCTCGCGGCTGGGCAGCGAGTAGTTCATCCCGATATGGCCCATGGCGATGCCGTCGTCCACCCCGATGGTGTTGAACTCGAAGGGCACGCCGCCCGCGGCACGGATGACCTCTTTGACCACTTGGCCGAAACGCTGTAAGTGCACATGGCCGGGGACGATGTCCACGTAGGAGTTGACGACGGCGACGAATGGCTTGCGCATATCGGCGTCGGTGACGCCAGTCGCCTTGAGCAGGCTGCGGTGTGGTGCCCGTTCGAAGCCCTTCTTGATCCGATCTGAGCGCATAGTTCTGCCCGTTCTCTACGAGTGCTGCCCGGTTGACACAACAGAGGCCGCCCCTGGGTTGGGACGGCCTACTGGCTCTCTTACGCTGCGCCGCTAGCACCTTGCCTCGCGCTGCGCCGGCGTCCCAACCCGTTTGTCCCCCTTCTCAAGGGCGAGAAGGAGGCCAATAACCAGGATAATGAGGGGAGCCAACGCAACGAACGTCATGGGTGCTGAGTCTCCGCCGAACGCATCAGCGCAACAAAAAAGCCTCCCGGCGTTGGGAGGCTTTTGCTTACACACTGGGGCCTGCTGCGGCTACACCCTCCCAACGCCAAATGCCCCGCCAAGAATGACGAGGACAATGACGATAAGGACGAGGGAGAGCCGACGAGACGCCATGATGGTACAATTTCCTGGCCCGCAAGCCAATCACGCTATTGATTAAAACTGTAGCCTAGCAGGGGGACTTCTGTCAAGGACTTGTTGCGCCCAATTAGCGAAGTCGGGTTTAGTGATTATGTACAAAAGGGGGCCGGCGCAAGGCCGGCGATCTGTTTTTTGCGGGCGGCGGGGGATAGCATTAGCGGCCAATCTGATGAGGCGTCTGTACATTACCCACATCTTTGGCCGTGCCTGTCCCCCCATCCCCGGCCCTTCCCCCACAAGGAGGGAAGGGAAAATAACGGCAGGCCTGCTCCCCTTCCCTCCGCGCAGCGCGGGCGAAGGGGATGGGGGATGGGGGGCATTTGTGGGTAACACATTAGGATGAGGCGCGCATCCTCCGCCAAGAAAGGAAACCCGCAATGGAACCGATTAAAAAGGTCGTCCTGGCCTACAGCGGCGGCCTGGATACCTCGATCATCGTGCCCTGGCTGCGCCACAACTATGGCTGCGAAGTGATCTGCTTCACTGCCGACCTGGGCCAGGAAGAAGAACTGGACGGCCTGGAAGAGAAGGCGCTGAAGACCGGGGCCAGCAAGCTGATCCTCCGCGACCTGCGCGAGGAGTTCCTGACGGACTTCGTCTTCCCGACGATGCAAGCCGGGGCGGTCTATGAGCGCGTGTATCTGCTGGGCACCTCGTTTGCCCGCCCGCTGATCAGCAAGCACCTGGTCGAGATCGCCGAGGGCGAGGGCGCGCAGGCCATCGCCCATGGTTGCACCGGCAAGGGCAACGACCAGGTGCGCTTTGAACTGACGGCCATGGCTCTCAACCCCAAGCTGCAGGTGATCGCCCCCTGGCGCGAGTGGAACATCCGCAGCCGCGAGGACGCGCTCGAATACGCCGCCGAGTACAACGTGCCGGTCAGCTCGACGCTCAAAAGCATCTACAGCCGCGACCGCAACCTCTTCCATATGAGCCACGAGGGCGGCCCGCTGGAAGACCCCTGGAACGAGCCGCACGAAGATATGTTCGTCATCTCGCGCAGCCCGGAAGACGCGCCCGACGAGCCGACCTACATCACCATCGGCTTCGAGCGGGGCGTGCCGGTCGCCATTGACGGCGAGACGCTGGCCCCCGTCCCGCTGTTCGAGCGGCTCAACGAGCTGGGCGCGGTCAACGGCATCGGGCGGGTGGACATGGTCGAGAACCGGCTGGTCGGCATGAAGAGTCGTGGCGTCTACGAGACGCCCGGCGGGACCATCCTGCGCGTCGCCCACCAGACGCTGGAGAGCCTGTGCCTGGACAAGCAGACCATGCACTACAAGGACTTCGTGGCGGTCAAATACGCCGAACTGGTCTACAACGGCATGTGGTACACGCGCCTGCGCGAGTCGCTGGACGCCTTCGTCCAGGTGACGCAGCAGACGGTCACCGGCACGGTGCGCCTCAAGTTGTACAAGGGCAACGTGATCATCGCCGGGCGCAAGAGTCCCTACAGCCTCTACCGCGAGGACTACGCCTCCTTCGGCCACATGGACATCTACGACCAGACTGACGCCAAGGGCTTCATCAACATGATCGGCCTGCCGATGAAGGTCGAGGCCATGCTCAACGTCGAGGGGACGGGCAAGAGCCGCTACCGCCAGCCGGACTACACGCGCTTCAAGCGCGACTGACGCCGCCATTCCTGCGGGTGAAAGTTGAACCGCCGAGACGCAGAGGGCGCAGAGAAAAGCAGGGGTCTTCCTGGAGTTCTCCTCTGCGTCTTCGCAGTTCAGAGAATCGCGCCCCCAAACCCGGCTGCACCCCAGGCGTGCGCCGCAGACCGTCTCCCCACACCGCGAGGCCGGTTTCGCGCCTGGCCAGTCTTGCCTATACTGGGTGTGTCGGATAGAGTTGCGACCGTCCGGTGCGAGTCCACAGGGTG
>JBBIHG010000138.1:0-6718 GCA_037447125.1 Chloroflexota bacterium | reverse complement strand
CGCTGAAGGCTGACTGCTACAGCTAACTCTCCCCGGCATGACGCCAGCGCCCTACGATCCGCTCCAGCGCGTCCACGACTAGGTAGAGCACCAGCCCCAGCAGCGACATGGCCAGGATGCCCGCGTACATCTTCTCGTAGCGCAGGCGCTGCCAGGTGAGGGTGACGATGTAGTAGCCCAGGCCCTGGCGTGTCGCGTATTGCTCGGCGATGAACAGCACGGCGATGGCCGTGCCCACCGAGACACGCAGCGCGGTCAGCACGGCGGGCAGCGACGCCGGCAGATACACGTAGCGGAACAGCGCCCGCCTCCCCGCCCCCAACGAGCGCACCGACTGGATCAGTTCCGGGCGCAGGCTGGCCGCTTCGTCGCGCACCACGACGAGAATCTGGAAGAACAGGATCAGCGCGATCAGGAAGACCTTCGACAGCTCGCCGTAGCCCATGATGACCAGGATCACCGGCAGGAAGACGATCTTGGGGATGGGATGCACCAGCCCGATCAGCGGTGAGAAGATGCGATTGAGCACGCGAATCTGGCCCAGGCCCAAGCCGACCGGCGTGGCGATCAGCGTGGCGACGGCAACCGCCTTCAGCACGCGCTCGGCGCTGGCGACGGTGTGATCCCACAGCTCGCCCTGCATCTCGCCGACGAAGACAGGCAGCACGTCCCACGGGTAGGGCATGATATCGCGGCGCAGCGCGGCGGCCAGCGCTGTCCAACAGGCGAGGAAGATGGCCAGGGCCAGCGCCAGGTTGAGGGCGCGCGCCCCGATGCCGCGCAGCGCTTGGCGCGCAGCGCCCGGCTCGGCGCTCGCGGCGGCCCCGGCGGGAGTCAGTGGGCCAGGCCCAGCAGGGTGCGTAGCTCGGTGCATTTGTCCAGGAAGTCCGTTGTGCTGCGGTAGCCGGACGCGCCGGCACCGGGATTCGCGACGATGACCGGCGCGGTGTTGGGCGGCATCCCCAGCACCAGAATGCGGCGGCCCAGGATGGTCGCCTCCTCGATGGCGTGGGTGACGATCACGCTGGTCAGACTCATCTCCGCGCGCAGTTGCAGGACCAGGTGCTGCAGGTCTTCGCGGGTGGGCGCGTCCAGGCTGCTGAACGGTTCGTCCATCAGCAGCACGTCCGGTTGCAGGGCGAGCGTCCGGGCGATGGCCGTGCGCTGGCGCTGCCCGCCGCTGATCGCGCCGGGGAACTTGTTGCGCTGAGCGTAGATGTTGAGCCGCGTCAGCCAGTGGGCGACCATCGCCCGCGCTTCTTTGCGCGACGGTGGCGGTGCGCCGCGCGGGGCGTGCGTGCCGTCTGGCCCGTAGAAGCGGCGCACGCGCAGCCCCAGGGCCACGTTGTCCCACACCGTCGCCCAGGGCAGCAGGCCGAAGTCCTGCAGGATCAGCCCGGTTTCGGGGCGCGGGCGGCGGATCACTGTCTCGCCGACGCGGATCGTCCCGCTGGTGGCGCGGCGCAGCCCGGCGATCAGCGTCAGCAGCGTCGTCTTGCCGCAGCCGGACGCGCCGATGATGGACCACGCTTCGCCCGGCGCGACATGCCACGAGAAGTCCTGGAAGATCGGCGTCCCGCGCGGGCCGTAGCGGAAGGTGAGGTGCTCGATGGTGATCATAGTCCGTCGGAATAAACCGGGGGCGGAGCAGTGCGCCGCCCCTACAAGACCTCACCCCCAGCCTCGCTACGCTCGGCTTGCCCCCTCTCCATGATGGAGAGGGGGCGGCGAGGTGCGTTAGCGCCGAGTGGGGGTGAGGTTCTGCGCCCGCCCCGCTACTCCAGCGTCAGCAGATAGGCGACCAGCGCTGCCACGTCGCTCTCGCTCAGCGTGTCGTAGGGCGGCATGATCGGCCCGAAGCCCTCGACGACGAAGGCCGCCGGCTCGACGATGGCCTGGTGCAGGTATTCTTCCGCGCTCAGCCCGTCAACCGTGCTACCCGCCCGGCCCGCGATGCCGGCCACCGACGGTCCGGCGCCCGACGGCCCGTCCAGCGAATGGCAGCCGATGCAGCCCAGGCTGGCGAACAGCGCCTCGCCCTGAGCGGCGTCACCGGCGGGCGCGATCGCCTCCAGGAAGGCCGGGTTGACCGCCTCGGCGTAGCTTGCCGTGCTCTCAACAATGCCCTGCTCGATCAGCCAGGCGACGGTGTCTTCCCAGGCAGCCTCGTTGGTGATCTCGTAGAGCGGGAAGGGCGGCAGGGCGTAAGTGTCCTTGACGCTATCGGGGACTTTGGTCTTCTCCAGCCACAGGTCGCGGTAAGCGTCCGGGTCAGCGTTGATGTCCTCGGCAGCGCGCATCCACGCCCGCAGGAAACCCTCAACAGCGGCGGGGTTGTCCTCGATGACCTCCGTGCGGAAGCTGAGCACGCTCTGGCTGAACTGCGTCTCGACCAGCGACGTGTCGTCGGCGATGAGGATCGCCCCGCCGACGATGGCCGCCTGGGCCAGCGGATCGGGCAGGCAGGCCGCCTTGAACTGGCCTTCCATCAGCAGTTGGAAGCGGATGGGGATGTTCGGCTCGGCACGAAAGCGCAGATCGGCGGCGTTCATCCCTTCTGCTTCCAAAATGCGCTGCGTGATGTAGTGGATGACCGAGTTCTCGCTGATGCCGATCTCGACGTTGGTCAGGTCGTTGGGGATGGTCACGTTGCTGTGCGGCGCAGCCAGAATACGAAACTGTGGGTGATCCGGATAGGCGCGGCGGGCCAGCGAGACGATCTGGATCAGCGGCTCGTCCTGGTTGAAGATGCCAGTGCTGATCAAATCGTTAACCATGCCGTCAATCGCGCCAGCGATGAGCAGTTGGTCGCGCTCCAGGGCGCTGCTGACCGGGATCAGCTCGATCTCCACGCCTTCGGCGGCGAAGTAGCCGGCTTCTTCGGCCACGTAGAAGGGCAGCACGTCCAGGATGGGCAGCAAGCCCATGCGCAGTTTGGGCGCATCCTGTGCCTGGGTGCGCCCGGCCAACGGGGCTAGGCTGGCGATGAGCACGGCGGCGATCAGAACGAGGGCAAACACTGTCTTGCGCATGGCGAACACTCCTTGTGCTATGAGCAGCTATCAGCCATCAGCAAGGGCAGTCAGAGAGGTCTCTCGTCATCACGTCCTCGTTCTCGCTGACGGCTGAGCGCTGACCGCTAAACGCTAGACCAGCACCGCGCCGAA
This sequence comes from Chloroflexota bacterium, assembly GCA_037447125.1. Taxonomy (GTDB): domain Bacteria; phylum Chloroflexota; class Anaerolineae; order Aggregatilineales; family Aggregatilineaceae; genus UBA2029. The sequence continues at coordinate 3,551 of JBBIHG010000138.1, read as the reverse complement.
CGCCCCGGCCAGCAGGGTCAGCGCGATGTACGAGTTCATGTTGAAAAAGGCTACGTTCACCCGGCTGAGATCGCCCGGCGAGACGAGGCGATGCTCGTAGACCAGCAGCAGCGCGGTGATCAGCGCCGCCGCGTAGTACGGCCAGGCGAGCGACGCGGCCAGCCCGGCCAACACCAGCAAACCCAGGAACGCGACATGATTCAGTCGCGAGGCCCGCAGCGCGCTGGTCACGCCGTAGCGGGCGGGCCAGGCATGCAGCCCCTCGCGGCGGTCATGCTCGACATCCTGGCAGGCGTAGATCAGGTCGAAACCGGCAATCCAGAAGGTCACCGCGCCGATCAGCAGCCAGGCGGGCAGGTCTTCGGGCGCGAAGAACGACCCGCGCACGGCGATCCAGCCGCCGCCGACGGCCAGCGCGTCGGTGAAGCCGAGCGCCCAGTGGGCCAGCACGGTGAAGCGCTTGGTGAAGCTGTAGCCGACCAGGAACAACACGGCGACCGGCGCCAGCGCCAGCGCCAGCGGATCGAGCAGCGCCGCCGCGACCAGCAGCACGGCCAGCGACACCGCCGCGTAGCGCGTCACTGTGCCCGCCTCAATGGCCCCGGTGACGGTGGGGCGGCCTCGCGTGCGCGGGTTGGTCGCGTCGTAGGCGCGGTCGGCCAGCCGGTTGACGGCGAAGGCCAGCGTTCGCGCCGCGGCCATGGCCACCGTCACCCAGAGGAGCTGCCAGAGCGTGGGCAGCCCATCCGCGGCCAGCACCATGCCGATGTAGGCGAAAGGCAGGGCGAAGACGGTGTGCTCGAAGCGCACCAGGTCGAGGAACACGCGCAGCCGGTAGGCGAACGTGCCCGGCTTCAGCCCGCGTGCCCGCGCCGATTCTTTCGCTCGTTGTGTGGAAGAACCCATGATTCACTGCCCGATCCGTTGCTGGTGCGTAGGGGCGCGGTTGTGCTGCGCCCCGTATCACCCAAGGCTCCCCACTCACGTTTCGATCCCGTAACTCGCCCACTTCTCGTCTACCAGCCGCACGATCTCCTCGCTCATGGCGATCTCCTGCGGCCAGCCGCGCGGGTGCCCGTCGTCGGCGCCCTTGGTCGTGGCGTCCACGCCGATCTGCCCGCGCAGGCCGTCCCCGGCAAAGTGATCCACCGGCCCGCCCCGCACCACGATATCGCGTCGCCAGTCCACGTTGCCCAGCGCGCGCCAGGCCACTTCCGGCAGGCGGCGCACGTCCACGAATGAGTCCAGGGCGACGATGCTCGCCTCCGGCACGAGCGCCCAGATCGCCTCGAACATTTCGCGGACGGGCCGCTCTGCCTTGTCCACGCCAATCAGCAGCAGCCCCGGATGCGGGCTGTGCCAGCGATTGCCCAGCAGGGCGGTCAGCGCTGCGGCGGGCAGCGGCGCGGGAGGCGGGGCGGGCGGGCGCTGCGGCTTGCGCGTGGCATCCACGCCAATCTTGCCGCCGTAGGAATCCTGGATGGCGCTGTGATCGAGCTGGTCCACCGGCCCGTCCACCAGGGTGATGTCGCGCCGCCAGTCCACGTTGCCCAGCACGGCTTCCGCTACCGCCGCCGGGTCGTGCACATTCACGTCGGCGTCCACGATGATCACCGCCTTGCTGAGCATCATCAGCCCGATGGACCAGATGCCGTACATCACCTTCTGGGCATGGCCGGGGTAGCGCGGGGCCAGGCTGGCGATGATCAGGTTGTGAAAGACGCCCTCGGCGGGCATGGCGTAGTCGGCGATCTCGCCCTGGAAAAGCTGGAGCAGCGGCAGGAACAGCCGCTCGGTCGCCTTGCCCATCCAGTAGTCTTCCATCGGCGGCTTGCCCACGACGGTGGCCGGGTAGACGGCGCCGCGCTTGTGGGTGATGGCCGTGACGTGGAAGACCGGAAAGTAGTCCGGCGGCGTGTAGAAGCCGGTGTGATCGCCGAACGGGCCTTCGCCCCGCCGGTCGCTGAGGTCCACATAGCCCTCGATGACGATCTCGGCGTTGGCCGGGGCCTCGATGTCCTGGGTGATACACTTGACGAAGGGCACCGGCTTGCCGCGCAGCCAGCTTGCCAGCAGGTACTCGTCAATGCCGGGCGGCAGCGGGGCGGAGCTGCACCACATCTGCGCCGGGTCGCCGCCGAGGGCAATGGCGCAGGGGATGCGCTCCTGTTGGTGGGCGCGCGCCTCGCGCTCGTGGTCGGCGCCGCCCTTGTGCCGCTGCCAGTGCATGCCCAGCGTGCGCCCGTCGAACTTCTGCAGGCGGTACATGCCCACATTGCGCGCGCCGCTGACCGGGTCGCGGGTGATGACCTGCGGCAGGGTGATGTAGGGGCCGCCGTCCTCCGGCCAGCAGGTGAGGATGGGCAGCAGGTCGAGCGACGGGTCCTCGGTGATGACCACTTCCTGGCACGGGGCGCGGTGGACGCGGCTCGGCCCCAGACCAATGCTGCGCAGCGCGGCCAGCATCTCGCTCCCGCGTTTCACCATCGCGCCCATGCCCTGCGGCAGGCGCGGATCGATCAGCTTGCCCAGCCGGTGACGCAGGTCTTCGAGATCGTCGGCGCCGAGGGCCAGGGCCATGCGCCGCGGCGAGCCGAAGGCGTTGATCAGCACGGGCATGGCGCTGCCGGCCACATTCTCGAAGAGCAGCGCCTTGTTGCCCGCGGCTGGCCCCTTGCTGACCCGGTCGGTGATCTCGGTGATCTCCAGGTGGGCGCTCACCGGCACGCTGATGCGCACCAGCTCGCCTTCCGCTTCCAGGCGCGCGAGAAAATCGCGCAGATCGGCATACGCCATAGGGGCAGCCTCATTATCGTTCAGAGTGTTCTGAAAACTGTGAAACTGTGTTGATTCTATCACAAGTTCCCCGGCGCGCCCATCGCGCCCTTCCGGCAGGGGGATCATACACGGCGGGGGCGGCGCTGGCAATGGTGGGCTGAGACCGGCTGCGTCCTGGCGATTGTTCTGCGCACGGGGCAATGGCACTCCCAACCTGTCGTATAATAGAAGTAGACTCGCTTGTTGCGCGGCGTGGCGCATCAAGTCATCCTGTTGTCTGTACGCGAACCAGGAGGAGGGATGCGCGATGATGACCGGCTTGCGAGACCCCACCGCCCCCGCAGGATACATCCGGGTTTGTGCCGTCGAGCAGATTCCCCCGCGCGGGCGCAAGACCGTGTACGTAGACGATACCAGGGTGCTGATCGTGGTCTGCGGCGACGACCTGCACGCCATCGAGGATCGCTGCCCGCAGACGGGCCGCTCGATCGCGCGCGGCAAAGTGCTTGACTGCGTCTTCACCACGCCGACTGTCGGCGCGCGTTACGACCTGCGCACCGGGCACTACCTGGGCGGCGGGCAGTCGCCGCTGCAGTCGCACTGGCTGACCATCTTCCCGCTGCGCGTGATCGAGGGCGACGTGTATATCCGGCTGCCGGGCGGATGACGCTGTGCGTAACCGGTTGAAATGCTGCGGTCTGGCGGCGCGGGACAACCGCACCTGGTTTGTGCTTGCTGTGACCCGGCTTTTCTACTTACCATACCCTACTTTC
>JBBIHG010000137.1:0-6735 GCA_037447125.1 Chloroflexota bacterium | reverse complement strand
AACCAGTGGCGAAGCTCTATTACGACAACGATGCCGACCCGTCCCTGCTCGCGGGCAAGACGGTGGCAATCATCGGCTATGGCAGCCAGGGCCACGCCCACGCGCTCAACCTGCGCGACAGCGGCGTGCGCGTGATCGTCGGGCTGTACGACGGAAGCAAGTCGTGGGCCAAGGCCCAGGCTGACGGGCTGACCGTCAAAACGGTCGCTGAGGCGGCTGCCGAGGCCGACGTGATCATGCTGCTGCTGCCAGACACTGTCCAGCCCAAAGTGTACGCGGAGAGCATCGCGCCGAATCTCAAGCCAGGCGACACGCTGATGTTCGCCCACGGCTTCAACATCCGCTACGGGCAGATCGCGCCGCCCGACTTCGTGGATGTGAGCATGGTCGCGCCCAAAGCACCCGGTCATCGCGTGCGTGAGCTGTACGTCGAGGGCGCGGGGACGCCCGCCCTGGTCGCTGTCGAGCGGGACGCCAGCAGCCACGCCCTGGCCCAGGCGCTGGCCTACGCGCGCGCTCTGGGTTGCACCCGCGCCGGAGTCATCCAGACGACCTTCGCTGAGGAGACAGAGACTGACCTCTTCGGCGAGCAGGTGGTGCTGTGCGGCGGGGTCACGGCACTGGTCAAGGCCGGCTTCGAGACGCTGGTCAAGGCCGGCTACCAGCCGGAGCTGGCCTACTTCGAGGTGCTGCACGAGCTCAAGTTGATCGTGGACCTGATGTACCAGGGCGGTATGAGCTACATGTGGTATTCCGTCTCCGACACCGCCGAGCACGGCGGCTACACCGCTGGCGAGCGCATCATCACCGAGGAGACCAAAGGCGAGATTCGCCGCATCCTGGACGAGATTCAGGACGGCACCTACGCCCGCCAGTGGATCGCGGAGAATAACGCCGGGCGGCCCTGGTTCAACAAGCAGCGCCGCGCCGAGCAGAATCTGCTCATCGAGCAGGTCGGGCGCGAGCTGCGCCAGATGATGCCCTTCCTGAACGCCAGGCAGGCCCCGCCAGCGGAGTAGCTCTGGCAGAGGGTTGGTGGGGGCGTATAGCAATACGCCCCTACGGAAGGCTGGGAAAGCACAGGAGAATGTAACAGATGGATGGTTCTGGGGTTGAAAGCAACAATCGGGTCCGCATTTTCGACACGACCCTGCGCGACGGCGAGCAGTCGCCCGGCGCCAGCCTGACCAGCGTCGAGAAGATTGACATCGCCCGCCAGCTTGCCCGCCTGGGCGTGGACATCATCGAGGCGGGCTTCCCCGCTGCCTCGCCCGACGACCTGGAAGGCGTGCGCCGCGTCGCCCGCGAGGTGGGCACGGCGGGCGACCTGATCATCTGCGGGCTGGCCCGCGCCACAACCGGCGACATTGACAAGGCCTGGGAAGCCGTGCGCGACGCGGCCAGGCCGCGCCTCCATACCTTCCTGGCCACCTCCGAGATTCACATGCAGCACAAGCTGCGCATGACGCGCGAGCAGGTGGTGGGGCGCGTGCGCGAGATGGTTGCTTATGCCCGCTCGCTGTGCGCCGACGTGGAGTTCTCGCCGGAGGATGCCTGCCGCTCCCACCCCGACTTCCTGGTGGAGGTGCTCAGCGTGGCGGTCGAGGCGGGCGCGACCACGCTCAACATCCCCGACACGGTGGGCTACATCATGCCCGGCGAGTACTTCGCGCTGCTGCAGAAGCTGATCCGCGAGACGGCGGGCGGCGACCGCGTGATCTGGTCGGTGCACTGCCACGACGACCTGGGCATGGCCACGGCCAACGCGCTGGCTGGCCTGCAGGCCGGGGCGCGCCAGGCCGAGGTGACGGTCAACGGCATCGGCGAGCGCGCGGGCAACACGTCGCTGGAAGAAGTGGTCATGGCCCTGCACACGCGGCCCCAGTTCTACAACCTGACCACCGGCATAGACACGACGCAGATCGCGCGCAGCAGCCGCATGGTCAGCAACTACACCGGTCTGCCCGTCCAGCCGAACAAGGCTATCGTCGGGGCCAACGCCTTCAGCCACGAGGCGGGCATCCACCAGGACGGCGTGCTCAAGCACCAGGCCACCTACGAGATCATGACGCCGGAGACGGTGGGCCTCTCGCAGAGCAACCTGGTGCTGGGCAAGCACAGCGGGCGGCACGCTTTTCGCGTCCGGCTGGAAGACCTGGGTTATGAGCTGGAAGACGACGCGCTGAACCAGGCGTTCCAGCGCTTTAAGGAACTGGCCGACAAGAAGAAGACGGTCACCGACGCCGATATCGAGGCGCTCATCGCCGACGAGCTTTATGGCCCGGCGGAAGTGTTCACCCTGGAGGGCATCCAGGTCGCCTGCGGGCAGCCGGGCATGCCCACCGCCACGATCAGGCTGCGTGGCCCGGATGGCCAGACGAAGATCGCGGCGGGCATCGGCACCGGGCCAGTGGACGCCACCTTCCAGGCCATCGAGCAGATCATCGGAGTGCAGGCGACGCTGGTTGAGTACCGCGTAGCCGCCGTCACCGAGGGCATTGACGCGCTGGGCGAAGTGACCGTGCGCGTCCGCCGCGACGCCAACGGACGGCGGACCTTCGGCGGGCACGGCGCCGATACCGACATCATCGTCGCCAGCGCCAAAGCATATCTGTCCGCGCTCAACAAGATGCTGGCTTACACCGGCTACGGCGACCGCGCGCCGGAGGGGGACGTCTCCACCGTGCGTGTGTCTCCGCAGGCGCGGTGAGGCGCTGCCTTATTGACCTCACCCCCGCTTGGCGCTAACGCGCCTCGCCGCCCCCTCTCCGAGGCGGAGAGGAGGCAAGCCGAGCGCAGCGAGGCTGGGGGTGAGGTAAACCGTCACGACCGAATGGGTACGAGGAGCAAAGACCATGTCCAAGCAGAAGAAACCACGCAGCAGGGTGCCGGTCAGCCCGCGCCCGGTCGAGCCGGAGATGGGCGTGGCGTTTCCAGAGCCGTGCGTCTGGCCGCTGGCCTGGCACGGCGAGGCCCTGTACAGCCGGCCCATCCGCCCATTACCGGCAGGTCGCGCCGGCAGCGAGCACCCCGCTCTCGCTGACCGCTGACGGCTGAGAGCTATCAGCTTTCAGGGGTATCCGAAATCCCGCTGATGGCTGACCGCTGACCGCTGACCGCACTTTTCACGGGAGACATCATGGGAAAAACACTGGCCGAGAAGATCATCGCCGCCCACGCTGAGCACGTTGACGAGGTTTCGGCGGGCGACCTGGTCACCGTCAAGACCGACGTCGTGATGGCCAACGACATCACCGCGCCCATCGCCATCGAGTCCTTCCGGGCGATGGGCGTGGGCGAAGTGTACGACCCGAACCGTATCATGCTGGTGCCGAGCCACTTCGCCCCCAACAAAGACATCAAAAGCGCCGAGCAGACACGCACCCTGACCCTCTTCGCCGAGCAGCAGGCGCTCACTCACCGCTTCCAGGTGGGGCGGGCGGGCATTGAGCACGTCGTGCTGCCAGAGCGCGGGCTGGTGCTGCCCGGCGATCTGGTCGTGGGTGGCGACAGCCACACCTGCACCTACGGCGCGCTCGGCGCGTTTGCCACCGGCATGGGGTCAACGGACATCGCCTTTGCCATGGCCACCGGCACCACCTGGCTGAAGGTGCCGGAGACGATGAAGTTCGTCTATTACGGCGAGCGCCAGCCCTGGGTGACCGGCAAAGACCTGATCCTGCGCACCATCGGCGCGATCAGCGTGGACGGCGCGCTTTACCGGGCGATGGAGTTCACCGGCCCGGCCATCCACGAACTGCCCATGTCCGACCGGCTGACGATGGCCAACATGGTCATCGAGGCGGGCGGCAAGTGCGGCTTCCTGCCCTACGACGAGATCACCGAAGCCTACGTGGCGCCGCGTGCCACGCGGCCCTTCACCCCCTATTACGCCGACGATGACGCGGTCTACTGCTCCGTCCACGAGTTCGATCTGTCCGCGATGGAGCCGCAGGTCGCCTGCCCCTATTCGCCAGACAACGTGCACCCCATCAGCCAGATCAAGCCGGAGAAGGTGGATCAGGTCTTCATTGGCAGTTGTACCAACGGGCGCTTCGAGGACCTGGCCATCGTCGCCGATATTCTGCGGCAGACAGGGCGCGAGTTCCACCCTGACGTGCGCGTGATGATCATCCCCGGCTCACAGGCGGTTTACCTGGACGCGCTGCGCCAGGGCTGGATCGAGCTTTTCACGCTGGCGGGGGCGGCGGTCAGCGTCAGCACGTGCGGGCCGTGCCTGGGTGGGCACATGGGCGTGCTGGCCGCCGACGAAGTGTGCGTCAGCACATCGAACCGCAATTTCCGGGGCCGCATGGGCCACCGCGACGCGCGCGTCTTCCTGGCGAACCCGGCCATCGCTGCCGCCAGCGCCATCCTGGGCCGGCTGGCCCATCCCGACGAGTTGTAGCGCAGAAGGGGACACCGATGAAGCTGCAAGGCAAGGTCTGGAAATACGGCGACAACATTGACACCGACGTGATCATCCCGGCGCGCTACCTGGTCACCACCGATCCCAAGGCGCTGGCCGCGCACTGCATGGAAGACATAGACGCGGCGTTCGCCAGCCAGGTGCAGCCGGGCGACATCATTGTGGGGGGGACCAACTTCGGCTGCGGCTCCAGCCGCGAGCACGCCCCGATCAGCATCAAAGGGGCGGGCGTCTCGTGCATCATCGCCGAGTCGTTCGCGCGCATCTTCTTCCGCAACGCGATCAACATCGGCCTGCCCATTCTGGAGAGTCCACAGGCGGCGCGCGACGCGCAAAAGGGCGATGTGCTCAGCGTTGATCTCGCCGCCGGCACCATTACCAACGAGCGCACCGGCCAGACGTACCAGGCCAGCCCCTACCCGCCGGTGGTTCTGGCGATCATCAACGCGGGCGGGCTGGTGCCCTACGCGCGTAACGTGTTGGGCGTGCAGATGAAGAGCTAGCGACGACGAGGATGGTGAGCAGGGGGTCTGTAGGGGCGGGTTTCCAAACCCGCCCCTACAAAGGGCACACGGAGATCAGACTTCCGCCACCGGCTATACGCGCTGCCGCCCACTGATAACTGATCACCGAAGACTGATCACCAACAACCAATAACCAACAACCAATAACCACGAATCGAGACCGCCGATGACCACCGTAACCGCCAAGACCACCCCTGCTGTTGATGTCTACGATACCACGCTGCGCGATGGGACGCAGGGCGAGAACATCGCCCTGTCGGTAGACGACAAGCTCAAGATCACGCGCCTGCTCGATGACCTGGGCGTGGCCTACATCGAGGGCGGCTGGCCCGGCTCCAACCCCAAAGACGCGGCCTACTTCCAGCGCGTGCGCGAGCTGGACTTGCAGCACGCCCGCGTCGCTGCCTTCGGCATGACCTGTCGCGTAGGCGGCGACCCGGCGACCGATGCCAACATCATCGCCCTGCTCGACGCCGCGACGCCCGTCGTCACCGTCGTCGGCAAGACCTCGCTCCTGCACGTACGCGAGGTGATCCGCGCCACGCCGGAGGAGAACCTGCGCATCATCCGCGAGAGCCTGGCCTTCCTCAAGGCGCAGGGGCGCGAGGTGATCTACGACGCCGAGCACTTCTTCGACGGCTACAAGCTGGACGCGGGCTACGCGCTGCAAACCTTGCAGGCCGCGCTCGACGGCGGGGCGCAGGTGCTCGTGCTGTGCGACACCAACGGCGGCTCGACGCCCTGGGAGATCGAGGAGATGACGCGCACGGCCGCCCAGCGATTCCCCGGCGTGCGGCTGGGCATTCACTGCCACAACGACGGCGAGATGGCCGTCGCCAACACGCTGGCGGCGGTGCGCCAGGGCGCGACGCACGTCCAGGGGACGATCAACGGCTACGGCGAGCGCTGCGGCAACGCCAACCTGTGCTCGGTGGTGCCCGACCTGGAGTTGAAGCTCGGCCTGCGCTGTCTGCCGGACGGTCACCTGGTGCACCTGACGGGCGTGGCGCGCACGGTGGCCGAGATCGCCAACATGGCCCCCAACCACCAGGCGGCCTACGTGGGCAAGAGCGCCTTCGCCCACAAGGGCGGGATGCACGTCGCCGCCATCCGCCGCAACGTGGACAGCTACCAGCACATTGACCCGGCGCTGGTCGGCAACAAGATGCGCGTGCTCGTCTCTGACCTCAGCGGGCGCGGCAACATGCTCAGCAAGGCCGAGGAATATGGCCAAAACCTGGCGGCGGACGAGGCGCAGAAGCTCGTCGCCCGCATCAAGGAGTTGGAGCACCGGGGCTTCGTCTTCGAAGGGGCCGAAGCCTCGATCATGATGCTCATCCGCCGCCAACGCGCGGACTACCAGCCCCCCTTCGAGATGATTGACTACATGGCCGTGGTCGAGCACCGCGCCGGGCGCGGCATGTTCGCCGAGGCGACGATCAAGCTGCGCGTGAACGGCGAGGAGATTCACACCGTCTCCAGCGGCAACGGCCCAGTAGACGCGCTCGACCGGGCCATGCGCAAGGCGCTGATCCCCATCTACCCGGCGCTGGCCGAGTTCCAACTGGCCGACTACAAGGTGCGCATCCTCGACGGGCAGAACGGCACGGCAGCCATGACCCGCGTGCTCATTGACACGCAGAACGGCCACCAGCGCTGGAGCACCGTGGGAGCCAGCACCAACATCATCGAGGCAAGCTGGTTCGCCCTGGCCGACAGCGTTGAGTACGGACTGACCCATGTGATGGGCTGTTGTTGAGTCGGGATTCGGGAGTTTTGAGT
>JBBIHG010000136.1:0-6780 GCA_037447125.1 Chloroflexota bacterium | reverse complement strand
AAGCAAAAAACAACACCCTTCTAGGATGTTGTAATGCGATGCCCCATAGGGGACTCGAACCCCTGTTTCCGCCTTGAGAGGGCGATGTCCTGGGCCGCTAGACGAATGGGGCTGCGTAACAGGCCGCATTGTACCAGTCCCCTTCCCCCTCGTCAAGCCGTGATTCTCCCATCTTCCCTCGGTTCGCCCAGTCAACTCGCCTCGTGTTCAGCGCGCGCGGCGCGAATACGTCCTGCCCATTCCGCCGCTGCTGCTCGTGCTGCTGTCACGTAATCTCTGTCCGAGCTCGCGTAGATGATGGCCCGCGCCACGCCGATCAGTGGACCGGTACCGCCACGCGTCATCCCGTGCTGGACGGCTGTGCCCAGGTCGCCCTCTTGCACCCCAATGCCGGGGATCAGGAAAGGAATTGACGGCGCCCAACTGCGCAGCAGGGCCAGATCGCGCGGCTGCGTCGCACTGACGATCATGCCGAGCTGATCCGCGTAGTCGCGCGCCAACGTGTTGATCTGCGCCGTGACGAAGCGGAATAGCGGCGCGCGTTCACTCGGCCAGAGCTGGAAATCGTTGCCGGTGATGTTCGACGAACGCACCAGCACGAAGACTATCTTGCCGGGACGACCCAGCAATGGGATCACCGCATCCATGCCCACATAGGGGCTGATCGTGACCGCATCGGCGCCCAGCACGTCAAACGCTGCTTGCGCGTAGTGCTGGGCCGTATAGCGGATGTCGCCGAACTTCGCGTCCAGGATGATCGGCATGTCGCCGGGGATATGCGCGACAGTCTCCTCCAGGGCGCTCAGTCCCGCCGACCCGAAGGATAGATAGAACATCAGATTGAGTTTGAAAGCACAGGCATGATCCACCGTAGCGTCAACGATCGCTCGCCCGAAATCGCGCAGGCTCACGCCGGCGGGCATCAGCGACGACGTGGGATCCAAGCCCACGCACAGCCACGTGTCGCGCTCGGCCTGAATCCTGCGCAGTCGCTCCACCCAGCTTTCAGTCATCGGTTCCACAGCTCCGCTAGATCGCGCCAAGGTGCGCCTAGTATACCGCAACCCTTCTGGTCGCGGAGTCGCGGAGTCTGCACATTGATACGCCGCCACCTGCGTGCTATGATCACCCGACCCAAGTCCCGGGCAACACGGTTGGCCGTGTCAGCGCGCTCTGGGGCCTTGCCGGCAAAGGAGAGAGTCATGGCATTTCCACAGGACTTCATCTGGGGCGCGGCTACGTCCAGCTACCAGATTGAGGGTGCGGCCCTCCAGGATGGACGCGGCGAATGTATCTGGCATCGCTTCACGCACACGCCCGGCACCATTGACGATGGCTCGACCGGTGATGTAGCCTGCGATCATTACCACCGCTATCGTGAAGATGTAACCCTCATCGCTGGCCTGGGTCTGAACGCCTATCGCTTCTCGATCGCCTGGCCGCGCGTCCTTCCCGCCGGAACCGGCCTAACCAACCCCGCCGGGCTCGATTTCTACGACCGGCTGGTGGACGAGCTCCTTCGCCGCGAGATCACGCCCTTTGTCACACTCTATCACTGGGATTTGCCCCAGGCGCTGCAAGAGCGGGGCGGCTGGGAGAACCCGGACAGTATGGGCTGGTTCCGCGACTACGCGGCGCTGATGGCCGCGCGCCTGGGTGACCGCGTCAAACACTGGATCACTCACAACGAGCCCTGGGTGATCGCTCTCCTGGGCAACTATACTGGCGAGCACGCGCCCGGCCAGCGCAACCTGACTGCCGCCTACACCGTCGCCCATCACCTGCTGCTCTCGCACGGAGCCGCTGTGCCCGCCATCCGCCAGAATGCGCCGGGTGCGCAGGTGGGCATCACCCTCAACCTCGATCATGTGGAACCGGCCACGCAGAGCGAAACCGATCGCCAGGCCGCGTACCGGCACGACGGCTACCTGAATCGCTGGTTCCTCGATGCGGTGTTTCACGGGCGCTATCCGCAGGACATGGTCGCGCTGCTGGGAGCAGCGTTGGAGCGAATTGTCCCGGAGGACATTGGCGCGGCGGCGGTCCCGCTGGACTTCCTGGGGATCAATAACTACACCCGCCAGGTCATCGTGCCCGGCGACAATAGCCCCTTCTACGCGCGCAGCGTGCGTCCGGCGGGCAGCGCGTACACGGCGATGAACTGGGAGGTTTGCCCGGAGGGGTTGCGCGCGCTGCTGGTGCGCGTGGCACGCGACTACGCGCCGCCGGCGATCTACATCACCGAGAACGGCGCCGCCTTCGACGATCCTGATCCGGTGAACGGCGTCGTCGAAGACCCGCAGCGCGTGGACTACTACCGGCGGCACATCGAAGCTTGCGCCGCCGCCATCGCCGAGGGCGTCCCCTTGAAGGGGTACTTCGCCTGGAGCCTGATGGACAATTTCGAGTGGGCCAGGGGCTATCTCAAGCGCTTCGGGATTGTCCATGTGGACTTTGCCACGCAGGTCCGCACGCCCAAGCGCAGCGCGCTCTTCTACCGCGACCTGATCGCCGCACACCACGCCAAGGGCTGACCGGCCCCAGGACGGGGCAGGGCGCTATTGTGTCGCGCCCTGCCTGTAGCAGCGTCCACAAATAGCCTTCCACAGTCTGATGGTAGAGGGCGCCGGGCCGCGGCACCCCCGCTGCCAGGCTACCCGCGCCCCAGCAGCTCCACGCCCGCCGCAATCGCCGCCAGATTCTGCGCGGCAAAGGCCGGGCGCAGCGCCGCCGCCTCGCGCAGCGCGTCGAGCGGGTACAGGCCTGCCTGCTCCAGCATGGCAGCAATGGCCATCATCGCCCAAGCCTCTTTCTTCTGACGCACCCCGGAGAAGTCCAGCGGGACGACGCGCGCCGCCGTCTCGACCGGGGGCAGCGCCGCGTCTATGAACAGCGTCGTCGGCGGCTCCAGCCGGGCGATGCGTCCGCGCTCCTTGTGCAGCCCCTCCGGGAACAGGACGATCATCTGATCGGGTGGCGTCGTGCCGACGTGGAAGGCGTCATCGCGGCTGAGCACCACATCGGCGACGGAGTGCCCCGTCTTGACTGTGACCGGGTAATCGCCGCGCTGCGTGGCCCACAGACCCGACAGAATCGCCCCCTGGCACAAGATGCTCGCCGCGCTGCCGATCTTCGCGCCCGCCGCGCCGGCAATGGCGCAGTGCACTGCCGTCTCGACCGCGTTTGTGTAGCGCGGCTCCAACGGTTGAGGCGGCAAGACAGGCCTGCCACGCTGGTCGCTCAGTGCGGCGCGGGCCGCCCGGCTGTACTCAGGCCCGTCGTGCTGATAGAGGATACCGGTGGCGAAGCCCAACTCCTCCATCGTGCGTTCCAGCAACGCGCGGTTGAAGCGGTTTTCCTCCACGAAATAGGCCGTGCACAGCTCCCAGATGTCGATCAGCGCGAAGCCCTCGTGCTGGATGGCGGCGGCCATGAGTCCGGGCAGGTTCTTGTCGAAGGAGGTCGTCCGTGCCACGAAGCCGGCCCCATTGATGCCGACCGTCGCGCACAGATCGAGCGGGTGCTCCAGATGGCCATAGCGGGTGGTCGTCGTGCGCGCGCCGGGCGGCGTGGTGACCGAGTGCTCGCCGCCGGTCATGCCGAAGTTGAGGTTGTTGAAGACGAGCACGGTGATACCTATGTTGCGTCGCGCCGCGTTGAGCAGGTGATGCCCGCCGATGCCCGTCCCGCCGTCGCCAATGAGTACGATCACCTTGAGGTCGGGGTTGGTCAGCTTGATGCCAGTGGCGTAGGTCACCGAGCGCCCGTGCAGCCCGTGAAAGGCGTTCGTGTCGAAGTAGCGGTCGGCCAGCCCCTGGCAGCCGATGTCGGTGACCAGCACCACCTGGCGCGGGTCAAGCTGAAGCTGCACCAATGCCGCGTCCAGGTGTTTGACGATGGCACTGTGCCCGCAGCCGGGGCAGAAGGGCAGCGGCAGCAGGTCTTCGTTCAGGTAGGTGGTGAGCGCCTCAGCCATCAGGCCAGCCCTCCTTCGGTCAGAATCTCCCCCGCGCCGATCAGGTTGCCGTCCACGCGGTGCACGCCAATCACTTCCTGCTCGCCGCGCGCCAGCCGTTCAATCTCGCGCCGGTACTGGCCCAGGTTCAGCTCGACGACGACCGCCCGCCGGATGCCGGCCAACGCCGCGCGAATGGCCGTCTCCGGCACGGGCCACAATGAGCGCACCACCAGCGACGAGACGCGCCGCCCTGTTGCCCGCGCTGTCCGCACCGCTTCCTGGGCGGGCCGCGCGGTGATGCCGTAGCTGATCACCAGCGTCTCCGCGCCATCCTGGAGGTCGCTCTCGACCAGGGCGATTTCGTCGAGATGCGCCTCGATCTTGGCCGCCAGGTGGCGGTTGAGCCGGTCTACGTCGGGTGGATTCTTGGTCAGGTAGCCGCGCTCGTCGTGCGACGACGAGGTGAAGCGCACCAGATGCGACCCGCCGAAGTGCGCCAGCGGCGGCACGTCGTCGAGGTGCGCCACGCGGTAGGGCACAAAGGGCGTGGCGGGGTCGGCCAGGGGACGCTCGCGCACGGGGACGCGCTCATAGGCCGCCAGGTCTACGGTGGCGCGCGTGGCGACCGTGTCCTTGTCCGTCGCCAGGAAGATGGGGACGCGGAAGCGCTCGGCCAGGTCGAAGGCGCGCCCGGTCAGGCGGTAGCAGTCGCGCACGTCGGTGGGGGCCAGGACGATCACCGGGTAGCCACCCGATGTGCCCCAGCGCATGAACTGGATGTCGCCCTGGGCGGTAGTCGTGGCCCCGCCGGTCGAAGGCCCCATGCGCTGCACGTTGACGATGACAAGGGGCACCTCGCCCATGATCGCCAGGCCGATGTGCTCGCTGTAAAGGGAGATGCCCGGTCCGCTGGTCGCGGTCATGGCGCGCGCGCCGGTCATGGCCGCGCCCAGGCAGAAGCCCAGCGCGGCGATCTCGTCCTCGGCCTGGATGGCTACGCCGCTCACTTTGGGCAGCTCGCGGATCATGTGCAGCAGGATGGGCGTGGCCGGGGTGATGGGATACCCGGCGAAGAAGGTGCAGCCGGCATCGAGTGCCCCGCGCGCAATAGCCTCCGCCCCGTCAATGAACTCGCGCATAGCTCGCTTCCTGAATACTCTTGAATCTCTCACCTGCGCCAACAGTAGCAAGCCCGGCACCTGCCCCACCAGTGGCGACGGACACCAAAAACGCCTGCCGTTCGGCCTGACCAGGGGCCGATCCAGGCTGGTCAGGGCGCACTCGAGCAGAGGGGGGCGCTGCGCCCTGGTCCTGTGTGCTGGAGTCTCTGGGCTTGTGCCCCTGCCGGGCGGGTCAGAGACGGTTTCTCTTCCTCTGGATGTGGGGGTGCGTCAAAAGCCTTTCAGGCAGCAGGGGCCTGATCCACTGAGTCTTGGTTGACCTCACCCCTGCTCAGCGCTGGCGCGCCTCGCCGCCCCCTCTCCGTTGCGGAGAGGGGGCAAGCCGAGCGTAGCGAGGCTGGGGGTGAGGTCAATGCCGCGCATCCAGCGAGTCGCTGGCAACCTTTGCACGCACCCGGACGCGGTAGCGCCTTACCAGCGCTGGAGTATAATCGCTGCATGAGAGCGGCGATTGGAGTCACTGCCGGGGGGCGCTATGGCTATCCGGACTATCCGCTGGCCTGACGAGAGAGAGGCGATCCTCGACCATGTCCGCCTGGCCTATGGACCGGACGAGTACGAGCAGGTCGCGAGCTGGTATGGTGCTCTGCCTGGCTTCGACCCGGCGGATTGCTTCGTCATTGAGGGTGACCGTCCGGGCGAAATAGCTGCCCACGCGAGCCTTGTCCCGCGGGTGTTCCAGATCGGCGAAAGTCCGCTGCCCGCCGCCGAAGTCAGCCTGCTGAGCGTGCTGGATGCGTATCGTGGGCGCGGCTATGAGGGCATGTTGCTGGAGGCGCTGCACCAGCGCATGTCCGAGCGTGAGTTCGTGCTGAGCATAAGCTTCGGCGATCCGGTGCTGTTCGGCGAATGGCAGTACGAGTATGCGGCGGGTCTCTACCTGACCAGTTTCGAGTCCGAGATCAGCATTGAGCAGGCGTTGCGGGCAGGTCACTGGAGCACAGGGCACAGCTACGAGCGCCGCATGGCTGATCGGCTGGGCGCAGCCAGCCGTGATGTGGCGGTGCGGCGCTACTACAGCGGCGACCTGTCCGCCGTTCAGGCGCTCTATGCTGAGGCGAGCGCGCGCGGTCACTACTGCCTGGCCCGCAACCAGGAGATGTGGACGTGGCAGATCGATCATCTGCTGCGCACCGGGCGCAACGAGTCTGACGATTTCCTCGTCGCCGAGGTTGAAGGGCGTTTGGTCGCCTACGCGCGCCTGATCACCCAGGGATCGATCAACGTGTTTCGCGACACCAACGCGACGCGCTTCAACGTGGTTGAGGCTGTGGGCGATCACCCCGATGGAACTGAGGCCCTGCTGGCGCAGATCGCCCATACAGCCCAGACACTCAACGCTGAGCGCATCGGCCTGTTCGTGCACCCGCAAAGTGCCTTCATGCAGCACGCTCTGGTGCGCGGCGCCCGTCTGCGTCACTTCACGGGCGCTGCCCTGATGCGCTTGCACAACCTGGCCCTGACGCTCTACCTGCTGGAACCGACGTTCGAGTCGCGCCGCCTGAACAGCCGCTTCGCCCCGCGACCTTACCGTCTGGTGGTCACGACCGAACATGACCAGGCCGAGGTCTTTCTGGGCATGGGGGAGCCAGAGGTCGTCGAGCTGGAAGTACCGGCTACGTCGCTGCTCCGGCTGTTCAC
>JBBIHG010000135.1:0-6899 GCA_037447125.1 Chloroflexota bacterium | reverse complement strand
ACCGGGTTGCCCGCCTCGTCAAAGGCCAGGATGGCGTCCATCAGCCGGATGTTGTCCAGCGGCTCCAGAATCGGCTTGCTGTGGTAGCGCTCGCCGTTGCTGCGCCACCACTGGATGTAGCCGATCCAGACCACAATCGAGGCCAGGTCGTGGGCGATGGCGTCCTTCTCGATGCCGTAAAGCTGGCGCGGGTGCACGCCGGGGAAGGCCAGCGGCAGATCGTTGAAGAGCGGGTGCAGGCGGACTTCCTTCTCCAGGTCGAGCAGCGCTTGCAGGGCCACATAGAGGAAGTTGCCGCTGCCGCAGGCCGGGTCGAGCACGGTCACGCTGCGCAGGCGCTCCAACAGGCGGTCGCGCAGGGCCTCAAGCTCGCGCAGGCGGTTGACCTGCTTGCGCACGTTCCGCTCGGCCAGGGCCTCCTCGTAGGCGGCGCGGATGGGCGCGGCCTCGGCCTTCAGCGCCTCCCACTCGCGGCGCAGCGGTTGCATCAGCACCGGCTCGACGATCAGGCGGATGTCGTCCTCGCTGGTGTAGTGCGCGCCAAGCTGAGCGCGCTTGCTGGGGTCGAGGCTGCGCTCGAAGAGCGTGCCGAAGATGCCGGGCTGCACGGCAGACCAGTCCAGGTTGCAGGCGCGTTCCAGGGCGGTGAGCGCTTCCAGGCTCAGCTCTTCCACGTCCACGTTGTCAAACAGGCCACCGTTGAAGAAGGGGATGTCGCGGAAGAGCATCTCGCCGCCGTCGCGCATGGCCTCGAATAGCTCGCGCAGGTAGCGGGCCAGGAAGGTCGGGCGCTGGCGGCTCTTGGCGATGATCTCGGTGAAGATGCCCTTGCCCGTGTCCACGATGGGCAGCAGGCCCACGTCCTCGGCGAAGAGGCAGAAGACCAGCTTGGTCAGGAAGCGGGCAATGCGCTCCGGGGCGGCCTGCCAGTCGCGCATGTTCTCGGCGATCTGCCTGAACACGTCGGCGGCGTCGGCGGTGACCTGCTCGGTGGTGCGTTCGGGGTGCAGGGTGTTCGGCTCGTAGAACAGGTTGTGCAGCATCCGCTGGACGGTCGGGCGGGTGATGTCGGTGTTCTTGAAGCGGTGGACCTTCTTGACGGTGTTGGGCCAGTTGGTGTGAATCTCCCAGTTGGCGATGTCGCAGACGACGAGCAGCGGCGGGTTGAGCAGGTTCTCGCGGTATTTGAGAAGCTGGTCGTAGGCGGCTTCGAGGGTGTCGTACTTGCCTTTGCCCTTGTACTCGATGGCGAAATGGCCCTTGTACCACACATCGGCCCAGCCCTGCCCGCCGCCGAGCTTCTTGACGCCGGCCTCGAAGGTGAAGGTCTCGCCGGTGGGATCGAGCGCGGCGGGGGTGGGGTGGCCCACCAGGCGGCACACGTCTATGAAGTGCTCCTGGTAGCTGGAGCGCTCTTTGAGCGCGGAGTCCTCCCACTTCTGGACGAACTGCTGGGGGGTGAGGCTGCTGATCATCGGACATACCTCCTGGGCCTGCTCCCGTAAAGTATACCCGGATTCGCCTGGCCAAATGCAGACTTCGGAAGTCCCTCCTTCTGCGCCCGCGCGCCCGCGCCGGAACAGGCAGCTTTGCCCCAAACAGGGTATCATCCCTGCACCATCTCACCGCATGCCTCGCTTCAACCCGCACCCAATCTCCTCGTTGACTGCGGTTGGCGCGGCCATCACCCAAGGAGACTATCATGGCCGAAGGCTCGCCGGCGGGCAGCCGCCCCCCGATCATCGTCACCGACTCCACCTGCGATCTGCCAGCGGAGGCATGGGAGCGCTACAACATCCAGCGCGTGCCGCTCAAGATTCTGTTCGGCGAGGAGTCGTATCGCAGCGACCTGGACATGGACCTCTACCAGTTCGCCGAGCGGCTGGCGCGCGGCGACGCGCATCCCACCTCGTCGCAGCCCACCGTGCCCGACTTCAAGGCGCTGTACGAATCGCTGGCGGGCGCGCCCATCCTGTCCATTCACCTCAGCGCCGGGCTGAGCGGCACGGTCAACGCGGCGCGCCAGGCGGCCCAGGCCCTGCCCGGCCAGGACATCACCGTGCATGACAGCGGCACCATCTCCGCTGCGCTGGGCCTGCAGGTGCTCACGGCTGCCCGCGCCGCCGCCGCCGGGTATAGCGCCGCGCAGATCGTCCCGCTGCTGGAGCAGACGCACGCCGCCGGCGGCCTGCTCTTCATCCTCGACGACCTGACGCCGCTGGTGCGCGGCGGGCGTATCGGGACGGTGCAGTATCATGTGGCCCAGGCGCTGCACATCAAGCCGATCATCACCGTCAGCAAAAGCGGCGAGACGGCAGGCACCTACGTCCCGGCGGGCCGCGTCCGCCGCCTGGAAAAAGCGGTGGACGCCTTCGTGGAGCAGATCGTCGAGGCAGTGGGCGAGGGGCATAAGCTGCGCGCGCACATCGTCTACGGCACCGATCCCACCCCGGCGCTGGCCGACCGGCTGAGCGAGAAGCTGCGCCAGCGCTTCGACTGTGTGCACCTGGAGCGGTCGGTGGCCGGGCCGGTGCTGGCCGTGCACACGGGGACGGTGGCCTTCGATATAGGCTACGCGGCGGGGGACTGGCCGGTGTGAGGCCCCGGCACGGAGCGAATTGGGGGCGGGAGTCCCCGAACCGCAGAGGTTCTTTCCCGCAGTGCGGGCGCGCTCCTGTCACACCGACAGAGCGATCAGCCACTGCGCGGCGAAGTACGTGCTGAGCACCCAGAACGGCGCGCTGCGCCAGCTGCCGCGAAAACGCTCGACGGCCAGCGCCGAGTCCGACGTGACGAACAGGTACGCGCCAGCCAGGGCCAGCAACGTCCCGTCCTGGCGCGTCTCGATCCAGCGGTTGGCCGCCTGCCAGGCCATCAGCAGAATCACGGCCATGTAGACGATCACCGGGCCGCGCAGCGATCCCAGGTGCGGCCACAGCCAACGCAGCATCAGCACGCCGTAGAGCACGAACGGGGCCAGGTACCACAGCGGGGCGATGCCGCGCCCTTCCAGGGTGAAGGCGGCGATGTAGAAGAGATGGGCCACCAGGAAACTGACCAGGCCGGGCAGGAAGCGATCTGGCAGCATCAGGAAGACATCCCCGGCCAGCGATGCCGTCAGCCCCAGGGCGATCAACACCTGGTAGCGCGTGGTGAGCGGGTCTTCGGCCAGCAGCGCGATCAGAAGGATGCTCACCGTCGCCAGCGGCTTGCAGATGTACTCCAGCCGCTTCGACTGGCGGTACTTGGCGGCGATGGTCAGCGCGGCGCACAGGGCGGCGGCGGCGCTGAGCAGGGCGATGGGCAGAGTCATACGGCGTCTGCTTTCGAGGAAGGACGGCTCATTCAGGCCAGCCGCCGCTGGCCGTCTTCCACGCTTTGAACCAGGCCCATGTGCGGGCCAGCCCTTCGCGCACGGGCGTGGTCGGGGCGAAGCCGAGCAGGCGGCGCGCCTTGCCGTTGTCGCAGAAGGTGATCGGCGGGTCGCTGGGCGGCGTGGGCACGCCGCGCGTGTTGAGTTTCCGCCCGGATAACTCCTCGATCACGTCAATGAACTCCTTCAGTGAGATCGGCGCGCCGACGCCCAGGTTGATCACCTCGTAGCCGAGCGGGCGGTCGAGCGCGGCGATCACGCCGGTGACCGTGTCGTTAATGTACGTCCAGTCGCGGTGAATGTCGCCGTCGTTGAAGATGGGCACGACGCTGCCATCGAGCACGGCCTCCATGACGCGCATGGGCATCATATCCGGGCGGCCCGCCGGCCCGTAGACGTTGAAGAAGCGCAGCGCGGTGATGTTCAGGCCGTGCAAGTGGTGAAAGGTGTGAGCCAGCAGCTCGGCGGCGCGCTTGCTGGCCGGGTAGGCGGCCAGCGGTCGGTCGGCGGCGTCCTCTTCGTTGAAGGGCAGGCGCTGCGTCGCGCCGTAGACTGAGGAGGTGGAGGCCAGCACGAAGTTCTCGCAGCCGTGCCGCCCCGCCGCCTCGAGCAGATTGAGCGTGCCGTCCAGGTTGACCGCAAAGTACAGGCGCGGCTGCTTCATGCTCTCGCGCACGCCGGCCATCGCCGCCAGATGCGCTACGCGGTGGATGCCGTGCGCGGCGAAGAGCGCCTCGACCGTCTCCGCGTCGCGGATATCGCCCTCCACCATCGTGCAGGCCGGGTGCCGGGCCAGCTCGGCGGCGTTGGCGCGCTTGATGGCCGGGTCGTAATAGTCGTTGAAGTTGTCCAGGGCGATCACCGTCTCGCCGCGCGCCAGCAGCGCCCGCGCCAGATGGCTGCCGATGAAGCCCGCCCCGCCCGTCACCAGGATGCTCACCTGCCTGCCCCTCCGTCGGCTTGCAGACCAGCAGCGCCGCCGCTCACTGGCGGATGACGCCCTGTACCTCGAACGTGCCGTTATCCACGATCAGCGTTTGCTCATACAGGAAGTAGCTACCCGGCAACTCGGCAAAGGGCCGGATCAGCATGTCTTCGAACTGGGCCTTGACCGTCTGCACCACGAAATCCGGCGCGCCGATGCCGGCCACATCCACCTTGGTAATGTCGAAGACAATCTGCCCGGCGTAGTCCACCCCCGGCTTGATGAAGACCTTGAGCGGGATGGAAAGGAAGCGCGCCTCCACTTCGGCGTGGAAGCGCATCTCGCCGTCGTCCAGGCCGACCTGGACGTTCTTGAAGGGGAAGACATGCCCGTGCTCCTCGGCGAAGGTCTTGCCTTCGAGGGCCATCCACGACGAAATCTCGCGCTCGTTGAACTTGAGCGCCCACCAGCCCTGGCTGCGCGCTTGAGCAATCGCATCGTCAATGGCCCGGTCGAAGCTCTGGGCCTCGCTGAGGCTGGGCTGGAAGGCGTTGGACACCGGCGCATTGGTGTCGCTGGTCGCGGCATAGATCACCACGCAGGCGGCCAGCCCCAGGCAAAGCAGCGGGATCAGGATGATGGACAGGCAGCAGCCACTACAGCCCTCGAACATGACGACCACCCTCCTTGCCAGGCGCAGGCAGAGGTCTGTATTGTACCACGACTTGGCAGCGGGGGTTTTGGGGGGCGCAGCAGGGGGGCGCGGAAACTTTAAGGTTCGCCCTCTTGACAGACAGAACAAATGTTCGCTATACTGGGGACGGATTGAAGCCCCCATCCACAGACTTGCCGGACCGTGCCCCCTCCCACCCTAACGGACCGGCAGCCTGACCGGGCAGCCACCAGGCCGCCCGGTTCTTCTAATTGGGGGGTATGGCGTTACTGCTGAGGGCGAATCTTCTGGCTCAATGCGGCGCGCAGTGCGTCGCCCCGCAGCGGCTTGCCGAAAAGCGGCGCCAGCAGGCAGAAGTCGAACACGCCAGCGGCCAGCGGCACCAGGCCGATCACCGCCAGCACCCAGCCCCCCGTGCCTCCGACCCCCAGCAGCCCGATCACGATCAGGACGATGCCGGCGACTGCGCGTGCGATGCGCCCGTTCTGGCTGGCCAGAAAACTGAAGAGGTTGTCCATCTTGTGCTTCTCCTGTTCGCTGCATGGTCTCCAGTCTGTATAACACCACTCGACGCCCGCCGTTGTTCTGCCGCGATGGGTGAGGCGGAAAAGAGGTAAATGAGGCTTGTAGGCCGGGCGTGTGTCCTGTACAATAGTCTGAATAAAGAGATATAAATTTGTTAAAAAGAAGTCTGTCGGAGCCTGAGTCCGCTATAATCTGCGGCGTGGGAACGGCAAACGAGTTCGCCCGCGAAGAGGAGAAGTTCATGACCACGGTTGCGCGCCCGACTGTTGAGTCTGGGATCGTCCAGACCCACGAAGAAACATCCGGCGGCGTGCTGGCGACCCTGGCTGTGCTGTTCAAGCTGCGCGTGGTCGTGTTGCTGCTCTTCGCCGCGCTGGGCGGCGCGCTGATGGGCGGCGCGGGCGCTCTGTCGCGCGGGGACCTGGTCCTGTTGCTGGTCACCGGGACGCTGTCGGCGTCCGGGGCATCGGCGCTCAACCAGTACATCGAGCGTCACAAGGACGTGCTGATGAAACGCACGCGCCGCCGTCCGCTGGTGACAGGACAGGTGAGCGCGCGCCTGGTACTGGCCGTCGCCTCAGCGATGGTGGTCGGGGCCAGCGCGCTGGCCTGGGCGGCGGGCAATCCCTGGCTGGCGCTGTGGCTGGCCGTGGGCGCGTTCATTTACGTGGGCGTGTACACGATCTGGCTCAAGCCGCGCAGCGCCCTCAACGTGGTCATCGGCGGGGCGGCGGGCAGCGCAGCCGTGATCAGTGGCGGCGCGGCTGCCGGGGCCTGGAACGATCCCGGCGTGTGGGGGCTGGCGGCGCTGCTCTTCACCTGGTCGCCGCTACACTTCTGGAGCCTGGCGCTGGCCTATCGCCCCGACTACGCGCGGGCGGGCGTGCCCATGCTGCCGGTCGTCGCCGACAGGGAGCGCGCCGTCTTCTGGATGCTGGCCCACGCTGGCGCGACAGGCGTCTTCGGGCTGGCGCTGGCCGCGCACGGGGCGCTCGGCTGGCTCTACCTGGCGCTGGCGCTGCCGGCGACGCTGTGGCTGTGGCGCGCCGCCTGGGCCTTGCGCGCCGAGTACACCGGCCCGCGCGCCCTCAGCGTGTTCAAAGTCTCCAATATCTATCTGAGCCTGCTCCTGCTGGCGGTTGTCATAGCCAGCCTGCTGTGACGGGGCTAGGATAAGCGGGATGGACGGGCGGCTGATGGTGAGCCGCCCGTCGCCTTTTGTGCGAGGTGGCAAGTAGGGGCGTATCGCCATACGCCCCTACGAATCGCTCGGAATGTCTTCCGCGCGCCTGTCGGTCAGCCCTAGCGCCCGATCCGGGCGGGCAGCCGGCGCAACAGCACGAACCAGCCGTAGCTGAGCAGCCCGACGACGACCCCGCAGACGAGCACTTCGAGCAGGTTGA
>JBBIHG010000134.1:0-6969 GCA_037447125.1 Chloroflexota bacterium | reverse complement strand
GAAGTCTTGCGTTGGGCCGTCCCCAAACCTGCGGTATGCTTGGCGCGTGCGCAGCTTTCCGCAGAGCGAGCCAGATCGCCCAGGCAGCCCCCCATGGATCGCACCCGACCCCCCATGTCCTCCCGTGAGCGCGTCTTCGCCGCGCTGACTCACCGCCAGCCGGACCGCGTGCCGCGCCTGGAGATCTGGATTGACGCGCTGCTTGACGAGTTGGGCGGCGGCGACGCGGCCCGCGCCTATGTGGAACAGGGGCAGGACGGCATCCTGCTACCCAGCGTCAACCCGCCGCAGAGCAACGCCTGGCGCACCGGGGTAGATGAGTGGGGGCGCGTCTGGCAGGATGGCGTCTATGTGGATGGCGTCGTCCACACGGAGGACGATCTGCGCCGCTACAGCCCGCCGCCGAGCCACGTGGATCGCCTGTTTGACCCGGCGGCAGCCGCCGACGTGCAGCGCCGCTACCCCGATCACTGCCTCTTCTACGGCACGCACATCGGGCCGATGACCGCCGCTTACATGGCCATGGGCTTCGCCCGCTTCTTCACGGCGCTGGTGGACGATCCCCCCTTCGTCCGGCGCGTGATCGAGGCGCGCACCGACTGGTGCATCGCTCAGTTCGGGCGCGCGTGCGCCCTGGGGGCGGAGCTGATCGTGCTGGGCGACGACGTAGCCGCGCGGAACGGCCCGCTGATCAGCCCGGCCATGTTCCGCGCCTTCATCCTGCCCTGCCACCAGCGCATCGTCGCGGCGCTGCCCGTCCCTGTGATCTGGCACAGCGACGGCGACATCCGCCCTCTGCTGCCGCTGGCCGTCGAAGCGGGATTCATCGGCGTGCACGGCCTGGAGCCTGCCGCGGGCGTGGACCTGGCGACGGTCAAGCGCGAGTTCGGGTGTGAGCTGGCCCTGGTCGGCAACCTGGACGTGGGCGCGCTGTACGGGGACGACCTGGGCGCGGTGCGCCGCGAGGTGGATCGCTGCCTGGCCGATGGCGCGCCGGGCGGCGGCTACCTGTTCGCCTCGTGCAACAGCATCTTCAGCGGCCTGAACGGGCGCGCCGTCCGCGAGATGTTCCGCTATGCCGCCGCATGCATCGAGGGCGCGACCTGAGCGACCCGCCCCTTCCCCCGCACAACCGTCACCCGGCGCGGCTCGCCGGCATCACCATGTCGCCAGACAGCGTGGCAAGGGCATGGCTCACCCCAGCGAGAAGGCATACTGATGGACGACGACCTGCCCGTCGAAGTAGTGCACCACGCTGTAGCCGGGCGGGTAGTCCGGGTCAAGCAGCGGCCCCTCCTCCCACGGACGCCAGGTATAGCCTGCGACCGTGCTCGGCCCGGAGAAATAGGTGATGCCGCAGCGGGCGATCTGGCTGCTGCGATGCAGGTGCCCGCAGAAGACGCCGCGCAGCCGCTGTTGCCCAGGCAACAGCGCCGCCTGCAGCTCCTCGCCGTTGACCAGCGGCATATTCTCGTCGAGCCAGGGCGATCCCATAGGAAAAGGAGGGTAGTGCAGCAGCACAGTCAGCGGCGGGCCGTCAGCTTCGGCTTCAGCGCGCACACGGGCCAGTTGCGCGGCGCTCAGCTTGCCCAGCGGATCGCGCACTTCGGGCGTCCAGCCGTCGAGCGCCAGAAAGCGCTCGCCCTTCACCTCGAAAGCGTAATCCAGTGGCGCGTCCGGGTCGCCATCGGGGGCGGGCGGCGCATTGAGCACCTGGCGCAACAGCGCGCGGTCGTCGTGATTGCCGCTGAGCAGATAGAGTGGGACGCGCAGCCGCCCCAATAGCTCAGCAGCCAGCCCATAGGATTCGGCGCTGCCGTCGTTGGACACGTCGCCGGTGTGCACTACGAAATCCGGCGGTTGCGGCATGGCGTTGATCAGGTCAATAGCCCACGCGAGCGTCCGGTAGGGGCAGTGGCCGAAGTAACTGTAATCGCGCGCCGGGCCGAGGTGCGAATCGGTGATCTGGACGAAAGTCAAGTGTGGTTGCATGGTTCCTTCTCTCGTCATGAGGCTTATTCCGTCGCCGCTGGCGGACTGTAGCGCAGGCATGGCGCAGGCGCAAGCGGGGCACGCTGAGGGTGTCCAGGGTGCGTGCAAAACCTGTCAGGCAGCAGGGGCCTGTTCTGCTGCGCCCTGGCCAGCCTCATCCCATTCGGCGCTAACGCGCCTCACACGACATTGAACGTCAAGTCGGCAGCGGGGCGTGCGCCGCAGGAGACTTCGGAAGTCTTCGAAGACTTCCAAAGTCTGCTTTGCGGTGGGGTGAGGTTGGGGGTGATGCTGTATGCCGGTGTCATGACAATCACTGACAACCTTTGTACGCACCCGGTGTCCAGCTCTCCTGCGGGGGGATCGCCTGGGTCACGCTGCTGTCCTGGCAGTCAGTCCGGGAGTCTCTGTCCTCCGTTGGAGAGGCGTTCAAATTGCGTTAGGGCGCAGTTGTGCTATTCTCAAAATGCACTATGATTAGGAGACAGGTACTATGAGGCTGCCGAGCCAGGGAGCGTATGCCATGCGTTTCAAATGGATTCTCGCCACAGTTCTACTCGTTGTCCTCACCCTATCCGCCATTTTGCCGGCGATGCCGGCCCAGGCGCAGGGCGGCGGGACCACCCACGTCGTCCAGCCGGGAGAGAACCTGTTCCGTATTGCGCTGAAATACGGTACGTCCTGGCCGGTGCTGGCAGCCGCCAACAACCTGGCCAATCCCAACCTGATCTATGTCGGCCAGGTGCTGGTCATTCCTGCCGGGGGGACGCTGCCGCCCGTCACGCCGCCACCCGCCACACCCGCGCCGGCCACCCCGCAACCGCCAGCGACGGGAACCTACACGGTGGTGGCAGGGGACAACCTGTCGCGCATTGCCGCGCGCTTCGGCACAACCGTCGCGGCGCTGGTGCAGGCCAACAAGATCGTCAACCCGAATCTGATCTTCGTCGGCCAGGTGCTGATCATCCCCGGCGGCACCGTCCCAGTGCCGCAGCCCACGGCGGTACCAGGCCAGCCGACGGCGGTACCAGGCCAGCCGACGACGGTGCCGCAGCCGACACAGCCTGCCCCGACTCCTGTGCCGTCTCCGGCTGGATTTGAGCTGGGGGGTCATGTCGAGAGCTTCGCCTATCCTAACCTGATGCGCCAGGCGGGCATGACCTGGGTCAAGCGCCAGGTCAGGTACAACCTGGGCGACTCGCCGCAGGGCGTCGCCGGGCTGATCAGCCAGGCGCACAGCCAGGGCTTCCGGGTGTTGCTGGGTATCGTCGGCAGCCCGGCGCAGCTCGGCGCGGGCGGCACGGGCTACATGGATCAGTACGCCGGGTACCTGGCGGGCGTGGCTGCGCTCGGCCCGGACGCCATCGAGGTGTGGAACGAACCAAACCTCGACCGCGAGTGGCCGCGCGGGCAGATCAACCCCGCCACTTACACGCAGATGCTGTCCAAGGCGTACAGCGCGATCAAGCGGGCCAACCCCAGCGTGATGGTCATCAGCGGCGCGCCGGCGCCCACTGGTGCCGAAGGTGCGTTCGGCACTGACCGCGTGTGGAACGACGATCGCTACATTCGGGGTATGGCGGCGGCAGGGGCGGCCAACTACATGGACTGCGTGGGCATCCACTACAACGAGGGCATTGTGGGGCCCGACCAGACCAGCGGCGACCCGCGTGCGCACGCCTCCTACACGCGCTACTTCTGGGGCATGGTCAACACCTACTGGAATGCCTTCGGCGGGGCCAAGGCGCTCTGCTTCACCGAGTTCGGTTACCTATCGCCAGAAGGGTTCGGCCCGCTGCCGGCTGGCTTCGCCTGGGCCAGCAGTGTGACCGTCGCCCAGCAGGCGCAGTGGCTCGGTCGGGCGGCGCAGCTTGCGCGCGGCAGCGGCAAGGTCCGGCTGATGATCGTGTGGAACGTGGACTTCACCACCTACGGGGCGGACCCGCAGGCGGGCTATGCCATTGTGCGGCCCGGCGGATCGTGCCCGGCCTGCTCAACCCTGGGAGCAGCGATGCGCTAGGCACGAATACCACGCACAGCACGTAGGGCGCTCTGCTGCGCCCGGTAGGGGCGGGTTGCCAAACCCGCCCCTACAAGACATTGCGTATGGCACTCGCCTTGAATGCAAATCCTATCAGGAGGCGGGGCACGTGCGTCCTAGTGGGGCGCGCGCTCGCTCTGGTGGAGCAGCAGCGTGCTGCCCAGGATGAGCAGCGCACAGACGATCTGCCCGATCACGTAGGCGCTCTGGCCGCGCTCCAACGCGGCGAGCACGCTGAAGGCCAGCACGCCGACCAGCGCCAGCCCATCCACGACCAGCAGCAGCGTGCGCATTTTCGGCGAAAGCTTCACAGTCACCGCCTTTCCGTGCGTCTGCCCGTATTATAGAACACTCTGGCCTTGCGGCGAGCCGTGCTCTCCAGACGGGTGTGTGCAAAACCTGTTAGGCAGTATGCCGCGCCCTGGTTTACCTCACCCCCGCTCGGCCCGCTGGCGCGGGTCTCGCCGCCCCCTCTCCGCCGCGGAGAGGGGGCAGGCCGAGCGCAGCGAGGCCGGGGGTGAGGTCAGTACCCTCGCGGCGATCCATGCTCTCCAGACTCAGTGTCAAATAGTTAAGATAGTATTGGAGTTCTATTTATTTTTTGTGAAGAACCGTGCTATGCTGAGGCTGCATACAGGCCGTGGGCTGCCCATCCCCCAGGCTTGAGGTGCTGCTATGTCTCAGCGAAGTGTCGTACAACGTTTGATCGCCTTCCTCAAGCGGCCAGACGCCCTGGACGGCGCGCGCCGGAGGCCTCAGCGTCCCTCGTACGATGACTTCGCGCCGCATGAAGTTGACGCTCTGGCGGCCAGTTCACCGGACGGCTACGACTCGCGGCGCGAGCCACCGCGTCCCTTGCGCCGCGAGGAGACCCTGCGTGAGCAACGCCCCCACCCGTCACCGCCGCGTCTCCATGACCCGGCCCGCGCGCCGACCTCCCTTTCAGTCCATGAGGGCAAGCCCCACCAGCCTGGTTATGCGTCGCGGTTGGATGCGCTGGTCATGCGCGCGCTGCTGCAGTTCGGGGCGCGATTCGGCTTCGTCATTCGCTACGATGACAGCGGGCGGATGTGCTACGTGACCGGGCGCGACCTGGGCGGGCGCTATGTCGAGCATACGGCCATCGTCCCGGACCGGCGGGCGCTCGCCCATACGCTGCGCACGGGGGAATCGAACCTGTTTGTGCAACAGCGAGGCGACAGCACAGGGGCCGTGCTCTGCGGGCCGGTGCGCGTGAATGGAGAGATCGTGGGCGTGCTGTACCTCGCCAGGCCGGCCCAGGCCCGCCTGTATCGAGGTATCTTCGAGATCTTCTGCGACCAGATCGCGCGCTTGCTGGCCGACGAGGCCGCCTAGAGCGGCCCGCCGTCAGCCGAACAGACCCCGTTTGAAGGCTGCGCCGCCCTCCTTGCGCGCCTGGCGCATGTCGCCTGGCGTCGCTTCGCGCCAGGCTGCCGGGCCGGTCTCCTCGTCGTCGCCGCGCCGCAACAGGCTACTGAACAGGCCGCGCTTCTCTTCGCGAGGAGGCGGGGCGAAGATCATCCCGGCCTCCTCTTTGATCTGCTGGCGTTTGCCCGTCAGGGGATCGCGCTGGGCGAGTTCGTCAACCCGCTCGAAATAGGTGCGGTCGGCATTGGCCGAGACCTCGCGGCGATCGCGCCCCCGGTCCGTGTACTGGCGCTCGTAGCGCCAGCGCCACGACCCGTCGCTGAAGCGCTCCTCCTCGCGGCGCACGGAGCGTACCAACTGGCCCTCCAGCGCCAGATAGTCCGGCTTGAAATAGGTCCAGGTCTCGACGATGCGCTGCCCGCCATCGCCTTTGAGCGGCTCTTCGAGGCGCGAGTAGCGCACCTTGCCCGTCAGGGGAGTGTCCGGGGCGGAGACGGTGTGCTCCCCGGCGGTGATGGGCAGCGTCCGCGCCGCGGCCTCGTCGGTGAGTCTGATCGGGCCGACAGGCTCTGCGCGCGGCTTCTCAGCGAGGGCAGCCACTGTCTCTTCGGCAATGGGCGCGGCCTCGGCGGTCACTTCGGCGGCGGAGGTCCTGCGCGGCGACCCGAACAGCACGGCCGCCAGCGCCGGTGAGAGGTCATCATCCCATTCGCCCTCACCGGCCAGGCCCTCCTCTGGCTCGGCGGGAAGGGCAGGGGAGCCTTCCGCTTGCTGGGTTTCTATCTCCATGGCGGACAGGGCGGTACGCACGATCGAGGCGGGCGCTTGCAGGTCAGGCACTTCGCCCTCCAGCGCAGGCCCTTCGTCCGCGATCTCAGCCTCGCCTTCCGGTGCCGCTTCGACCGCGATCTCCGCCGCTAGCTCCGCCTCATCGCCGGCGTGCAGCGCGACAGTCTCAGCCTCTGGCTGCGACTCTGTGCCGGCGCTGGCCCCTTCTTCGCCCAGCTCCGATTCCGGCTCTGGCTCGGCGAGAGCTTCCGCGTCCGGCTGCCACGCCGGCTCCGGGACCTCAGCGCTGCCTGAAGGCTGTTCGACCTCCGCCGGCGATGGCTCTTCAGCGCCCGGCATTTCCGACACACTCTCCTCGGAGGGTTCCGGTTCGCCGGCTGGCTGCGCTTCCTCCTCGACGAAGGGCGGAGTCACGTCCGTTGCCGATGGCCAGGGCGCGGAGCGCAGGCCGCCGACCGGAGTCTCAGCGACGACGCGCGGCGGCTCCCCTGCGGGGAGGCCGATCACGGTGTCGGCGGGCGAGTCCGGCACGTCGGGGACTTCAGCAGCATCGCTCGTGACATCATCGAGCGGGAACTCCTCGTCATCGTGGGGCGTCCTGGGTTCTTCCGGGGTCATCGCAAGCCGTCCTTGTGGGTATGCTTTGCCTGTGCCCTCATTATACTGGAGTGAGTCATGGTTGGGGAATGAAGCGCGCGCAGATGGGTGTATGCAAAACCTGTCAGGCAGTTTGCCGCACCCTGGTTTACCTCACCCCC
>JBBIHG010000133.1:0-6973 GCA_037447125.1 Chloroflexota bacterium | reverse complement strand
TTCTCCCCCTGGAGGGAGAAGGGGTCGGGGGATGAGGGGGAGCTTACCATACACCTTCTAACTGTTGAGAAGGATGATTGCGAGGAGTCTGGACGTGGGGCGGCGCTCACACGATCTCTTGCTGGGCATCTACTCGCACTGGCTCTTCCCCGTCGGCGGGTGGCACGGCGGGCAGCGTGAAGTAGAACAGGCTGCCTTGCCCCGGCGCGCTCTCCACGCCGACATCGCCGGACAGCTTCTCGACGATGCGCCGCACGATGGACAGACCCAGCCCGTGCCCCTCGACGTGAACCCCACGAAGCTGTGTGAACGGGGTGAACAACTGCGCCTGCTGCTCTGGCGAGAGCCCCTCGCCGTTGTCGCGCACCCAGAAGCGCGGCGCGCCGTCCGGCGACACGTCTGCGCCCAGTTCCACCAGAGGTGGCCGCCCGCCATGCTTCAGCGCATTGCTGATGTAGTTGACCCAGACTTCGGCCACCCACGGGCCATAGCCCATGGCTGCGGGCCAGCTATTGCTGGCGACGATCTGCCCGCCGTACTCCTTGACCATGTAGTCCAGCCGGCTGAGCACGTCATCCACGATGGTGGCCATGTTCAGGGGCTTAGTCTGTACCTCACCCTGGCGCATCCGAGCCAGCAACAGCAGCTCATCAATGATGTTGCCCATGCGCTTGGCGCTGTCGGCGATGGTCTGCACAAAGGCGCGCCGTGTCTCTTCATTGAGCGCGTCGCTGTCGCCCAGGAGAAGATCAGCGTAGCCGAGGATGGGGCTGAGCGGACTCTTGAGATCGTGGGCGACCGTCCGCGCGAACGCATCAAGCTCTTTGATGAGCAGCTCGCGCTCCTGGGCGGCCTGAATGCGCTCGGTGATGTCCTTGGCGATGGTCAGCAGACAGCGCTCCCCATCGAGCTCGACAGCCTCCGCAGAAAGCAGCGCGACACCTGTCTCGCCAGAGCTGCGCCGGAAGGTGACTTCGAGATTGTACGCTGTGCCCTGCTGGGTCACCTGGCGCAGCAGCCGGTCGCGGTCTTCCGGGTCTGGCCAGATGTCAATCTCGCCGATGGTGCGGCCAATGATTTCGTCGCGCTCATAGCCGACGATCTGCAAGAAGCTGTCGTTGACATCAATGAAGCGTCCATCAGCCAGGGCGTTGATCATCATCGCATCGGGACTGGCGCGGAAGGCGCGCGAGAACTTCTCCTCGGACTGGCGCAGTGAATCCACCAGGCGGGCGTTGTCAATGGCGATGATGGCCTGGTTAGCCAGCGCCATCATCAATTCCAGGTCCTGCTGCGTCAGGCTGCGCCCGCTGGCCAGGTTGGTCGCCGTCAGAGTGCCCACGCTGCCGTCATGAAAGCGCATGGGAGCCACGATGATGTCACCGAGACCGGACTCCAGCCGTTGCTGTTGGGCCGCTAGCGCTTCGCGAGGGTCTAGCTCGTCTTTCGGCGAGAGGACGGGGCGTCCTTCGCGCAGCACCCAGCCGCTCAGGCCGTCCCACAGCTCGTCGAGCGTGGGCGGCGTGTCGCCGGAGACGCCAGGCCCGCCGCTGGCATAGTGCAGAACTGCGCTGGCGCTGCGGTCGAGCATCACCAGGGTCACGCGGTCGGCATAGAGCGCAGCGGCCACGTTATCCACCACCGCCTGCACGAGTTCGGGCAAACTCTGAGCCGTGGCCAACAGCGAATGGCTGGCATCGTGGAGAATCCGGGTGCGGAACAGGCTCTCTTGCAGGGACTGCTCGGCATGTTTGCGCGCGGTGATGTCCTCTTTGACGCCCAGGAAATGGGTGATGCATCCGGCGGAATCGCGGATGGGCAGGATAGTCGCCAGCTCCCAGTACAGCTCGCCGCTCTTCTTCCTGTTCAAGAACTCACCGCGCCATTCTCCGCCGGCGGTGATCGTCTCCCACAGTTCCTCGTACTCGGCGGAGGTGGTGTGTCCTGATTTGAGCATACTGGGGCGCTGCCCGATCGTCTCGCTAGCGGCATAGCCGGTCACCGCCGTGAAGCGCGGATTGACGTACTCGATCGTGCCGTTTACATCGGTGATCATGACCACGCTGGGGCTTTGCTCCACCGCGCTGGTCAACTTGCGCAGCTCGTGTTCGATGCGGCGGTGCTCGCTGACATCCACGAAGCTCTCGATGCCGCCAATGATCTGTCCGCTGGGATCGGTCAGCAGCTCGATGTTCTTGATCACCGTGCGCAGCGTGCCGTCCTTGGTGCGCAGCCTGCACTCAACGTCGCGCACCGGTTGGGGCGGGCCACCAGTACACAGGCCGCAGTGCACCGCGCCCGTCTCGTCCATCAACATCGCGCAGGGCTGACCGACGATCTCGTCTGCGCTGTAGCCGAGTGACTCAACAACCCTGTCGTTCAGGCTGGTGATAATGCCGCTGCGGTCTACTGTAAAGACAGCGGCGGGCACCGCGCGGTAGAGCAATTCCGCGTACTCCCGCGCCCGGCGCAGCCCACGCTCGGACTCTTTGCGCGCGCTGATGTCCCGCACGGACATCAGGCTGGCGGCGCGCCCCATGTAGGTCCAGTCCCGGCTGTGGATTTCCGCCGGGAAGCGCGTGCCATCGTGACGCACCAGGGCCAATTCGGTCTTTGTCTCGCCGAGCCAGACCAGCCGCTCGCGGGCCGCCGCGCGTGCGTCGGGCGCGACGAGCTCGAGCACTGGCTTGCCGGCCAGATCAGCAGGGCGGTAGCCTGTCAGCCTGGCCAGGGCGTCGTTCACTTCGAGGATTGTTCCCCGCTCGTGGATGAGCAAGCCCTCTGTCGCGACCTGGGCAAGCTGGCGCGCGCTCTCCCCGATCGCTGCGGCAGAGCGCCGGGCGCGTTCCAGCGCTGCCACCAGCCGCCGCTCGCGGATGCGCAGCGTCTCCAGGCGGCGCACCGTGCGGACGCGCACGATGTGGATGACCGCGGTCAGCGCGGTGGCCGCGAGCAGGCCGAACGCCCAGCGGTCCACGTGCTCCGTCAGGCCCGCGCTCGACACGACCAGCGCCCAGGCCCCCCAGCTCACCGCGGTGATCAACCCCAGCCAGAAGGGCGACAGCACCCAGAGCGCCGCACCGATCAGCAGCAGGATCAGGCTCGGTGTCTGTTCAAGCTGTTCAGTGAGATAGAGATGAAGCAGGATGTTGGCCAGCACCAGCCCGGCCACTGCCGCCGCGGCTGGATAGGCCGGCGCAGCCCGCTGCCGGCCTCGCAGAGCCAGGTGCGCACCCAGCAGCACCAGGGCGGTCAGCAGGGCAAACAGCGCCAGCACCACTCCGTTGTCCCCCCCAGAAAACAGCGCGTGGCCCAGCGCAACCACCAGGTACAGTGCGCCCAGCCCCGCCGTCACCGGGCGCAGACCGACCTCCACCAGGCCGCGCAACGCCGCTCGCAGCTCGGCGTCGCTGACCCAGTCGTCGGCTCTCGTCTCATCACAGTGTGGCTCACCGGCCATGGAGCTTAATCCTGCTCATGCGCGCCGCCCATAGTGCGGTAACATGAGTTCCCCGTATGCGCATTATACTCTATGTAGCACAAATCTGCCGCCAGGGGACGCGGGTACACTCCCGGCGGAGGAAGGACTGCGCGGGCTGGTCAGGGGGGAGAGGACACGCTCTCCTCTGGCTGGGTGGCGCGCGGCAGGGTGAAATAGAAGATGCTGCCGCCGTCAGCGGCGTTCTCTGCGCCAACCTGCCCGCCCAGGCGGGTCACGATGCGCTGGACGATGGATAACCCAATGCCGTATCCATCGCGGCGCACGCGCTGGCCGCGCGTGAACGGCTCGAAGATCTGATCCAGTTGCTCCACACTGATACCCGGCCCATAATCGCGCACCCAGAAGCGCACCATGCCGTCCGGTCGCTCAGTGGCACCCAGCTCAATACGCGGCGCATCGCCGCTGAATTTGAGCGCGTTGCCCAGATAGTTGACCCACACATGCTCCAGCCAGGGCGCGTAGCCCATCGCCAGCGGCCAATCGGCTGGCACAACGATCTCAGCCCCCGTCTGCTCGATGGTCGGCTGGAGCACACGGCAGGCTTCGGCCACAATGTCGCCCATGAAGACAGGCGTTGTGCTGACTGTGCCCTGACGGGTTTGAGCCAGGAGGAGCAGCTCGTCAATGATGCGCTGCATCTTCTGCGCGCCATCGGTGAGTCCGCTGATGTACTCACGGATGCGCTCAAGCGGCTGTCGATCGAGATCGTCGCGCAACAGATCGGCGTAGGCGATGACCAAGCTCAGTGGATTCTTGAGATCGTGGGCCACCGTGTGGGCGAAGGCGTTTAGCTCGGCGATGAACTGCTCGCGCTCGGCCTCGGCGCGCTTGCGCTCGGTGATGTCGCGCACGACAGCCACGCGCATTCGCTGGCTGCCGAAGCGAATCTCTCCGCCGCTGATCTCAATGGGGAACTCGCTGCCGTCGCGGCGCAGCCCAACAGCCTCATAGACGCACTCATCTCCCTTATTTGCTCGCTCGCGGACAAGGTCGTGCACGCGCGGGGCCAGGAAATCGAATACCGAGCGGCCCAGCAGTTCGTCCATCGTCACGCCCAGCATATTGAGAAAGGCCTGGTTGCTGTCCAGGATCGCGTCGTTAGTGTGGATGACGACCCCTTCCAGCGATGCGTCGGCCAGCCGGCGGAAGCGTTCCTCGCTTTGATGGGCTTGCTCGGCTGCCCGCTGCCAGGCAGCGCGGTAGCGCGCTTCGCGGAAGTGCGCCCGCTCCAGCCGGCGCAGCGTCTGCAGGCGAATGACATGCACGACCAGCGCGATTCCCACACTGGTGACGACCACAGGCACCAGGTCTTCGGCGAGAATGTCGGGGTACAGGTGACTGGCGACGGCCACCCACGCCCCCACTGTCGCCGCGATGGTCAACATCAGCCAGCGCGTGTCGAGGTAGAGGTACCCGGCGGTGATCAGCAGCAACGCATAGCTGACCGTGTAGCTTGGCGTTGCTGACAGGTGGCGGGCGGTCATGATCGTGATCGCCAGCAGAGCCAGCCCTGACCCCAGTGCGTGTGCCCAACTGGCCCGCAGCCTGCCGCGTCGCAGCGCGACGAACAACGCCAGAGACACCCCCGCCAACGCCAGCGCTAGCAGCA
Source organism: Chloroflexota bacterium (assembly GCA_037447125.1). GTDB lineage: Bacteria > Chloroflexota > Anaerolineae > Aggregatilineales > Aggregatilineaceae > UBA2029. Next base: position 1,862 of record JBBIHG010000133.1, on the reverse strand, counting down.
CCAGCCACAGCGGCGCCTCGCCGGGGGAAATCACCAGCAGCACGCCCGCTTCCAGCAGGTAAAGCACGCTCAACATCAGCGCGACGGGGCGCAGGCTGTCGCGGGCAATACGGTTAAACACCGCGCGCAGCTCGCTCGCGGGCATCTCGGCATCTGCTGGTGCCAGCAGCGCATCCAGGGAAGGCGTACGGCCCCCAGGTGCTGGCTGTGATGCAGACATCACTCCCCCCTGGCCTGCGCCACCGCAGGGCCTACAGATGAATCATATGCCCTTCCAGGCCGTGCGCCACTTCGAGCAGCGCCTCTGACAGAGTCGGGTGCGCATGGACGTTGCGCGCGATCTCGTGGGCAGTCAATTCCCACCGCTGGGCCAGCGTGAGCTCCGGCAGCAACTCCGTCACTTCGGGGCCGATCAGATGCCCGCCAAGCAGCTCGCCATACTTCTTGTCGTGGATCAACTTGACGAAGCCGAGGCCCTCGCCCAACCCCTGCGCCTTACCGTTGGCCTGGAGGGGGAACTTAGCCACCTCAATCTCATAGCCAGCCTCGCGGGCCTGAGCTTCGGTGTAGCCAAAGCTGGCCACCTGCGGCTGGCAGTAGGTGCAGCGCGGCATCATGCGATAGTCGAGCGTCGTCGTCTCCACGCCGGCGATGTTCTCGGCGGCGATGATGCCCATCGCGCTGCCGACATGAGCCAGCATCAGCCTGGCGGTCACGTCGCCGATGGCCCATACGCCGGGGATGTTGGTCGCCATGCGCTCGTCAATCTCGATGGCGCCGCGTCTGGAGATGGCCAGGTCCTTGAGGTTCTCCAGCCCATACCCCCCCAGGCGTGGCTTGAAGCCGGTGGCCATCAGCGCCCACTCCGCCTCAATGACCTCGCTCTGGCCGTCCTTCTCGACGGTGACGCGCACGCCGGATCCCGTATCCTCGACCGACTTCATGGCCGTGCCGGTCATGAACCGGACGCCCAGGCGCTTGTACTGCTTCTCCAGCTCGGCAGAGACTTCTTCATCCTCGCTGGGCAGCAAGTGCGGCAGATACTCGACCAGGGTCACATCTACACCGTAGTTGTGCATGATGTAGGCGAACTCGACGCCGAGGGCCCCTGCGCCGACAATCACGGCGCTGGCCGGCAGCTTCTCGGAGAGGATCGCTTCCAGGTAGGTGATGACGTGCTCGGAGAGCGTCACGCCGGGCAGCAGATTGACTTCGGAGCCGGTGGCGATGATCAGGTTCTTCGTCTTGAGCTTCTCGGTCCCGTCCTTGCTGAGCGCCACGCTCACCGTGGATTTGTCCTGGATGGTGCCCCAGCCCTCGTAGGTGTCAATCTGGTGCTTCTTGAGCAGGAAGCCGACGCCCTTGACCAGCCGGTTTGACACCTGGCGGCTGCGCTTGAAGGCGACGCTGTAATCCACCTCGACGCCCTGCCCGCCGTTGAAGCCGAATTCCTTCATGCGGTGCTGGACGATGTGGGCCAGCTCGGCGTTGCGCAGCAGCGCCTTTGACGGGATGCAGCCCACGTTGAGACAGACGCCGCCCCACCATTCCTTCTCGACAATGGCGGTCTTCAACCCCAGTTGGGCGCTGCGGATCGCGGCGACATAACCGCCGGGGCCGGCCCCCAGCACGAGGACATCGTATTCATTGGCCATATTGCAGTGCGCTCCTTGTTGTTTCGTGCGTGGCGAGAAGGCGGCCCGCTCCCCACGCGCCGCTCGTCTTCCCAGTCCCGTTAGAGCTTACCGCAAATGCGTTGATTCTGCCCGTCGGAATCGCGTTTTTCCCCTGACTCCGACCAGGCTAGGACCTTGCTTAAGTTTCAGGGTGGGCATAAGCTTGGGGTATGACCAAGCATGAAA
>JBBIHG010000132.1:0-7186 GCA_037447125.1 Chloroflexota bacterium | reverse complement strand
TTGGTCACGGCAGCCAGGGATGCAGCACACCGTCAGCAAGGTAAATCCCTGGCCTGATCACCAGTACAACCGGCAACCGCTCGCTCCCGACCCCCAACCACCAATAACCAATAACCAACCACCACCTATGGACAACGACCTCACCCACCAAGCAGCGGCCTGGCTCGACGCCGGCGAAGCCGTCGCCCTGGCGACCATCGTGCGCATCCGCGGCTCGTCGGCCCAGCCGCTCGGCGCGCGCATGGTTATGACCAGCGACAATCGCTTCGTCGGAGCAGTCAGCGGCGGCTGCGTGGAGACCGACGTGTATGAGGCGGCGGGCGATGTGCTGGCCGGCGACGGCCCGCTGATGCTGCACTACAAGCGCGTCGAGAACCCGCTGGTCGAGATTGGCCTCAACTGCGACGGGCAGATTGACGTGCTCGTCGAGCGGCTGGATCGCGCCCTGTTCGACCTGCTCAGCGCGCCGCTCACGCGCGTCCTCGTCACCCTGTGCGCGCCCAACGAGCCGCTGCACCCGCGCCCTCTGCACGCTCACGTCCTGCCCGACGGCACGGCCTCCGCCCCCCTGCCAGAGGCCGTGCGCGCCGATGCGCTGACCGCGCTGGAGTCCGACCTGCCGCAATCAGTCACTTACGCGGACGGGCGCGTCGCCCTGCTGGAGCCGGCCCTGCCCCCGCCCACGCTGCTCATCTTCGGCGGGGAGCAGATCGCCGTGCCACTGGTGCGCTTCGCCCGGCTGATGGGTTTCCGCACGGTGGTGACGGACGCGCGCCCGGCTTTCGCCACCCGCGAAAAGCATCCCGACGCGGACGAAGTACTGGTCCTCTGGCCGGAGGAGGTCGTGGCCCACGTCGGCGTCAACCGGCGGACGTATGTCGTCTCGCTCAACCACGAGCCGCGCTTCGAGGATGCCATGCTGCGCGCGCTGGCCGGGCGCCCTCTCGCCTACCTGGGGGCCATCGGCAAGCCGCAGCGCGCCGTCGAACGCGCCGAGCGCGCCCAGGCAGCCGGGCTGGACCTGACGCAGCTTCCGCCCATTCACACCCCAGTGGGGCTGGACCTGGGCGGTAAGTCGGCGGAAGAGATCGCGCTGAGCATCATCGCCGAGATCATCGCCGTGAAGAATGAGCGCTCCGGCGGGATAGCGGTGGCTAACAGACCCTAGATTTCGCCACGGGATTGCGGTATCATAACCGCCTTGCACCAGGGCGCATGTCGGATTGCGGAGCATAGAGATTCGCGGTTGGAGCGGGTTTCAGAACTCGCCCCAACAAGACCAAAGCCCGCCTGAAACACGGGAAGCGCCCCCTGCAACCATCCAGCGTTGAGGAAGCAGACGATGAAGGTCATACTCAAAGAGTACGTCTACAAGCACGGGGTCGCCGGCGACGTGATCACCGTGGCGGATGGCTTCGCCCGGAACTACCTGATCCCCCGCGGCCTGGCGATCAAGGCCACGCCGGGCGCCCTGCGCGAGAACCAGCACCTGATCAAGCAGTCGGCCAAGCACCGCGAAGAACTGCGCAGTATGGAGAACGAAGCCGCGCAGAAGATTCACGGCGTGGAGCTGGTCTTCGGCGTCAAGGCGGGCAAGAACCGCAAGCTCTACGGCGCGATCACCACCCGCGACATCGCCCAGGCCCTGCTGGAAAAGACGGGCGTGGACATCAACCGCCGGCGCATCAGCGAGCGCCCCATCCGTGAGCTGGGCGTGCACGAGGTGCCGGTGCGCATCGCCGCTCACGTGTCGCCTGTGCTGCAGGTCGTTGTCATCCGCGAAGAGGAAGTGCCCCTGTACCTGGCTGGGCAGGCGGTCGAAAGCCTGGCCGAGATACGGGGCTTCGAATCGGCCCAGGCCGGCGAGGCTGACGATGTGCAGCCGCCAGGTGAGGCCGAGGACGTTGAGTCGGTCAGCGTAGTTGAGCACTTCGAGCTGTTTGACGAAGCCGAAGAGCCGGGCGAAGTGGTTGAGTAGACCGTGTCCGCACGGTCGCACTGAATGCGCGCTGACAAACCGGGTGCCGGCACAGCCATCGATCTGATCGGATTCGTCACGCGCCATATGGCGTGTGCACACTGTGGCTCTGCCTATGCACCATCCGATGTACGCGTGACGCAGCACGATCGTGACCAGTGGTCGCTCAGCGCGACCTGTCCGGTCTGCGGCGCATCGCGCGTCATCACCGCCTTTGACGCGCCGCCTTACCTGCGGCTGGACGGGGCGCGTGGCCCGTTCGCTCCGCCGCTGACGGCGCGCGATGTGCTGGAGTGGCGCGCGTTCCTGGCCCGCTTCGAGGGCGATCTGGTCGCTCTGCTGGCTGGGGACTGAGCGGGCGGGTCTCGGCAGAATGACTGAGCGGGTGAATTTGACGATCACCCGCTTTTTGTTATAGTCGGCAGTGCGATTCCCCCAATCGTCTGGGAGTGTACAGGCGTGAGCGATGCACGAGCTTTGGGCCAGCGCTTGCGCGAGGCCCGCGAAGCCAAAGAGCTGTCCCTCGCTGATGTCGAGCAGGCGACTCGCATCCGCCTCAAATACCTGGAAGCGTTGGAGGCAGGCGACTACGCCAGCATGACGCCGGTCCAGGCGCAGGGATTCCTGCGCAACTATGCGCGCTTCCTGGGGCTGGACTTGGGGCTGCTGCTGCAAGAGTTGGAGGGCGAGCAAGCGCCCCGTCGGACGCGCAAAGGGCCGAGTCTGCGTCGCCGCCAGGCTCCTGCGGAGGGCACCAGTGCCAGCCTCGCACCAGTGACGCGCGCCGCGCCATCCGCGCCGCGCCGGATGCGCCCCCGACGCGCCCGGCGAGGCTTCCTCAGCAGCGCGCTGATCGTCATTGTCGCCGGGGTGGTCGTCGCCGGGGGCGTGCTGGGCGTCACGCGCCTGATTGACAGCCTGGTGGAGACGCAGACCCAGTCCGCTCCCGCAAACACCGAGCCGCTGCCCACACCGCCGCCAGACGAGCTGCCCGCGCCAGAGGGGGCCCTGCCTACGGGTGAAGAGACGCAGGTCGGGTTGGAGGCCGTCACGCCGCCTGCCTCGCCCGCCGAACCGTTCACCCCGCCCACGCTCACCGGCACCAGCGTCACGGTGCTCATCGAGATCACGCAGCAGAGCTGGGTGCGCATCGCCACCGATGGCGTGGTACGCTACGAGGGCGTCGCCCAGCGCGGCGACATCCTCAATTACAGCGGGCAGCAGAGCGTCGGCGTGCGCGCCAACAATGCCGCCGGACTCAAGTTGACCGTCAACAACCAGCCGCAGGGCGCGCTGGGCGAGCGCGGCCAGTTGTTCGATTACACCTTCACGCTCGCCGGAGTCGAGCCACCCCCGCTGGAAAGCCCGCCCAGCGGAGACGCGGTCAGCGGTCTGCTCGCCACGACCGGCACCGCCCTGCTGACAGCGTCGCCAGAAGGGGCGACGTTGTTGTTTGACGCCACGCCGGATACGTTGCAGCCCCCCACGGCCACGCTGCCCCTCGACCCCGGCGATTTCAGCGTGCTGGAAGCGATCTCCCCCACGCCGCTGCCCGGCGCTCCTCCAGAGCCAACGCCCACGCCACCCCCACCGCTGTTCACCTTTACGCCCACACCATCGCCGACGGCCACGCCAACAGCCACGCCGACGGTCACGCTCCCGCCAAGCGCGACGCCCACCGCCACCTGGACGCCCTCAGCAACGGCGACCGCCACGCCCACTCCCACGCCCACCTGGACGCCTACTTACACGCCGTCGCGCACGCCGACGGCGACGGCGACGCTCACTTTCACACCGACATGGACGCCGTCGCCCAGCCGGACGTCGTCGCCAACGCCAACGTCCACCGCCACCTGGACGCCTTCGCGGACGGCGACTGCCACGCCCACTCCCACGCCGACCTGGACGCCTACCTACACGCCCTCGCGCACGCCGACGCCGACGGCCACGCTCACCCCGTCGCCAACCTGGTCGCCAACGCCCACCTTCACGGCGACGCCGACGCCCTTCCTGCCGCCGCGCTACACACGCACGCCGACCCCGCCGCCCAAGTGAGGCCCCGTCGGAGACGAGAGTCTCTGAAGCGCGAAGACCTCAAGAGGGCGGAGAAGCGGTGAGAGATAGCAGGAGCCTGGTCACGCCAAAGCCCGCGCTGGACGACTCGCGCGGGCAGCAGTCCGATGAGGTATCCCGGCTCAGCGCAGCAGGTACTCCAGAACACGGTCGGGCAGGCTGGTGACCGTCTCGCGCTGCAGCCGGTAGGTGATCGTGCGGTTGTCCTGCGTTTCTTCGACAACCAGGCCCGCCTCTTTGAGCTGAGCCAGATGGCGCGAAACCGCGGACGCGGACAGATCGAGCTTCTCGGCGATGCGCTTGCCGTTCATCGCGCCCTCGTGCCGGGCGATCAGGCGCAGAATGTCCAGCCGCGACCCATCGCCCAGCGCCTTGAGGACGCCCAGTGCGCGCGTCTTGCTCTCCTCGATCTGCGCCGCGCGCGGCCCGGTACGCTCGCTATCAAAGAGGATGGTCACATTGCCGTAGCCGTAGAACATGAGGACCGACGTCGCGGATAGGTAGATGGGGATGAACACTACCTCGCGCACCGGGCGATCGGGCGGCAGCGTGGGCAACTGCTCGCTGCGCCCGGTGACGTACTCATAGAGCGCCGTGCCCCCCTGGCGCTCGAGGACTGCCCGCTTGTCGTTCAGGCCGTGCTCCCAGTGCGGGCGCAGCAGCGGAGGCTGCGTGTGGAAAAACTCGTCCCAGTAGCGCTGCCACAGATCGGTCAGCCGCCGCTGAAACGCGGGCACATCGGCCAGGATGGCCTCCATCGGCACCTCGCGGCACATGCAGCCCTGCTCGAACTGCGTTGCCTCCAGCAGGGCGCTCAGGGCGCTCGCGTCGCCGCCGGTTGCGGCGATGGTGGCTGGCGGGATCATGCGCCCGATCACGTAGAACATGAAGCGCTCCGGCGTCATGGCGCGCACGTAGCGAATGAAGCCGGGGACGTCCTGGTGATCCGGACAGTCAACGGCCAGCTCAAGAAAAAGGAACCCATTCTGGTATGGCCCATACACCGCCTCCAGCTCGCTCCACAGCTCAGGCGAGAGGGCCGCGCGCGTCTCGGCGCTCCACTCGCGCTTCTGGTCGCCGGTGAGCAAGATATGCAGGCTGATCAGCATCTCAAAGACCGCCGAGGTTTCCAGGCGAATCAGGCTGGTGAGCGGGTCGGTGGAGTCAATCACTTCGAGTGGCATAGACGGGCACCTTTGTGGTCGGGCCGGAGCAGCAGACTGCCCCACGGTTCGAGTACAGGGTCACAAGCGCTGGCGGCGCCTCACGCGGCGCACAAGTAGTCCTCAGTGATGCGCCCCAGGAGTGAGCGCAGGTCGGCGGCACGGTCAGGGAGCAGGATAACCTCGCCCGCGCCGAAGCGCCGGGCGCGCTGCAGCGCGTTGGACGGCAGGTCGCGGCTGACGACAACGATCAGGCGGCCGTCGGCGCGCGTGACCAGGTGCGGCAGCAGGGCGATCTGCACGGGACGCCACTGGTCCACCCCGACGACGATCAGGTCGAAGTCGTAGCAGTCCAGAGCGCGCAAAGCGTCGTCGTGGTCCTCGACGATGGTCACCGATACGGCGCGATCGAGCAGCAGGCTGATCGTGTCGATCAGGATGCTGGCCGGGCCATTGAGCCGGTCAATGACCAGGACCTGAGCCGGGCAGGCAAGAGTCGCAGCAGGGGCGAACCGGTACGAGAGCGTTGTGAGAGAAGACTGGGCGCGCATCGGTCACTCCGTTGCTAAATTGCTTCATTGCACGATTGCGCAATTACATAAATAGTCTATCATGCAACGCGCCCGTTGTCAAGTACCTTCCGCCCTCGCCTGCGGTCAGCAGCCCCGTCCAGGCGCTGGCCCATCTCACCGGCCCCAGGAACGAGAAAGGGGCGCCAGATGGCGCCCCCTGTGGGCAAGCTGCTCGTGCCCGGCCTAGGCGGGCTTCTCCTCCAGGTGTGAGGTGCAGTGCGGGCAGCGCACGGCGGCGATGGGGATCTCGGTGTGGCAGAACGGGCATTCCTTGGTCGTGGGAGCGGCAGGCGGGGCCGGCTTTTCCTTGAGCAGGCGGTTCACCTGCTTGACCAGGATGAACACGGCCAGGGCCACAATGATGAAGTTGATCACGGCGTTGATGAACAGACCGTAGTTGATGGTGGCCGCACCGGCTTCCTTGGCCGCTGCCAACGAGCTGTAGTCGCCACCAGACAGGTTGATGAACAGGTCGGAGAAGTCAATATCGTTGAGAATGTACCCGATCGGCGGCATGATGATGTCATTGACCAGCGAGTTGACGATGTTGCCAAACGCAACACCAATGATGATACCCACCGCCAGGTCAATCACGTTGCCGCGCATGGCGAACTGCTTGAATTCCTCGAAGAAGCCCTTCATCCTGATCTCTCCCCGTTGCGGTTGCAGGCACATGATACTGACCAAACAAGCTTACGATAAATACTATGGCTCAACCGTAGAATGAGTGCAAATCGTGTTTTTTGTAGGGGCGGGTTTGCAAACCCGCCCCTACTAGGCGCGGCAAGCAGCGCCCCTACAAAATCCAGGCGCACTACTTGGCCCTTATGCTAGTTTTTCTAGGCTGGGAAAGCCAAGCCCTTGATGTGCAGGAAGTCAGGCTTACCCAGTAAGCGATTGATGAGAATGCACAGTGTATGAGCGGTCAACTTGGTATACAACCGGGTACACAAGCCCCAAAAGGTGTGGGCATGATTGTGCTCAATATGAAACTGCTCGGTCAGTTGGCTGTTGACGGTTTCGATGATCTGGCGCATGGCGTTAAAGGTCTGGCGCACCGGGGCAGGCACCTGGATTTTCTGGTTAGCACGCGGCAGCGTCAAGAGCCGCAGACGATTGGTGCGCAGCAGTTCGGCGGCGACTGTGGCGCTGATGTAGCCCTTGTCGCCGTAGACCGTCAAGTCTGTGTGCTGGGCCAACAACTCAACGCCCACCCTCAAACCGCCCTCATTAGCCGGAGCCAGTTCAAAATCCAGAATGACCCCGCCCAGCGTGACCAACAGATGCAGCTTGTAGCCGAAGATGGTCCGTTTCTTGGACGGCACCTTGCCGAAGGTCGCGCCGTGCGCTTGCCAGTCACCGGTCGAACCGGGCACCAGGTGAAATTGCACGACCGGAAT
>JBBIHG010000131.1:0-7349 GCA_037447125.1 Chloroflexota bacterium | reverse complement strand
CTCACATCTACCGCCAGCATCTCCGCCGCGTCGGGGCCGGCGGTGTCGGGCCGCCCAATGATCGCCGGCTGCCACTCGATCGGGAACGCCTTGCCGGACGCTGCTTCCTGCAAATAGGCGCGGCCCGGCTTGCTCACCGCCTGGAAGTACTGCCCGCCGCGCACTACGGCGCGCTCCTGCAAGCGGCGCCGCTCGCGCTCGAAGATGAGCTCGGCCCCCGTCTGCAAGCCAAGCTGCTCCATCGTCCGGTCGAGCGGGAGCGGCTGCTCCTGCCCGTGCAGCGTCAGGCGGTAGCCGGCGTCCAGCAGGTTGAACTCACGCCGGATTTCCTCGATCAGCGCGCGCACGGTCAGGTTGGCGCGCACTGAGGCTTCCTGGCGGCGATCTTCGTCGTCGAACAGGTCGGAGGTGATGGTCAGGGTGATGCGGTCCATGGCGCTCTCTCTGTGCGGTGATTGGTGAGTGGTTATTGGTTACTGGTGTAGGGCATCCGCGGCTCTGTGAGGTCTTGTCAAGCGCAGCGCCAGGAGAAGGAGATCGCCCATCCTTCTCAACCAACAACCAATCGCCAAAAACCAACAACCTCTCACTTCGCTGGCGTGCCGGCCTTGTCAGCAGACTCCGCCGGTTCTGGTTTCTCCGGCGGCGGGTTGATCTCGATGTACCAGCGGGCGCGGTTCTTGTAGTGGCCGCCGATCTCCTCGACCCAGCGGTCGAGCGAGCCTTCCAGGTTGCTCTCGTCGTGGGGCAGCGCCGTCTGGATCAGCGCCAGCCGCCCCGCCTTGACAATGTAGCCGCGCCCCGGCGGGAACTCGTCGCCGCCGCCGCGCACGCGCCCGCCCAAGGCGCTGGGCGCGTCGGACGAGTCCAGGCCCAGTCCATAGCGCGGCGCGACGACTTGCTTGACCAGGTCATCCATCGAGCGCATGATGCTCAGCGAGCCGCACAGGATGACGTGCAACCCCTCCGGCCCGTACTTGCGGGCCAGTTCGGCCAGGTCGCGGTACTCGGTGGCGCGGGTGGCCGGGCCGAGGATGTTGGTGAAGTCGTCGTAGTTGTCGGCGATGACGAAGATTTCCGGGCGCGGCTCGCCGGCGGGCCGCGCGCTGTACTCGTACTGGAGCCTGGTCAGAACGGCGCTCAGGCCCTCCTTCTCCGACACGGCGGCCAGGACGTGCGGCAGGTCGCCGAGCGTATGCGCCCCGCCGTACTTGAAGAAACGCTGCTGGAAGTCAATGAGCACCATCGCCACCTTTTCCGGCGGGTAGGCATGGGCCAGGGCCATCACCCACGCCCGCAGCGCCGTTGTCTTGCCGCACAGCGGCGGGCCGGTGATGATGAAGTGCGGGCCACGCTGCTGCAAGTCGAGCATGGCTGGCTCCAGGTTGAGGTCTTCCACGCCCAGGATGGTCTGCACGCGCTCCGGCCCCTGGCCCAGCGCCGGCAGCAGGCTGCGCAGCGGGATGATCTCGCGCAGCACGTCAATTCCCTCCGGGCGCGCGCCCGTCCAGGCGCTGGCCAGCAACTGGGCGAACCTCTCCAGCTTGGACGTTTCGTCCAGCCCTTCGGCCTCTTCTTCCTCGGTGATGCCCACCGGCAGCGCCGTCTGGAACTCCAGCGGCATGCGCTCGACGGAGACGAAGCCGCGCCCGGCGATGTCGTCAATGCCCGGCACGCCGCGCCCGACGACGTTGGCGTACTCGGCCTTGTCGGCCAGTTTGAGGGTGAGGCGCTCGGTGAACAGGCTGTAGAGCTTGCCCGGCAGAGTGTTGGTCTGGTCGGCGGTGACGAGCAGGTGCACACCGTAGGCACGTCCCTCGCGGGCGATGCCGATCAGGGATTCCAGCAGCCCCTCGTAGTTCTCTTTGAACTCGGCGAAGTTGTCTATGACCACCAGGATCGCCGGCAGCCTGTTGCCGGGGTTGTTGGCGTTGTAGGTGCTCAGGTTGTCGGCGCGCGCCTGGCTGAGGACGCGGTTGCGCTCTTCCAGGATGCTCTCCAGGCGGCGCAACAGACGCCGCACGCGCTCCTCCTCTGCAGGCAGGATCGAGGCGGCACGGTGCGGCAGCGCCTCCAGCACGTCCAGGCCGCGCCCGCCGAAGTCGAGAATGTAGACGTGCAATTCATCCGGTGAATGGGTGGCGGCCAGGCTGGTGATCACCGAGCGCAGGAAGGTCGTCTTGCCCCAACCGGACGCGCCGAAGACCAGCGCATGACCGCGTGTCAGGTCGAGCGTCAGGCGCAGGCGCTCGGCGCGGATCGGGTTGTCAATCAGGCCGATCGGGGCGCGCATGGCGTCGGTCGTCCAGCTGATGCCCCGCCAACTGCCGCGCTCCTCCAGCCAGGCCAGCACTGCCGGGTTGAGCGGCAGCAGCGGGTCGGGCTGGTCCTCGCCCTTGATCTGGGTGGAGTGCAGCGCCAGGTAAGCAGGCAGCGGGTCGGGCCAGGGCTTCTGCTGCTTGACCACTTCCGCATCGCTTTCGGCCAGGCGATGCATCACCTCCACCAGCACGTCGGATAGGGCGGGTGCTTCTTGCAGCGGCCCGGAAGGGCGCGCCTGGGCACCGGTGCTCCGCTGCCGCTCCAGCCAGATCACCGGCGGCTCGGCGTCAATCTGCGGGCCGGTGTAAGGGCCGCCCGCCCGCGCGACCTGCATCAGCTCGACGTTCTCATTGCCCACCTGCAAATAAGCGCGACCGGGAATATTGGGCGGCAGAAAGGCGGCATCCGAGCGGCGCAGCAATTCGCGGCTGTCTTCCATCGTCTCGACGCGCAGACAGATGCGGAACTTCATGTTGGCGCGCATCTGGTCGGTGACCGCGCCCGCCGGGCGTTGCGTGGCCGTGATCAGCGTGACGCCGAGCGCGCGCCCCAGGCGGGTGATGCTGTCTAGCTGCGCCTTGAAGTCGGGGTTCTCCTTGACCATCTCGGCGAACTCGTCCACGATGATGAACAGGAAGGGGAACGGCTCGTGAGTCAGGTGCAGCCCCTTCTGGCGGTAGTGGACGATGTGCTTGACGTTGGTGTCGGCGATCAGCTTGCTGCGCCGGTTGAGTTCGGAGCGCAGAGCGGTGAAGGTGCGCACCCCCGCCGTGCCCTGCAGGTTGGTGACGATGTCCACGCAGTGCGGCAGCGTGCGGAACGGCTCGAAGGCTGCGCCGCCCTTGTAGTCCACCAGCACGAAGTTGATCACGCTGGGATCGTACTTGATGGCCAGGCCGACGATCAGCGTCAGCAACAGCTCGGACTTGCCGGAGCCGGTTGTGCCGGCGATCATGCCGTGCACGCCGTCGCCGTCCGCCGAGAACAGCAGCGAGCGCACCTTGTTGCCGGGCATCAGACCGATGGGCGCGCTCAGCCACTCAGACGTTTCAGGGCGGCGAGAGCGCCGCCAGTAATCCAGGATGGGGATCTCCTCGACCGTCTCAGCCGCGTTCATCTCCAGCAGGTTGACCGCGGTCGCCAGGTCTGCGCCGTAGGTGGTGCGCACGGCCAGCGGGGCCAGCCTGCGGGCGAAGTCCTTCTCGGCGCTCGGCGCGTCCAGCGCGTCCGCCTCGCCGACATAGCGCAGCGTGTTGACGCCCACTTCGGCGTAGCGGAAGGCCACTTTGCCGTCGTTCACCCGCTCGATCTCGATGACGGCCTTGCAGTCGCTGGGGATCAGGCTGCGCTCTGGCACGACGAAGACAATCGCCGCCCCCAGGCGTGGCCCCTGCGTGAGCAGGATCGAGACGGCGGCCTCGGCCTGCACCTCGGCCAGCGGCGAGTTCTCGCCGAAACCGCCGCTGCCGTCCACCACAACCAGCAGGTGCGGCAGGGTGGGGTCGGCGTCGCTGTTTTTGTCGGCCAGGCGTAGCTGGCGGCGCTCCAACTCGACCTGCAAGTCGTCCCAGAAACGGCGCACTTTCTCCTGCTCGAAGCACAGTTGGTCGCCGGTGCCCTGCTGGTTGCGCGCCGTATTGCAGTGTGGCAGCCAGCGCGCCCACTCCCACTCCGCCCGCGACTCCGGCGAGCCGACGACGAACAGCCGCGCATCGGTCGGCGCGTGAAAGGCCGTGTAGTGGGCCATCATGGCCCGGATGAAGTGGTACGTCTCGGCCCGCCCTCTGCCGGCGATGCCCAGGGCGAAGCGGGCGCTGACGGACTGGTCGTCGGGACTCTGGCCCTCCTCATCGTCCGCGCTCACCGCCGCTGACGCGCCTTCCGGCTTGTCGTAGCGGCGCAGGGGGATGGTGATCGGCACGTCGCTGACGAAGCGCGAGTCCTCTTGCAGCTTGAGCGCGTCCTTAAGCTGCGGGTCGTCTTCGCCGGGCGCTCCGGTGCTGAGGACATAGCGCACGGTGGAGGGCCGTGTGCCAATGCCCAGCCGCACCGCGCCGAAGTCGCTGTCGGTGGTGCGCCGCTCCCACAGCCGCAGGCCGTTGACCTTATTGTCGCGGTCGCCGGCGATCTGCAGGACCGTCTCCGGGGCCGGGTAGTTGTGCAGGTAGAAGCCGCGCTGGATGTCGTGCGCGGCGATCATCTCTTTGCGCAGCTCGATCAAGCGAAGCTGGTAGGCGCGCTTCTTCTCCGCTTCCAGGCGGCTGCTGCGGATGAACGAGACCAGCGCCACCGTGGTCGAGGCCACGACGGAGAGGCCCATCGGGATCAGCAACAGCATACTGCGCCCCTGTCCGCTGGCGCTGACGATCACGTAGCCAATGATGGTGATCATCGGCAGCGCCACCTGAATCAACTGCTGCCGACCGCCGGACTCTGTGGCGGGTGGCGCCGGAATCGTGACTTCACCGTAAGGGAGTTCAGGCTGAATGCGGGGAGGGCGGTTGGTGAACTCAGGCATGAGTCAGGTCTCCGATGATTCACCGCTGCACGGATGATCGCGCATGTGCTACTGCAGGTATTATACAACACCTGGGGGACTCGCGCGGGCAGCCGGGGAGATGCCGCGCAGGGCACGTGGGGGTGTTGCTCTGCTGCGCCCCGACTCTGGAATCCGCCCCACTGCGCGCAGTGTTTGACACAGATCGCGGATCACTGTACTGTACTGATGACTGGGATGATTTCCCGCGAGGGCGCAATATCATACGCCCCTGGCCAGCGAGAGAGAAGCTGTGAAGCGCGTCTGTACTGTCTGCCAGCGAGTGTCCGTGGACGGCAACCTGTGGTGCCAGGAGCCGGATTGCCCGGCAGGGAACATGCCGCTGATCTTCGATTACGGCGAGTGGCTGGGCGACATCAAGGTCGTGCGCCTGCTGCGCGTGCTGCGCACGTCGGCCATCTACGAGGCGGAGCGCGGCAAAGAGCAGGTGCTGCTCAAGGTAGCCCACCCCGGCTGCCAGGACCAGCTTCGCCGCGAGGCGCGCGTGCTGCTGGAGCTTGCCGCGCAGCAGCAGCATCCCATGCTCCCCGTGTTGCTGCCCGCCTACCAGCAGATGGACCTCAAGCAGCGACCCTACGGCAAGACCATATTCCGCGACGAGGCCAAATACTACGAGGTCTTCGCCCATGCTCAGGGCGAGTTCCTGCGCGACCTGCTGCTCAAGAACCCGCAGCCCTGGTACCAGCATGCCGCCTGGATGACGATCAGCCTGGCCGACGCCATCGCCTTCCTGCATTTGAAGGGCAAGGTTCTGCACCTGAACGTCAACCCGGAGATCATCTTCGTGCGCACCGATAGGGAGGGCATCCCCCGCCCGCTGCTGCTCGACCTGGGGATGCTGGGCGAGCCGGCGGGCATTGACCCGGCCTGGGTGCGCAAGTACGGCGTGCCGGCCTACACGCCGCCGGAGCTGATCGCCCGCGACGGGCCGGTCGGCCACGCCTCCGATGTCTATGGGCTGGGCCTGGTACTGTACGAGATGCTGGCCGGGCACCCGGCGTTTCGCTTCACCCAGCGCAAAGACGACGACGTGCGCCGCCTGGTCGTCGGCGGGGTGTGCGAGCCACTGGAGCGCACGGACCTGGCCGAGGACATTCACAACATCGTGCACATGGCTGTGCAGCGCGCGCCAGAGCAGCGCTACCAGGACGTGCGCGCCTTCGCCAAGATGCTGCGCACCAGGTTCGGGGAGGTGCCCGCCGAAAAGAAGCGCTCGATCAACCGGCGCATCCTGGCGGCGGTGATCCTGA
Organism: Chloroflexota bacterium; assembly: GCA_037447125.1. GTDB lineage: Bacteria > Chloroflexota > Anaerolineae > Aggregatilineales > Aggregatilineaceae > UBA2029. The sequence continues at coordinate 1,220 of JBBIHG010000131.1, read as the reverse complement.
TCGCCCTGGCGACGATCATCCTGATCATGCTCTCGGCGCTGCTTGGATGATCCTCGCACCATTCCCACTGTTCCCGTCCAACAAAACACCCACCGCTGATACGGTGGGTGTTGTTATATAAGGGAATGCCCGCGTTGGTGCATAACGCCAGGAGCGCGTTATACGAAGCGCTGCGAGCCGGAAGTGTCGCTATCGCGCAGGCTGATGATCGCCCCGACGAGGTCCATGCTCATCTCTTCGCAGGTGGCGGCCAGGCGATCCACGTTGGGCTTGATGCCCTCCAGGTAGTGCGCCAGCGCCAGGTTGCCGACCAGCCCAAAGAACGCGGTCGCCTTCAAGATGCCGATCGCCACTTCGAGGGCCTTGCCCACTGCTTCCAGCGTGTCGCCGGCGGTGCGAAAACCGTCGGCCAGCTTCTGCACTTCGCCATAATCCATTGAGACTTCGGCCATGTCATCCTCCTTGAGTCAAGTTCTTGCGCCCAATTGTCAGGGCGGGACTAGAAGATCGAATCGAAGATGTCGGTGACCTGGCCCACGACACCGAAAACGTCGTTGTCGGCCTGCTGGACAATGTTCAGCGCGCCGGTGATGTTGAAGCCGAAGCCCCCAATCGAGGCGATGAGCGCCATGATCTCTGGAATCAGGCGAGTCTGCACTTCCTCGACGAAGGCCCGCGCGCCCGCGCCGGTCCAGGCACCACCGGTGATCGGCCCCATCCCGTTGCGGATCCCGCCAGCCACTTCTTCGACCAGGTTGGCCTGCTGCACCACCTGGCTGACGACATCCTGCACATCGCCTATAACACAGCTAAAAAGGGACATTGCACCTCACCTCGCTTTAGCCTTTGAAGCGGCTGGCCGCTTCTGTGTCGCCGTCGCGCAGATCCACCAGCGCGCCGTAGACATCCATCCCCAGTTCATCGAGCTTGTCCTGCAAGGCCCGGATGCGCGCGTTGAGATTGCCGCGGATCGCCTGGGCAAACGCATCACCGCCCCGACCGAGCAAGGCGCCACCCTCCAGCCGCCCGGCGATGTTTTGCATCGAGCGCTGCAGGTCTTCCAGGTGCTGGCTGCCTTCTCTGAAGAGGCGGGCCATATCTTCCATCAGGTCATAGTCCATCTGTACGTCAGGCATCGTGACCTCCTTATCGCTGGCGCGGGTGAGATGTCGCGCCAGACGTTGCATACCGTAGAGCCTCGCGCACTTCTAGAACTTGAT
>JBBIHG010000130.1:0-7423 GCA_037447125.1 Chloroflexota bacterium | reverse complement strand
GTCGAGTTCCATGAAAAGCGGTTGAGAAAACTATCGGAGCTTACTTTGCGCGAGCTTGTTGAGAAGAATCCGTACTTGTTTCGGGCGAAGAATATCACCAGCGCCAACCAGTTGATCGAAAGTACCATGTCAGCCTTCTTGTCCTCGTCAGAAGAAAAGATGTTCGGAGACTTCTTGGAGGACCTGGCGATCTTCATTGCTGAACGAACGCTTAAGGGCCACAAATCAGGGGCGCAGGGCGTTGACCTGGAATTTGATGCCGCAGGATGCCATTACTTCGTTAGCATCAAATCGGGGCCAAATTGGGGCAACGCATCTCAGCACAGGCAGTTGGGCGGAGACCTGCAGAAGGCCCTGAATACGTATCGGCAAAGAGGGCGCGTCAATGCCGATGCAGTCTTGGGGATTTGCTACGGCAAGACAAGGACCCGACGCAATGACACGTTCGGATACTTGAAACTGGTTGGACAGAACTTCTGGACTTTCATTTCCGGGAACAGGGAATTGTACAAGGAAGTCATCGAGCCGATTGGCTTCCGAGCTAGAGAGCACAACGACGAGTTCAAACGCAAATCGGACGCTGTGACCAATCGGCTGGTCAGAGAATTTGTGGACAAGTACTGTGACGAAGACGGAGTCATTGATTGGGCCAGGCTGATCGAAGCCAATTCCGGGAACTACGATCTCGACAGGCAGGGCTTGACTTGAACACGTAACTGGCACAGCGCTGTCCGGGGCGAGCAGTCTCTCACGCCCCACCACACCGTACCACCGTCCTCCCAAGACCTGCCCTCTACAAGTGGCGGCATATTTGCGCTCCCGTCCCCGCGCTTTTGTGCGCGGCGCGGTATAATCCGCCGCAGCACCACCCAGGCCGCGGCATTGGTCAACGGCGCGCCTATCTCCAGCGCGACAGGGCAAGAAAGGCGCCCCGGCCCGTTGTACGGCGCGCTGCGCGTGGCCGGGCTGGAGGCCATTGTCGCCGGCTGGCTCAGGCCGGCGTGGCGGTGCGCAGTGCGCCGGTGAGCACGAGTTACGGCGTGCGCGTGGCCGAGGTCGCCGACCCGGACGGCACGCTGATCCAGCTTATCGAGGGGGACTCTGTCTATGCGCGGCGCTGGCAGGCCCCCCGACTGACCACCGACAACTGACCACTGACAACTGGCTACCGACAACCACAACGCACACCAAGAGGACGCTCACAGAGCTATGACGTACCACCCCACTGCGAACGGGTATCTCCCACAGGATTACCACGTGCACACCGAGGCGAGCTGCGACTGCCGGGCGACGATGGCCGAGATGTGCCGCAGCGCCGTGCAGCAGGGCATCGCCGAGATCGCCTTCACCGACCACTTCGATCCCAAGCCCGAAGACCTGTGCTATGGCTACTACCGCCCGGAGCGCTACTTCGCCGCGCTGGAGGCGGCTCGCCGCGAGTTCGTGCCGCAGGGCCTGACTGTCCGCGCCGGGGTCGAGCTGGGCGAATATCACCTCTTCCACGCGGACATGGCGCCGGTGCTGGCCGCCTGGCCCTACGACTTTGTGCTGGGCAGCCTGCACTGGGTCGGCGACCAGATCGTGTTCGATGAAGCCTACTTCCGGACGAACGGCCCGCACGACTCCTTCGCCCGCTACTTTGTCGAGCTGGAGCGGCTGGCCCGCTTCGGCGGCTTCGACGTGCTCTCGCACCCAGACGTGGTCAAGCGCGTCGGCTATGGCGCGGTGGGCGGCTTCGACATCCGCCAGTGGGAAGACCTGGTGCGCCCGGTGTGGCGCGCCTGCATCGAGAACGGCATCGGCATCGAGATCAACACGTCGTCGCTGCGCTCCGGTGTAGGCGAGGTGCACCCCGGCCCAGAGTCGCTGCGCTGGTACCGCGAGATGGGCGGCGAGATTCTGACCATCGGCAGCGACAGTCACCGGCCCGGTCATGTGGGCGTGGGGCTGGACGAGGCCCTGGAGGTGGCGCAGGCGGCGGGCTTCACCCGCCTGGCCAGCTTTGAGGGGCGGCGCATCACCCGCTGGATTGCGCTCTAGAGCGTGCTATGTACTTCTCAACTCCAACTCCCGGCCCCTTTCCCGGCTAGTGGCTCAGGGGCAGACGGGTGCCAGGGATGCTTGTGGCGAGGGCCGCGGGCCGGGCGAGCAGCCAGCCGCTTCGCCCTCAAGTCGCACAAAACGCGAAAGTGATTCATAATCAGCTTCCACCTGAACGACCGCGAGCTTGCGGCCCTTGGCGCGTGGCACCTGCTGCCTGGTTGAGTGGAATAGCGCTCATGCAGACATGTTCCCACTGTGGCTGGGAAAACTTCGAGGGAATCATCTACTGCGACCGATGCGGCGTGGCGCTGGTCCCGCTGCCGCTGGGCACGCGCGTGCTGGCCGAGTCGTCGGGGAAGGGGCGCACCGATGTGCTGGGCCCCGATGGCGTCATCATCCTGCAGGTGAGCAGCGATGATCTGCCGCTGATGGTTCAGATTCGGCACGAGATTGTCTTGGGTCGCATCGCTCGCGCGTCGGAGGAGGCCACCTACCTCGACCTGACGCCCTTTGGCGCAGAAGAGGCGGGGGTGTCGCGGCGTCACACGCGGCTGCTGCGCGATGGCCGGGCAGTCTATCTGATGGACCTCGATAGCACCAACGGCACGCGCGTCAACGGCGAGCCGCTGGCCGCCGGCGTGGAGAAGCGCTTGCGCGACGGCGACGAACTCTCCTTGGGGCATCTGACCGTCTACGTGTATTTCAAGCACTAAGCCCGCTCGCTGGCGGCGCGGTCGGATGGTGGGGCGAAGCATCACCGCAGAGACGCGGAGAGCGCTGAGAAGAGCAGGAATCTTCTCACATCTCCCTCAGAGTCTCTGTGTGTCCTCTGCGTCTCTGTGGTTCGGGGAGTTTCGCCCCCAGATGCGGATGCACGCGCTCGGCGGCACGTGCGGGGCGCTTTGGCCTGGCAGGTGAGCATGGATCGTGGGTGGCTGGCGAGGATTGGGCTGGCGGCGCTGGTCGCGCTGACGGTCGCCGCCTGTGGCGGCACGGTGCGCAACAGCGATCCGGTCTTCATCGTGGCCTCGCCCGTGCCGCCGGATGCCGGGTTCGCCACCTACCGGCACACCTCCGGCGCGTTCTCGCTGCGCATCCCGCCGGACTGGATCGCCGGCGAGCTACCTGACCCGCAGGGCGTGCGCGTGCAGTTCACGTCGTTGGAGGGCGCGGCGGCGGTCACGCGGCTGAGCGTGTACGTGGTCAACATCGGCGCGCCGATGACGCCGGAAGCGTTCGCCCAGGCCGCCAACGCCTACCAGCCCCCCGCCGACCTGGCCGCCTATGGCTGGCAGGAGTTGGAGCGCACCGACCAGCGCGACGGCAGCCGCCGCCTGGTCGGGGTGCGCACCTATCCCACGCTCGGCCCGCGCGCGCTCAACGTCTTCCTGCAGGGGGTCGGCTCCTTCTTCTCCGCGCTCGAAGTGGATGTGACTGAGATCAGTCCGGCGACGCTGGACACACTGATGACGGTGGTCAACACCTTCCGCGTGAATCCCGACGCCGATCTCCTGGCCGGGACGGTGCGGCAGGCGGCGTCCGGTGTGACTTCGTTCACGGGGGTGATCGGCTTCAACGGCTACCTGGCCTGGACGGATGCTGAGGGCGTCTTCCACCTGACGGGCGAGGCGATCAACACGACGCCCAACCCGCTGGAAGCAGTGCGGCTCTCTGGCGTGCTCTACGACGCCCAGGATCGCCGTCTGGCCGAGCAGTCAGACATCCTGGCGCTCGATGTGCTGGGGCCGGGTCAGGGTGTGCCCTTTGATCTGCGCTTCGAAGGGGGGCGCCCGCCCAGCGCCGTGCGCTACGAGCTGAATGTGGCCGGGCGCGCGGCGGAGTACGCGCTGGGCACTTTCTACGGGCCGGACAATTTCGCCGTCGCCAATGATCGCGCCGACTACACCCCCCAGGGCCGCCTGGTGGTGCGCGGCGAGCTGGCCAACATCGGGCCCAGCATCGCCGAGGCGGTCAAGGTGATCGTGGCCATCTGGGATGATCAGGGACACGTCGTCGCCGCCGAGACCATTTTCGTGGCCAGGCCGCGGCTCGTCCCGCAGGAGGCAGTCGCCTTCGAAGTTCCTTTCTACGCGCTGGGCGGGCCAGCAGTGACCTACACGTTGACGGTGGTGGGCACCGTGGCGGGGGCCTCGTGATGAGGCTGCTGGCGCCCGTTCTCCCCACAATCTGGACAGAGCCATGACCAGGCACAAGTCTTTGTGGAAGGCAGTGGGGCCGCTGGAGGCCGCCGGACTGGTCGCCTTGGGGATCGCGCTGGCGTTGATCGTCGCCGGCGGGCTGGACCCGGTCGCGCTGATCATCCTGCTGGTGCTGGCTTTCTTCACCTATATGGCGCGCGGGGTGCTGCACCAGGCGCGGCGCTTCCGCCCAGTCGAGCCGCCGCGCACCTGGGCGATCACCGCCGCCGCCAACCTGGGGCTGATGGCGCTGGGCATCGGCTCCTTCGGCTGGTACCTGGCCGGGGGCGGTGTGCTGGCCTGGGTGCCGCTGCTGGTGTTCGCAGCCGGGATGATGTCGCTGCGCCTGTGGCGGCGCGGCGTGGTCAAGCAGTTGTACGCCTGGCGCGGGCCGGCGCTGGCTCTGTTGCAGCGCGGGGAGTACCGCCAGGTGGTGCGCGTTCTGGAAGATGAAGCGACCGCCGGGCGCGGCCATCCTGAGAAGCTGGCAGTCGTCGCCCTGGCCTTGATCGAGCTGAACAAGTGGGAGCGCGCTGATCGCCTGCTGGCCCAGGCGCAGCGCCTAGCGCCGCAGTATGCGTCGGTCAACGGGGCGCTCGGTTCGCTGCGCCGCCATCAGGGACGCTACGCCGAGGCCGTGACCGCACTGCAAGCGGCGCTCGCCTTCGAAGAGGACCCCAACTCGCGCTACTATCTCGGTCTGTGTCAGTTCCTGGCCGGCGACAAAGAGGGTGCGCGGAGCACGCTGCTCCGCGTGATGGACGAGCCGCTGCTCTTCCGCCAGGGGCAGGCGGTCGGCGCGTACGTCTTGGGGCAGATCGCCGAGGAGGAGGGCGACGCAGGGGCCGCGCGAGCATGGTACGCGCGCATGGCCGAGGCCGCGCCCCGAGTGATCCCGGCACTGGAGGAAGAGGCGCGCCGCCACAAACAGACAGCCTATGGCGAGACGCTTAAGGAACACGTGCGCGCCATGCAGCGCCTCATCGCCCGCCGCCCGCTCGAAGATGGCGCGGGAGGAGAGCATGGCGTGTGAATTGTTGGGAAATCGTTGAGATATGTCAAGAAATTCGTGCCACATGTTCATGCTACGTGAATATTTTGTGAAATAGGCCGAAAACGGCTGCCGCTGGGATTGTCACCTGTCTGGATGCATGATACTATCAGGGCACTATAGGGTTCATCGAACCCAACTCATTCAAATCTCAGGAGGTCTCATATGCTGTACCAACCGCGTGAAGAGGGTCAAGGTCTCGTCGAGTACGCGCTCATCCTGGTCCTCGTGGCCGTCGTCGTGATTATCATTCTGGCCTTGCTTGGCCCGGTCATCGGCAACGTCTTCTCGGAGATCATCGAAGCTCTGTAGTCGTCCGCTCTCTCTCTAGCTCGCGAAGCCCCGCACCCCGCGGGGCTTCGCCGTCTATGGGCCCCTGACGCAAGCGTCCGGGCGTCCGGCAAGCGTAGGGCGACGGCCGCGCACTTTTGCGCTAGACTCTGTTGGGCGACGCTTTAGCAAGGAGCAGAGACATGCGTTTTGCGGCCAGGCTTGCGCCGCTGGTCTTGCTGGTGGCACTGACTGCGTGCAGCACGCTCACCGGCAGCGCGGACATAGAACAGTTGGAGACGCGCAACGCCCAGCTTCAGAGCACCATCGAAGTGCTGGGCACGCCGCTGGCGACCATGGCCATTCTACAGAGCGCAGCCACCCAGGCAGCTCTGCTTGAAGCGCAGCTTGCTGCCGCCCAGAACGAAGCGCTCGCCGCCAGAGCGACGCTGACCGTGCTGGAGCTGACTGGCGGCGGTGCCATTGTCCCCACCTCGCCCGCTCTGGCGGCACCTCCCGGTGACCAGCCACCGATGATGGCGACGGGCGTCCCCACGCCCATCGGGACAGGCACACGCTTCACGGAGACGGTCACCGCCACGGGGCGCGACGCGCAGGACTGCCCGACCGGCGTGACCTCGGTGTTCGCTCCCAACACGCCCACCATCTACGTGATCACGCGCATCAATGTGTTGCCGGCAGGCTCGACGCTCAGTGCCCGCTGGACGGTTAACGGCCAGTTATTCTACGACGACCTGCGCTGCTGGGTCCCTGACAGGGAGTGGGTGAATATCTGCGCCTATTGCTCGATTGTCCCTGAAGGCGCCGCGTTTGAGACCGGGGAGTGGATGGTGGAACTGTTGCTCGATGGGCAGTTGATGTCGCAGGCGCAGTTTCGCGTTGGCGAGGCCGCTGGCGGCGTGCAGCCAGATGGCAGCGTCGTCACGCCGGGCAGCACGACGCAGTGAAGTTTCTCGCAGCACGTCAGGCGATGCGGGGCGCGTTTTTTGAAGCGATGGCCCTGGACTACAATCCACCCGCACTGATGTTGCGCGAGAGGCGGCGGATGCCCTGCCGCAAGCGGAGCGATCGCTCGGGCAGCACGATCGGCCCATCGCCGTCGCCCAGCCAGTCGGTGACGCGCCCGCCGACATACAGCCCGGCGTAGTAGCCGCCGACCGCGAACAGGTAGCCGCTGATCAGGTCCGGCGAGTTGTGGCGCATGGTCAGCAGCGTGGACGCCGAGATGAGCGCGCCCAGCGTCACCCAGGTGAAGAAGACGCGCCGCGTGGGCCGGAAGCGGATCACATAACACATGTTGATCAGCGCGTAGAAGACGTGCTGGCTGGGCGCGGCGTTGTGCGTGCTGGCCGCCGCGTCAACCTCGTAGCTCTCGCGCAGGATTTCGGCCAGAGCGTGATCGCCCGGCACCTGCTCCGGGGCGGGCTTGGTCACGTAGGTGGGAAAGAAGATATAGACCAGGTACCCGGCCAAGGCGGCGAGGGCCATGGCCAGGATGAACTGGCGGTAGAGACGGTTGGGCATGGTGAACATGGCCCCCAACGGCACCAGCGCCGACAAGACAAAGCCGATCGCATAGGGGACTAACCACAGACCGTTAGGCGTCAGGTTATCATCTATGATGGCGATGCGCAGTTCCCAGCCATCGGTTGGCTCGCGCAGGCGGGCGTTGAGCAGGTTGATGGTGAAGAACTGGAGCTGAATCAGCAGGAGCGCCAGGAACAGCGCGAGACGGTTCTCAAACAATCGTTGTAGCAGGGACATGGCAACAGAGAGGCGCATGATCGTGTCTCTGACAGTCGTCGGGCCAATGGGCTGGCGACTCGCGAGCGGCAGACTG
>JBBIHG010000129.1:0-7466 GCA_037447125.1 Chloroflexota bacterium | reverse complement strand
GCGCCCGCGCGATCTGCCCGCGCACCTCGCCCGTCCCGCCGAAGACAGCCCGCCGCGCGACCGCCGCGTCGAAGTCGAAGACCTGCGTCACGTCCGGGCCGAAAGCGTCGGATAATGTCCGGTAATCATCGAGCGTCAGCGCGGAGAGCAGCACGCCTTTTGCTTCCGCCAGCCGGACGGCACGCCCGGCCAGCCCATGCGCCTGGCGGAAAGGCACCCCGCGCCCAACCAGGTAGTCGGCCAGGTCGGTGGCCAGCATCCCCTCGTCCAGCGCGGCGCGCATCCGCGCCGGGACGAGCGTCAGCGCGCGCACCAGCCCGGCGAGCGGCGGCAGCAGCGCGCTCAGCGTGTCGTAGGCGTCGAAGAGCGGCTCCTTGTCCTCCTGCAAATCTTTGTTGTAGCCGCTGGGCAGCCCTTTGAGCGTCGCCAGCAGCCCGGTCAGGTGCCCGGCCAGCCGCCCGGCCTTGCCTCGCGCCAGCTCCAGCGGGTCGGGATTGCGCTTTTGGGGCATCAGGCTGCTGCCGGTGCTGTAACGCTCGTCCAGGCGGGCGAAGCCGAAAGCGGGGTTGGCGAAGATGATCAGGTCTTCGGCCAGGCGACTGAGGTGCACCCCAATCAGCGTGGCAGCGAAGAGGAACTCGGCGACGTGATCGCGGTCGGCGATGGCGTCCAGGCTGTTGGGCGCGGGCGCGCGGAAGCCCAGGCGCTCGGCCAGGCGTCCCCGGTCAATCGGGTAGGGCGTCCCGGTCAGCGCGCCCGATCCCAGCGGGCACTTGTCGCGCCAGGCGTCGGCAAACTGCTCCAATCGCGCCACGTCGCGGGCCAGCGCCCAGAAGTGGCTCAGCAGCCAGTGCGCGGCGCTGACCGGCTGGGCAGGCTGGAAGTGGGTGGTGCCGGGCATGATCGTGCCGGTATGTTGGTCAGCCTGGGCCAGCAACGCGGCCATCAGGTCAGTCAGGGCAGTCGTCAGGCGGGGGACGGCGTTCAGCAGCCAGAGCAGCACGTCGGTCGCCACCTGGTCGTTGCGGCTGCGCCCGGTGTGCAGCTTGCCCGCCACCGGCCCGGCGATTTCGCCGAGCCGCCGCTCGACGGCGGTGTGAATGTCCTCATCTGTCGGCGCGGGCGCGAACTGCCCGGCGGCGAACTCGGCGCGTACCGCCTCCAGCCCGGCGAGCAGCGCGTCGCGCTCGGCGGCGGTGATCACACCGGCGTCGGCCAGCGCCTCTGCCCAGGCGACGCTGCCGGTGATGTCGGCGTCGTAGAGCCGCCAGTCGAAGCGCAGGCTGTCGTTGAGCCGGCGCACAGCGTCGTCGGTCGGTTGAGAGAATGCTCCGCCCCAGAGTGTCATGATCGGCCCTTTGTACGGATTCGGGTGCCGGACAGAAAATGCAGAGAACTCACTTCAATACGCCGCGCCGCCCAGGCCCATCAGGTGTAGCCTTTCCCGGAGAAGCGCGGCGCTCGCTGTGGTCAGGGCGGCACAGAGGGTGCATCCGGACTGGGCGACGAGATTCTCTGAACTGCCAAGACGCAGAGGACACAGAAGGGAACACTGAGCGGAATTACAGCAGATTCTTGCTCTTCTCAGCGCCCTCTGCGTCTCTGCGGTGATTCTTTGTCCCAGTCCCAACGGTGAAAGGCGCTGCTCAGCGCGCCGGCTCGTCGCGGAAGATGCGCACGCGCCGATTCGGCTCGGTGCCGTAGCTGTGCGAGACCAGGTGCGCGGCCCGCGCCAGGTCGTGCTGCTTGCGGCGGATGTAGGCGTCCTGCGGGGCCAGGTCCACCGACCGCTCGCCGCTACGGATGCGGCGGATGGCCTCCTCCACTTCGCGCAGGGCGTTGCTCATGGGGTCTTGCGGCGTCTCGCCGTAAAGCCCGAAGATGTCCACCAGGAAGTCCTCGACCTGGGTGATCGTGTTGGCGCGCAGGACGTAGATGGGGATGCCCATCCGCTCGGCGTCTACGATCAGGCGCGGGCGGCGGCGGTAGTAGTTCTTGAGCGTGATCAGCGCCTGGGCCGCTTCGAGGTCATCCACGATCTCCACGGGCACGCGAAGCTGCCTGGCGACCTGGATCAGCCGGTTACGAGCTACGCCGTAGGGGAAGATATGCAGTGTCTTGCGGCCCGGCCCGCCTTCGTAGGGACGCTCGAATGGCTCGGCGCGCTCGTAGTTGGTCTGAGCGACGGGCGCTGCCTCATGCCGTGGGGCACCCGCGGGCCTGCGCCCGCCGTTGCGCGTGCCATTGCGCTCGCCGAAGGCCAGCTCTGGGCGGGCGCTCTCGATGGTGATCGTGCCGTCCTCGTTACGCTGGCGGATCTCGACGGGCAGCGGGCGACCGCGCAGCTTGGCATCTACGGCGGCGGCCATATCTTCGAGCACGACCAGCCGGTCGCGCGTTTGAATCTCGACCAGCACGTTGAAGGTGGGCGGCGCGCGTCGCTCCAGCACTGTCTTCTGCGTGCCGCGCCGCCGCGCTTCTTCGTCGGACAGCGTGACCGACTCGATCCCGCCGACCAGATCGGACAGCGTGGGGTTGAGCAGCAGGTTATCGAGCGTGTTGCCATGCGCCGTGCCGATGAGCTGCACGCCGCGCTCGGCGATGGTACGGGCGGCGGCGGCTTCCAGCTCGCGCCCGATCTCGTCAATGACAATCGTCTCCGGGTTGTGGTTCTCCACCGCCTCGATCATCACTTCGTGCTGCAGCACCGGGGTGCGCACCTGCATGCGGCGGGCACGGCCCACCGCCGGGTGAGGCACGTCGCCGTCGCCGCCGATCTCGTTGGACGTATCCACGATGACCACGCGCCGCGTCTCGGCCAGCACGCGCGCCGCCTCGCGCAGCAGGGTGGTCTTACCCACGCCGGGCGGGCCGAGCAGCAGCACATTGCTGCCGGCCTCGATGATGTCGGCCAGGATGTCAATGGTGCCGTAGACGGCGCGTCCCACGCGGCAGGTGAGGCCGACAATGTGCCCGCGCCGGTTGCGGATGGCGCTGATGCGGTGCAGCGTGCGCTCGATGCCGGCGCGGTTGTCTTCGTCGAACTCGCCCACACGCTCGGCGACGTACTCGATTGTATCCGCGGTGACTTCCTGGCTATCGAGGATGACCTCGCCGTCAATGTAGCGGGCGGTGGGCACGCGGCCCAGGTCGAGGATCACTTCCAGGAGATCGTCTTCATTGCGCTCCAACCCTTGCAGCGCATCAACCAGGTGAATGGGTAGAACTGCTTTTAGTTGGTCCAGATCATCCGTGATTCGGCGTTCCATATCCTCTTTTACCGGTGACTGCCATTGTGCCGCCAGTGGGGCCAGCGGCTGAACAGGTTTCTAGATTTGCTGATGCGCGTGACCGGCCCATCCACCACGGGGGGTCGCAGGCGACTCGCTTCGAGGCCGGACACCGTCAGCGGCTCCATGCGCTCGACGCGGTGCATGGTGTGCTTGACCATCAGGGCGTGCTCGGTCCAGGGCTTGAACGCGACCCGCTCCAGCACGCCGCGCAGCCAGTCCTGGTAGGCGCGCGCGTAGAGAAAGACCGGCGCCTCGGCAGCGCGCGGAATGTGGCTGACCGCCGAGAGGATGATCGCCGCCGTCTGGTCGTAGACCTCCGGGTGAAAGTAGGGCTTGATCACCACGCCGTTCTTGCCCTCGATGACCAGCAGGTAAGCGGCGATGTGCCCATCCTTCTCGTAGATCAGCCCACTGTGATCCGGCTCTGGCAGCGGCTCGGCCTGCGCCAGCAGGCGCGGCACGGTGTTGGCTTGTAGCGTGCTGATGGCGATGGCGTCCTCTTCTGTCTCCGGGCGCAGCAGGGCCGGATCGCCAGTGGCGCGATCCGGCTCGCGGCGCAGGATCGTCTGGCGCGAGTAGACGGCGAAGCCGGTCTGGCGAAAGGCCGCGAAGACAGCGTGATCCTCCGGCACCTCGGCGCTGACCAGCATCGCGCCGCGCTTGCCCGCCTCGATGACCAGCGCCTCGATGATCTGCATCCAGTAGTGCAGATGCGCGGCCTGGGGTTCCGGTGCCAGGAAGGTCACATGGGCGACCCCGCGACCGGGGCGCTGGCGCACCTGACCCAGCAGGCCGCCCTCGCCGTTGCGGATGACGACGGTCGGCGCGCCCAGGTCGGCCAGCGGCACCGACGAGAGTAGCACCCCTTCGAGGCCGGGCAGGCCGCGCGCCAGCGCGTTGGCCACGTCGAGGGGCAGGCGCTGGGTGATGAGCCGTCGCACCAGGCCGAGGTCCAGCGGTGTGACGGGCCGCGCTTCACAGCCGGGCATGACCGGGTTCCTTCTGGCTGGACACACGGGCAAAACCACGCGCGCGCACCATCCCGCGCATGACCTCATGAGCGACCGGTTGCCAGCACACCGTGCCGGGAACAAGAGCAAGAGCAGCAGGGAGGACAATGCCGAAGCGTGGTTTCATCCTACGTACATTTTAGTGCAGGTTGCCCCGCGTGACAATAGCGGGGCTTTAGGGGCGTGTGATGGCGGGTAAACGTTGTTTGGTGGAGAGGCGTATTGGGGGCGCGGGCAGACAAGCGGACTGCCGGAGTCTGCGCAGACTCCGGCAGTCTCGGGGCAGAACGCCGCGCTATTACCCCCCCGGCACCAGGCTGACGACGGTCACGCCGTCGCCGCCCTCTTTGGGCTGGCCGGTCTGGTAGCGGCCCACCAGCGGGTGCCCGTGCAGCCGCTCGCGGATGGCCACGCGCAGCGCGCCGGTGCCCTTGCCGTGAATGATGCGCACGAAGGGCAGCCCGGCCATGTAGGCCGCGTCCAGGTAGTCTTCCAGGGCGGGGATGGCGTCCTCGATGCGCTGGCCGCGCAGGTCAAGTTCCAACCCCGGCGAGGCGACTTTGGTGCTGGCCTGGGCCGTTGACGCGCTGGCCCCGCGCACGCGGGAAACCGTCCGATTCTTCTCGTCGCGCTTGCTCTCGGTCTGCGAGCGAACGGACAGATCGTCCAGCCTGGCCCGCAGCCGCAGCCGCCCGACCATGACCTCGGCTTCGCCCTCGCCGATCTCGGAGATCTGCCCCTCGGCGTTGATCGAGCCGACCCACACCAGGTCGCCCAGCCGGAAGCGCGGCGGCTCCTCGTCGTCGCGCAGGCTTTCGACCGGCTCTGGCACGAAAGCCGTGCTACCCTCCAACTCCTTGACCTCGCCCTCGACCTGGCGGATCACGTCGAGCGGCTGGGCGGCGGCGCTCAACCGCTTGCGCAGCCGGCGCATCTCGGCGCGCAGCGCTTCCAGTTCCTGCTGAGCTTCTTCGCGCGCCTGGGCCAGCACCGCCCGGCGCTCGTCCTCGATCGCTTCCAGACGACCGCGTAGCTCGGCGCGTAGCTCCTCGACGGCGCTGAACGACTTCACGCTGGCTTCGGCGGCGCGGCGCGTCTCTTCGCGTTTCTTGTGCAGCTCGTCGAGCAGGTCGTCGGCGATCAGGTCGTCCTCGGTCAGCAGGCCGCGCGCGCCCTCGACGATGCGCCGGGGCAGCCCCAGCCGCTCGGCGATGGCCAGCGCGTTGGAGCGGCCCGGCAGCCCGACGACCAGGCGGTAGGTGGGGGCGAGCGTCTTCAGATCGAACTCGACACTGGCGTTCTGCACGCCCGCCGTCTCGTGGCTGTAGATTTTCAGTTCCGGGTGATGCGTCGTCACCAGCGTGGTGATGCCGCGCCCCACCAGGTCGTTGAGCAGCGCGCGGGCCAGAGCCGCGCCCTCAGCGGGATCGGTGCCCGCGCCCAGCTCGTCGAGGATGACCAGCGACTCGTGATCGGCCCCCTCCAGGATGCCGATGATGGTCGTCATGTGCGAGGAGAAGGTCGAGAGCGACTGCTCGATGCTCTGCTCGTCGCCGATGTCGGCGAAGATGTCGCGGAAGACGGTCAGGCGCGACCCCGCCGCGACGGGCAGATGCAGCCCGCACTGGGCCATCAGTGCCAGCAACCCGACCGTCTTGAGGGCGACGGTCTTGCCGCCGGTGTTGGGCCCGGTGATGACCAGCACGTAGGTCTCCTCGTCCATCTCCAGGTCAATGGCGACGACGGTTTTGGGGTCCAGCAGCGGGTGGCGCGCGCGCAGCAGGTGGATGGTGCTGCCGGGGTGGGGGTGGGGCGCATCGCGGAAGCCGACCAGTTCTGGCGCTGCCGCCTCGATGGCCTCGGCGTATTTGGCCTTGGCGAAGGCCAGGTCGAGCAGAGCCAGCGTCTCGACAGTGCGCACGATGTAACGCGCCTCGTGACCCACCAGGTCGCTTAGCTCGCGCAGGATGCGGCGAATCTCGTTCTCCTCCTCAAGCTGAAGCTCGCGCCAGGCGTTGTTCAGCTCGACGGTGGAGAGCGGCTCGATGAACAGCGTCGCGCCGCTGCTGCTCTGGTCGTGGACGATGCCGGGGATGCGCCCCTTGAACTCGGCCTTGAGCGGGATGACGTAGCGCCCGTGCCGCTGGGTGATCAGCTTCTCCTGCAGGTAAGTCGCGTTGTTGGTGTTGTGGATGATGTTGTGCAGCTTATCTTGCAGCCGGTCGAAGGCGATGCGCATCTCGCGGCGCACGGTGGCCAGCTTGGGGCTGGCCGAGTCCATGATCTCGCCCGTCTCGTCGAGCACGCGCGCGATCTCGTGCTGCAGGGCGGTGCATTCCTCCAGCCGCGCGGCGACATCGGCCAGGCGCGGGAACTGGCTCCCCAGCCGCCCGATGAAGCGGTGCAGGGTAGTCGCCTGGCGCAGCGTGGCGCGGATGTCGAGCAGGGTTTGTGGCTCCAGCAGCACGCCGCGCTCGGCGGCCAGGGCGTCGGGCCGCACGTCGCGCGCCCCGCCGACGGTGATGTGGTCGTGGCTGGCCAGCAGCAGGCGAGCCTCGCTCGTCTCCTGCAGGCGCTCCTGGGCCTCGTCCAGGTAGGGCGTCGGCGTCAGGGCCAGGGCCAGCTCGCGGCTGGCCGAGAAGGCCGTGTGGCGGGCCAGCCGCTCCAGAATCTTCGGCAGCTCCAGGGTGTGCGCCGATTTTTCGTTCATCGAGTGTTCCAATCTGTACAGGTTATTGGTTGTTGGTTATTGGTGGCTGGTGGTGGGACGTATGCCGCTGACGGCCCAGGACACGCCACCAGACTGCCCAACAAAAACGCCGTGGTGCGTCTCTTCGACTCCCACGGCGATCGGTCTCACAGGCTCGCCGGACGGCGAGTTGCGCTCAGCGGGTGCGCCCGGCGCCGAGACTGGCGGCACGCTCGGAAGTCGAACGGCATGGGTTGGCAAGTGCTGCGTTCACCGGGCGGCCTCCTTTCTACCAGACTCCTGCGCGGGCGATACTGGCGAGAAGTATACGTGATGGCGGCGCGGGTTGTCAACGGTCAGCGCGGGCGGTGAGGCGAGTTAGACCGGCGATCTATTTACAGGGGCACAAAGCAGGCATACAATGAAACATAGAACGCTGAAACATCGCAGCGGCAGTGATCGTTGCCGTTTCAT
>JBBIHG010000128.1:0-7468 GCA_037447125.1 Chloroflexota bacterium | reverse complement strand
GGTGATGAGCGAGGACCTGCTCAACGCGCGTTTCTATACCCGCGCCCTGGAACGCAACCGCATCTACGACCGCGTCTACACCGACCTGCTGGCCGACCCGGCGCTGCGCGATGTGACGGTGCGGCTGCTCGGCGACCTGCGCATAGAAGGTTACTACTCGCAAGAAACCTACAGCCATGCTGTGTCGGCGTTGCGCCTGGTGCTGCCCCCCGATGTGCTGCGCAGCGCCGCCGACCGGCTCTTCATCGAGCTAACCGCCTACCTCTCCGGCGACCGCCAGCGGCTGCGTTCCAACATCCACCTGTCCAAAGCGATCAACGACCCGGAATTGCAGCGCAGGATCATCGCCGCAGCGCAGACCATCCAGGTCGAGCTGATCGCGCGGGCCAGGCAGAATCGCTTGATCGGCGAGGACGAGCTAAGCGTGCCCGTGCTGACGCCGGAGACTTTCTACAGCCAGCTTGAGAATTACGTGCACGCCCTGGCCGCGGGCCGTCTGGAGGAGCTGCCCTTCGACGTCACCAACCTCTCCATTCGGGGCCTGTCCGACGCACAGAAACACGAGATCGCCCGCATTCTGCTCGCGACAGCAGGCGACCGGGTGGCGGATGCGACGCGCCTGCAAGTGGACGCGGCCCTGACCAATGACGACCTGGCTGGGGCCATCGTCATCGCGTCGGGCGAGTTGCTGGCGGTGCAGGTTGAGGAGGCCGCGCGCAACCTGCAACGCGAACTGAGGACAGGCGCGATCGGCGGCGTGGAGACCTTCGCCCGGCTCGCCGACAAAACGACCGCCACGATCATCACCGAGCTCAATGACACGCGCGAGCTGGCCCACTTCTTTCGGGACGACCTGATGCCGGTGATCCTTGTGGCGCTGATCCTGTCATTGAGCGGGCTGACCACGCTGCAGGGCGCGCGCATCCACCGCGCTTTCGGTCTCATCGGGATGATGCTCGTCCTGGCCGGCGGCTGCGCCATTGTGGCCTGGGCGCTGGTGGAGGCGCGGGTGAGCCTGCCCTTTGAGGAATTCACCGACGCCGCGCTCAACGGCGTCGAGCTGCCCCCCTCGCTGCGCACCATGCTGACCGATATCCTCGCCTCGCTCCAGGATGGCGTGGGCGCTTCAATTCGCCGGCGCGCGCTCGTCGCCCTGCTGCTAGGCGCGGCCCTCCTCGGAGTGTGGGCATCGCCGAAAGTGCTCAACTGGACCTTGCGCCTGCTCCGGCCGCTGGCAGCGCGCCCGCGTCTGGCCGTGGCCTCTGCGATCCTCCTTCTGGTGGCGCCCATCGCGCTCGACTGGCTGCTCACCCCACAGCGGACGGCTCGTTCCAGGGTGCCGGCCTGCAACGGGAGCGAGGTGCTGTGCGATCGCCGCTTCAATGAGGTCGTCTTCCCGATGACGCACAACTCTATGTCCGCCTCCGACTACGGCTGGATCTGGCCGCACCACGACGGCGGCCTGTCCATCCAGCTCAAAGCGGGCGTGCGCGCTCTGGCGCTGGACACGCACTACGGCGACACCCAGGCCGAGATTGACCGCTACCTGGCCACCTTCCCCAGCGCCAGCCGGCCCTTCGCCGAGCGAGTCATCAGAGCTGCCGATCCGCAGACCAGGGGCCTCGCTGACCTCTTCGTGTGCCACAACCTGTGCGCGCTGGGGGCCATGCCGCTGGGCCAGGTCCTGGGCGACCTTCGCACCTTCCTGGAGCGCAACCCCTACGAGGTCGTCGTGCTCGTCCTGCAGGACGAAATCACTCCCCAAGACACCGCCGTCGCCTTTGAAGAGAGCGGGCTGCTCCGCTACGTTTATGCCCACTCGCCCGACGCCGAATGGCCTACGCTGGGCGCCATGGTCGAGGCCAACACGCGGCTGGTCGTCTTCGCCGAGCGCGGCGGGCCGCCGCCTGACTGGTATATGAACCTGTGGGACTATACCGAGGAGACGCCTTACAACTACCGCCGCCCCGAGGACTTCACCTGCGCGCCGAACCGGGGCGGCACTGGCAAGCCGCTGTTCCTGCTCAGCCACTGGATCGCACGGCGCGCCCCCGATCGAGTGGATGCCGCCTTCGTCAACAGCTACGACCTGCTGCTGGACCGCGCCCTCGCCTGCGCCGAGGAGCGGGGCCAGCTACCCAATTTCATCGCCGTGGACTTCTACGCCCTCGGCGACCTGTTCCAGGTCGTGGATACGCTCAACAGCCTGCCCTAGCCGCAGTGCGCGCCCGCAGCAAACACACAAGGCATCGCGGCCCGTGTGGCCGGATGCCTCGTGTCTGTCTGCGTCTCCGCCGCAGGACTGGTCAGGACGCCAGCGCCGCCGCCATTTGCTGGGTCAGGTCGTTCACAGGCACATACATCGTGCCCCCATTCTCTGGCGCGCCATAATCGCGAATCCAGGCGATCTTGCCTTCGCCGTCCACCAGCACGAAGGTGTGGCCCGGCTCGCCAGTGGCCACGGCCCACTGCAACACGTCGTAGCGCGTGGAGACTTGCTTGTCCGCGTCAACCAGCATCGGCGCAAGGATGCCGTATTCCTGCTTAACGGCTGCCTGCTGTTCCGCGCTGTCGAAAGCGATGCTGAGAATAGCCACATTCAGCGCCTGAAAGGCGGGGTCAGTTTCCAGATCAACGATCTGTTGGTTGCACGGCGGTCAACCGTCCGCCATGTGGAAGAAAAGCAGCACCGGCTGGTCCTTGTAGGCGGCCAGCGAGACCGTGCTGCCGTCGGAGGCGGGCAGCGAGAAGGCGGGAGCCGCGTCTCCGACCGACAGGCCCTCCTTCGCGCTCTCTTTCTTGTCCGACCCGCAAGCAGTCAACGCCAGCCCGATCAAGCCGAGCAACAGCGCGAGCATCAGAGGCCGGGCAGGCGTCCTGGCGGTTCGGGCCGCAGAGATGGCGCGACGAGAGGCAGTCCGTCGCCAGGCAGAGAGAAGCGTTGGGGCGGGAATGGGAAGTTGTCTGGCCACAAGGATCCTCCAGTGATCATGATGAACAACCACAAGCTTCGGTGGGACAGAATTTAACGCAAATGAGAAGTATTCGCAATTAGCGCGCCGGCAATTCGCCAACGGGTGTGTGCAGAACCTGTCAGGTAGTTTGCCGCGTCCTGGTATACCTCACCCCCGCTCGGCGCTAACGCGCCTCGCCGCCCCCTCTCCATTCGAATGGAGAGGGGGCAAGCCGAGCGCAGCGAGGCCGGGGGTGAGGTCAATACGCCCGCGCGACCGCCTCCGGCGCGATGGGAATGGCCGTGACGCGCACGCCCACCGCCCGGTACACAGCGTTGGCGATGGCCGGGGCGGTGGAGACCAGACCGATCTCGCCAATACCCTTCACGCCGAACGGCCCGCTGGCCTCCGGCACCTCAAGGATCACGCTCTCCAGGCGGGCGGGCATGTCTTCGGCGGTGGGGATCAGGTACTCGGTGAAGCCGTCCACCCACTGCCCGTTGGCCTTCAGGCGCACGCTCTCGTACAGCGCGTAGCCGATGCCCATCGCCGCACCGCCCTCGATCTGCCCCTCGACGCCGGCCCGGTTGATGACCTGGCCCACGTCGTGAATGGCCACCAGATCGGTCACTTCGACCGTGCCCAGCGCCGGGTCCACTTCCACGCGGGCGACGTGCGCCCCGAAGAGGAACATCACGTGCGGCATACCGATGGGCAGATGCCTGGGCGTTGTCTCTTCCGGGTAAGGGAAGGAGAATGTCCCCTCGGCGACCAGGGGCACGCCTTCGTCAGCGGCGCGGCTGGCGAACTCGGCGACCGCGAAGCGCTCCCCTCCAGGAGCGACGACCATCCCGCCCTCATAGCGCAGGTCGGCGCGGAGCACATTCAGCGCGCTCGCCGCGTAGTCCAGCAGCGCGTCCACCAGCCGTTCGGCGGCGATGAGCAGCGAGTTGCCGGTCGAATAGGTCATGCGCGAGGCGCAGGTGACGCCGCCGTTGGGCGAGATGCGCGTGTCCACCGGCACGGCGCGCACGGCCTCGTAGGGCAGCCCCAACGCCTCCGCCGCCATCTGCTCGGCGACGGTCGCCAAGCCCTGGCCCAGGTCCGGCGCGCCGACGAAGGCGGTCACCGTCCCGTCAGGATTGAGCGCCAGGCGGTTGGTCACGTCGTCGGGGACGCGATAGCCCAGGCCCATGCTCTGCATCCCCAGGGCGAAGCCCACCCCGGCGACCCTACCCGGCGCAGCAGGCAGCCCCTCCAGCCGGGCGCGCGCCCCCTCAACCGCGTCTATGATCAGCGGCAGGCTCTCCGCCGTGCGATCCAGCGTCACCTGGGTGAAGAAACGGTCGCCGGGCCGCAGCGCGTTCTTGCGCCGCAGCTCGAGCGGGTCCATGCTCAGCTCGGCGGCCAGCATGTCGAGCAGGCTCTCGGTGGCGAAGTGCGCCTGCGGGCTGCCGAAGCCGCGCATCGCCCCTGAGAGGGGGCTGTGCGTGTAGACGACGCGCGTATCCACGCTGACGTTCGGGATGCGATACGACCCCGGCACCATCTCAGTCAGCAGGCCGCCGACCGCCGGCCCGTAGGACGCATACGCGCCGGTGTCCAGGTGTACGACTGCCTTGAGCGCCAGCAGATCGCCGGCGTGGGTCGCGCCGAGGATGAGGTGCAGATGCGCCGGGTGGCGCTTGGGGTGCGCCAGAAAGGACTCATGACGGTTGTTGACCAGGCGGACGGCGCCCCGCGTCGCCCAGGCCCCCAGGGCGGCCAGGATTTGCAGGCTGGAGTCCTCCTTGCCGCCGAACGCGCCGCCGATGACCGCGCTCTTGACGCCCACGGTCTCATCCGGCAGTCCCAGCACGCTGGCGATGGCGTGGCGATCCTCGAAGGGCTTCTGCGAGCTGACCCAGACGGTCAGCGTGCCATCGTCGTTCCAGCGCGCGATGGACGACTCTGGCTCCATGTACGCCGG
This sequence comes from Chloroflexota bacterium, assembly GCA_037447125.1. Lineage (GTDB taxonomy): Bacteria > Chloroflexota > Anaerolineae > Aggregatilineales > Aggregatilineaceae > UBA2029. The sequence continues at coordinate 2,545 of JBBIHG010000128.1, read as the reverse complement.
TGAGACGCGCGGCACCTCAAAGGTGGCCTCCAACACTACGTCCGCCGCGGCCAGCCCCGCCGCCACGTCGCCATCGCTGACCTCGTAGCGGCTCAGCAGGTTGCCGCCGGGGTGAACCTGGGGCGCGTCCGGCTCCAGCGCGGTCACCGGATCGTGCGCCGACGGCAGCGGGTCGTAGGCGACCAGTACGGCGGCCCTGCCACGCTCGGCGGCCAGTTTGCTCTGGCCGATGACCAGGGCCACTGGCTCGCCCATGTGCCGCACCACGTCAAAGGCCAGCGCAGGTTGATCCTGCACCAGCGGCCCGAAGGTCTTGCTGCCGGGCACGTCAGCGGCGGTGAGCACAGCCACCACGCCAGGGACGGCCCGCGCCGCCCTCGTGTCAACAGCGAGAATGCGCGCGTGATGGTGCGGCGAGCGCACCACCGCGCCATAGAGCAAGCCATCCCGTGGCAGATCGTCTACGTAGACCGCCGCGCCGGTGACCTTATCCCAGGCGTCTTTGCGCGGCTCGGCCTTGCCGACCGTTTTCAGCTCAGCGGACATGGCTCATCTCCTCCGCCGCGCGGCGCACCGCCGCGACCATTTTGGCGTAACCGGTGCAGCGACACAGGTTGCCGGATAGCGCCTCGCGGATGTCTTCATCGTCCGGCGCGGCGACCCGGTCGAGCAGCGCCTTGGCGGCCAGAATCGCGCCGGGCGTGCAAAAGCCGCACTGCACCGCGCCCATCTCCACGAAGGCGCGCTGCAAGGGGTGCAACTGCCCATCGCGCGCCAGCCCCTCAATCGTCTCGACGCGGCTTCCCTCAGCCTGCCCGATCAGCACCAGGCAGGCGTTGACCGCCTCGCCGTCCAGGATCACTGTGCACGCGCCGCACTCGCCCTCGCCGCCGCAGGCATCTTTGGCCCCGGTCAGGCCCAGGTCGTCGCGCAGGGCGTAGAGCAGCGTCTTGTTCGGCTCGGTGGTGATCGTGCGCACCTGGCCGTTGACGGTCAGGGTGACGGTGATCGGTTTCATGCTCGCACCTCCCGCCCCGCGCTCTGAACGGCCTGGCGCAGCACTCGCTCCGTCAGGTGCGCGGCTGCCGCGCGCCGGTAGTCCGCGCTGCCGCGCACGTCGCTGATCGGGGCGATATCGTGCAGCACGGCCCGGCTCGCCGCCGCCAGCACGTCCCCGGCAGGAGCCTGACCGCGCAGGGTCGCCTCGGCGTGGGGACTGCGCACCGGTGTCGGGGCGACCGCGCCCAGAGCCACATGCGCCGCCGTGATGCGCCCGTTCGCGCCGAAGACCAGCAGCACCGCCACGTTGACGACCGCGATGGCCATGCCGCGCCGGTTGCCCAGCTTGAGGAAGGCCGCGCCGCACGGCTGCGGGGGCCGCCGGAAGCTGACCGAGTGGATGACTTCGCCCGGTTCCAGGCAGGTCTGGCGCGGGCCGCACAAGACGGCGGCCAGCGGCAGGTCGCGCGCGCCGCCCAGCTTGGCCAGCCGCACTTCGGCATCGAGCGCCAGCAGCGGCGGCAGCGTGTCGCCCGCCGGAGAGGCGTTGGCGATGTTGCCGCCCAGCGTGCCCCGCGCCCTTGTCTGCGGCGCGCCGACCGTCCCCGCCGCCGCGACCAGGGCCGGCGCTGCGTCGCGCAGCAGGGGCGAGGCCAGCATATCGGCGTAGGTGGTCAGCGCGCCGATGCGCACTGTCTCGCCCTCCTGGCGGATGAAGCGCAGTTCGCGCACGCGGCCCGCGTCCACCAACACGGATGCCGGGAACGCGCCGCGTTCTGCCTGGACGAGGGCGTCGGTTCCACCGGCGATCACCCGCCCGCCGGTCTCGGCCAGCAGGCGGAGCAGGTCATCGAGGGTGGCAGCCGTGTAAAAGTCAAACTCTTGCATAGGTAATCCCTTTACTGATTCTTGCATAAGAGACTAAACTTCCGGGCATTGACACAAGCCTCACCCCTAACCCCCGGCCCCTTTTCCCCTCTCCATTGGATGGAGAGGGGCCAGGGGTGAGGTAAACCGGCGAGCATCTGCTCGCGCTTGATCGCCGCGTAGAGGCGGATGGCTTCCTCCAGCGTGCCGCTGCGGTTGGGGATGTCCCACAGCAGGGCATTCTCCAGGTGGAAGTGGGACTCGATCAGCGCCGGCGAGATCAGCGCGCCGTCCGCGTCAAGCTCGCGCGCGCCCAGCCCGACTCCCTCCGCCGCGACGGCGACGATGACTCCGTCGGCGATGCCCACGTCCACCCGTTCGCCAGTGCGGTCGTGGCGGATGAGCAGGTCCATACGCCGCCTCACTTCTCGCCGCGCGAATAGGGCACGGCAAACGCGCCGGGGAACTCCGCCCGGCGCGACACGCCGATCAGCACGATGATCGTGGCGATGTAGGGCAGCATCAGCAGCAGCTCGGAGTCAATGGGCGCTTCGAGCGTCTGCAGCGCCGTTTGCAGCGACGCCGCCCCGCCGAAGACCAGCGCGCCCCACAGCGCGCGCACCGGGTCCCAGCGCGAGAAGACGACCACCGCCACGGCGATGAAGCCGCGCCCGGCGGT
>JBBIHG010000127.1:0-7574 GCA_037447125.1 Chloroflexota bacterium | reverse complement strand
GTGTTGAGGTCGGCTCAACATAATTCCTTCTGCAGCCAAATAGCGTCTGATGGTTTCGTCACTGACACGCACGCCCGTTTCCTCCGCCATGAAATCAGCCAATCGCTGACACGTCCACAGCGAAAACGGTTGATTGAGACTGCGCGGACGTCGCCGAACTACTTCGATCAACCGCACCCGGTATTCTGGCGTCACCGCCGAGGTGCCGCTGGCCGAGATTCAGCGCTACAGCAACGACCTGCGCTCCATGACTGCGGGTCGCGGCGTATTTACCATGGACTTCCTGCGCTACGAACGGGTCCCGGCGCATCTGCAGGCCGAAGTCGTGGCCCAGGCGCAGAAGGAGAAAGAAGAGGCCTCCTAAAGCGTGTCATGAACCTGGCACACCCGGCAAGGGAGGAAGGCGCTTTGTTGACCTCACCCCCTGGCATCGCTGCGCTCGGCCTTTCCCCCTTTTCATGCATGGAGAGGGGGTTGTCGAGGCGCGCCAGCGCCGAGACGGGGGTGGGGTAAACCACCATTCGCTCATGCGCGCCGCCCGCAGCGTTTGCCTCTGCGGGCGGCGCGCGCTCTCTCCTGACCGACCACGGACAACTGCCGCCCGATCACCGCTCGCCCCCCTCCAGCGCCGCCATCTTGCCGCCGCGCACGATACGGTACGTGCGCCCGCGCCAGGTGAAGGTGCGCTGGAAGAGGGCACGCGCCCACAGCGTCGGAATAATGAACGTGTCCAGCATGAACAACTGGGCGTAGGCCATCCAAGTGAACCCGCGCCCGAAGCGCACCCGATCCAGCTCGTGGGCGATGGTGACGCGCAGCGCCACGAACGCCCACCAGGTGCGCCGTCCCCACCAGCGCCCTTCGCGCTCGGTGATGAAGCCCAGCAGCAGCCCCACCGTCAGCGGGTTGGTGAACGGCCAGGCGATGAACGTGGGCCGGCTGTAGGCCCGGCTGACGATCAGGTGCCGCCGCAGCCGGCTGACGGCTTCGTTGAAACTCTCCTGTTCGGGCACGATCAGCGCCGGGACGGGGACAGCGGCAATGCGCCAGCCGGCCTCGCGCAGCGCGCGTCCCAGGCTGATGCCATCCGAACCCTCGTCGAGCAGATGCAGCATCCCACCCGCCTCATCCAGCGCGCGCCGCCGCACGACCATGAAGCCGTTGGCCAGCGCGTTCAGCCGATTGCCAGACGCGGCGAAAGGGATCGGCGCAGTCTGGGCGTGGTTGAGGTGCAGCGCGCTGAGCATCTCGCCGCCCGCGCCCAGCCCGCTCTCGCCCCGGTGCTCCGGTTCGACAGCCAGCGGCGGAGCGAATACCGCCCCCACCGACCGGTCTTGCAAAGCGGCCAGGGCCGCGTGCCACAGCCCGGCGCTGACCTGCACCTGCGCATCAATGAAGGCAATCAGGTCGCCGCGCGCGGCCTGGTAGCCCGCGTTCAGCTTGTGCATCTTGTCGGCGTGACCCCCCGGCGGCCCGCTGAGCACGATGCGCGCGCGGCCCGGATAGCTCTCAGCGACCTGCTGCGCGGCATCGCAGGCCGGGTCGCGCTCGCCCTCCAGCACCAGGAGCAGCTCGTAGTCGGGGGTCGGCGCGCTGATGGCCATGAGGTGCAGCAAGGCCAGCGTGTCGAGCGTCTTGCCGCGCAGCGGGACGACAGCGCTCACCGGCGGGGCGCTTTCGGCGGGGGGCGGCGGAGCCTGCCGCCAGAAGCGCTGGTTGGCCAGGTATACAGCAAGCTGGTAGAGCGTCGAGCCGATCAGGGCGTTGACGAGCAGCGTCTCGATGGCGTAACGCGCATAGCGCAGGTACTTGGACATCACGGCACCCCCATTCGACGCGCACTCAACTCAAGCGCGCCTGGTTGAAGATTCTCGGTCTTGCTGTCCCGGCGCTCTCTGCCGGGGCCATTGGGCGAGATCGTCCGGCCTTGCCGTCAGAGCAGCCGCGCCAGGATCGCGTCTTCGGCGGCGTAATCGAATTGATGCGGGCCCACCGTGGGCGGGGGATTGGCGCGCTCCCAGGCGATAGCATGGCGCAGACCCTCTTCGCGGGTGTAGTGGGCGACGAAGCCGAGCTCGCTGCGAATGCGCGTCGTATCCACGAACAACTCCTGGTCCAGCCCGGCGTACGACTGCATCTCCAGGGGGAGTTGGTAGTCGGGCGCGGCCACGACCAATCCATTCCAGCCGGCAACATCGCCAATGGCGCGAATCCAGTCGGCGGTGGTCAGCGCGGTCCGCTCGCCAACGTTGTAGACTCGCCCGGCAGCGCGCGGATCCGTCGCCGCCAGGGCGATGGCAACGGCGGTGTTGCCCACATAGTCGCGCGTCCAGCGCCAGCGAGCGAGCTGCTCGCTGAGCAGGATCGCCGGGCGACCGTCGTTCATGCGCTTCAGGTACTCATACAGCCGGTGCTGGTAGTCGCCAGGTCCATAGACCATCGGCAGGCGCAGCACGGTGCCGGGCAGGTCTGGCACGCCCAGGGTCACGCGCTCGACCAGAATCTTCTCGTAATCGTCCAGGATGCGGCGCGGGTCGTCGCTGGAACGCGGAGTCTCGGTACGGTACGGGTACAGGCGCCGGCGCAGCGGGCTATCCTCCGCGAGCGGAACAGGATCAGGAGGGCCTGGCTCGCTGCCGCTCAGCCGCCCGTAGGCGCGGTACGTGTCCTGGCTGCTGATGCTCACCAGCCGCCCGGCGATGCCTTGAAAGACTCCAACGACCGCGCGCGCGTCTTGCTCGGTGAGCGAGATCATGTCAATGACCACGTCCGGCAGGATCGCCCGGAAGCTGTCGGCATAGGTGGACAGCCGCGCGCGGTTACCATACAGGTGCTGGACGCCCGCCGGCAGCGCGACCTGGGGCTGGTGGCGATGGAAGAGCCAGATCGTATGGCCCAAGTCGTGCAACAGCCGGACAAGCGGCGGGCCGATGAAGCGCGTACCGCCTATAATGAGAATACGCACAGAGTTCGATCCTTTCGAGCCAGATCCGTCTTGATCCGGTGGGCAAGGCACGATCGTTGCAGGCGCATCCCGCAGCGAGATGAGGGCAAGTGTCCCACTCCGCCGGCCAAAGTGAGTATAATCAGACCAGGCATTCTGTGACAGCAAGCGCGTGCCGCGTGCCGCGTGCCGCGGGGTGTCTGCCGAAATCGAGTGGGCCAAGGAGCGATTCAACCGTGTGGAGAAAACTGGTCATTGCGGTCCTGGTGCTGAGCATCTTTCCCTTGGGCCACGGCGTCTCCTCGCAGGCGGAGGAACTGCGCGTGTGGACAGTGTTCGGCGAAGACGATGTCGCCGTGGTTGAGGGCGCGGTCAGGGCGTTCGCCAGCGAAGCCGGCGTGCAGCCGGTTATCCGCGTCCTGGAGGCTCCGTACCTGCTCCAGGCAGTAGTGGCAGCCCGTGACGCCGGGGAACCAGGCCCCGATGTGATCTTCGCCCCCACCGATGTCGCCGAGCCGCTGCTCGAAAACGCCCTCATCCAGCCCATTCCGACGCGGGGCCCGTTCTTCCTGGAGGCGCTGCTGGAGGCGCTACCCGGTCTGCTCGACGATGCGTGCGGCGACAGGCCGCTGGACGAGTGCCTGTGGGAACCGCTCGCGCCTTCGCTGCCCGCCGGCCGCCCTGACGAGCGCTCTATGGCGCGCACGGCGGCCTGGGTGTGTGAGTCCGCGCCGGGCCTGCCCATGTGCGAGGGCGATCCGCTGCCAGGGCAGCCGGTCACCTGGGGGTTCCAGATCTTCCTGCTCAACCAGCAGTGGCTGGCCGAGCGCGGCCTCGAACCACCCGTGCTGGTGGATGATGTCTTCGCCATTCGCAGCGAGTTCGGCCTCGATGTGCTGCGGCCCAAAGCCGACGATCTGCCGCTGGCGGAGGATGTGCGAGCGGACGCCATCGTCGTCCTCTCCTCGGCAGCGCTCACCGAGCGCCCCCAGGAGACGCTGCGTACCATGGGCAGCTTCTTCGCCGCGGGCTACGTGCCTGTGCTGGGCCTGACGTTCGACACGATGCTCGTCGCCGCCGGGTCGGCCAACCCGGACCTGGCGGAGCAGTTCGCGCACGCCGCTGCCCAGAACAGCGCGCTCAAAGCAGGGCTGACGCGCAGCTCCGGGCGGCTGCCGGTCTTCATGCCGGAGGACCTGCACAGGCAGGGGCTTGACGAGCCAGAAGTGCGGGCCGTGCTCCAGGCGCTGGCCGTGCTGGCCGCTTACGCTCAGACCGCCTACTGAGCGGGCCGGCGCTGGCGCGCCTGACGACTGCGGGAGTCATTGCGCAGTCCGCGCCTCGGCGCAGGCCAACCGTATTGCGTGCCCATTGCGCAACAGGGCAATACCCCTGCGCTGTCGGGTGCGTGCAAAGGTTGTCACCAAATCGCTTGCCGCGGGGGTATTGACCTCACCCCCAGCCTCGCTGCGCCTGGCTTGCCCCCTCTCCGTCGCGGAGAGGGGGCGGTGAGGCGCGCCAGCACCGAGCGGGGGTGAGGTAAACAGGGCGTGGCAAACTGCCCGACAGGTTTTGCACGCACCCGCGCTGTCTGACGAGTGCTGGATGCGCCTCTCGCCGGACAGCATTCGCCGGATCACTGAGCGCGCGCTACACTGGGACGGCTGTCGTTCTCGGCGCGCCCAATCCATCAACTGGCCGCTCACAGGAAACACCCGCATGGCTATCGAAATCCTCAGGCTCACGCTCGGCCCGCTACAGACCAATTGCTACATCCTCGGCGACACAACGACCAAAGACGCGCTCGTCATTGACCCAAGCGACAACGCCCCGCTGATTCACCAGACGGCGACGAGACGTGGCTGGACGGTGCGCGCCATCCTGGCCACGCACTGCCACTTCGACCACATCCTGGCCAGCGCTGAGCTAAAAGCGCTGACCGGGGCACCCTTTTCCATCCACGCGCTCGATCTGCCCCTGCTGCGCAACATGCCGGTCACGGTGCGCCAGTGGTTCACCTCCGAGGTGCCCCCCGCCGCCGAGCCGGACTCGTTCGTCGAGGAAGGCCAGACGCTGACCTGGGGCGGCATCGCCCTGGAGGTGCTCTTCACGCCCGGCCACGCGCCCGGTCACGTCAGCTACGTGCTGCACAGCGAGCGGACCGTCTTCAGCGGGGACTGTCTGTTCTACGGCAGCATTGGCCGCACGGACCTGCCGGGGGCGAACTATGAGACGCTGATGCGCTCGATCACCACCAGGCTGCTCCCGCTCGGCGATGATTTCACGGTCGCGCCGGGGCACATGCGCAACACGACGATCGGCTACGAGCGCGCGCGCAATCCCTTTGTGGCGGAGTATCTGGAGTCGGGCGCGCGGTGATCCCGTCAGACTTCAAGGGCAGGCAGAGGACGGTATGGACTCGCTCACCCGGCCAGCAGCTTTCACGGGCGGACAGGCATTGAGGTTGGCCTGCGGTCTGGGGCGACTCTCCGCTTTACCTCACCCCCGCTCGGCGCTGACGCGCCTCGCCGCCCTCTCTCCATGCATGGAGAGGGGGCAAGCCGAGCGCAGCGAGGCTGGGGGTGAGGTCAGCCCGCCCCTGAAGCCAACAGCCAGGGGGCACGTCTGATGCGCCGGCGGCTGCGTTTCGTCTGGCGCTATCTGCGCGGCGACGCACCCTGGGATTCGGGCGTCGTCCCGCCGGAGATCGTCGCCTGGATCGCGGCGGCGGAGCGCGACGGTCGCCCGCCGGGCCGCGCGCTCGACCTGGGCTGCGGTACCGGCACGACCTCGCTCTACCTGGCGGCGCGTGGCTGGGAGGTAGTGGGCGTGGACTTCGCGCCCAACGCCATCTGGCGGGCGCGGCGCAAAGCGCGGCGGGCAGGGCTGGCCGGGCGTGTGGCGTTGTTCGGCGCCGACGTGTCACGCCCGGACTTCCTGGAGGACGCCAAGCTGTTCGATCTGCTCATTGACGTGGGCTGCATGCACAGCCTGGCTCCACAGCCGCGCACGTCCTACGCGGCAAACCTGGCCCGGCTGGCCCGGCCCGGTGCAACCTACCTGCTGTACGCCTTCGGGCCGCGCCTGGGGAGCGATGGGCAGGTGATGGGCATTGACCGTGCCAGCCTTGAGGCGCTGCTCGGCGGGGCGTTTGCGCCGATAGACTGCGTCGCCGGTGAGGATGCCACGCAGTTGGCGGCCAGCGCATGGTACACCTGGGAGCGGCGGGCGACAGGGCCGTGAAGCGCGTCCTGCTGCTCTTCCTGGACGGGGTGGGCCTGGGCGACGATAACCCGGCGACCAACCCCTGCGCGGCGGCCCGCACGCCCACGCTCGACGCGCTGGCCGGTGGGCAGCGCTGGCTGCGCGGGGCCGCGCGCTACGACAACGGTCGCGCCATTTTCATCCCCACCGATCCGCGCCTAGGCGTGCCCGGCCGCCCGCAGAGCGCCACTGGCCAGGCAGCCATCCTGACCGGGCAGAACGTCGCGGCGGCGCTCGGCGAGCACTACGGCCCGCGTCCCAACGCGGCCATCCGCGCCCTGCTCGACCGCGACAACCTGTTCAAGCGCGTGCTGGCCTCCGGCGGCTCGGCGGCGCTGATCACGGCCTTTCCCCCGCGCTTCTTCGACGCGCTGGCGCGCGGCAAGCGCCTGCCCTCGTCCGTCCAGCAGGCGGCGCTGGCGGCGGGACTGCGCCTGGCCACCGAGGCGGACATCTACGCGGGCGCGGCGATGAGTCCCGACTGGACGGGAGCGGGATGGCGTAGCGACCTGGGCTACACCGACACGCCGCTCTATGCGCCGCAGGAGGCGGGCGCGCACCTGGCCCGCCTGGCCGACGAGCGGACGCTGACTTTCTTTGAGCACTGGGTGTCCGACATGATCGGGCACCGCGGGACGCTGGCCCAGGGTGTGGCGCTGCTAGAGCTGTTCGACGCGGTGATGGCCGGGCTGCTGGCAGCGTGGGATGACAATGGCGGGGTGATCGTCATCACCAGCGACCACGGCAACCTGGAAGACATGACCACGCGCAAGCACACCGCCAACGACGTGCCGACCGTGATCATTGGGGCGGCGCGGGAGCGCGTCGCCGAGGGGCTGCGCGACCTGACTGGCATCGCGCCAGGGATTCTGCGCGCCCTCGACGGCGGGGAGTGAAACCCGACGCGGCGAGGTAGTACTCAGTCAATCGGAATCTGATGCATAAAGATGCCAATCTACGCCTATTTCTAGAAATTCTATGCATCGAAACCATGATGACTGAGTAGTAGGCCGCCTCACCCCCTAAAGTCCCCCTCTCCAGCAGAGCTAGAGAGGGGGACTTTGCTCGCCGGACGCCACATTTCCCTTCCTGGCTCCTGGATGGCCGGGGGAGGGCATCCCGTCGAGGCATGGCTCGCAGGCGAACCGTCCGCCAAGCGTAGGATTCGTCGGGTGCGGGTTGCGCCCTGCTGTGCGATACTTGACGGTATGGCGGGTGATGCCGCCCGGCTCGATGGGTGCGTATCGTTTCTGGGGCAAGGTGTCACCGCAGAGAGACGCAGAGATCGCGGAGAAAAGGAAGTACTTCTTAGTCCTTCTCCATAGTCTTTTCTCTGCGTCCTCTGTGCCTCTGCGGTTCAGAGAAT
>JBBIHG010000126.1:0-7753 GCA_037447125.1 Chloroflexota bacterium | reverse complement strand
CAGCATCGTTTAGGACCCGTGTGCCTATCCATCGTATTCATTCAACAAAGCCCAACCAGATTGAAAATGCAGGATGTAGGGGCGCTGCTCGCTGCGCCCAGGGCGGGGCAAGCGCCGCCCCTACGCAAGACATCCGACACAACTTGCCTGGTTGTACTTAAGTACAACCAGATTGAAAATGCAGGATGTAGGGGCGCTGCTCGCTGCGCCCAGGGCGGGGCAAGCGCCGCCCCTACGCAAGACATCCGACACAACTTGCCTGGTTGTACTTAGACTGCCTCTCCATTTGCTAATGTGTCGCCCAGGGCGGACGGGCCGGCATGTCGCGGCCTGGGCCGTGCAGCGCCTCGACGGACAGCCGTTCGCCGCTGACCGTGACGAGATGGAGCGTGTCGCCCGCGCCCAGCAGCGCCTGGACGTCCCCAAGGCGGGCGCGCAGCGATGCCTCTTCAACAATCACCACCTCCGCGCAGGCTGTGGCGTCGAGGGGGTGCAGGCGGCAGGTCTTGAGCACCGCGCGCAGTGCCGCATAACGCGCGCCTGCCCCGGCATCGGGCGTCAGCGCGATCCATAGCAGGCAACGTCCGGGTTTGATTGGCGGAAAGCGCAACGCTGTCACTCCTGGCTGGCAGACCTGACCGTCTTGACACCGTCCAGTATAACCCGCGCCCGCAGCACCGGCTTGACGAGGCATACAAACCATTTTCTAACCTGCGCTGGGATTCCCATTTGAGACCCTGTATGGTAATCGGCACGTTCAGCGCGCTGGTTTACGCTGACGGACAGGTTGGCGATACGTGGCAGGGAGCGCGACGCTGCCTGGGCTCGCGCTCCCTGCACGGGCGCCGACCGCTCCGCGGCGACCTGTGGGGAGGGTCGCGCCGCCTCCTGTGGGGGTCCATTTGGTGAATTTGACAACCTTCACGAATTTTTCACATTTGGGGCATTGAGTGCGGTGCAAAAAAGTGATAGAGTGGTTGGTATACCGGTTTAAAATGGTTAGGACGGGTGGGATGTACACGCAAAATGAACTGCTGTTCCCTAGCTATGCGATCCCCAAGCTGCACAGCGCACGCAGCGAGAAATGGGATGCCCTCGTCGAGCGCCTTTCAACCCTGCCGGAAACTCACGAAGATGTGCTTGCCTTCATGCTCATGATGATCCGGCTCAATGGCTGCCTGGCATGTGAGACCGACAGTTACCGGGCCATGCGCGGCTGCGTGATGTGCGCTCTGCAGACACTGCGCCGCTTCAAGGAGCCGGACGAGATGCTGCTGCGCCATTATGAAGAGGCGCGCCGCGATATGCGCCGCCATCTGGTGCTCATGCAGTCCGTGGCGCAAAGCGAGAGCGTCGCTGCGCGTTAGCCCGCCCGTTGGCGGGTTTGTTTTCCCCAGCGCCTGGCTGCGCCTCCCGCCGGGCGCGTAGCCATGGGTCATGCTCTCGACCCTTACGCCCTCTGACGGCGCACCCCTCCTGTCCAAACCTCCAAGGAATCGCCGCCAGAGCGCAGACCACGCCGGAAAAAGCCGCACCTGTTCTTCGTTATTCTCTCTGCGTCCTCTGCATCTCTGCGGTTCAGCTTTTCTTTCCGCTTGCACCCCAACCGACGGCCCGCAGGGAGGGCGCATGGCAAGAGACAGGGTAGAATCGCCGTGCCGTGCTAAGATCGGGGCACGATCCACCCCGCCCCGTTAAGGACGACACCTGATGATGACCCGCCTGACTTGCTCCCTGACCCTGCTGATCGCCCTGCTGACGCTGGCAGCGCCGCCTGTCCCGGCCCTGGCCCAGACTGCTGAGCGCTATCACAACCCCGCGCTGGGCGTCGCCTTCGACCTGCCCGCCGGCTGGCAGATAGATGTGAGGGAGCGCGCCCTGCTCGCCGGCGCGCCAGGCGACGTGGCTCTGGTCCAGGCGGGCAACCCGCCGCAGGGCCTGGTCGTGCGTATGCTCTTCGGCACCTTCAACGAGCTGGGCGTCAGGGACGCGACCGAGCTGCCCACGCTGCTCGACCGCGTGGTCAGCGGCGGAGCGATGGCGTCGCAGCCGCAGCACATCGAGTGGGGCAACGCCAGCGGCTACCAGGAGCAGATGACGCTGCCTACCGAAGGGCTGACCACCCGCGTGGCGCTGCTGGCGGTCGCCGGGGGGCGCGTCGCCATCGTGCGCGGCATCGCCCCCACCCCCGTCTGGGATGGCGGGGCGAGCGCGACCTTCAGCGCGCTGACGGCGTCGCTGGTCTTCTCGCTGCCGGAGCGCGGCGCCAGCCTGGTCGAGACGATCACCGCCCACGATGGCGGCGTGCTGTGGCAGTTCGTCGCGCCGCAGCCCGCAGACGGGCGCACTGTGCGGCTGGGCGGCCTCGTCTACGACATGTTCAATGTGATGTACATCGCCGCCGGGCCGGGCGGCATGCTGACCCTGGAGATGAACAGCGGGCGGCAGATCAGTTTCATGGGGCCGTGGTACGGGGCGGATTTCGCGGACGTCGCCCTTGGCCCAGACATGAGACTCTACCTGGCCAACAGGGCCGCCGATACGCCAGGCGCGGTGATGGTCGTCGATCGCGCCGGTAACTGGGGGCGGGCCTGGGGCGCGCGCGGCGACGGCGACGGCGAATTCGCGCCGGGCATGCCGCAGACCATCGCCGTGACTCGCGGCGGCGCCGTGTGGACCGTCTCCGAAGGGCACAGCAGCGGCATCCGCGACCGGCTGTACAAGTTCGACAGCGTCGGCAATCTGCTGCTGACCGCCGATCTGGCCGCCATCAACCCCGACCTGCACGGCGTGCACCTGGCCGTGAACGACAGAACCGACGCGCTCTACGCCGTCGGCGCGACCGGCGCGCTGACCGTCATTGACCCCGACGGCGATCCGCTCGTCCTCAATCTGGCTCAGGAGACTCTGCAGGGCCTGACTCCGGGGGCCGTGGCCATCACCCCCGACGATAACCTGGTACTGGCTGTGGCCGCGCCGGGCCTGGACGGCTTCGGCCTGCTGAAGCTGAGCGTTGGCGGCAGGCCGCTCGACATGTTCGGCCTGTCCTACGATGAGGCGCGCGGCGGGCCGTATCTGCCCGGCGAGTACCTGCGCCCTGGCGGGCTGGTCATAGGGCCGGACGGCACCGGCTTCTGGACGGAGACGCACCCCGACACAGGCGTCTCTCAGGTGCAGCGCTTCACCTTCAGCGGCGACGGCCTGCTGGCGCTCGGCGTGACCCCGGCTGACGAGGCTGCCGGAGGAGATGCCAGCGCCGCGTTGAGCGTAGACCCGGCGCAGGGCGGCGGCGAGATCGCCTACGGGGGGACAGTGCACGGCGCGCTCAACAACCGTTACCCGTCCCACCAGTGGACGTTCAGCGGGGGCGCGGGCGACCATGTGATCATCGCCATGCGCGACGCCAGCGGGGCCGGCCTGCTCGATCCGCACCTGGTGCTGCGCAACGCCGAGGGCCGCCAGATCGCCGCCAACGACGACGTCGGCGCGCTGCGCCCGGAGGACATGGGCGAGCGCGACGCGCTGATTGACTTCTTCCTGCCGGCGACGGGCACCTTCACCATCGAGGCGGGGCGCTTCGGCGGGCGCGGAGACTACCTGCTGACCCTGGAGCGGGTGGCTCAGTAGGGGCGCCGGCTTCCACGGAGCGGGCAGTCGGTGACGGGTCTGCGTAGGGGCGTATGGCCACACGCCTACGGACCTCCCTCCCGCTCAGCCCACTGACGCGGGGCGAGGCTGGGGGTGAGGCCAACCGATGCGAGCGCGGAGACTAGTACAGGTTGGCGGAAGTCAACCAGCGGTTGTTCGATGATTGACCCCACCCTAAATCCCTCCCCGCCAGCAGGGAGGGACTTGAGTCTGCTCCCCCTTTCTCCGCTAGCGGGGAAAGGGGGCCGGGGGGATAGGGGTCCATCAGGCCAAACCGCGCACCTATTTCCGCCCTGATATACTAGGAGTGACCTCACCCCCGACCTCGCTGCGCTCGGCTTGCCCCCTCTCCGTCGCGGAGAGGGGGCGGCGAGACCCGCGTCAGTGGGCCTCGCGGGGGTGAGGTAAATCAGGGCGCTGCTCTGCTGCGCCCCTGCCTGATAGGCCTTTCACACACCCACCTGCAAACTGCTCTTTGGCGGGAGATTACCTGTCTGCTATAATTCCGCGCGCCACTGCCTCGCAGCGTTCAGGCGAATGAGCCGATCTGTCCGAGGTTGAGAGCGCCAACGTCATGTCTACTGTTCCCCTTCCTGCTGGCCAGCCCACCGCGTCGAGTCCGTCCCCGTCCCTCGCCGGCCGCAAACGGCTGATCCTGCGCCTGCGGCTGGTGGTCGCCTTCGGGTTGATGGCCGTCGTCATCGGGTTGGTGGCCCATGACCGTGACAAGCTGATCAACGTCAACTGGAGGCTCATCCCGCTGGCCTGGCTGCTGATGCTGTCCAGCACGGTCGTCAAGTCATTCCGTTGGAGCCTGCTGGTCAACCGCAGCGCGATGAACCTGCCCTTCAAGCGGCTGCTCGGCACTTACCTGGTCGGAGCGTTCTTCAGCACCATCTTGCCCACCTCAGTGGGCGGCGACGCGGTGCGCGCCGTAGACACGGCGGCCAAGACGGGGCGCGTGGCCGACTCGACCTCGTCGGTGCTCATCGAGCGCGGCATTGGCCTGCTGTCCATCTTCGCCATGGCCAGCGCTTTCGCCTATTCACTGGAAGTGGGCGTTGTGCCCCACGCCTTCATCATGGTCGTCTACGCGGCCTTCATCGGCGGGCTGATCGGGCTGATTGTGCTGCGCCAGGGCTGGTTCATGGAGCCGATCGCGCTGCTCATGACGCGGCTACGCCTGCACGGTCTGCTGGCCATGGCGCGCAGCTTGCAGGCGGCGCTCAGCGAGCAGTTGTGGAGCCCACTCACCCTGATCGTCATGTTCCTGCTCTCCATCGTCGCCAACGCGCTGACGATGGGCGCCACCTACCTGGTGCTGATCGCCGTGCGCGACACGATCCCGCTGGCCGCCTTCGTGCCCATGATCGCCCTCTCGACCGTCGCTGAACTGCTGCCGATCTCGATAGCCTCGCTCGGCGTCAAGGAGTCGGCCTACATCTTCTTTCTGGGGCTGGCCGGAGTCAACAGCGCCGAAGCCGGTGTGATCGCCATCATCATGCGCGTGCTGACCTGGGCGTTGGCCCTGGTGGGTGGCGTCGTCTTCCTGGCGCGCACCATGAGTGCCCGCGCCGAGGTCGCGAGACAGCCCGGCGGTGGCGGCAAGCTCGCCGTGGGCCATGCCCCGGACTCCCCCGCCGCCGCAGACGCCGAGCCAGAACAGCCGGTCGGACTATCCACTGCCGATTGACGCGGCGCGCACACAGGGAAATCCCCACGCATGATGACAGTGCTCCGTCTTGCCCGCAAGGCCCCCGCCATCCTCTGGGACCGGCTGCGCCACCAGGGCCTGCGCACCACCCTGGTCTGGATCTATGGCCGGGGCGTGCCCAAGCTGACCGGCGTGCCCCTGCTGCGCTTCAGCCAGATCACGCCGCAAGTGCTCGTCGGCGGGCAGTACCGGGGGCGCGGCAAGCGCAAGCTGGAAGCGCATGGCGTCACCGGCGGCGTCAACCTGCGCGCGGAGTTCGACGACGCCGCGCGCGGCCTGGCCCTGGCCGAGTACTGCCATCTGCCCACCACGGACGACGGCGCGCCCACCCTGGAACACCTGGCCGAGGGCGCTGCCTTCATCCGGCGCGTGACGAGCAACGGCGGCAAGGTCTACATCCACTGTGCGGGCGGGGTGGGCCGCGCCCCGACGATGGCCGCCGCCTACTTCATCACCCAGGGCATGACCCTCGACGAGGCGCTGGCCCTGATCAGGCGGACGCGCCCCTTCATCCGCATCATGCCCCCGCAGATGGCCCAGCTCAAACGCTTCGAGGCGCAGCAGCGCCAGGCATAGCCTCATGCGCCCCTTCGCCGTCACCATGGACGTGCGCGCCGCGCGCCGTCCGGCGGACTATCTGCGCCAGGCTTACGTGCCGTTCCTGGAAGGATTGGGGATTGCGCCGGTGCTGGTGCCCAACGCGCTGCGCGATCCCGCCGCCTATGTCTCCGCGCTCGGCCTGACGGGTGTCGTGCTGACTGGTGGCGGCGACGTCGCCCCGGCGCGCTACGGGCAGCCCAACCGGGGGTCGCGCGGCATCTCGGCGCAGCGCGACGCGGTCGAGTGGGCCTTGCTCGACCTGGCCCTGGCGCGCGGCCTGCCGGTGCTGGGCATCTGCCGCGGCCTGCAGGTGATCAACCTCTATTTCGGCGGCGGCCTGATCCAGGACCTGCCCGCCCACGGGGACCGCTATCTCGCCCACGAATCCGATGAACCGCACGAGGTCGCGCTCACCCACGCGGCGACAGCGCAGTTGCTCGGCGTGCGCGCGCTGCCCACCAACACCCACCATCACCAGGGCGTCACCGCCACGGAACTGGCCCGCGATCTGCTCCCCTTCGCCGTGTGCGCGGACGGCGTGATCGAGGGGCTGCTGCACCCGGCGCTGCCCGTGCTGGCCGTGCAGTGGCACCCGGAACGCCCTACCCCCTCCGCCGGACACGACCGGCGGCTGTTCGCTCGCTTCCTGGCGGGCGCGGGGCCAGGGGAGGGCTAGCTCGCCTGCTGGAGCGGCGGCGCTGTGCCCTCCGGCTGGGGCATGGGGTACGGCTGCTCGAACAGCGGCGGCAGCCCCCAGGCGGCGCGCGCCTGTGTGCACCGTGCCAGGTCCTCCGCCGTGAAACGCAGCCCTTCGCCCGTCCACGCCACGCCGAACTCGCGGCAGGGCGCGGGACGCCCCTCATAGATGGCGCAACGCACGCCGCGCCCGATCGCGCCGATCAGCGCAGCGCAGCGCGGGCGGGCCTGGTTGGTGCCCTTCATGCAGCCCAGCACCGGGGTCAGGTCTTCCGCCAGGTCGGCGGGCACGGTGCCACCGCGCGACGGGTCGGCTTCTGCCCAGTAGAAGGACACGCGGAAGTGGGCGCAGCACGCCCCGCAGCGCAGGCACGGGTTGCCGGCGGGCTGCGGGATAGTCTGCGCCCCGGCAGAGGGAGTCACGGTGGGAAGTGGGGTTTGTTGCGCGCTCATGGGTTCCACACAACTGCTATGCTGAGCGGGCGGCCTGGGCTGGACGGATGACGATCAGCGCGGTGCCGCCGTGCGAATCGCCGTACTCAACGAAGGGTGCCAGGCTGGCCCGGCGCTCTGCCACAGCGGGCTATGCCGGGGCCAGCGGCCAGAGTTGGGCGGTCAGAAGAAGGTGAATCGCGTGGGCTCGACCATGGTCATTGCGCGGAGAGCATCCACGCCGGCGGCGAAGAGGATCGTCATCGATCATACGGCAGGTCAGCAACCAATGGCAAGCCCCAGCAGGGCAATCTTCTGCTGCGTGTGAGCCGGTTTGCCTCACCCCCGCTCGGCCCACTGACGCGGGCCTCGCCGCCCCCTCTCCGCAGCCCATTGGCCGTGCCTGTCCCCCCATCCCCGGCCCTTCCCCCACCAGGAGGGAAGGGAGAAGAGCGGCGGGCCTGCTCCCCTTCCCTCCGCGCAGCGCGGGGGAAGGGGATGGGGGATGGGGGGCGTTTGTGGGCAACGCATAGCCAACGTGGACGAGGCAGGCCGAGCGCAGCGAGGCCAGGGGGTGAGGTCTACTCCCCCTCGTCGAACATGCTCAGCGTGCGCGGCCCCTCGTCCTTGACGCGCCCCGCCTGCTTGAACGTCACCGACGAC
>JBBIHG010000125.1:0-7930 GCA_037447125.1 Chloroflexota bacterium | reverse complement strand
GCCCGACGATCACTGGGGCAGCCGCGAGTACCGGGCGGAGATGGCGCGCGTCCTGGCCCGCCGCGCTCTGGCGGAGCTAGCAGAAGCGCTGCGGTAGCCGTCAGCTATCAGCAGTCCGCAGTCCGCGAGGGCAGAGGCAGCGATCAACGCAGGTTGTTCTTGCTGATTGCCGATAGCTGAAAGCTGATCGCTCAAAGGAACAGGCATGACCATCGAGAACGACGACGACCTGCGCAAGCTGCTGCGCATTGGGCGCATCTGCGGCGAGGCGCTGGGGCACATGCTGGCCCGCGTCGAGCCGGGCATGACCACCGCCCAGCTTGACGCCATCGGCGCGGAGTTCGTGCAGCGGCACGGCGCGCGCTCAGCGCCGATCCTGGCCTATAAGTTCCCTGGTTTCACCTGCATCAGCCTCAACGATGAGGCGGCGCACGGCATCCCCGGCGAGCGCATCATCCAGCCCGGCGACCTGGTCAACGTGGACGTGTCGGCGGAGCTGGAAGGGTACTGGGCGGACACGGCGGCGACGGTGATCGTCCCGCCCGCACACCCGCAGGCCGAGCGGCTGTGCCGCTTCACCCGGCGCGCGTTGGACGAGGCGATCGGCGTGGTGCGCGCCGGGTGTCCGCTGAACGCGATCGGCAAGACGGTCGAGCGCATCGCGCGCAAGGGTGGCTATTCGATCATCCGCGAGCTGCCAGGGCACGGCGTCGGGCGGAGCCTGCACGAGAAGCCGAGCGTGCTCAACTTCTACCACCGCCAGGACCGCACGATCATGCACGAGGGGATGGTCTTCACCGTCGAGCCGTTCTTCAGCGCGGGCAGCGGGCGCATCGTCACCGACCGCGACGGCTGGACGCTGCGCACTGTAGACCGCAGCCTGACGGCGCAGTACGAGCACACGGTCGTCGTCACTGCCGGCGAGCCGATCCTGGCAACGGCGGTGTAGTCACATCTCACCCCCGCTCGGCGCTAACGCGCCTCGCCGCCCTCTCTCCATTCGAATAGAGAGGGGGCAAGCTGAGCGCAGCGAGGCTGGGGGTGAGGTCAATAAACCGCTGTCTTCGCGCTTCCCAGGCTGCTGTCCGTCCCTGAGGAAGAGACCGAGATGGGGAAATAACTCAAACAGAGTGTGACTGTTGCCAGCGGCTGATGTCTGACCGCTGAAAGCTCTTCGCTCACCAAGGAGATGCACGCGCAGATGAAAGTACCGCTTTCCTGGCTCAAGGACTACGTGGACATCACCCTCCCCGTCGAGGAGCTGGCCGAGCGCCTGACCCTGGCCGGGCTGGAGGTGGGGACCATCGAGTACATCGGCATCCCCCAGGGCGACCCGCCACCCGGCAGCCATCTGCCGCCGTCCGATCACCTGGTGTGGGACCGTGAGAAGATCATGCTCGGTGCCATCTGCGAGGTGCGCGCCCACCCCAACGCCGATCGGCTGGTGCTGGCCCTGGTGGATTACGGCGGGGCAGAACTGGAGCAGTGCGTCACCGGCGCGCCCAACCTGTTCCCCTACAAAGACCGGGGGCCGCTCGACCCGCCACTGCTCTCGCCCTTCGCCCACCAGGGCGCGGAGGTCATTGACGGGCACAAGGATGACGGCAGCCGCATGATCCTCAAGGAGCGCGAGCTGCGCGGCATCCCCAACCGCAGCATGGTTTGCTCAGAGAAGGAATTGGGTCTCTCTGACTCGCACGAGGGCATTCTGTTGCTCGACTGGGCCGAGTTCGGCCACATCGCGCCTGGCACGCCGCTGCAAGACGTGCTCGGCGACGCCGTGCTGGATATTGACATGCTGCCCAACGTCGCCCGCGCCTATAGCATCGTCGGCGTGGCCCGCGAGGTCGCCGCGCTGACCGGCGCGCCGCTGCGCCTGCCGCCGCTGGATGTGGTTGCCGAGGGGCTGCTCATCGCCGGGCAGGTGTCCATTGACATCCGCCAGCCGGAACTGAACCCGCGCTTCACCCTGGCCCTGATCCGCGACGTGCAGATCAAGGAGTCGCCCCAGTGGATGCAGCGCCGGCTGCGCCTGGCCGGGATGCGCCCGATCAACAACATCGTAGACGCCACCAACTACGTCATGCTCGAACTGGGCCAGCCCCTGCACGCCTTCGACTGGGACACACTCAAAGAGCGCGCCGGCGGCACGGCGCCGGTGATCATCACCCGCCTGCCGGAGCCGGGTGAGCACCTGGTGACGCTGGACGGCACTGACCACGCGCTGGACGGCTTCAACATCCTGGTCGCCGACACTGCCGGCTCGCTGAGCATTGGTGGCATCATGGGCGGGTTGGAGAGCGAGATCTGGGACCCGCTGACGATGGGCGGCGAGCCGCTCGACGCGACTGGTGTTGAGCTGCCGGAAGAGGGCGAGATCGTCTATGGCAAGGCGGACGCCCAGCGTCCGGCGACGACGAACGTGCTGCTGGAAGCGGCGGCCTGGAACTTCATCAACATCCGCCGCACCATGCAGAGCCAGAAAATGAGCAGCGAAGCGGGGCTGCGCTTCAGCCGTGGCGTGCACCCGGCGATGGCCGAGCGTGGTCTGCGGCGCTGCATCGAACTGATGCGCCAGGTGGCAGGCGGCACGATTGCAGCGGGCATCATTGACGAGTACCCGCTGCCCGCCCAGGTAATCACGGTAGACCTGCCCGTGCCGGAGGTGACGCGCCATCTTGGCTTCGCCATCCCCCAGGCGGAAATCGTGCGCATTCTGTGTGCGCTGGAGTTCGAGGTGACGGAGCGCGGCGACGTGCTGCACGTCGTCGTGCCCGATCACCGGTTGGACATTGGGGTCGGACTGACCGGGCGGGCCGATCTGATCGAGGAGATCGTCCGCGTCTACGGCTACGACCGCGTCCCCGACGCCCTGATCGCCGACGAGCTGCCCGCCCAGCGCGCCAATGTCGCTCTGGAGCGCGAAGAGGCGCTGCGCGATGCATTGGTCAAGGCCGGGCTGTGCGAGATCGTCACCTACCGTCTGACCACGCCGGGGCGCGAGGCGCTGCTCACCCCGCCAGGCGCGGCGTCAGGCTGGCCGGACGTGCCCTATGTGACTCTGGCCAACCCCATCGCCGCCGACAAGACGGTGATGCGCCACACCCTGCTGGCCAGCCTGCTCGACACTGTGGCCGCCAATGCCCGCCACACCGACCGGCAGCTCCTGTTCGAGATCGGGGCGGTCTACCTGCCGCGCCCCGGCGAACCGCTGCCCGACGAGCCAGGTCGCCTGGGGATCGCCCTCACCGGCCCGCGCGGAGTCCCTCAGTGGGGAGCGGATGTCCCCACCGGCCTGCTGGACTTCTTCGATCTCAAAGGCATCATCGAGGCGGCCCTGCGCGATCTGCGCGTCGCCGGCGCGGCGACCTTCACCCCCGTCGAGCACAGCACGTTTCACCCGGGGCGCGCCGCCCTGCTACGCATCAACGGGCGCGAGGTGGGCGTGCTCGGCGAAGTGCACCCGCTGGTGCGCCAGGCGTTCGGACTGGGGCTGGATTTGGCGCGGCCCGTGCTCGCCGCTGAGCTAGACCTGGCCGCGCTGCTGGCCGACGTGGAGCTGATCCGTCAGATTCGCCCGGTGCCGGCGCATCCCGCTGTCTACCAGGACCTGGCGATTGTGCTGGACGAGGCGACGCCGGCCATCGAGGTCTACGAGGTGATCATGCGCGCTGGTGGCGATCTGCTGGAGGAAGCGCGCCTGTTCGATGTCTATCGCAGCGACCCGATCCCGGCGGGCAAGAAATCGCTGGCCTACGCGCTGACCTACCGCGCGCCCGATCGCACGCTCAACGATGCAGAAGTGGCCAGGATTCACGCGCGGATCGTCAAGGCAGTCGAGCGCCAGCTTGGGGCGAAGTTGCGGGCGTAGGTGGCGCGCGACATAAGGCGATTCTGCGGGGCGGCTCAGTGCGAATGGGGCTGCCCCGCGCGTTTGGGACGGCGGATGTGCGGTATACTATGAGCACACAGTGAACGGGAGCAACTTTCATGGCGACCATCCACAGCATCAACCTCATTGCGTCAGACCCAGACGTGCGCGGCGGGCGGCCCTGCATCGCCGGGACGGGTGTGCGCGTATCTGATGTGGTCATGGTGATGCTCTTTCACACCGATTCTCCCGGCGAGATCGCAGCGTGGTTTGGATTGCCCCTGGCGCAGATTCACGCTGCACTGGCGTACTACTACGAACACAAAGCGGAGATAGATGCTGACATCCGCGAGCAAATTGCCAGGGCGGAAGAGTACAAGGAGAAGCGCGTTGGAAGCCGGGGCGCTCCGCTTCTACCTTGACGAGAATGTGCCGGTTGCTGTCGCTGATCAGTTGCGCCAGCGAGGTATCACAGTGGTAACAGTGCGCGATCTGGCGCTGCTGGGCGACAGCGACAAGAATCACCTGATGCGCTCAACGGCGATGGGCTACGTGCTGTGCACCTATGATTATGACTATGTCCAGTTGGCTTCAGCGGGCATGGACCATGCCGGGATCGTTCTGGGGCGATTTCGAAGGCATGGAGTTGGTGATTGGGTCAAGGGCTTGATCCTCTATCATGCCATTTACGACACCCAGAACATGCGCAACCGCGTCGAGTACCTGTGATCGGCGCTGCGCACGCCCCGCACGCGCTATAATCAAAGCAGGATGAGTGTGAAGGAGTCCCGGCGATGGCTGTGCTGGCGCGCCCCCTGACTGTTGACGATCTGCTGCGGCTTGGCTCCGACGCGCGCGTGGAGGTAGTGAGGGGGGAGGTTGTCGAGATGACGCCCGTCGGCGGACAGCACGTTCTGATTGTGGACAACATCTACCGTCTGCTGTACGCGACGGTCAGCGATCATCGGCTTGGCTACCTGTTCACCGATAATCTGCTGTACATCCTGGCTGAGAGCGACGACGGCGTGCGCGTGGCACGTGCGCCCGACGTGTCGTTCATCCACCGCGATCATCTGGTCAGCGATTGGGATATCGAGCGCCCCTATCCCGGCGCGCCGACGCTGGTCGTCGAAGTCATGTCGCCCGATGACCAGTTCGAGGACGTGGTACAGAAGGTAGAGGACTTCTTCGCCGCAGGCACCGCTGAGGTCTGGGTGGTGCTGCCTCGCCAGAAGACCCTCTACCGCTACCGCCAGGGGCAGTCGGTCGTCGAGACCTATCGCGCCGGCGAGTCCATGGACGCCAGCGATCTGTTCCCTGGCCTGGCCCTGGCGCTGGCCGATGTCTTCAAGCTGCCTGACCTGGGGCGCTAGATCGTCTCTTCACTTCGCGCCTGGCGCTTGAGGCTCTAGCGTCGCCTCTTCGTCACATAACCGACCAGCCCGATCCCGCCAACGACAGCCCACACTGCCCCCAGCACGCCCAGGCTGACTATGAGCATCTCGTCTATACCCTCGTCGTCTGAGGCGCTGTCCGCAGGCTGAGCGTTAGCCGCCGCCAGCGTGGGGGACGGAGTGCTCGCCGCCGCGACCGGCGTCATGCCGGGTGGCTCCGGCGACGGCGTGGGCGAGTAGGCGGGCGTGATCGTGGGCATCAGCAGCAGCGTTGCCGTGGGCAGCGGTGTGACCGTCGGCGTGGCGGTGGGGGGGCCGTCGGTGGGCGGTGGAGAGGCCGGTTCGTCTGTGCCGGCGGCGCTGGGGGCATCCTCCGGCGGCGGCTCCGCGACATAATCCGAGGGCACCAGGCGCAGCACCGTCCCCGGCAGGATCACATCCTCGCGCGTCAGGCCGTTGAAGCCGAGCAATTGGTCAACAGTCAGGCCGTGCCTCACGGCGACTTCCCAGATCGTCTGGCCTTCCTGGATGGTGTACTCGGTGGGTGGCGTCGGGGTGGGCGGCGGGGACTCGCCTTCGCCCAGCCTGACGATGACCTCGTCGCCCGGCTTGAGCACGACCGGGCGCACGAGGTTGTTGATGCGCAACATCTCCTCGAGGTCCACCTTGTAGACGACGGCGATGGCCCAGGCGGTCTGGCCCTGCTGCACGACGTGGACGATGCGCCCGTTCTCGCTCGGCTCGGCGCGGGTGATCGGCACGACGACCGGCCAGTCTTCGTCTTCTTCTTCGGGGGCCGTACCTCCCGCCGCGCCGCCCCGGCGCGGCGGCGATGGTCGCCCGGCCACCAGCACATAGACAGTGCCGCGGCTGCCCCGCACCACGCCCACGCCGACATGCTGCGCGGTCGAGGTGAGCGTGGCGTAGTGGATGCCACTGTTGCGCCACCAGTCCACCGCGCCCGCCGGGGTCATGCCAGGGCCGGCGACCCAGTTCTCGGCGACGCTGCCCGCGTAGCCGGCGGCCAGGGCGCGATCTTGCGGCGTGGAACCACCCTCGCCAGTATGACCGTACTGGCCAGTGGCGACCATCCAGTTGGCGTGATTCTGGGCGACGGCCATCAGGGTGAGGTCAATCGTCCAGGAGCTAAGACCCAGGCTGGCGCGCAGGCTGTTGACCAGCGCCACGATCTGCCCGGCCAGATCACCTTGCGCTTGGGCGCGGGGCGCGCTGCCCCAGGGCAGCGCACAGACCAGCAGGAGCGCGAGGAGCGCCGCGCCGAAGGTGGCGCGCAACCGGCTATGTTGGCTCACAACCCGCAACAGACCCATACCTCAACAGCACAACACGGGCGAGATCGTACCGCAGACTATGCTCAGGGCCAAACGAGTCTCTCAAAGGCCGTTTGAGAAGTCGTGCACCTGGCTCTGCCCCCATCCCCGGCCCTTCCCCCACGAAGGGGGAAGGGAGAAGATCGTAGACTCTAAGCCCTTCCCTCCTTGTGGGGGAGGGGTTTGGGGTGAGGGGAAACAACTTCTCAAATGGTCTCTCACGCGCAGCGGGCCAGCAACGCCAGCGCCTCGGCGACCAGGGCCGTCCGTTCCAAACGCGGCAGCCAGCCGTTGCGCGCCATGCGCAGCGTGCTCGTCGCGCGGAAGAAGACCGCCCGCTCGCGCAGCGCCGCCTCCTGGGCCGCGTCCAGGCCGCGCGCGCGGCAGTAGGCGGCGAGCAGATGCTCGACCAGCGCCTCGGCCTCGTCGCCATTCCCACCCTGGCGGCGGACGCTGTGCGCGGCTTCGGCGGCCAGCCGGCCCACGTCGCCAGCGGGATCGGCCACTTTCAGGCGCTCCCAGTCAATGGCGACGCAGCCGCCTTCCCAGGGGAAGACGAAGTTGGTCGTCGTCGCGTCGCCGTGAATGAGCGTCGGGCTGTAGGCGCGCATGACCGGGCTGGCTCCCCAACGGTCAATCAGGCGGCGCAGTCCGGCGCAGATGGTCGCGTGATCCTGCAGCACGCCCCAGCGGGCAAGCTGGCTGACGCGCTTGTGCGCGCCCTTCACGGCGGGCATGAAGTCAGGTGGCTCGGCGGGGCGCGCGCCGCGCGCGTGCAGGGTAGCCAGCAGCGCCGCCGCGCGCTCAACGGCAGGCAGCAACTCGCCGGGCCGGTGACGGCGCACGGCGATGGTATCTTCCAGGGTCAGCCCGTCCACGTATTCGAACAGCAGCACACCGCGCCACAGCCCCAGCGCCCGCTGGGCACGCAGTGGCTCGCCCTCCAGCCCGGCAGCGCGCGCCTGTTTGGTCACAACAAGCTCGCGTTGGGCGTGGCGCACGGCGTCCTTGCTCGTCTTGGCGGCGTAGAACTTGGCGACGACGGCCCAGCCAGTGCCCGTCTCGCGGTAGAGATACGCCGCCGCCGAAAGCCGCGCCGCCTCCCACCCGGCGGGAGAACCCGTCCCCTCCCACAGGCTGGCGGCCAGATAGCCGGTCAGCGGGTCGTCGGCGGGCAGTGGCACCCACTGCCCGCGCTGGATCGCGCCGTTGGTGGGCGGCTCAAGCACAGCATCAGCGGCGGGGAGATCAGTCTCAAGCATGGGCGTTCTCCAGGCATATCTCAGGAGATTGGGACGGGGCTTGGCGGCGGGACGCGCGCGGCCAGCCAAGCG
>JBBIHG010000124.1:4678-8084 GCA_037447125.1 Chloroflexota bacterium | reverse complement strand
CGGCGCGCGCGTCACGCTGTCCGACAGTCGTCCCGCCGAAGCTTTTGGCGAGGCGCTGGCCGGGCTGTCCGGGGAGGGCGTCGCCCTGGCCCTGGGCGGACACCCCCTGGCCCTGCTCGACGACTGCGACATGCTGTGCGTCAGCGGGGGCGTGCCGCCGACGCTGCCCATCGTCCAGGAGGCGTTGCGGCGCGGCGTGCGCGTGACCAACGACGCGCAGCTTTTCCTGGAGCGCTGCCCGGCCCTGGTGATCGGCATCACCGGCAGCGCGGGCAAGACGACGACCACCGCCCTCACCGGCGAGATGGGCCGCTGCGCCGGGTTGCGCACGTTCGTCGGCGGCAACATCGGCGATGTGTTGCTCGACGACCTGCCGGCGATGCTCCCCGAAGACCTGGTGGTGATGGAGCTGAGCAGCTTCCAGCTTGAGCTGATGACAGTCAGCCCGCCGGTGGCCGGGGTGCTCAATGTGACGCCCAACCATCTCGACCGTCATGGGTCCATGGAGGCTTACATCGCCGCCAAGGCGAACATTTATACCTACCAGGACACCCACGATATCGCCGTCTTTGGCCGCGATGATCCGCAGGCGCGGGCCATGAGCGCGGAAGCGCCGGGGCGCATGGCCGAGTTCTCGATGCAGGAGCGCGTGCTCAGCGGCGCGTACCTGCGCGGCGACGAACTGCTGGTCACCGTCGGCGATAGCGCGCCCGGCAGAGCCTACGAAGTGGTGTGCGCGCGCGCGGCGATCCGCTTGCGCGGCGATCACAACGTGCTCAATACGCTGGCCGCCTGCGCGCTGGCGGGGGCGGCGCGGCTGCCGGTGGAGGCGATGCGCGCCGCCATCGAGACGTTCAGCGGCGTTGAGCACCGCCTGGAGACGGTCGCCGTGATTGACGGCGTGACCTGGGTCAACGACAGCATCGCCACCGCGCCGGAGCGCGTCGTCGCCGCGCTGCACAGCTACACGGAGCCGGTCGTGCTGCTGGCCGGGGGCCGCGACAAGAATCTGCTCTGGGCGGAGATGGCCGCGCTGGCCGCGACGCGCTGCCCGGTGGTAATCTGCTTCGGCGAGTACGGGCCACAGGTGGCCGAGCACATGGAGCAGGCGCGGCTGGCCCGTCCGGGGGCGCTGCTGGAGCGGGTCGAGGTCGTCGGCGATCTGGCCGCGGCGGTGGCTCGCGCGCGGGCGCTGGCCCGCCCCGGCGACGTGGTGCTGCTCAGCCCCGGCGGCACATCCTACGACGCTTACACGGATTTCGCCGAGCGCGGGCAGCATTTCCGCGCGCTGGTGCGCGCCCTGGGCGCGTGAGGTGTGGCAGAGCGGGGCGCGGCAGCGCAGCGTCCCCACCGATCAGGAGATCACATGCTCATGCAATGGTACAACGAGCCGCCTGCATGGTCGGCACAGGGGGACACGGTGACGATCACCGCCGCCCCCCAGACGGATTTCTGGCGCAAGACGCATGATGGTGGCATCCGCGACAACGGCCACTTCTACTACCGCCCCGTGCGCGGCGATTTCGTGGCCGAGGTGAAGTTCAGCGGCGACTACGACGCCCTCTACGATCAGGCCGGGCTGATGGTCCGCCTGGACGCCGAGACGTGGCTGAAGTGTGGGATCGAGCTGTTCGAGGGCGTGCAGCAGGCCAGCGCCGTCGTCACCCGCGATTTCTCAGACTGGTCGGTGGTGGCGCTGGGCCAGGCTCCGCCCGCGCTGTGGCTGCGCGTGGCGCGGCACGGGCACACCTACGCCGTGACCTATTCACTCGACGGGGCGGTCTACACCATGCTCAGGCAGACGTACCTGACCGGCGCGCCGGAGGTGCAGGTTGGGCTGATGGCCTGCGCGCCGACCGGCCCAGGGTTCACGGCGCGCTTCGAGGGGTTCCAGGTGCGTGGAGTGGGGTGACAGGGCAACCGCATCAAAATCCGCCGCGCGTCAGCCTGCTCGTGGGGGCGTATGGCGATACGCCCCTACGGACCTCACCCCCGCTCGGCCCCCTGACGCGGGCCTCACCGACTGGCTCCAGCGTGATCGTGCCGCGCTCGACCGGGAATACGCCCGCCAGCGGCACGCCGCGCACCGATGCGGTGAACTCAACGCGCGACTCATCCGCCGCAACCGCGAAGACGCGCGCGCTGCGCGCAGCCAGCGTCGGCGTGACCAGGCCGGTGCTGCGGTCGTTCTTGCTGCCGGGGTCGAGCCAGGTCATTGCGGCGAGCAGGGCGAGCAGCGTCGCCGCGAGCACGATCGCCACGATGAGCGCGAGTCGTCGGTGCCAGATGGGTCGTCGGGGCATGGGCAGGTCTCCTGAACGGCGAGCGGAGCGTTCACGAGTACTGGAACGGGGCAAGCAAACGCCTAATGAGGTTTGCGGCGATGATCGCGGACCAACATGATCAGCAGCCGCCCGGCGAAGAAGGCGCTGCCTCCCCCCGCCACCAATAGCACGGCCAACAGCGCAGTGAAAAGCCGCCCGGCACGCTGCGCGTCCGGCAGCAGCATTCCCCCCGACACCGGTTGAACCGGCGGCGCGATGGTGATCGTCACCGGCTCGGACACGCGGATCAGCCCGTCCGGGCCGGGCGCGGAAGAGGCCAGGGTTAGCGGCCCGGCGCGCGTCGCGCTGAAGTGCGCCGTCCATGTGCCGTCGCCCAGCGCCTGCGTCACGGCCAGCGGCGCGCCAGTCGTGTTGTCGCGCACGACGACCGTCGTGCCCGGTGAGGCTGCTCCACGCACGGTGAGCGGGCCGGGCGCGCGCACCTCGCCGGAAGCGGGCGCGTCAATGCGCGGCCCCGGCCCAGGCGACACGAGTGAGGCGGGCGTGGGTGACGCCAGCGCCGGGCCGAGCGAGACAGGCGTGCGCGTCGGCGGGACGGGGCTGGGCGATGCGGTATCGGTTGCGAGGGGCGTCTCGGTCGGTGTGGGCGTGAGCGTCGCCGTGATCGTTGGCAGCAGGGCCACTTCCTGTGGCGTCGCCGTATTCGTGGGGACGGGAGTCTCGGTCGGTGCGGGCGTGGATGTCGCGGTGTCGGTCGGGCGCGGCGTTTCCGTCGGCGCGGGGGTGAGCGTCGCCGTGTTCGTCGGCAGCAGGGCTACTCCTTGCGGTGTCGCTGTGGCGCGCGGGAGCAGTGTGCGCGTCGGCGAAGGCGTGCGGCTGGCGGTAACCGTTGGCGACGCGCTCACTGTCGGCGAATGGGTTGGCGTCGGGCTGAAGGTGGCCGTTGGCGTCAGGGTAGCGGTCGGTGTCGGGGTCTGGGTCGCCGTGGCGCTCGGTGTGGGCGAGGGTGTCGCCGTGAAGGTGGCGCTCGGCGTGGGCGTCAGCGTGACGGTGGGCGTATCCGTCCAGCTTTGCGCGGTCTGCGTCAGGCGAGCGGCCAGCAGCGCCTCGACGGTCGCCTC
>JBBIHG010000124.1:0-4578 GCA_037447125.1 Chloroflexota bacterium | reverse complement strand
GCCATCCTCCCCGGCTACGGCGATGGCGATCAGCTCCTGGCCGTCGTACACCTGGAGGATGTCGCCTGGCCCGGCCTGCCCGCGCAGAACCAGCGGCGCGCCCGCGTAGGCGCCCGTCAGGTCAAGCGGCGCGACAACCGGCGGGACGGCGGGCGCGCGCGCCCCCACCCCTGCCGGTGACGCCGTGGGAGGCAGCGAGGTATCCGCCGCGGACTCGGCCCCGCTTTCGGCGTCATTGTAGAAGCGCAGGGCGAAAAGCAGGCCCGCTGCGCCGGAAGTCAGCAGCAGACCAGCCAGCAGCAGGGCGTCGAGACGGCGCACAACGCGCCGCCGCCTGTCGAGGCTCACGGCGCGCGCTCATCCTTCTCGCCCGGCGCGACTCGCGCTGCCGCCTGCCGAATCCAGCTTACGGCGTCAATGGCGCGCAGCCGCCACCTTGGTTCATCGAGCAGCCGGTACAACTCATCGGGCGTCATGCGGGCAAGCTGAGCGAACGTCTGGATGCCCGCCTTATAGAGTCGCCCGGCATAAACCGGCCCGATGCCCCTGATCTCGGTCAGGCGATCCTGGCCGGGGCGCAGCGGCACCGCGCCAAGCTGGGTGACCATCTCCACAAGCTGCCCGATCTGCCGGAGGGCGCGGTCGAGCAGGCCCGCCTGCTGGCGGCGCTCCGTCGCTGCGGTGAGCAGCATGGTCGTGTGCTCGGCGACGCGCTCATCCAGCCGGGTGATAGTCTGCGCCTGGGCGGCCAGCTCGCGATCCAGCTCGGCCAGGATGCGGGCGTGCTCGGCGATCTGGGCGTGATCGCGGGCGCGCACGGCCACCCATTCGTCGAGGCGGATGCTAATGTCCACCAGGCGCGTCACCTGCTCCTGGATCAGCGCCGCGCCCGCTGTCTCCGCGCCGGGCGCAGGCAGCGCGCGCTGCACGGCGCCCTCCAACTGGCCCAGGCGCGCGTCCTGGCGGTCGAGCCGCAGGTCGAGGCGATCCAGCCGCTCGCCCTGGGTGGCGAGCAGGCGATTGGTCGCCGCGACGGTCTCATGCTGGGCGCTGAGCATCTCGCGCAGCCCGGCGAAGACATCGTCGCCGCCGGCCCCTGCCGCCGCTTCAAGCTGGGCGGTGTGCTGCGCCAGCGCCTGGTTGAGCGTTCCCACAGCGGCGCGCTGCTCTAGCAGTTCTTCGCGCAGCGACTCATCGAGCAGGCCCACGCTGGCCAACGACACCGGCTCCAACAGGCGCGGGCGCACGGTGAAGATGTAGAAGATGGCCGTGACCAGCACGGTGGCAAACGCGCCGAGCGACAGAATGGCCAGGGCCTGTACGGGGTCCATCAGCACGCGCTCTCCATCGGGTTACGGTATGCTCCATTATAGGGTAAGAGAGGGTATTAGAGAAAGCCCTTCGCCGGAGCGCCCTCTCATGACCCCGTGGGCTGGCCCCAGACCTCGCGCGGGCCGATCGCCCGTCGGGAGTCCTCTATGATCGCAGTATTCCGGTGGCTGGCTGCCAGGACTCGAGATACCTGGTGCCAATCACTACCAACCCCTCACCGGAAGCGTTTTGCGCTATAATCGCCGCGCAGCCCCTGGCCGCCGGGCGCGGAGTCGTCAGGCAGGCTGGTGTGACTGGTTGCGCGGCGCGGCAGCGACGGGGCATCGGTTGGTTCAGGAGGAGGACATGCGTATTCTCGTTCTGGGCGGCGATGGCTATCTGGGCTGGGCCACGGCCATGTACTTCAGCCGGCGCGGGCACACCGTCGGCGTGGTGGACAACTTCACGCGCCGCCTGATGCACGCCGAGCGCGGCACCGACAGCCTGACGCCCATTTGCTCGCTGCGCGCCCGGCTGGATGCCTGGCAGGAAGTCAGCGGGCGGGCCATCGAGATGTTCATCGGCGACATCAAAGACTGGTTCTTCATCAGCAAGGTGATCGCCGACTTCAAGCCAGACGTGATCGTGCACTACGGCGAGATTCCCAGCGCGCCGTACTCGATGATTGATGTGCACCATGCCGTGCGCGTCCACGAGAACAACGTCAACGGCACGCTCAATGTGCTGTGGGCCATGCACCAGTTCGCGCCGGATGCACACCTGATCAAGCTGGGCACGATGGGTGAGTACGGCACGCCGAACATTGACATCCCCGAAGGCTACTTCGAGGTTGAGTATCGCGGGCGCAAGGATGTGCTGCCCTTCCCCAAGCAGGCCGGCTCGTTCTATCACCTGACCAAAGTGCACGATAGCAACAACATCATGTTTGCCTGCAAGATTTGGGGGTTGCGCGCCACCGATCTCAACCAGGGTGTGGTCTATGGCATCGAAACCGAGGAATCCAACCTCGATGATCGCCTGCTGAACCGCTTCGACTACGACGAGTCATTCGGCACGGCGCTCAACCGCTTCTGCGTGCAGGCGGTGGCCGGCATCCCGCTCACGCTCTATGGCAAGGGCCACCAGACGCGCGGCTACCTCAACATCCTCGATACGTTGCAATGCGTCGAGCTAACCGCGCTCCATCCGCCGCAGCCGGGGCGGCTGCGCGTCTTCAACCAGTGGGTGGAGCATTTCTCGGTGCTCGACCTGGCGCTGCACGTGCGCAAAGCGGCGCGACAGGTAGGGCTTGAGGTCAAGATCGCCCATTACATCAACCCGCGTGTGGAGGCTGAGGAGCACTACTACAACCCGGACCACAACGAATTGTATGGCCTGGGCCTCAAGCCGCACCTGCTCGACGACACGCTGGTGGAGCAAGTGATCGAGCGCATCATCCAGTACAAAGACCGCATCATCCAGCACTCGATCATTCCGCGCATCTACTGGCAGCGCGGCGGCACCGATGACTACGTGGAGCTTGTGGAGTACGAGGACAACAACATCTAAGAGGGTGTATGGTAAGCTCCCCCTCATCCCCCGGCCCCTTCTCCCTCCAGGGGGAGAAGGGGAGCAAAGCGCGGGATTTCCCCTCGCCCCGGTGAGGGAGAGGGGTGCAGGGGTGAGAGGTTTCCGTACACGCTCTAAGCGCCAGCGATCGCGTGTAGAACACGGGCCGGTGAACGCCGACCCGTTTGCGTTAGGAAGAAGGGGTGATCCCCCTGCCGCGGCGGGCGTGGTACACTGAGAGTGTGGGCGAGACTGACCAGCACAGAGGGGAGGGTTGGCGGATGAACCGTAGGGGCCTGCTGAAGCGAGAGCGCTGGGTTGGGCTGACGCTACTGCTGTTGTTGGCGCTGCTGCTGGCCGCGTGCGGGGGCGACAAAGACGAAGACGCACCAATGCCCCCGACCGTGACGCCGGGCGTCAGCGAGGACGTGGTGGCCGAAGAGGCGGATGAGGTTGGCGAGGTTGCCAGCGAGCCGGTCAGCACACCACCGCCGCTGCCCGCCGAACCTTTGTTCCAGGACGCGACTGCCCTGGCCCGCGCCGACCTGGCCGCTCACCTGGGGGTGAGCCTGGAGTCAATCGTCGTCCTGGAGCCGGAGACGGCTTTGCTGCTGGTGGCCCCGGCAGGCTGCCCGGACATCACCGACGAGGACGTGACGCCCTATACCGTGTACGTGCAGAGTGGCCGCTCCATCTACCCCTACCAGGTCTATGAGCCGTCGCCAGGGGCAGAGCCGGTCGTCGAGCGCTGCGATGATGTGCTCGTGGATGAGGAGGCGCTCTACGTGCCCACGGCGGACGTGCGCGCCCTGGTGCTCGACGCCGTGCGCTTCGACTTGCAGGAGCGCAACGTGGATACTGGAAACGCCACCCTGCGCACCTTCCGAACCATCACCTGGACCGATGAGGCGCTGGGCTGCCCGCCAGGGCCAGATGCAACGCCTGTCCCGGCGCTCATTGACGGCTACCTGGTAGTCTTCGCCGTGGGCGATGTCGCCTACGAATACCATACCGACGCGACCGGTGCGCGCGTCGTGCTATGTGAATCCGGCACTGGCTTCGAGTCGGTGGAGGCGTTCATCACCGCGCTGGAGGCGGACGAGAACCTGGACGTGACGCGCGTGGAGGACGAAACTGCTGTCTATGAGGGTCTCAACGCGCAGGGCACCCTGGTCGAGCTGACCACGCGCGGCTACCGGATCGGCGTGTTCGCCTTCGGCTCCCCCGCAGATGCCCGTGCCGCTGCTGCCGCCATTGACGACCTCGATGTGTCGCGCATCTTCGTCGCTGGCAAGGTGCTGATCGTCCAGGAAGAGAACAGTCCCCAGGTGTACAGCCTGCTGCTCAGACATGCCCAGGAGGTGCGCGCCCCGGTTATCGAGCGGCGCGACGCCGAGGCCACGCCCACCGGCGACGACTGACACCGTCAGGACAGCAGATCAACGGCCCCGGCGCAGAACGTGTTGGGGCCGTTCTTTCTTAGGGATGTGTTCTCAGGGGGTGTGCAAAGATTGTCAGCAACTCGCCGGGTGCGGGGCATTAACCTCACCCCCAGCCTCGCTGTGCTCGGCTTGCTCCCTCTCCATGCTGGAGGGACGGACAAATAAGATTGAATTGGCGATTAACGGCAGGTTACGGAAGATAGGTGGTGACATGAGATTATCTCCAACCGCCGGGGGGAAACACCGGCGAGAGGAG
>JBBIHG010000123.1:0-8124 GCA_037447125.1 Chloroflexota bacterium | reverse complement strand
AGGGGGCCGAGCGGGGGTGAGGCTCTCCGGCGGCGGCAGATGATCCGCTGACAACCTGTTCGTAGAGCCGCGGGCGGAAGGGGCATTGACGCCCCACCCCCACCATGCTATGCTCTGGCGCAGCAAACACAATGAGCAAGAGCGGCCCCAGCGATCATGTCTCCCCTACCGCCGCAGAACCCGGCTGTTGACCCTTCGCTTCAGGACAGCCTGCCCGCCCTGACCGAGCGCCAGGAGCTAATCCTGGCGCTGATCGTGCGCGAATACATCCGCACCGCACAGCCCATCGGCTCCAAGACGCTCGTCGCGCGCTTTGACCTGGGCATCAGCAGCGCCACCGTGCGCAACGAGATGGGTGTGCTGGAAGAGCATAGGCTGGTCTTCGCGCCGCATACGTCGGCGGGGCGCGTGCCGACCAAGCAGGGCTTTCGCTACTTCGTCCACCGCCTGCTGACGGCGGCCAATCTGCCTGCTCAGGAGCGGCAGCGCATCGCCCGCGAGTTCGCCAGCGCCGCAGCCAACCCCGACGAATGGCCGCGCATTGCGGCCATGGTCCTCTCGCGGACGGCGCGCACTGCCGCGCTGGTCACGCCGCCCCGCGCCGTCGAGAACCAGTTCAAGCACCTGGAACTGATCAGCACGCAAGGCCGGCTGGTGCTCATGGTGCTGGTGTTGCAGGGCGGGACCGTCCAGCAGCAGGTGCTGACTCTCACCGAGCCTGTCCCCCAGACGACCCTGTCGCAGACGGCGCACATCATCAATCTGAGCTGCGCCGGGCTGTCGGCCGGCCAGGTGCAGGCCAAAGCCCGCCAGCAGCCGGACGCCCTGACGCGCGAGATCGCCGAGCTGGTCGCCGACGCCATGCGCCAGACTCACCAGCAGTCGGCGCGCGACGTTGTCCGCTATGGGCTGAGCGAGACCCTGGGCTCGTTCAGCGACGACGAAGCCCAACAAGCGCTGCGCGTGCTCGAAGAAGACGACGTGCTGGAGACAATCCTGCGCGAGATGCTCGCCCCCGACCAGCCTGACCTGCGCATAGTGGTCGCCGGGGAAGGGCGCTGGGAGAGTCTCAGCCATCTGAGCATGGTCCTCGGTCGCTACGGGACGCCCCAGGCGCGCGGCGCACTGGGCGTGCTCGGCCCCACGCGCATGCGCTATGGGCGCGCCGTCAGCGCCGTGCGCTACGTGGCCGGGCTGATGTCGGGCATGCTCGACGATATCCACGGCAAAGAGCGCGCAGACTGATCGCTTCCTGCACGGCTCTGCCATCCACCAACTTTGACACGATTCCTGCGCTTTGTTAATGGAAATCTATCACTCATCCGCTACACTACAGGCGCTATGAGTGCGCGACACCGTCAATGGCCAGTGCTGGAGGAAAGCCGCGTGACCCCCAAGAAAATACACCCCAAAGGCGAAGCGCCCCGTGCGGAGGAGAGTCAGGTCGAGGACGCGACGCCCCAGGGCCAGGAGACTGCCCCAGCGGACCAGGCGTCCCAGCCGGAGGCTGGCGGCGCCGGTGCGGCAGCAGGCGCGGGGGCCGATGGCCTGACCGTCCTGCTCGAAGAAGCGCAGAACCGCGCCGATGAGTACCTGGACAGCCTCCAACGCGAGCGTGCCGCCTTCCAGAACTACCGCAAGCGCGTCGAGCGCGAGCGTGCCGAGCAGTCGCAGAGCGTTGCGGGCGACCTGCTGCTCCGGTTGCTGCCCACCCTCGACGATTTCTACCGCGCCATGGACGCTGTTCCGGAAGGGGAGCGCGACGAGTGGTTTGCGGGTGTGGTACTCATCCTGCGCAAGCTGGAGCGCTTCCTGGCTGACGAAGGCGTTGTCGAGATTGAGGCGCTCGGCCAGCCGTTCGACCCCGTCTTCCACGAGGCCATCGGCATGGACGCCGACGCCGACGCCGAGAGCGGGACGATCACGCAGGTCTTGCAGCGCGGCTACCGGCTCGGTGACCGCGTGTTGCGCCCGGCGTTGGTGCGCGTAGCACCCTAGCCGGGGCAGCCCCGCCGGAATCTGGCGGGCAGAGGCAATCATTCGCCATCATCCAGAGACAACAGCATCTATCACGAGGTGAGCAATGGGTAAGATCATAGGAATTGACCTGGGGACGACGAACTCCGCGATGGCCGTCATGGAAGGCGGCGAGCCGACTGTCATCCCGTCGGCAGAGGGCGGGCGTCTGGTCCCCTCGGTGGTGGCTGTCAACAAGCAGGGTGAGCGCCTGGTCGGGCAGCTTGCCCGTCGCCAGGCGGTGATGAACCCGGAGAATACCATCTTCTCCGTCAAGCGTTTCATGGGCCGTAAGTTCGACGACCCAGAGGTGCAGCGCGCCCTGAGCAGCGTGCCCTACAAGGTCAGCGCCGCGTCCAACGGCGACCTGCGCGTGCACATGGGCGGCAAAGCCTATAGCCCGCCGGAGATCTCGGCCATGATCCTGCAGAAGATCAAGCAGGATGCCGAGGCCTACCTGGGCGAGGAGATCACCCAGGCGGTGATCACTGTCCCGGCCTACTTCAACGACAGCCAGCGTCAGGCGACCAAAGACGCCGGGCGCATCGCCGGGCTGGAAGTGATGCGCATCATCAACGAGCCGACCGCGTCCTCGCTGGCTTACGGCATGGACAAGAAGGGCGACGAGACGCTGGCCGTTTATGACCTGGGCGGCGGCACTTTCGATATCTCGATCCTCGACGTGAGCGAGGGCCTGATCGAAGTGCGCTCCACCAACGGCGACACCTTCCTGGGGGGCGACGACTTCGACGAGCGCATCATCGAGTGGCTGGCCACTGAGTTCAAGAAGGAGCAGGGCATTGACCTGCGCCAGGATCGCCAGGCGCTGCAACGCCTGAAGGAAGCCGCCGAGAACGCCAAGAAGGAGCTCTCGACGACGATGCAGGCCGAGATCAACCTGCCCTTCATCACGGCGGATGCCAGCGGCCCCAAGCATCTCAACATCACGCTATCGCGGGCCAAGCTCGAAAGTCTGGTGTCTGACCTGATCGAGCGCAGCATCGGGCCGTGCAAGCGCGCCCTGGCCGACGCCACCCTGAAGCCGGGCGACATCCACGAAGTGCTGCTCGTCGGCGGCATGACCCGTATGCCTGCCGTCCAGGACGCCGTGCGCAAGCTCTTCGGCAAGGAGCCGAACAAGAGCGTCAACCCGGACGAGGTCGTGGCTGTCGGGGCAGCCATTCAGGCCGGCGTGCTCGGCGGCGAAGTCAAGGAAGTGTTGCTGCTCGACGTGACCCCGCTCACCCTGTCCATCGAGACGCTCGGTGGGGTAGCCACAGCGCTGATCGAGCGCAACACGACCATCCCCACCCAGAAGAGCCAGGTTTTCAGCACAGCCTCCGATGGGCAGACGCAGGTCGAGATTCACGTTGTGCAGGGCGAGCGCCCCATGGCTGCTGATAACAAGACGCTGGGCAAGTTCATCCTGGATGGCATCCCGCCCGCGCCGCGCGGCGTCCCGCAGATCGAGGTGACGTTCGACATTGACGCCAACGGCATCCTCAACGTCACCGCCCAGGACAAGGCGACGGGCCGCCAGCAGAAGATCACCATCACCGCCAGCAGCGGCCTGAGTGAAAGCGAGATCGAGCGCATGGTCAAGGAGGCGGAGAAGCACTCCGCCGAGGACGCCAAGCGCCGCGAGCAGGTCGAGGTGCGCAACAGCGCCGACGCCATGATCTTCAACGCGGAGAAGGCACTGCGCGAGTACGGTGACAAGATTCCCGAGGCGACCAAGAGCGAGGTCGAGACCAAGATCGAGGCCGCGCGCAAGGCGCTCGAAGGCAACGACATCGGCGCCATCAAGCGCACCGCCGAAGAGTTGGGCTACGCCTTCCAGCAGATCGGGGCCAGCATGTACGGCCAGCAGGCCAGCGGACCTGGCGACATGCCCGGCGGCGACGGCTATGGCCAGCCGACCGATGAAGACGTGATCGAAGGCGACTTCACCGAATCGTAACTGGCAGGAGCACCGCCCGCAGCGTACAAGC
This sequence comes from Chloroflexota bacterium, assembly GCA_037447125.1. GTDB lineage: Bacteria > Chloroflexota > Anaerolineae > Aggregatilineales > Aggregatilineaceae > UBA2029. The sequence continues at coordinate 4,117 of JBBIHG010000123.1, read as the reverse complement.
CCCGCCCGGCTTGTACGCTGTTCTTATGGGCGGGGAGGGCGAACTCAGTCCAGAGGAATCGCATCTCAATCTGCCGCGCATCAGCCGGTTTACCTCATCCCCAGCCTCGCTACGCTCGGCTTGCCCCCTCTCCACTCGAATGGAGAGGGGGCGGCGAGGCCCGCGTCAGGGGCCGAGCGGGGGTGAGGCCAGCCAGGGCGCAGCAGAACAGGCCGCTCTGCCTGACAGGTTTGCACGCACTCCTACGCCCGATGTGCCGCGAATTCACGACCTGCAGCGCAGGAGGACTGCCCATGCCCGACCGTCTGACACCCAACACCCTGCGCGACGCCCTGGGCGAGCGCCCCTTCCGCTGCTTCGACGAAGTGAGCAGCACGCAAGACATCGCCCGCGACTGGGCGCTGGCCGACCCACCTGCCCCGGATGGAGCCATTGTCATCGCCGAGGCGCAGACCGCCGGGAGCGGTCGCCAGGGCCGCCGCTGGCACTCGCCGCCGGGGAGCGCGCTGCTGTTCAGCGCCATCTACCGGCCCGCGCTCGCCCCCGAACACATGCAGCGCGTGACGATGGCCGCCGGCCTGGCCCTCGCCGACGTGCTGAGTCCACTGCTGGGCGACGCCTTCGCCCTCAAGTGGCCCAATGATGGGCTGGCCCGCGGCAAGAAGCTGTGCGGCATCCTCTGCGAAGCGACATGGCTCGGCGACCGGCTGGCGGCGATCGTAGTGGGGATCGGGCTGAACGTGCGCGCCGATTTCAGTGGCACCGACCTGGCCGACACCGCCACCAGCCTGGAGACGGTGCTGAGCCGCGCGGTGGATCGGGTTGTGCTGCTGGCGGCGCTGCTGCCGCGCCTCGATCACTGGGTCGCCCGCGCCGCCGACCCGGCCATCGTCGCCGCCTGGCGGGCGCAGTTGGGCACGCTCGGCAAGCGCGTAACCGTCTACCCGGCGCCGGCGCAGTTCCCCGGCCCGTCCTACAGCGGCGTCGCTGAGGACGTGGACGAGGCGGGCGCGCTGCTCGTCCGCCTGGAATCCGGCGAAGTTCGGCGTGTGCTGGCCGGGGACGTGGGATTGGGCGAGGACGAGTGAGCGGCTGCGACTCAACGCGCGCCGGTCAGCGGGGAGACGATCGGCGCGCGGGTTCGGCTCAAGCGCTTGCAGGCCGGACGGGCCAGCAAGAAAAGCCTGCGCGCGCGCTCCACGGCGTGAGGCGCAGCGCCAGGCTGAGCAGCTCCTCAGCGCCCGCGAGGGGCGATCAGAAGCGGCGTTCCTTCAGGCGGGCCGCCTTGCCAGTACGACCGCGCAGGTAGTACAGCTTGGCGCGGCGCACTTTGGCGTTGCGCACGACTTCGATCTTCTCGACGCGCGGGCTGTGCAGCAGGAAGGTGCGCTCCACGCCAATGCCGTGGCTGGCGATGCGGCGCACGGTGAAAGTCGTGTTGACGCCGCCGCCGCTGATGCGGATCACCGTGCCGTGAAACACCTGGATACGCTCGCGGTTGCCCTCGACGATGCGCAGATGGACGCGCACCGAGTCGCCCGGTTGAATGCGCGGGTGCTGGGTTTGGGTCGGTTCCAACGCTTTGATCAGGTCCGTCATCATGACGCCATCCTTCTAAGTTCGTGATCTCGAGACGGCCTCGCCGAGCGCCGCCCGCTTTGTGCAGCAGAAGGCGGCCCCTTTGGTAGTACGGGCCGCCGAGGCGCGAGCATTGTAGCATAGGCATGGGGGTTTTTCAATGGCGGGATTGCGGCGGGTGCGCTGGGGCAAGCAGCAGCGATATAGGCTGTTGCCCATGCCCTCTATTGCCTCTTCTTGGGCATAATCCTGTCAAGAATCTCTTGAGGGTTAGACCAGTACCTTGTGAGGAACTCTATCACGTCTTCTACATCCGAAAACTCTTCGTAGATCGTGTTTCCGGTGTCAATCTGGAGCGCGATCTCAAGCCTGGAAATGGCCGGGCTATCCGGCAGAGGAGCCAATAGCTCGTCTATCGCCGCCTTGATCAGATCGCTCCCTTTCAGCATAACGCCATTGCTCCCCTGCAACCGGTCAAGCGCCAGCCATGAAGCGGCAATAGTGTCCAATTCGCCAGTTTCTTCCAGGTGAATTGCCAGCTTGAGCAGGTCTCTTGGGCGCGGGTAACTGTTGCGCATTGTTCCCGCATCTAGCGCGAACGTGTCCGCGCCGAGGAACTCGTCCAGAGGGCCTTGCAGCGTGCTGTAAACCTGTTCGTCAGTGGCTACCAGAACCATCTTGATGCCGCCCTCAGACATCAGCATCACGCCCACGCCTTCAGTCCAGTACCCGCTTAGAATAGCCGCCGCTCCGCGAATCGTTGCATGTTTCTTGCGGACTTCGCGCAGTTGCAGAATCCAGGCCCCTTTGTCGTTATGATGCCGCGCATCCTTCAGCCACTTGGTCTCCAGCAAGACCACAGGATCGTCTGAGTCTTTGGGGATCACCACATTGTCCATCTGCCTCTTCAGCCCGCCGGCCATATCGAGAGTGATGGTGTGTCTTCCCTCTTGAGGTTTCAGCAACTCGTAGTCAGGGTGGTTTTCTGCCAGAAACCCTTCAATGAAATTGAGGACCACGCGCTCGAAGGCGTCACCGATGATTTGCCCAAAAAGACTCGCCGGACTCTTGGTGTTGATACTGCGCTTCTTGAGTCGTTTGTCCCTCATAGACACTCACCCCCTCACTTCTTGAGGATCACAATTCCCTCACGCAGGGGAACCGTATGGCGCTGCGGATTCTCCTTCCATTTTTCCCCCCGTGTCCGCAACTGGTAGTAACTGTATGTGCTGAAGCCGAGACTTAAACCAAGCTGACCGATCAGGTTGTCGGTCTCAATATGCACGCCGTATGGCGCAGAGTCTCCCAGAACCAGGCAGAAGTGGCCGCCCGGCTTCAGAACGCGATGAGTCTCCCTCAACACCGCAAAGATATGGCTGAAATAAAGAGCAACCATCAGGTCGTAGTCTTTCTTCCCCCCTTTAGTGAGTCGCAGTTCCGCAAGTCTGTTCACGGCTTCCTGCACCGTCCGGTAAACCTCAGGCGCGGCCTCCAAGATTTCCTGGCTCAGTGTCGTCTCTGGCGTATGATGATTCCTGACGACCTGCGTCGTAGCAGCAACCATCAAACGGTCGCGGAATTTCTCGGTGATTTCGCCCCAACTGCTGGCGATACCCCAGAAGTAGAGTTCCAGCCTGGTTCGATCCGCGTAATCATAATTGTTGAGATACGGGGGTGAAGTCAGCGCCAACGACACCTGCCCGTCGTCAAGTTCCTGCTCATGCCGGGAATCGCCCAGGACGTTCCGTACCTCACAAATGAGCCGGCTGCCAGACACCGTTCTGAGGTCCTGGTACATCTGCCAGACCGTTTTCTCGAAGACGGTATAGGCGTTCTTGGGGGGCTGGTCTCCAGTATTCTTTCTTGGGGAAATATAGGGCCAGCCAGTGCCAGCCGCCGCCGCACCCCGCAGCGTATCTGTCAGGGCCAGCTTGAGAAAATCTCGGAAACGAGCATCTTCGATCTCGTTCGTCACCAACTCGCGTAATGTATAGAGCGTCTCAAGGTCAGAGGGATGATAGCATTTGTAGACCAGCTCAGGGAAGACCCCTTCAATAGCCGGCGCGCTCGCGGCGCTGGCAACAGCTTTGCGGGCTACCTTGAGAAATGCATCAATCGCTCTCCCTAAGTGACGGTAGTCGTAATCCCAATAGAGCTTGACCTCGGCGACCCAGTGCACAAATGAGTGGGCTTCCACCCCGAAGCTATTGATTCCCTTTTGTTTGGCGCATATCAGCGTGGTGCCCGTCCCAGAGAACGGATCGTAGACCCATTCCCCCGGCGTGATGCCGAATAGATCGAGACTCTCGTCAACGAACCTAAAAGAGTATCCTGCCGGATAGCGAAACCAACGATGAATAGGCGCTCTGAGGCTGTCCTTGAAAGTCCCCAGCTCACGACCTGAGTAGGGAGACTCGGCCTGCGCGCTCTCTGAGCCTGGGCCAAAGGGAAGGGAGAGTTGCCTGTAACCGGTCAAGAGTCGTGTCCTTCCCAGTATCGTCGGGCAGGTGCGAGAAATCAGGCTGTTTCATAACAGCAG
>JBBIHG010000122.1:0-8146 GCA_037447125.1 Chloroflexota bacterium | reverse complement strand
CTCACGAGACCAGCGCCGCATAACGCGGCAGCTCTTGCTCCCAGGCCGCGGTGTTGCGCGGCAGGTACTCAATCACATCCGCCGAGCGGCTGAGCAACTCACGCCCCTGCTGCACGCCGGCTAGCTCGCCCAGGGCGATGAGCTGCACGATGGCATTGCCCAACGCCGTCGCCTCGACCGGGCCTCCATAGACAGGCACGCCCAGGGCGTCGGCAGCCATCTGGCAGAGCAGCCTGTTCTTCGAGCCGCCGCCGACGATGTGCAGCCGGCTGATCGTGCGCCCGGTCAGTGCTTGCAGGGTGTCGAACACCAGGCGGTACTTGAGCGCCAGGCTCTCATAGACGGCGCGCATGAACTCGCCGATAGTCTGCGGCGCGGGTTGGCCGGTGCGTTGGCAGAACTCGCGGATGCGGGAGGGCATGTCGCCGATGGGCAGGAACAGGGGATCGTTGGGGTTGACCAGGCTGCGGAACGGCGCGGCCTGCTGGGCGAGCGCGACCAACTCGTCCCAGTTGTACTGCGTCCCCTGGTTCCCCCAGGTGCGGCGGCATTCCTGAGCCAGCCACAGGCCCATAACGTTCTTCAGGAAGCAGAAGGTCCCATAGGCGCCGCCCTCGTTGGTGAAGTTGGCGGCGAAGGCGGCATCGCTGATGATTGGCTCGGTCACTTCGACGCCGAGCAGGCTCCACGTGCCGCTGCTGAGGTAGGCGAAGTCGTCCGTGGTGGCCGGGACGGCGACGACGGCGCTGTTGGTGTCGTGGCAGGCTGGGGCGATGACCGGGATGCCCTGGTACGCGCCCAGACGGGTGCCCGGCTGCACCACTTCGGGCAGGATGCTCAGCGGCACGCCGAGCGCGCTCAGCGTGGCCCGATCCCAGTCGCAGGTGCGCGGGTTATAACATTGGGTAGTGGTGGCCATGGTGAACTCACCCACTGCCGTCCCGCTCAGCCAGTAGTTGAACAGGTCGGGCAGGGTGAGCAGCCGGGCGGCATGTTCCAGTACCGGGCTATTGGCCTGCACCAGGCTGGCAAGCTGGAACAGCGTGTTGACCGACAGGTACTGGATGCCCGTGCGCTCGTAGATCGCGCGCATGGGCACGCGCTCCGTCACCCATTCGGCCATGCCCACTGTGCGCCCGTCGCGGTAATGGACGGGGTTGGCCAGCAGGTGGCCATCGCGGTCGAGTAGGGCGAAGTCCACGCCCCAGGTGTCAATGCCGATGCTGGCCGCTCCCTGGGCGAAGGAGTCAATGCCGCCCCGCACTTCGTGCCACAGGCGCAGGATGTCCCAGTGGATGGTGCCGCGCACCTCGACCGGGGTGTTGGGGAACTGGTGGATGCTTTCCAGGGAGAGGCGTTGCCCGTCGAAGCCGACGCGCAGCACGCGGCCCGACTCGGCGCCCAGGTCTGCGGCAATAACGTATTTCTTGGTCATGATTTCCCACCCCGCAGACTATGTGTGGCCGCGTGCGTAGCCAGTGCGGATAGCCCGTGCCAAGAAGAAGCGCGACTCGGCGCGGATGGCACGCGGGCCGGGCCTCTCCAACGGCCCTCAGGCGCGCCGGACTCACCCATTGCTGCGCAGAGCTTACGTTGTGAAAGAGGCTGACTTTCGATATTTGCGATCTGTAAGGATAGTATAGTGTGGGGCCGGGCCTGTGTCAATCATATGGCCGACGATTATTAATTATAAACATTTGATTTATTTCAGATATTTCCCCAGGCCGCAGGCGTCCGCTGACCGTCCTGGGGCGCGTCTCAGAGCGTGTACGGTAAGGCAATTGAGTTCCCCTCATCCCCCGGCTCCTTCTCCCCGCTTGCGAGGGAGAAGGGGAGCAAACGCACAATTTCCCCTCGCCCCGCTGAGGGAGAGAGTGCAGGGGTGAGGGGTTTCCGTACCTCAGGGCCGGCTCACCGGCACCACGTCCACGGTCACCCACTGGTTGCACAATTCGCTCACCACGTGAGGCGGGGCGGAGTCGTCGGTGATGATGCGGCTGATCCGATCCAGCGTCGCATAGGTGTACGGCGCCACCTCGCCCAATTTGCGCCCGTCCACGACGATGATCGTCTCCAGACAGTGCTCGATCAACATCTGGCGCATCCTGACCTCTTCAGGATTCACGTCGGTGACTCCGGCGATGACCGAGACTCCCCACGCCCCGAAGAAGCCCAGGTTCAGGTTGATCGGGGCGATGCCGTTCAGGGTTCCCACGATGGTCGCCGACTCCCGCCGCAGACGCCCGGAAGTCATGAGCACCGTGTGGCTTTCGGTATCACGGAGCCGCTGGGCAACGATCAAGCTGTTGGTGACGATGGTCAGGTTGGCAATCTGCTTGAGGTAGGGGACGAGGGCGCAAGCGGTGGTGCTGCCATCCAGGGCGATGCCGTATCCGGGTTTGACGAGTGCCGCGGCGTGGGCACCGATCGCGTCTTTTTGCCGGGTGGCTTCCCTGGCGCGCGCCTCGAAGGATAGCTCGGACAAGGGAGAGCCACCTGCCCGCAGCACGGCTCCCCCATAGACGCGATCCACGATCCGATCTCCGGCCAGGATGCGCAGGTCCTGGCGGATGGTCACCGAGCTGACGCCCAGGCGCTCGCTGAGCGAGTTGACCGACAGACGTCCTCCCTCGCGGCTGAGCAGTTCAACAATAGCTCTCTGGCGGTGCTGTGCAGTTGACATGGTTTTCAAATTGACACTACTTGGAAAGAACCGAAAGTCTTCATGAATCATTTTAGTACCATTCCTGCTGTTTGTCACCTATGACGGGTGTGTGCGAAACCTGTCAGGCAGTATGCCGCGCCCTGCTTTACCTCACCCCCACTCGTCGCTGGCGCGCCTCGCCGCCTCCCCATGCGAATGGAAAGGAGGCAAGCCGAGCACAGCGAGGCTGGGGGTGAGGTCAATGCCCCTCTGTCAAGCGAGTGGCTGACAACCTTTGCACGCACCCGCGATAAGCCTTCAGTTGCCGCCCAACGGTTACCGGTGTTAAGATGCTGCCCAGAGGCGTGGGTGGTCAACGGGTGCTCGGTGCGATCGCGGCCCCCGTTCTGCCGGCAGGAAGAGAGGGGACACCATGAACATTCACCTTGACTATGGCAAGACCGGCCTGACCGTCAGCCTGCCGGGCGATGCGGATATCACTGTGGTCAGCCCGCGCCACGTCAGCCCGCTGCCCGATCCGGCGGCGGCGCTGCGCGCGGCGCTGGCGGAGCCTATGGGTTCGCCGCCGCTGCGCGACCTGGTGAAGCCCGGTGACACGGTGGCCATCATCTTCAGCGACATCACCCGCCCCACGCCCAATCATCTACTGCTGCCCGCCGTGCTGGAGGCGCTGGCCCACGTGCCCGCCGCCAACATTGTGCTGTGCAACGCCCTGGGCACACACCGCTCCAACACGCCCGCCGAGCTGGACCAGATGCTCGGCGCGGAGATCGCCCGGCGCTACTGCATCGAGCAGAACAACTGCTTCGACCCGTCCACGCAGGTCTACCTGGGCGAGAGCGGCAACGGCCACCCGATCTGGATCAACCGCACTTACATGGAGGCCAATGTCAAAATCCTGACCGGCTTCATCGAGCCGCACTTCTTCGCTGGGTTCTCCGGCGGGGGCAAGGCGGTGATGCCGGGCATGGCCGGGCAGGTGACGGTGTTGGGCAACCACGACGCGGGCATGATCGGCAATCCGCGCGCCACCTGGGGCGTGACGACGGGCAACCCCATCTTCGAGGAGGCGCGCGAAGTCGCCCTGCGCACCAACCCCACCTTCCTGCTCAACGTCACGCTCAACCGGGCCAGGCAGATCACGGGTGTCTTCGCCGGCGACCTGGTGGCGGCGCACGACGCGGGCATCGCCTTCGCCCGCCAAAAGACGATGGTGCCCGTGCCCGACTCCTTCGAGATCGTGATCACCACCAACTCCGGCTACCCGCTGGATATGAACCTGTACCAGTGCGGCAAGGGCATGAGCGCCGCCGAGCAGATCGTTCGCTCGGGCGGGGCGATCATCATGGTCGCCGAGTGCAGGGAGGGCATCCCCGATCACGGGCTGTTCGGCGAGATGCTGCGCGCGGCGAGCAGCCCCCAGGAGATGTACGAAGCCGTGCTGAACGCGCCGGAGACGCGCCAGGATCAGTGGGCGGCCCAGATTCAGGCGCGTATTCAACTCAAGGCGGATGTATACCTGTATTCGGACTATTTCGATGACGAAGCCACGCGCGAGGCGCTGCTCATCCCGTGCCACGACATCGCCGAGACAGTGGCGGCGCTGCGCGAGATCTATGGCCGCGCTGCGCGCATCTGCGTGCTGCCGGAAGGCCCGCAGACCATCCCTTACGTGGCCGAAGCGGTGACTGAGTGAGATGAGGGGGCCACGTTCAGAGACCGTTTGAGAAGTCGTGTACCTGGCCTTGCCCCCATCCCCGGCCCTTCCACGAGGGGGGAAGGAAGAAGAGCGCACAGCCTAAGCCCATCCCTCCTTGTGGGGGAGGGGTTTTTGGGGGTGGGGGGAGCCAACTTCTCAAATGGTCTCTCACGCTGTCTGCTGAGGACTACCTGCGCGCGAACCGTTTGCGGGCGAGCGGGAGCATCCGTGCCCCCAGTGACATGCAGGGGCCTGACGCCGCTGCCTGCCCGTCAGGAGTCTTCGCCCTCGGAATCGTCGAGCAGGCGGCGCAGCTCCTCTTCCCACATATCAGCCAGGGGATTGAACGGCGTCTCGGTGAACTCCTCGGCCAGGCGGTTGAAGTAGTCGCGCACGCCGCTCTGGGGCGAGGCGCTGTCCAGCTCCTTCACCTTGGCATCAACCATCTGGGTGAGCTGCGCGCTCCTGCGCTGAAGATCGGTCAGGTCGAAGCTGGTCTTGAGCAGGTAATTGGTCCGGCGCATGACATCGTGCCAGGCGGTGAAGTCGTTCTCTAGCTGGATGGTGCTGCTGATCTGCGGGAACTGGGCGAAGTCATAGGTCGGCACGAGGGCGTACAGGCCGATGAACTCCTGGCCGCGCTCGCCCGCGCGCCGGCACAGGTAAGAACTGATGCTCGCCCCACCGTGATAGTCAGAGAACTGCACGGCCAGGCGGCTCAGTTCTTGCTGCATATGCGGCTGGCTGTAGATGCAGGAGATCATGCGCGCCCGGTTGTAGGGTAGCTCGCCATAGACCCCACCCAGGCTGACGATGCGCGCCACGCCCAGCGTTTGCGCCGCCTCCAGGAACGCCGCGCTATAGCGCTCGATGTCCAGGTGTGGCTCGTCGCCCACGAAGATGACCACACCGAGCGTCTCGTCGCCGGCGTAAAAAAGCTCGTTGCGCGGGGTGTCCAGCGACGCCGGAAAACCGTCTTCGAAGCGCACAACGGGCCGCACCAGATCGTGCGTGCCGGGAATCTGGAACAGGTAGAACCCGTCCGGGCGGATGGTCCCGATATGCCGGGCGTTGCTGCGCTTGATCAGGTACTGGGGCAGGCCTGACGAAACCGATCCGGCGTCGGCCCACTGCCGCCATCCGGCGATCATCACCAGGTCGGCGGCCTGCGGTCGCTCCGTAAGCTCCAGTGTGTCAGCCATCAGCAGGTCCTCCCGCAACCGTGCGTGGCGGCGGAGTCCCGGGCCGGGAAAACCGCCCGATCCAGAGTATACCCTATTCTGGGCGGCAAGTGGGGCGCTGAGGATTGAGGCGTTGGGGTCCACGAACGATCTGTTGGGATCGGCTACCTGGCCGCCAGGATTGCCCCCCATCCCCCAGCCCCTTCCCCCGCGCTGCGCGGAGGGAAGGGGAGCAGGCCCGCCGCTTTTCTCCCTTCCCCCCTGGTGGGGGAAGGGCCGGGGATGGGGGGATAAGCACGCCAACAACTTGTTCGTGGACCCCAGGCGTTGCGGCGCGTAGGCAGAAGCGGACAAGTCCTGTACAATGGTGGACATTGAGTGAGCGCCCCCGCACCACTCGCCTGGTGCGGTTGCACCTTGCAGCGGGACGCACTTCTTTGAGGAGGGTTGACATGCCCAAGTTTGGAGCACATGCATTCCTGTGGATCGGCGACTGGACGACCGGGTCGGGCAACCACGCCATTGAGCAGGCCGGGCGGACGGGCTTCGACTTCATCGAGATTCCCCTGCTGAAGCCGGAGCAGTTCGACGCCGCGTCGCATAAGAAGGCGCTGCGCGATGCTGGGATCGAGGCCACCGCCTCGCTCGTGTTGCCCAAAGACGCGCATATGCCCGTCGCGCCGCAGAAGGCGCGGCGCTTTCTGTCGAGCGCCATGGACAAGATGGAGGAGATCGGCAGCACGTACCTGTGCGGCTGTATCGCCTATTCGCTGGGCACGTTGACCGGCAAAGCGCCCACACCGGAGGAGCGGCAGGTCGTTATCGAGACGCTGGCTGAGGTCGCCGAAGACGCCAGGCGGCGTGGGATCACCCTGGGGTTTGAGGTCTGCAATCGCTACGAGACGTATCTGTACAACGCCCTGGAGGATGGGCAGGCGGCGGTCAAGGCGCTGCGCGCGCTCGGCCATGACAACGTCGAGCTGCATGGCGACACCTATCACATGAACATCGAGGAAGAGGGCTTCTACAAGCCGATCGTCGCCTGCGCCGAGACGCTGGGCTACATGCACATGAGCGAGAGTCATCGCGGGCTGGTCGGGTCGGGCACGGTCAACTGGGAGCAGGTCTTCCGCGGCCTGACCGACGCCAAGTATCGCGGGCCGCTGGTGCTGGAGTCCTTCGCGGCGATCAATCCCGATCTCGCTGCGGCGACGTGCCTGTGGCGTCCGCCGAACCAGCCACCGGGCGTGCTGGCGACCGAGGGGCTGCGCTTCTTGCGCGAGGGCGCAGCGCGCGCTGGGCTGGTCTAGGGCGCGCTGCGGCGCCGGCCCAGCAGGTGGACCATGAATGATGGCACCCGCCGCAACCGCGCGGCGGGTGTTTGCATGGCGGGATGGTCGCAGGAAAAACCTGCGCCAGGGTGAAAGCGCGCGCCTGGGGCGCGTAGAGTAACAGCAAGGGGGCGCTATGATCCGCTCACTCCATTTCGCAAAAGATGGCGCCTTGCGCCTTGATCTGAACATGGAGACGATTGCCGCTGCCCGGCAGAGCGGAGACGGCTTACTGTGGCTCGACCTGTGCGCTGAGCCGCCCGCCCAGTGCGAGCCGATCCTGCGCGACGTGTTCGGCTTTCACCCGCTGGCCGTGGACGACGCCCTGGCCGAATCGCATCACCCCAAGATTGACGACTGGGGCGAGTACCTGCTGGTGGTGCTGCACGGCGTTGTCTTTGACGGGCAGGGTGAGCCGCAGGTGCACACTCAGGAGTTGGACGTCTTCCTGGGGCGGAGCTACGTCATCACCTATCACGCGGAGGCCATCGCCGCCGTTGATCGGGTGTGGGCGCTCAGCCGGCGTGACGAGCGGCACCTGCGGCATGGGCCGGATCATCTGCTCTACAAGCTGGCCGACGAATTGGTCGCCGACTACATGCCGGCGGTGGAGGCCATTGACGAGGCGCTCGATCGCATCGAGGACGAGCTGTTCGACGGGGCGGGCACGGCTGTGCCGGAGGACATCTTCCGGCTCAAGCGCGGGCTGCTGCACCTGCGGCGCGTCATCGCCCCGCAGCGCGAGGTGCTCAACAAGCTGGCCCGCGGCGATTTCCCTGTCGTCCACGACGACGACCGCGTCTTCTTCCGTGACGTGTACGATCACCTGGTACGCCTCTACGACATCACCGAGAGCCTGCGCGACCTGGTCGGAGATGTGCTGGACTCGTACCTGTCGGTGATCAACAACCGTATGAGCGATGTCATGAAGAGACTGGCGGTCATCGCCACACTGTTCATGCCGCTGTCATTTCTGGTGGGTTTCTTCGGGATGAACTTCTTCCAGCCGGTGACCTCGCTCGACGCCTGGACGGACCTGCCCGCCTTCCTCGTGACGCTGCTGATCCTGGTCGTCGTGCCGGCGTCCATGGTCACCTGGATGCACCGCCGCCGCTGGATGTGAGCGGGGCGGCCCCACCCCTGGGTCGCCCGCAGAAACGGGATCGGGGGTGGAGGCTCAACTAGTACATCAGGGCGGAAATCGGTGCGCGGTTTGGCCTGATGGACCCCTATCCCCCCGGCCCCCTTTCCCCGCTCGCGGAGAAAGGGG
>JBBIHG010000121.1:0-8248 GCA_037447125.1 Chloroflexota bacterium | reverse complement strand
GAAACAGCTTAGCCTGCCTTCCTGTTTTTCGCTATCAATGGGCAAAGTCGAGCTCTTAATCAATGGAAGAAATAGGCGACTTGAGCGAGAAAGTCGAATGCCTGCTGCGGTCTGTAGGGGCCGGTTTGCAAACCGGCCCCTACAGCGGGCCATCGAGGTCTCCCTCTTGGTTCGTTTCTTCCCTGATATTATCTTCCGTAACCTGCCGTTAATCGCCAATTCAATCTTATTTGTCCGTCCCTCCGCGCCGCGGAGAGGGGGCGACGAGGCGCGTCAGCGCCGAGTGGGGGTGAGGTAAACCAGGGCGCAGCAGGACAGCGCCAGGAGCCAGACAGCACTTCCGCCAGGAGGGGATGGCCTGGCGGAAGCGCGCTGAGGAGGGATGAAGCGGGGAGCAGGGGTTGGGGTGGGTGGACAACCCCTGCTGCCCGGCAACGTCATGGATTGCACGCCGGGTTGTAGGCTGGCACATCAACTCGGTCAATGTAGATGTAGGGACCGCTCGACAGCGGATTGGTCTGCCCCGTGAAGACGACGCGCAGCGTGTGCACGCCTGGCGCCAGGCCCATCATCTCGTACTTCGCCTCGTCCAGCCAGGCGTTGCCTTCGTTATACATGTCCAGCCGCTCCACGAACACGCCGTCCAGGTAGATGTCGGCCATGCCACCGAACTGGCCTTTGTGGTAGAGGAAGGCGAACCCTTCGCCGTTGAAAGTGAACTCCGCATACATGGCCCCCTCTTCGTCCGTGCGACCGTGCAACGCCATGCCGCCGGATGCGCTGGACGAAAACATGGTGAGCCAGTTGGTCTCAGAAGGAGAGACGTAGGTCCACTTGTCGCTGCCTTCCTCGAAGCACCCCACATCGGGCAGGTCGGGGTCGCCACCGCCCGAATCGGGCGGCTCGATCGGCAGCGGGATGTCGCCCGGCTTGGGTACCGGGTGTCCGTCAACGGTGAAGGCGTCGAGATTGATCTGGCGCTTCCTGGCCTTGGACGCTTTCTTGCCCTCGAAGCGCACTTCTACCACATGGTTCGCCGGCTTCAGCCCGCTCACGTCGTAGGCGAAGAACAGCTCGCCGGGGTCGGGCGCGTACTGGCTGACTTCGCCGTGCAGCTTCCCGTCCACGTACACGCTGGCGATGCCCCAGTCGCGGCCCGTGTGCATGTAGAGCGTGGTCCGCGTCCCGTTGAAGAGCAGGAACATGCTGGCGTACTTCTCAGCGGTCGACACATAGGAGTCGCCGGAATGCAGGCCAGTGACCGTCTTGATCCAGGTCCGGTTGTCGTTGACCGCCACATGCAGGCTGTCGTGCTGATAGGCGCCATAGACGGCAGGGACGATGTGGCGGAACTCGATGGCATCGAAGCGCGCCTTGCCGCTGTCCACAACCAGTTCCAGCGAATGCGGCCCGGCATTGGGCAGCAAGATGGTGTGCGCCACCTGATGGGCATGGTCTGCTGCCTTGTTGTTGAGCGGGTAGGGGATGCCATCAATGTAAGCCGTCATGTAGCGCCCGTAGCTCCAGAGCTGGCGGTAGATGGTGACGGCATTGCCTTCGAAGACCGCAGTCAGCCGGTCACCGCGCTTGATAGCCTCGTGCAGCGACCCCCCAGAAGAGCTAGGGCTGGCGATCTGAGTCCATGTGCCGGTGTAGGCTTTCGCGTGGGTCTCGCCTGTGACTGGGTCTACGCCGCCAGCGAAGACCTGATGGTTGTTCTCGTAGTAGCCGGGACTGATGACCGTCAGGCCATGAGCCTCGATCCAGTCAAGCGAGAACTTCCTGGTGCTGGCCGGGCGCAGCTCGATGATGTGCCGTCCCTGTGGGTCCGGGATCGGGCCGATGGAGAAGGGCACCTGATGGGCTGTCCTGCTAGAGCTGTTGGGCATAGTGCCCCACAGCACCCCATCAATGTAGATGTTGGCGTTGCCGAAGGCGCCGACGCTGCGGTAGACTGTCACATAGTCAACGCCCTGGACCGGGATGTAGAAGTGCCCGGCGCTTCCGACGCTTTCCAGATAGCGTCCATCGCTGTAGACGGGGTTCGGCGTGCCGGGCTTCACCGCCCAGGTGCCAGCCGCGCGCACGATCTCCGTCCCCTCGGCCTCGACACGCTGGCCGCCGCCCAGGGTCGGGGTCAGGTCGAAGATCTCCAGCCGCCGGAGCATGATCGTCTTCTTGGCCGGGTTGCGGATCTCCAGCCAGGTTCCACCAGGCACCTCACCCAGGCCGCTGACCAGGTAGGCAGCCTCCGGCGGAGCCTGGGCCTTGATCCAGCTCGCCTCGATCAGGCTGTGCGGGGTGCCTCGCACCGAGACCTCGACCGCCCCCGTCTTGCTGTAGACATCACTGACAACCAGCAGCGAGTCACTGCCGGTGACGTAGACGTAAGCCCGGGCGTCCTTCTCGCTGGTCTTCAGCGTGTCGCCTTCCACCGTCCAGGCGCCAGAGAGAAGGACGCGCCCATCGGTCGGCGCCAGGTCAAAGACGGTCGGCTCAGAGACGGGTAGGCGGTTGTGGACTTCGTAGGCGTCAATGTTCACGTACCTGGTGGACACGACGATCTCTGCGGTGTGCAGCCCGTCATCCAGGCCCACCACCGTGAAGGGCACGATGTCGGGGATGGTCGTGCGCGTGTTGTAGGTCCCGTACAGCTTGCCGTCTACGAGGATGTCGGCCCTGCCTCCGTCGGCTGTCCGGTTGAAGTAGACAGTGAAGGCATTGCCATAGAACAGAACCAGCGCCCTGTCGCCCTTGCCGCTCGCCCGTGAGGTCTCGCCTATCGTCCACGACGCACCCACATGGCTGATGGCACCGCCGCCCAAAGCTATTGGATGGTTGTTCTCATAGTAGCCAGCTTCCAGGTAGCTGACGCCGCTCATGTCACCCGAGCGGACGAGGATAGCGTCGAGATCGAATGCGTTGTACTTGTTCTTGGACTTGCCCACGGCCTGCGGCCTGAGCGAGACGACGTTGTTGATGGCAGGGTCCAGCCCGGCGATGATGTACGGTTGCTGGAAAGCCCCCTCAGTGGGCGAGGCGGCGTAGTTGTTGAATGACGAGTGGAAGCGCCCGTTCACATAGACGTCCACTATGCCGTACTTCCTGAACTGGCGATGGTAGACAACGACTGAAGTGGCGCGGCTCACCTCGAAGACCGCTTCGACAACCGGCGCCGGCTGGTATGTCTTCCAGGTCATGCCTGCCGAGCTGTGGTAGCCGCCGCCAGAGGCGCGCGCGTCTGGCGTGTCAGTCCACTGGCCAGAGAACTGGATAGCGGGTATGGCCGGGCTGCTGCTGACCAGCGCATCGCTCTCATAGTGACCAGGACCGAGCACGGGCTTGTTGTACAGCACAATCTTGTCCAGGGCGATAGTCTTGGCATAGCCCTTGCCTTCGTGGACGCGCACTTCGAGCGTGTGGAACGCGCCAGAGTCCAGCCCCGTGACCGTGTAGGGTGTGCTGCGATTGGCCGTGCCCTTCAAGTAGAGCGTGCCGTGCAGCACCCCATTCACGTAGATGTCCGCCGCGCCATAGGTGGACCTGCTGACGCCGTACAGCGTCACCGTGTCCGCGCCCACGAAGGACAGGTAGGCGCGCGCCTCGGGGTGCTTGGACTCGATGAAGCGGCCTCCTGATGGGCCTGGCCTGGCGGTGGTGGACTTGAGCGTCCATCTCTGCTCGTAGACGAACGATGAGTGGGTGGGCTTGCCATCTGGGCCGTACTCATACTCTTCGTAAGTGCCTGGTCCCACCGGGGCCGTGTAGTACACCGTGTAGCCGTAGATCTCGTTGTACTTGGGCCTGGCCGGGTTGGCGTTCAGATGGCGTACCTGCAAGACGTGCGGCAGCTCTGGGTTCAGGCCCACCACCGCAATGGGCACGTTCTTGGCGCCGGTGTCCTTCAGGTCCACCGTGCGCTCCAGCCGCCCGTCAACATAGATTTCGAGCGGGCCATTGGCGCTGCTGGTCTTGACGTTGACCGCCACACCCGATCCCTTGAAGAACAGGGTGAGCAGCGCCCCCGTTTGATTAGACCGCAGAAAGGAGGTCCTCGTCTCCCAGCCGTAGGCTTCCTGCGCCCCGGTGAATGGCACGTTGAGATTGGCGCCGGGCGCATCCACCCGGTGCAGCGTGGGGTCCTGCAGCAGGTTGAGGAAACGGAACGCATCAAAGTCGAGATAGGGCGCGTCGGGGTTGGCGCGCACCTCAACGGTATGCATCACGCCGGGAGCCAGACCGCTCACGTAGAACGGGGCAACATGGGCTGTCTTGGCCTCGTTGGACATCGTGCCGCGCAGCGCGCCGTCAATATAGACGTTGGCCGTGCCGCCGCCGGGGAACACGCCGCGATAGATGGCGACTGTGTCGGCGTTGATGAAATGGGCATAGACGCGATCATAGGTGCGCGCCGCGCGGTAGCCGCTGCCATCCGGTGTGCCGGGACGTCCTGGCGCGGGCAGAGCGACCGCGCTCCACGTGCCCACATAGGTGATCTTCGGCTCGCCCTGTTCCCAGAAGCCCAGCTTGTCCGGGCTGATGTCACCGCCCGGCCCGGCGTCAATGACGCCCTCCGGCGAGACGGTGGACAGGGCGAAGGCATCAATGTCCACGACGCCCGCTGTGGCCACCAGACTCACGGTGTGGGCGGCGAAAGGCAGGTTGGCGATCTTGTGCTTGGCGCGTTTCTGGCCTCCGTCGCTGTAGGGGATGGTCGAGTGCAAGGTGCCATTCACATAGACGTTGGCCGCGCCCACTGATTCCTTGCTGTAGAGGAGCGTGACCTCCGTGCCGGTGAAGCTGAAGCAGACCGCGCTGCCCACTCCATCGGCGATCATGGTCAGCGCGCCAGGGCCACCCGGCGAATAACCGTCATCGTTCACCGAGGCGGTCCAGCCACCGGGCGCACCGCTGGCTGTGTACAGGGCTACGCGGTTGACGTCGTCGCTCTGGTAGACATCCGCAGCCGGGTTCCCTGTCGCCTGGACCGGTGGGACTACCCACACCTGGACCGGTTCCGGCGACATGTAGACCTGCTGCTGCCAGCGATCGAGGATGGCGATCTCGACCAGGTTCGATTTGTTGGCGAAACCAGGCAACTGCACATTGTACGCTTCTTCGAGGCTGTCCCACCCACCGTCAGCGGGGTCTGCGGCGATCCACTCGCCTTTGTTCACCCGTCCCCAGACATATTGCGGATAGTTGATGGCCACCGGGGTGAAGCGCGGCTCGGAGACAAAGGTTTGCTGGCTCCGATCCCACACATGGGCCGACCAGCTCGCTTCGCTGTCACCGGCGCCAAAGGTTAACGGCAAGGCCGGCACTGTGTCAATGGGCACACCAGCCAGGTGCAAGACCGGGCATACCTGCCCGCCGGGGAATCCCTCAAAAGTATCCACCAGCGTCTCAAATACGTCATAGATGCCGGACTCATCGGCATCGCGCCAGCCCACCTGATGTCGCGCTGCTTCGGAAAGGGCATGCGCGGCATAGGCGCTGATCATCGCCTGGCCAGAGCGCATCAACGAGGGCCGGGGCGCGCTGTTGTTGTTTTCGCAGTTGGTGTGAGCCACGCGCAGATAGCCGTAGACCTCTTCCTGGCGGCACCCGCCCGTGCTGGCGTCGTAGGATTCATCACCGGCGCCGAAGACGTGGCCGATCATCTTGGCGATGAGGATTTCCAACCTGTCGGTGCGCAGTGCGCCGCCACGCGACGTAACGACCGCCCAAGGCCCGTTGAGCGCGGCGCCGCCGGGCAGCCCATCACCATTGAACAGGCCGTCGGTGTCACTGCTGCTATCCACCACATAGAGCACCAGGCCCCAGTCCGCGCCACCATTGACGCGCGTGTCGTGAGCCAGTTGGCGCACCGAGCTGCCATTGGCTGGCAGGCCCGTGAAAGCGCTGGCGACCTGGTGAATCCAGCCGCTGTTGGCCGGGTTTGCAGAATCCACCCGCGACGCGCTGGCAACGCTGCCCTGAATCGGCTCGAGGCCCACCTGAATCCTGGCGCGATCGCCGCTCGGGCCGTCAAAGGGCGAGACATAGCTGACGTTCCAAGTCAGGTTGGCCGTGGGACGCGGCTGGCCGCCAGGGATTTCTGGCACAGCGGCCACAGTCGTCCACCATTCAAGCGCCTGAGAGATCTCTTTCTTGACCTGGTCTACTTCGCTGGCGGTCCAGTTCTCAGGGCCGGCGGTGCTCTCCACGAACAACACCTTCACCGCCACATCACCGGCCATGAAGGCGCTGGTCTGTTCCGGCGTGGGCGCGAAGGCCGCAGACGAGCGCGCTGGCGCCGCGCTCTCCTGGATTGCGGCCAGGCCCCACCCAGGGGCACTGGACGCCTCCGAACTCACCTCGTTCGCGGCGGCGTGCGCGCGTCCCACCCAGTGAGGCAGCGAAGCTGTCGCCAAGAGAGTAAGCAACAAAACCCCGCTGGCCAGAGTGCGGGCTGTCTTCTTGAGCTGGCTGTTCATTGGACGACCTCCACCACATCGCTGCGTCTGGCATGTCTGCCGTAGAACGGGTGGGGTGATCGGAGAAATGGCTTTTGCTATGAGGCTGCCAAACGCATCGTTATCCCCTAATCATTAAGATAAGCGAAAAACGAAAATTATCCAACAACGCATTGTTATGTTTTCGTGAATTTTCTGTGAATTCAAGACTGCGTCCCGATCCGGGAGCCGCGTCTATGCGCTCGACAATCGTTGAGACAGCCTTAATGCAGGCGCGCGGGGGTCAACCACGACAGAGACGCTGGCTGGTATCCGCCACAACCGGCCAGCGCAAGACGAACACAATCAGGCGGGGCGAGCGTATCAGCCCGGCATGTCGGGGGTGGCATCCTCCGCAGCAGGCTGCGCTTTCTCGCTGCTGTCCGCGGCGGCAGGTTCCTCGTGCGCGGCTGGATTAGCCTCCGCCGGTACGGCCCATGTCTCGGTGAGCAGGGCCAGTCCGGCAGTCTCCAGCGCGGAGGCCACGTCGTCGGAGGCGGGGTCGAGATCGTTGAGGATGCTGTAGGGGAAACTGTGATCGGCCAGGTGCGTGCTGAGCGCGCCGAGCATCAAGCTGAAGTCGGTCGCCCGAATCTGATCAAGCCGGACGCCGGCGCCGGTCAGGGCGTCGCGCAGCGGCGCCGGGTCCTGGCCATGCAGCGCAGCAGAGAAGAGCAGGCAGGGGCCTACCAGTTCAGCCGTGGGGGTAGCGGGGTTGGTCGTGGCGGCCAGGATGTCGGCCAGGTAATGCTCGCTGCCCTGCTGAGCGCGCCCGTGGCCAAGCAGATTGCCCATCTGCACCGCGACCATCATCAGGCTGAGCAGCGTGTGCAGGGCGTCGCGGTCGCCCTGGCCGATGGCCGTCGCGCTCTTGATGGCCTGCTTGGCCAGATCGGTCGTCACGCCGGCGGCCCAGGGCTGGAAGCGCGCGGCGCGGGTGTTCTTGCCACGCTGGGCAGCGTAGCGCCAGTCCAGCAAGCCGGTCACGATAGCTAACATCTCAGCGACGCCCGCGCCGCGCAGAGACTCCGGCCCACCCAGGATGATGTCCCAGTCAATGAGCACCTCGGCGGCAGGAGCAGCGCTCAGACGAACGCGGCGCTGGCGGTCGGCGATCGGTTCGACGGCGAGGGTGTAGGGCGCGAGCATGGATGTGCTATCCAACGCCAGGGGCACGACGACCAGGGGCACGTGATTGCGCGCGGCGACCACCTTGGCCGCCTCCAGCGGCGCGCCGCCCCCCACCGCATAGACCACCTCGACGGTGCTGGGCAGGTGCTCGGCCAGATACTCGAACAGCTCGCGGTCATAGCGCGCCGGCTCCGCCTGAATCAGGACCGGCAGCAGCAGGTGATCGCTGACGGCGGACCATGCCTCGGCGCTGGTGAGCAGAGCCACCCGCCGAGTCTCCTGAGTCAGGCTCAACTCCTGAAACGTAATGCGGGGCAGGGGCCAGATCACCATCGCCGTTCTCCCTTGAGTCACCGCTGCTCGGTGCTACCAGTTCCACTGAAAGTGGACTACGTGCCCAAAGTGTAGTGCGCTTTTCCGTTCGCGTCCAGTGGAGTCCCTGCCCGCAGAGCCGCGGCCCAGACCTGTCAGGCAGCGGGAGGGCTGCTCCGCTGCGCCCGCGCCAGAAGCATCTGCCCTGCGACGCCTGCCCCGGCCACGTGCGTCCCGTGCCCTTTTCCTCTATAACCGGCGTTGTTGAATGAATGTTCCTGAGGTAAGCTGGGAGCATGGCAAAGAAA
>JBBIHG010000120.1:0-8321 GCA_037447125.1 Chloroflexota bacterium | reverse complement strand
TTTTCTGAACGGCTATATAATGCATGAAAGCAAACGGGGCGGGCCGCGGTAAGAATGCCTACAGCCAGGGGGATGCTGTGTCTCATCTGATCCTGATCGTTGACGACGACGACCAACTGCGCGTCCTGTACCGGATTATCCTGGAACGCGAAGGCTATACGGTGGACGAGGCCGCCAACGGAGCCGAGGCGCTCAGGTACCTCGGCGACCGCACCCCCGACCTGATCATCCTGGATATGCTGATGCCCCTCCTGGGCGGGGAGGCCGTGCTGCAGCGCATCCAGCAGAACCCGGCCCTCAGCAACGTGCGTCTGATCGTGCTCACCGCCTACCCGCGCTTCTGCGATGTGCTGCCCCCTCTCTTCGCCGGTCAATTTCTCATCAAGCCGGTCACCCCCGAACAGATGGTCAGCGCCGTGCGCGTTGGCCTGGATCAGCACTCGCGTCCACAGGGATGAGTCTGCCTGCCCGCCCACATTGGCCCCACGCAGACAGCGCGCTACAATCATCCCCACGCTAACACGCAGGGAGACACGTCATGCCATTCGCCAGCTCGTCCCTCGGGCCGCGGACCCGGCTGTGGGCCATGCTCGCCAGCCTGGTCCTGCTGGCAGCATGGCCGGGGGCGGTCGCGGGGGCGCAGGGCCGCACGCCGACGCCGCCAGGGGCGGTGACGGCGCTGGTCGCGGTCGAGCGGGCGTATGTGTTTGCGGTGCCGGATCGAAGCGCCACTCCGCTGACCTACGTCTACCAGCGCGAGGTGTTGCCCGTGCTCGGCCAGACGGCGAGCGGCGTCTATCTGCTTGTGGCCGTGGAGGACCTGGAGGGCTGGGTGCTCGCCGCGCAGATGGAAGTAAGTGGCGATCTCGCCGGCGTGCCGGTGATTGAAAGCGCGCGAGCGACGCCTACTGTCACGCTGACCATCACGCCATTTCGCGCGTCGCCGACGGCGGCTGCGGTCACGCGGACGCCGCTGCCCACGCGCACCCCTGCCGCCACCGATCGCCCGGCGACGACGCCGCTTCCCGGCGGCACCGTCACCCCCGGCGCCGAGTTGCCGGCCGTGCTGCCAGGGACGCCACCGCCGCTCAGCATCGCCTTGCCCGAAGACTGGGACGCGCTGGACCTGGAGGTTCCCTTCAACAGCTTCGACGGCCAGACACGCAGCATTCCCCTGACGATCTTCGTCGGGCCGCTGGCCGAAGGCGTGCAAGGCTATATTTACCTGTACTGGGGCTTCCCCAATGTCATGACCTTCGACGGCAAATTCAACCCGTGGGCGGACGGCCTCCAGATTCTGCGCGGCTCGCTCGTTGGCTCCTCGTGCAATCTGGGCCTGGATCAGCAGAAGACCTTCGCCGTGGGCGGGCGCGAGGCAGTGGGCACCTACTACGCCGCCGTGGGCTGCGCCGACGAGCGGGATACTGCTGGCTGGTTCGCTGTCCTGCGCGTAGATGAAGGCAGCTACGCCTTCTTCACCGCCGTCGAGCCGTTCGATGCACTGGCCGCTCAGCGCGGGGCGCTGCAGGCGATTCTGGACACGGTCGAGTTCACTTCACTGGATGCGGAACCGTAGCCCATCCGTGGGCCAGGCGCGCCCAACTCGCCCTTGACCCCGGCGCCCCTCTTGCGGTATGGTGTTGCCCGTCAGCACAGCCAGCACATGAGCAGGGGCAGGTGTGGCCGCCAAACCGGACCGCATCATCGTCATAGATGTCGAAGCCACTTGCTGGGAAGGCGAGCCGCCCCCCAGCCAGGAGACCGCGATCATCGAGATCGGCGCCGGGGCGTGGAGGGCGCCTGCACCACGGCGCGGCTGCTGGCTTCCTTGATTCTGCACCGTCGCGGCGCGCCGATCCCTGGCGATCGGGTGATTGGCCCGCCTATCTAGACGAGGACGACTCTTGACTGCCCGACTCATTTCCCTGCTCACCCTGCTGATCGCGCTGGCCGGCCTGTGGGTCGCTGCTCCCTCCCCCGTCGCGGCGGAGCCGGAGGCGGCTGGCCCGGTCAGCATCACCTATGACTTCCAATGGATTCGCCAGGGGAACGTGGGCGTCGTGCGCGTGACGGGCGCGGACATCGCCGACGTGCGCGCCGTGTTCCAGGAGCGTGTCCATCCCTTCTACAGCGACAAGCGCGGCTTCACCGGCCTGATCGCCGCCGACATGGAGCAGAACGTCGGCCAGTACCCGCTGCAGGTGTGGGTGCGCTACCTGGATGGTACCTCCGAACGCATTGACCAGACTATCGAGGTCAATTACGGCGAGTTTGGCCGCGCCGATGTCGTCCTGCCAGCGTCGCTGATGCCGCTGCTGGAGCGGTCGGTCGAGGACGAGGAGATGGCTCGCCTGTTCAACATCTTCAGCCGCTCCACGCCAGAGCGGTACTGGGCCGATGAGGGCTTCGCCCTGGCCAGCACCGCCACGCAGATCGGTCCCTTTGGCACATGGCGGCTGTACAACGAGACGACCTGGCGGCGGCACACCGGCACGGACTACCGCATGCCCATCGGCACGCCAGTCACCACGGTGGCCAGCGGGCGCGTCATGTTCGCCAGCAGGCTACCCATTCGCGGCGGCTACGTGTTGGTGGATCACGGCTGGGGCATCTATAGCGGCTACGCCCACCTGTCGGAGCTGCTGGTCGTGCCTGGCCAGTGGGTGCGCAAAGGCGATGTGGTCGCCCTCAGCGGGATTAACGGGCGGTCGGCGGGCGCGCATCTGCACTGGGAAATGACCGTCAGCGGGGCGTGGGTTAACCCGGAGCAGTTCGTCGGGCTGGGCCTGGGGGCGGACTGATGACGCCGGACGTTAAGCCCTGGCAGACGCTCGCCGCGCGCGAGCTGCTCGACTGCCGCCCCTGGTTGCGCGTCAGCGCGGAGCGCATCCGGCTGCCTAACGGCCACGAGATTGACGCTTTCTACCGTATTGATATGCCCGAATGGGCGCAAATCTTCGCCGTGACCGCCGACGGGCGCGTGCCGTTGATCGAGCACTGGAAGCACGGCGCGCGCACCCTCTCGCTGGAACTGCCCGCCGGCTACCTGGACGAGGGCGAATCCGCCGAGGCCGCCGCCCGCCGCGAATTGCGCGAAGAGACAGGCGTCGAGGCGGCGGACTGGCGCTACCTGGGCCGTTTCTTCATGGACGGCAACCGGGGCTGCGGCGCATCGCACATCTTTCTGGCGCGGGGGGCGCGGGTTGTCAGCGCGCCGCAGCGCGAGGAGTCCGAGATCATGGCGCAGCACTGGCTGACGCTGGCCGAGGTTCGCGCCGCCTGGCTGGGCGGGCGCATGGGCAACATCGCCACGATGGCCGCCGTTGGGCTGGCCCTGGCGCACTTGGAGGGGGACGATGCTCCAGATTAGACCGGCACGCCTGGCCGATCTGCCGGCCATGGCCGCTGTGCTGCAGGACGCCTTCAGCGACAAAATGCGCGCCATCTTCGGCAGCAACCGCGAGAAGGTCATCGGTTTGCTGGAAGCGATCTACACCGGCCCGGTCAGGCGCGGCTACGACGGCGTGCTGGTCGCCGACCGGGGCGGGCGCATCGTCGGCACGCTGGTGGTCGAGCCGCTGCTGCACACGGCGGACGAGAACCGGGCCTTCGAGAGTCTGGCCGTGCGCGAGTTGGGGCTGCCGCGGATGCTGCGCGCCGCCTTCATGCTCTGGCTGCTGAGCCGCAAGCCGGGGCCGGACGAAGCGTACATCAGCGACGTGGGCGTGACCACTGACTGCCAGGGCGAGGGCATTGGCGGGCAGCTCATGGCCCATGCCGAGCAGTGGGCGCGCGCGCATGGGCGCGCCCGGCTGACGCTGTGGGTCTCCGCAGACAATGCCGGCGCCATTCACGTCTACGAGAAAGCCGGGCTGACCATCACGCGCACCCGCTCAAGCTGGTTGACCCGCCTGACCTACGGCATCCGCCGCTGGCACTTCATGGAGAAGTCGCTGACCACCCGCCAGTTACCGAGCGGGGAGAGGGATCACCGCGGAGACGCATAGGACACGGAGAAAGGAGCAGGGGAGACTTCCGGGGTCTTTGGAGACCTCGGAAGTCCGCTTTGCCGGCCTTTGCTCTGCGTCTCCGCGGTCCAAAGAATCCTGCCCTCAGTCCGCAACGCCCCCTTTCAGAACAGCCGCGGCTGCTCGACCGGACGCTGACCATCGAGCAGCAGGTAGGCCGCCGCGCGCTCGACGTTGACCACGCCAGCGCCGCGCAGATCGCTCAGGCTGCGCAGCCGTCCCTTCCGCCGGGCGGCCTCGATGCGCTCCGCGCCCTTCGCCCCGATCCCTGGCACGCGCAGCAATTCCTGCCGCGCAGCCGTGTTGACCTCCAGCGGGGCCTCGCGCAGATGGGCGTCGGCCCAGGCGCGCTTGGGGTCCACGTGCAGGGGCAGGTTGCCGCTCGCCGTGAAGGGCATCTCCTCCAGCCCGAAGCCGTAGTCGCGGATGAGAAAGCTCGCCTGGTAGAGGCGAATCCGCCGCGTATCGTTGATCGGGGGAAGATGGTCGAGCGGCGTGTCGGGCACGGGCCGGAACGCCGAGAAGTAGACGCGGGCCAGTCCCAACTGGCGGTGCAGGTGCTCGGTGGCGCTGAGCAGCTCGACATCCGGCTCGCCCGCCGGCCCGACGACGAACTCGGTCGTGCTGCTGGCGCGCAGCCGCCCTTTGCTGGTCTGGCGTAGCTCGTGGGCCCAGCGTAGCGGGTCGAGCAACTCGGCGGTGAACTGCTTGCCGGGGGCGATGCGCGCCAGGCGGTCGGGGGTCGGCGCTTCCAGGTTGGCCGAGACGCGGTTAGCCAGCGTCATTGCCCTTACGACCTGGTCACGCTCTGCGCCGGGCATGATCTTCAGGTGAATGTAGCCGCGGAAGTGATACTTCTCGCGCAGGATGGCCCCCACGTCGAGGATCGCGTCCTGGCTGCTGACGCCGCCGCGCACCACGCCCGACGAGAGGAACAGTCCCTCCACCGCCCCGGCGCGGTAGAGGGCCATGAAGCCGCGCGCCAGGTCGTCGGGGGTGATCTTGACACGGCGCATAGCCGAGCGCCCGGCGCGAAACGGGCAGTAGAGGCAGTCGCGCTCGCAGGCGGTGGTCGTCATCGCCTTGAGCACGGGCATGCGCCGGTTGCCGGCGACGACGTGCGTGATGCACTCGCTCAGGTCGGGCACGTTGCGGCGGCGGACAGGGCGCTCGTGTTCGGGCGCGTCGCCCACTGACTCAAGGTCGCCGGTGCCGCGCAGTTGTTCGAGCAGGTCGTGGCCATCCATGGGACACCTGATTTTCGCTCGCCCAGTGATACTATAAGTATAGCGAACTTTTGTTCTACTCGCAACATGAAACAGGCACGTGCAAAGGGAAAGCGCGCATCTGGCGTGCACGCACTGCTTTACCTCACCCCCGCTCAGCGCTAACGCGCCTCGCCGCTCCCTCTCCATGCATGGAGAGGGAGCAAGCCGAGCGCAGCGAGGCTGGGGGTGAGGCTGTATGCCGGTGTCAAGATAATCACTGCCAACCTTTGCACGCACCCGCCCAGCGGCGGCGGGGCCCGCTCTACCCGCGATCTGGCGCGCACCGGTACGTTCGCCTATCCTAGGGCGTGTTATGCACTTCTCAACCCCGAACCCCGGCTCCTTTCTCGGCCAGGGGGGCTCAGGGGCAGACGGGTACCAAGGGTGCTTGTGGTCGAGAGCCGCGCGCGAGTTTGCCTCACCCCGTCTCGGCGCAGCGAGGCCAGGGGGTGAGGTCAACGCAACGCCTTCTTTCATTGCCGAGAGTGTCAGGTTCATAACACGCTCTAGGGCATGGTGGCAGCCCGTCTGCGCCCGCGGACGGGCCGATGATCTCACGCACTTCCGGGAGTCGTCCCGCATGACCGCTCATACCCGCGCTGTCTTGCAGGCCCTACTTGTCACTGTGCTGTGGTCTACGTCGTGGGTGCTGATCAAGATCGGCCTAGACGACATGCCCGCGCTGACTTTCGCCGGGCTGCGCTACGTCCTCGCCTTCCTGTGCCTGCTGCCTGTCGCCTGGCGATCCGGGCAGTTCGCCGCCTTGCGCCGCCTGCCGCGCGCAGACTGGAGGCGGCTGGTCGTGCTTGGTCTGCTGTTCTACACCGTCACCCAGGGGACGCAGTTCCTCGGCCTGGAGCGATTGCCTGCCGCGACGGTGAGCCTGCTGCTCAGCTTCACCGCGGCGCTGGTGCCCCTGCTGGGCATCCCCTTGCTCGATGAGACGCTGACTCGCGCTCAGTGGGGCGGCATCGCCGTCTATCTCGTGGGGGCGCTGGTCTATTTCTATCCGGTAGCCATTGCGGAGGGGCAGGCGGCAGGTCTGGCCATCGTGCTCGGCGGCGTGTTGGCCGCGTCGCTATCTACCGTGCTGGGGCGCGATGTCAACCGGGCGGCGACGCTGCCCGCCCTGGCGGTGACGGTCGCCAGCATGGGCGTGGGGTCGGTCGTGCTGCTGGGCGCAGGGCTCGTCGCCCAGGGATTGCCCGCGCTGAGCGTGCAGAGCTGGCTGATCATCGGCTGGCTGGCTGTGGTCAACACGGCCTTCGCCTTCACCCTGTGGAATCACACCCAGCGCACGCTGCCCGCTGCCGAGACGGGCATCATCAACAACACCATGTTGATCCAGATCGCGGTGCTGGCCTGGGTCTTCCTGGGCGAGGCGCTGAACGCTCGCGAGATCGTTGGGCTGGCGCTGGCGGCGACGGGTACGCTGCTGGTGCAGCTTCGCCGCCAGGGGTGATTTGCGGGGCCGCAGAGAGAGGCAGCGGGCCAGGTCGGGTGCGTGCAAAACCTGTCAGGCAGTATGCTGCGCCCTGGTTGACCTCACCCCCGCTCGGCGCTAACGCGCCTCGCCGCCCCCTTTCCGCGGCGGAGAGAGGGCAAGCCGAGCGCAGCGAGGCTGGGGGTGAGGTCAATACCCCCGCGGCAAGCGATTGGGTGACAACCTTGCACACACTCCCCAGTTCGCCCGCAAGCTTGACACCCGCCCGGTTTGGCGGTAATACCACAGCCTGCGTCTGGACGCGCGGCGTCCGTCCCCCCCAGGAGCAGACTCTGATGTCCCCCCGACGACTCATGGTGATGGCCTTCGCCCTGTTCATAGCCATCGGCTGGCTGGGCGGGGCGCTTGGCCCGGCCCTGCCCGACCTGGCCGAGCAGACCGGGCGCAACCTGGCAGCGCTTGGCGGGCTGGTCACGGCGGCCTTTGTCGGCACGATGATCGCCCAGATCGTCTCCGGGCCGCTCAACGATCGCCTGGGGCAGCGCCCGGTGATCCTCGTCGGGGCGGCGCTGCTGGCGCTGGGCACGCTGGGCATCCTCTTCAGCCGCAGCCTGACCGCGACGCTGGTCATCGGCCTGATGTACGGCTTCGGCTTTGGCGCCGTGGACATCAGCACCAACCTGCTGATCGCGCACCGCTTCGCCCAGCGCAGTGTGCCCATGCTCAACCTGCTGCACACCTTCTACGGCGTCGGCTCGGTGCTCAGCCCGGCGGTGGCCGGCCTGACGCTGGCCGTGTGGGATTCGGCGCTCCCCGCGTTCGGATTGGGCTTCGTGGCTGTGCTGATCCCGCTGCCGCTGGTCTGGCGGCTGGACAACATCCCCCTGCCGGCCCCACCGGTCAGCGTCGGGCGGGCGAACGGCTTCAGCTATCGGGTGCCGCTGCTATGGGCGTTGGGCCTGCTGCTGCTGCTGTTTGTGGGCCTGGAGGCGGGGATGGGTGCCTGGACGACTGCCTACGTGGATCGCACAACGACCCTGGGCAAAGGGATGGGCGCGCTGATCACGTCCGGCTACTGGCTGGCCCTGACGGTCGGGCGCGTGCTGGGGGCACTCTACAGCGCGCGCTTCACGCCGCAGACGGTGCTGTGGGCGTGCCTGGCCGGGATGCTGAGCGGCAGCGTCCTGCTGGCAGTGGGACATGGCAGCGCCGCGCTGACGGTGCTGGCCGTGCTCGTGCTCGGCCTGTGGTCTGGCCCGCCCTACCCGACGATCGTGGCCATCACCACGGCGACCTTCCCCAACGGGCCGGGCAAGGCGACGAGCGTCGTCGTGGCCATGGCCAGCCTGGGCGCGGCGACGCTGCCCTGGTTGCAGGGCGTCCTGCTCGACCGGATCAGCTCGCTGGCCATGGTCCTGCTCTTCATTGCCGAAGCGCTGGCGATGGTGCTGGTGATGGCCGCGGTGCAGGCGCGCACCCCACGCCGGGCGGTCGCCCTCGCCGATTGAGATGGAGTTTACGAGTTGTGAGTGGCTTTGTTGAATGAATACGATGGATAGGCACACGGGTCCTAAACGATGC
>JBBIHG010000119.1:0-8415 GCA_037447125.1 Chloroflexota bacterium | reverse complement strand
GATGGCCTATTCTATCGTCTGAGCCTGTTTCTCTAAATATATGAGGGGGCAAGCCAAGCGCAGCGAGGCTGGGGGGTGAGGTAAACCGGGGCACGTCAACTCGCTTCTCCAATTCTTTACCTGAGCTACTGAGGCGCAGAGAGCGCCGAGAAAAACAAGAAATCTCTTAAGCTCTTCTCCGCGTCCTCTGTGTCTCTGCGGTTCAGGCATTTCGCCCCCATCGTGAGATGCACTCAGCCTCACCCGCTGTTGGACAGTCTGCGGGCGGGGGCGTATACTGAGACGTGGTGCGCGGATGCTGTGGCAGCCTGCAAACCCGGCACTGGCGGTGAGATCGCGTTTGCCATCCACGGACAGGGTACCATGACCATTCCGCAAGCGTATGTTGCCATCGAGGGCGTCATCGGCGTGGGCAAGACGACGCTGGCGCGCATGTTCCACAAGGAAATGGGCGGCCAGCTTGTGCTGGAGGTTTTCGAGGAGAACCCCTTCCTGAGCACCTTCTACACCGACCGCGCCCGCTACGCCTTCCAGACGCAGATCTTCTTCCTGCTCAGCCGCTATCACCAGCAGCGCCAGCTTGCCGCCATGAGCCGCCCGCTGATCAGCGACTACATGTTCGACAAAGACCGGCTCTTCGCCCAGGTCAATCTGTCCGGCGACGAGTTGCAGACGTACTACAGCGTGCAGGAGGCGCTCGCCGAGAACATCGCCCTGCCCGACCTGGTCATCTTCCTCAAAGCGGACACTGAGACGCTGATGAACCGCATCACCGCGCGCGATCGTCCCTATGAGCGCAACATGGAGACGGCCTACATTGACAGCCTGCGCCTCGCCTACGAGCAGTTCTTCGCCGCCTATGAGTCCGCGCCGGTGCTCACCATAGATACCAACAGCCTGGACTTCGTCACGAATCTCACCGATCGGGCCGCCGTCTTCGCCCGCATTCGCGGGGCGCTGGGCGCCGGCCCACGCCAGCCCGCCCTGCCAGGGCTGGAGAAGGGTGAAGCCGCGCTGCCCGCTCCGCCAGCCGCCGAAACCGCCCCCCTGGAGGCGACGGCGCGCCGGCTTGGCGATTTCCAGCAGTTCCACCGGCGGCTGGATCAAGATGGGCAGTCCCTCACCGATCCCTATCTGAACTTCATGCTGTTGCAAGAGGAAATGGGCGAGTTGGCGCGCGCCTTCGCCCGGCGATGGATCACCGCGGCCACGGGTGGCGCCGACGACACGCAGCCGGCCCTTCGCCAGGAGATGGCCGACGTGCTGGCCTATCTGCTCAAGCTGGCCAACTATGCCGGTGTTGACCTGGAAGCGGCCTACCTGGAGAAGATGCGCCGCAGCCAGGGCCGCGAGTCGCCCAGAGCGCCTGAGACAGAGAGCGAAGGGGCATGATTCAGCCAGTGAATTCCAACAAGTACTTCGTGGCCATCAGCGGCAATATCGGTGTGGGCAAGTCCACGCTGACCGGCATCCTGGCCGAAGCGCTCGGCTGGAAGCCGTTCTACGAGGCGGTGGACGAGAACCCCTACCTGGCCGACTTCTACGCCGACATGCAGCGCTGGAGCTTTCACTCGCAGGTGTTCTTCCTGTCGCGGCGGCTACAGCACCATCGCAAGCTCGTGGATCATCCCGGATCGGTCGTGCAGGATCGCAGCGTCTACGAGGACGCGGAGATATTCGCCCACAACCTGTACATGCGCGGCCAGATGTCTGAGCGCGACTACGGCGCCTATCACGATCTGTACGAAGGCATTCGCGCCTTCCTGCCGCCGCCCGACCTGCTCATCTACCTCAAGGCCAGCGTTGAGACGTTGCAGGCCCGCATCCGCCAGCGCGGGCGCGACTTCGAGCGCGACATCTCTGCCGACTACCTGAGCCAGCTCAACATCCTGTACGATGCCTGGATCGAGCGCTGGGATAGCTGCCCGGTGCTGGTCGTGCCAGCGGACGACATGGATTTCCCCCACGACGCAGCCGCGCGCCAGGCTATCGTGGACAGCGTCCGCGACTGTCTCAAGCCGGCGCCGGTGCGCTATATGCGCTATTCGGCACACGCGCCCTGACCCACTGCGCGGCGCCCACCACCGTGCTAGAATAGCCCCCAGGTAGGCTCCTGCGGGGGCGGACAGGCCGGGCATTCGAGCGAACGGGAGCACTATGCACCAGGAGACCAGGCGACAGGGATCGAAGGGAAGAGCGCGTCTCTGCGGCGGGCTTATGTTCTTGATATTGCTGATCGCTGCGTGCGGCGGCAACGCGCAACCGAGCATCGTGACGCTGGCACCCAGTCCGACGCGGACGCCCACCGTGAGTCCGACGGCGGCACCAGTTGGCGCTGTCCCCGGCCCGCTGCCGAGCGCCACCTCGACTCCAGAAACGCCCACCACCCCGACAGCCGGGCCCTCGCCGACCAACCCGGTCGCGCCCACTTTCTCCCCGGCCCCGGCCACGCTGACAGCCACCAGCGCCCCAACGCGCGCCGGGCTGTCAGTTGAGTATTTCACGACCGACACAGCGTCGGTCCGGCCCGGTGACAACGCGACTCTCTTCTGGAGCACGCGCGGGGCGACCAGCGCGCGCATCTACCGGCTCGACGCGGAAGGGGAGCGCGTCTGGCGCTGGGACGTCAACGTCAGCGGCAGACTGGTCGTGGCCACGGGCGGTGCTGACCGCGAAGTCGCCCGCTTCTTGCTCGAAGCCACGAACGCGAGCAGCTCCGTCGAACAATCGCTGCTGATCCCCTTGTCGTGCCCGGAGATATGGTATTTCGATCCGCCGCCGGATTCCTGCCCGGCAGCGCCGGCCCAACTCACGACGCAGGCCGAGCAGACGTTCGAGCGCGGGCGCATGATCTGGGTGGATGTGCTCGACCGCGTCTATGTCGTGTTCGAGGATGGCCGATCGCCAGCCTGGGCGCAGTACCCTGACAACTATCGCGAAGGAGACCCTGACCGCGACGAAACGCTCGTGGCGCCACCGGGCCTCGAGCAGCCAATCCGGGGGTTCGGCCTGGTGTGGCGCAGCAATCCTCGCGTCCGCGAGCGGCTCGGCTGGGCCACGACGCCAGAAGTGGCTTTTGAGGGCATCATCCAGACTGACTCACAGGAGCCGAGTGTGGCAATCACCTATCTGCGCACCCGCGACGGGGCCATCCTGGCGCTGGATGCGCTGGCCGGGGAGTGGGAAATGCTGCCTGCAGGTGTGGCTGGCGATGGCAGTTAGTCACCGGAAGGCAGCGACCTGATGATCAACGAACCGTCCGCGTTGGATTCGAACCGGGGGCCGGCTGCGCCGCTGCCAGCCCAAGAGTCCCCGGCCCCCCTGGATGCTGTGCGACGCCAGATGGAGGAGGCGGTCGCGGCGGTGATGGACGTGGCCAGTGCCGAGTACCGGACGCCGCCCCCCATGAGCGCGCGCTTCACCGGGCGGCTGCGGGTCAGCAGCGATGTCGCCTTCGAGCGCCTGGACTCAGCGTTCGCGGCGTTGGACCATCACGCCCTGCTGACCACCGACGAGCGTCACCAGCACCTCGTCATAGCCGTCAAGGGGCGCATCCACCCCAGGCCGCGCCCGGTCTGGCCGAACATCGTCCTGCTCATCCTGACCGTGCTCAGCCTGCTGTTCGTCGGCGCGACGCAGGACGCTTCCATGCAGAACGCCGACTCCCTCCCGCTTTCCTCGATCTGGCGCGGCTGGCCCTACGCCCTCAGTGTGCTGCTGATCCTGGGCGCGCACGAGCTGGGCCACTACTTCGCGGCGCGCTATCACGGAGTCAACGTCACCCTGCCCTACTTCATCCCTTTGCCCATTGGTTTCTTCGGGACGCTGGGCGCGTTCATTCAACTGCGCGAGCCGGTGCGCAATCGCCGGATTCTCTTCGACGTGGGAGTCGCCGGGCCGCTGGCCGGGTTTGTGCTGGCCGTGCCCATTCTGCTCATCGGCCTGGCTACCTCGGAGGTACTACCTCTGCCAGCAGAGGGCTACATTCTGGAGGGTGATTCGCTGCTCTATGGCCTGGCCAAGTTCGTCGTTTTCGGCGAGCTGCTGCCCAATGCCCAGCAAGACGTGTTCATCAATCAGGTCGCCAAGGCGGGCTGGACCGGCCTGTTCATCACCGGCCTGAACCTGATCCCGGTCGGCCAGCTCGATGGGGGTCACGTTGTCTCGACGCTGCTTGGGCGCCGCGCCCAGCGTCTCTACCTGCCCGTGCTCGGCATCTTCCTGGTGCTGTCGTTCATCAACTCGATGTGGCTGCTATGGACAATGCTGCTGTTCCTCATGGGCCGGCTGTACGCCATGCCACTAGATGCCGTCACCCCCCTGGACGCGCGCCGGCAGCGGCTGGGCTATGCCGCGCTGCTGATCTTTGTGCTGGTCTTCGTGCCCAACCCGCTGCAGCTCGTCCGGCCCTGAGCGGTCTCCCGCAGCAGCCGCGCGCTCATGACCGCCAAAGCCCCCCGCCCGCCCGCCCGCCAACGCCAACCCACCGGCCAGCCAGAGCGCCCGTCGGCACGGCGGCGCGTCCTGTTGGCAGCGCTGGCCGCGTTGATCGCCGTCATCCTCGTGGAGGCGCTGGGCCTGGTCGCCTTCGAAGCGCTGCTGCCAGGCAGCGAGCAGCACCCGCACTTCATCACCGACGCCACCGCGCCGCTGGCCCCCTTCTACACAGCGGAGGTCCTCTACTGGCAGCAGAAGATCCAGGAGTGGGCCGCCGCCCACACCGTGAACCCGAATGTGCTGGCCATCATTATCCAGATCGAGTCGTGTGGCGACGCTACCGCCGTGTCTTCCGCCGGGGCGCTGGGCCTGATGCAAGTTATGCCCTTTCACTTCAAGTACGGCGAGAATATGATCGACCCGGAAACAAACGTGCAGCGTGGGATGCAGGTCTTCCACGAGTGTTTGGCCATGTTCGCGGGATACGATCTGGGGCTGGCCCTGGCCTGTTATAACGGCGGCCCCAGCGTAACACGACGTCGCTACGAGGATTGGTACGCCGAGACGCGCTACTACTACGACTGGGCCACCGGGTTATGGCAGGACGTGCAGGCCGGCGTGACGCGCAGCGAGACCCTGGCCGATTGGCTGGCGGCAGGCGGCCAGCGCCTGTGCGACCGGGCGGCCCACTCATTGGGACTGGCCGCGCAGCCTGAACCGCTGACGACGGCAGCGCTGATGCAGTAGTTGCTGCCTGCGCGCCTGCCCCAAGAAAGAACAACCGGAGCGCGTTCTGGCTCCGGTTGTGTGTTCATCAGCAGCGGGCAAGTAGCGGCGGCGCGCGACGGCTCGGAACAGGATCAGGCGCTCGGTGTCATCGCCAGCGCGGCGTTCGGCTCTACACGGATGCCGGGGCCCATGGTCGTGCTGAGGACCACGCGGCGCACAAACGTGCCCTTGGCCGAAGCCGGCCGGCTGCGGCGCACAGTGTCCATCACAGTAGCCATGTTGCCCAAAAGCTGTTCTTCGCTGAAGCTGACCTTGCCGATAGGCACGTGCACATTGGCCGTCTTGTCGTTGCGGAACTCGATGCGGCCGGCGCGCGCCTCTTCAATAGCCCGCGGGATGTCTTCGGGCTGGACCAGGGTGCCCGCCTTGGGGTTCGGCATGAGGCCCTTACGACCCAGCACCTTGCCCAGGCGGCCTATCTTGCGCATCATGTCCGGAACGGCCAGCGCCACGTCGAAATCAGTCCAGCCTTCGTTGGCAATGCGGGCGATCATCTCGTCGTCGGCGATGTAGTCCGCCCCGGCGTCCTGGGCGGCCCTGGCCGCCTCGCCTTCGGCGAAGACCAGGATGCGCACCGTCTTGCCCAGCCCGTGCGGCAGCAAGACGGTCGTGCGAATCTGCTGATCAGAGTGTCGGGGATCAATGCCCAGGCGCAGATGCAGCTCGACCGTCTCGTCGAACCTGGCCGGAGCAGTCTCTTTGGCCAGCTTGATCGCTTCCTCAGGGCTGTAAAGTGTCTGGCGGTCCACTTTGGCGGCGGACTCGAGGTACTTCTTTCCGTGCGTAGGCATTTGTGTCTCCTCAGTGGTAGTAGTGGGCAGCGCCCTCCCACAATCGGGGAACGGCGAAGAGCCGGTCAGTCTTCGATAGTGACGCCCATGCTGCGGGCGGTACCTTCGATCTGGAGCATCGCGCCTTCCAGGTCAATGGCGTTGAGGTCCTTCATCTTGATCTCGGCGATCTCGCGGACCTGCTGGCAGGTCAGCTTGCCAACTTTGGTGCTCTTCGGCGAGGACGATCCTTTTTCCAGCCCGGCGGCGCGGCGAATGAGGAAGGCGGTTGGCGGGCTTTTGAGCACGAACTTGAACGAGCTATCGGAGAAGATGGTAATCTCCGCCGGGATGATCTCGCCGATGCGGTTGCTGGTCCTGGCGTTGTACTCCTTGCAGAAGCCCATCAGGTTGATCCCGTGCTGGGCGAGCGCGGGGCCAATAGGCGGCGCCGGGTTCGCCTTGCCGGCTGCGATCTGGAGCGTGACAACAGCTTTGATTTTCTTGGCCATGTTCTTTGGATCCTCGTGATGTCGAACATAGAACGCCCCCCGAACCAGGGGGCTTCCCGTCGAGCGAAACGTACAGCGAAACCGTCAGGCCTTCTCAACCTGGAGGAAGTCGAGCTCGACGGGTGTCTCGCGCCCGAAGAAAGACACGAGCACGCGCACCTTCGCTTTCTCCATGTCAATATCGCCCACCGTGCCGATGAACTCGTTGAATGGCCCGTCCACGATGCGCACTTTCTGGCCGGGCTTGAAGGTGACTTTCAGCTTGGGCGCCTCAGCTTCCATACGGCGCATGATCTGCGCGACCTCTTCGGGGCGCAGGGGCGTCGGCTCGTTACCCATGCCCACGAACCCCGTCACGCCAGGCGTGTTGCGCACCACATACCAGGAGTCCTCGTCCATGAGCATCTGCACCAGGATATAGCCCGGAAAGACCCGCCGCTCGATGGTGCGCCGCTTGCCCTCGCGGACCTCGATCTCCTCCTCTGTCGGGACGACAACGTCGAAGATCTTGTCCTGCATGCCCATTGTCTCGATGCGCTGCTCGATGGCGTGGCGGACCTTGTTCTCCTGGCCCGAATAGCAGTGCACCACGTACCACTGACGGTCGTCGTGCACTTCCTCCGCCGACTCATCCTCGGCGTCAGCGGAGAGTACCGACGGGACAGCGGCCAGCGGCTCGTCATCGGCCGAGCCTGCTTCAGACTCGTCAGTCTCTTCGTCCAGATAGAGAGGTTCCGGATCGAAGTCTACGTCCTCGTCGTGGTAATCGTCTTCGTACATGACTGAACCCTCGTCAATCCCTGGACCCTACGGACGTAGCGATTGCCCCGTTTCCTGGACAAAACAGCAGCACATGCCCTGTCGATCTGTATCGGCCAAAGGGCCAGCAATCACCGCTAGATGCGGTGACGGAAAGCGGCATATCCCCCGCCTGCCACCACAGCCACCACCACCCCAACGACCAGGAAGATCCACTCAGAGTCGGCGTGGAAGGCCTGGCGGAACCACCAGGTATAGAAGGTGTCGAGCAGACCAAGACCAATCGAAAAGGCGATGGTCATCGCCAACACGACCCTGGTCAGACGCAGTGTCTCGTCACGCGAGGGCCAGGTGACCTTCTCCACCTCAGAGAAGACACCAGCGAAATAGGTAGCGATGCCCCGCACCACCGGGATGCGGCTCAGCAATCCACCCACGTTCAGACTCAGGCGGCGCTTGCCCTTGCGCGCCGGAGGCGCAACGCGCTCCTTGCGCACCACGGGCTGATCCTGATCCTCGGCCTCTACCATCGCCGACTGGATGCGTGCCCGGCGTTCGGCAACAGCCGCTGAATTCTGCTGCGTCTTCGGGTCTTCAACGCTGCGAGTACGTGTACGTGCCACTGTTTGCTCCTCGGTCTGTATCCACCGGCCATACCAAGACACCGTCGCAAGGACGGTGTCTTAACGTAGCGAGCGAGTTCTCAAGGCAGGGGTGGTAGGGCTCGAACCCACAACCTACGGTTTTGGAGACCGTTGCTCTGCCAATTGAGCTACACCCCTGAATGATGGGGCAGCAGCGCCCCAATCCCTGCGCGCCCCGTCAGCTACTTCGTCTCGCGGTGCATCGTGTGCGTCCGGCAGCGCGAGCAGTACTTCTTCAACTCCAAGCGCCCCGGGTCATTACGCCTGTTCTTCATGCTGGTGTAGTTACGCTCTTTGCACTCGGTGCAAGCGAGCGTAATCACCATGCGGACGTCCTTCTTCTTGGCCATGTCCTAACCTGTCCCGCCGTTCGGGAGTGATGGGCCGGCCTGGCAAAGAGCCGGCCCCGATCATCGCAAATCGTCTAGTCGAGGATTTCGGTGATGACACCGGCGCCGACGGTCAGGCCACCCTCGCGGATGGCGAAGTTCGAGCCGCGCTCCA
>JBBIHG010000118.1:0-8495 GCA_037447125.1 Chloroflexota bacterium | reverse complement strand
GCCCCCTCTCCATTCGAATGGAGAGGGGGCAAGCCGAGCGTAGCGAGGCTGGGGGGTGAGGCTAACCCAGAGCGGCGCAGAGCAACCGCCTCTACCTAACAGGTTCTGCACGCATCCCTTACGGACAACCTATCCTCGCGGTAGCCCTGCGCCGCGTTTCGGTGTATGGTACTGGCAGCAACCAGGAGGAGCGCAGCATGGTCTCAGCAGCCCCCCGCTTCACCGTCCGCCGGCACTGGCTCGTCGTGTTCATAGCCCTCAGCGCCGCGCTGACCCTCGCCGCCTGCGAAAGCAAGACGGTTGATGTGCGCGCCCCGCTGGACGAGCGCGCGTCGGCTTACGAGCAGTCGCTGCGGGCTGAGCTGGAGTGGCTGTGGCAGAACCGGATTGACGCGGCGACGCTGGGGCGGCCTGGCGAGGGACGCTGCGCCGTCCCTGATTTCGGGCACCAGCCGCCGGCTATGGACGAGAAAGCGCGCGCCGACGATGACCTGGGCGCCAAGATCGTAGACCGGCTCGCCTATGCCGGCCAGTTG
The DNA here is from genome assembly GCA_037447125.1 of Chloroflexota bacterium. Lineage (GTDB taxonomy): Bacteria > Chloroflexota > Anaerolineae > Aggregatilineales > Aggregatilineaceae > UBA2029. Next base: position 7,959 of record JBBIHG010000118.1, on the reverse strand, counting down.
ATCGGCGATAGCCGCGCCCGCTGGGAGGATTTCTGCGCCGGGCGTGTCCGTTCCCAGGACGCGGTCCCCTTCCTCGATTCGCGTTTGAACGCAGCGTCAACCAGCCTGGACCTGGTCCGCGAATGGCTGGACGCCCGCGCGGAATCGCGCCGGCGAGCGGGCTGAGGCCGCCCGGCGGCTACGCCCCAATGACGCGCAGGGTGCGCGGGAATGTGGTCAGGCTCTCCGCGCCGTCCGCCGTGACGAGCAGGTTGTCCTCGATGCGCACGCCCACTTCGCCCGGCAGGTAGATGCCCGGCTCCACCGTGAAGACCATGCCCGGCTCCAGGACCTGGGCATTGCCCTCGACGATGTTTGGCCCTTCGTGCGCTTCCATGCCCAGGCCGTGCCCTGTGCGGTGTGTGAAATAGGGGCCGAAGCTCGCGTCTTCGATCACGCGGCGGGCGGCGCGATCCACCTCCTGGGCGGGGACGCCCGGCCTGGCGGCGAGGCGACCGGCTTCGTTGGCCGCCCGCACCACTTCGTAGATCTCGACCAGCCGGAACGAAGGCTCGCCTACGCTGAACGTGCGCGTGATGTCGGAGGCGTAGCCGCGCACCGTCGTGCCGAAGTCGAGCAGCAGCGGCTCGCCCAGCGCCAGGCGACGCTCGCCCGGCTCGCCGTGCGGCAGGGCGCTGTTCGGCCCAGCCAGGGCGATCGGCTCGAAGGGATGCTTGCCGCCGCCGCGCTCAAGCTGGGCGACGGTCAGCAGCCCGGCCACTTCGCGCTCGGTCATGCCGGGCTGCACCTGGCCAAGGAGCTTGTCCAGCGCCGCCTCGCTGATGGCAACCGCTTCGCGCAGGGCGCGCACGGCCTCGGCGTCTTTGCGCAGGCGCAGCGCGGCCAGCGCGTGACCGGCGGGCACCAGCGTGGCGTCCAGGTACTCGTCCAGCAGGTTCGCTTCCAGCACGCGCATGCGCAATTCCTCGACGCCGACCCGCTTGCCGCGCAGTCGCAGCGCCCCCGCCGCCGCCGCGAACGCCGCGCCGAAGCCTTCGCTATCTGACCAGGGGAAAAGCGCCATGGGGACGCCGCAGGCGGCCAGGCGCGCCTCTTCGAGCGCGGGCACGACGGCGACCGGGTCCCTGCCCAGGGCGAAGAAGACCACCAGCGGGCGCTCCATCAGGTGGAAGTCCATGCCGGTCAGGTAATGCAGGTTCGCGCCGGGCACCAGGGCGATGGCGTCCAGGCCGGCGCCAGCGGCGATCTCGTGAATCTGGTGTGCCTTGGGGTGAGTCATTGGGCTGTGCGCTCCCTGAGAGTGTGGTGGGCAGCCAGAGATCGGCTGCTGCTACCCATGCGGCCCGCGCGGGCAGATCGCCCGCATCGCCACGAGCCTATAAGCAGACAGGCCGCCTGTCAAGCCCTCAGCCGGCGATGAGTGGCACCGCGCAGACAGCGGCGGCGATGCCCACGCCCTGCCAGCGGGCGATGTGCTCGCCGAGCAGTCCGCGCGCCAGCAGCACCGTGATAGCCGGATAGAGCGACGAGAGCACCGAAGCCACGTCGAGCCGGCCGGCCTGCGCCGCCAGCAGAAAGAAGGTGTTGCCGCCCACGTCGAGGATGCCGGCCAGGGCCACGATGCCCAGCGCGCGGCGGGGCGGGCGCCACGCCCGCCCGTTGGCCTGGGCGATGGTCACCAGGGCAACCAGCGAGGCGCTGCGCGCCGCCACCAGCGGCCACAGGACGGCGTTCTGGCTCACACGGTCAATCAGCACGAAGAACGATCCAAAGCCCAGCCCGGCCAGCAGGGCCAGGCCCAGTCCGCTGGGCCGACCGCTCTCGCTCGCCTGCCGCGAGACCAGCCATACGCCGATCAGGGCCAGGGCGAACCCGGCCATCTGCGCCGCGCCGGGCAGCCCCTCGGCGACGGCGCTGAACAGCACCGGGATCACCGCGCCGACCACCGCCGCGACCGGCGCGACCACGCCCATGCGCCCCACCGCCAGTCCGCGATAATGCGCCGTCAGGCCCGCGCCACCGGCCACGCCTGCCGCTGCCGCCCAGGTCAGATCGGCGGGCGAGGGCGAGGATTCTCCCAACGCCAGCGCCAGCCCGATCAGCAAGGCCAGGCCAATGACATAGGAGCCGGTCATCACGGCGAAGACCGGCGTGCGTTTGGCCGCGACTCCGCCGCTGAAATCGCTGGTTCCCCACGACAACGCCGCGGCCAGCCCGAAGCCTGCCGCGCCCAGTCCCCCGCTTTCGCTCACTGCTCCTCCCCTGCCAACTGGTCGAGAGCGGCCCTCAGATCGTCTGCGGTTAACTCGCCCAGATGCCGGAAGCGCACGATCCCGTCGCGGTCCACAAAGACCGTCGTCGGAATCTGCGCGACCTCGAACAGGCGAAAGAGCGGGCCGTCTTCCTCGGCCAGGGCGACGGTCAGCGATAGCTCGTGCCGCGCCAGGAACTCGCCGATCGCCCGCTCGGTCTGGCCGAGGTGCGGGTCGGTGATGGCGATCACGCGCACGTCCCCTGCGCGTTCGTCCTGGAGCCACTGCAGCAGCGGCATCTCTTTCTGGCAGGGCAGGCACCACGTCGCCCAGAAATTGAGCAGGACGATCTGCCCGGCCAGGTCGCGGAGCCGGACGGCGCCGCCATCCAGCGTCGCTAAGGTGATGTCGGGCAGCGGCGCCCCGATCACCTCTTCCAGCGGCGGGAGAGTCGGGGGCAACGCTGTGGGCAGCGGCGTCGGCGGGATGAAGGTCAGCGGCGCCGGGCTGGGATAAGCCATGAGCGCCTCGCCGTCCCCGTTCCAGGCATCGCCCTGCGCCAGCACCAGCGCCGCGCCGAGCACGCCGATCAGCGGGAGCAGCAGCAGCGGCAGCCAGCGCGAGCGCCGGCGGTGGCCCCGGCGGGCGGCGCGCCTGGCCTGCCGCGTGGCCCAGACCACGCGCATGAAGTGGACTGTCTGCGGGATCGGCTTGATGTGGCTCTTCTCGCCCTCGTAGATGGTGCGGATGGGCACGCCCGCCAGCCGGTACCCGCGCTGCACGCAGGTGACGATCATCTCCACCTCGAACTCGAAGCCCCCCTCGCGGCTGGCCAGCGTGGCCTCCATCATGCGCCGGCTGAGCAGACGGTAGCCGGACTGGTTGTCGCGCACCGGCTGGCCCAGCGCCCACGAGAAGAGCCAGCGCCCGAAGGCGTTGGACAGGTTGCGCGGGAAGGGCATCTGGCGGAAGGTGCGCTCGCCGATGACCAGGTCGGCGCCCTGAGCGGTGAAAGCGTCTATGAAGGCGGGCATCTCGACGGGGTCGTGCTGGCCGTCGGCGTCGAGCGCGATCACGGCGTCGTACCCGGCCTCCAGCGCCCAGCGGAAGCCGGCGCGCAGGGCCGCGCCCTTGCCCTGGTTCGGCTGCCGGCGCAGCACAGTGGCACCCACGTCTTCGGCCAGGCGGGCGGTGCTGTCGGCGGAGCCGTCGTCCACGACCAGCACGGGCAGGCGCGCCCGCACAGCGGCCACGACGCCGCCAACGCGCCCGGCCTCGTTATAGGCCGGGATGAGCGCCAGGATGCGCGGGGAGGAAGGACTGGCCTGGCTCATGGCTGGCGGGCGGCCTGGCGTGGCCGCATCCCCACCGTGCGCTCGACGGGCAGCACAAAGGCCACCCCAACGCCCTGCCAGTCGGGGTCCACCGCGCCGAGCACATCGCCCGCCGCATCAATCAACGAGTCAACCAGATCATCGTCCACGACCGAGAAGATGATCTGGTTGGTCTCTTCGATCTGGCGCATGAGGCTGGCCAGCGACACGATCAGGTTGAGTTCCAGCGTCTTGCTGCGCTGGCGCAGCCGGTGCAACCCATGACTCTCGATCAGGGTGACGCCAGGCGCGCCCAGCTCTTCCCAGGCTTCGGCCACTTCCAGGCCCCGTTCGATCTTGGTGGTGATCACCAGCACCATTTTAGGCATGTTTCGCTCCTGCCTCTTCCCTGGCCGCCTGGCGCTCAGCGACTCGCAGCGCTTCTGGCTGGCGTCCCTTGAAGACCCAGCGCACCAGCGGCGGCGTCATGACGGTGGTCAGCAGAATGACCAGAAAGGTCGTCTCGAACAACTCTTCCGACAGTAAACCCTCGGTCAGGCCCAGCGCGGCGATGATCAGCCCCACTTCGCCGCGCGAGATCATGCACACGCCCAGCCGGAAGGACTCGCCGCGCCCAAAGCCGCCCAGTCGCGCGCCAACGCTGCTGCCCAGCATCTTGGAGCCGACGGCGATGACCAGCAGCAGGATCGCCAGGGGCAGCAGGTCCCTGCCGATCTCGGTCAGGTCGGCGTGCAGGCCGACGTTGACGAAGAAGATGGGCACCAGGAAGGCATACGAGATGTGCTGCACCGTCTCGCCAATCTGGGCGCGCGGGCGCTCGGCGGTCTGGCTCAGCCCGACGCCGGCGATGAACGCGCCGGTGATGGCCGCCATGCCGCCCAGCACGTCCGCCGACCAGCCAAAGACCAGCGCGGCAATAAGAGCAAACGAGGCCGTGCTGCCCGTCAGGCGGCGCGAGCGGAAAATGTGGTTGAACAGGGGGGGTAGCGCATACCAGGCGATGGCCAGGGCGCCCACCAGATAGAGCACCATGCGCGCGAAGATCCAGATCAGGTCGCCCGCCGAGGCGTCCGTCTCAGGGGCCATCGTGGCGATGACGACAGAGAGTAGCAGGATGGCCAGGATGTCATCCACGACGGCGGTCGCCAGCAGGCCAATGCCCTCTTTGGTGCGCAGCAAACCCAGTTCCAACAACGTCTGGGCGGAAATGCTCACCGAGGTAGCGGCCAGCACCACCCCGCTGAAGATGGCCGCCTTGCTGGAGAAGCCAAAAGCCAGCACCGCCGGGGCGCTCATCAGCACCGGCAGCAGCGCTCCCAGCGTCCCGCCCCACAGCGCCACGCGGCCCACCCCCAGCAGCTCGCGCAGGTGCACCTCCAGGCCGATGGTGAACATCAGGAAGAGCACGCCCAACTCGGCCAGCTCCTCGATGGTCACGGCCAGCAGCTCCGGGTCGGCGAACACGCGCCAGTGCAGGATATCGAGCAGGGTGGGGCCGAGCACAATGCCCACCAGCAGCTCGCCGAAGACGCGCGGCTGGCCTCCCGCTCGCGCGGCGGCGCCGGCGAGCTGCGCCCCCGCAATGATCAGCCCGATCACGAGAAATAATTGCGGAACATGAGAACTATCCATCGGCGGTCCTTTCCTTCGCGGGCCGGCGCGGGCCAAGCGGGCGATCAGCCGGATGGCGGCGGTGACCGCCCACGCCGGACGCGCAAGCCAGAAGCTATGCCGCGCAACTTTCAGCGCGAGAGGGGCTGGCTTTCGTCGCTGTCCTGCCCGCCCTCGGCAGACAACGCGAATTCCTGCTGGTAGCCGAAGCGACGCTCGTTGTCAATCCAGCGCAGCCAGCGCGGACGCAGGACGTAGAACACGCTGCTGGCGATCAGCGCGCCAAACTGGTCGTTGGCGAACGGGAACTTGGCGCTGTAGAGGGCCAGCGCGCGCTGGCGCTCTTCGTCGTCGGTGACGGGCGTGGCGACGCCTTCGATCTGCACGCCCTTGATGCTCATCCAGTCCCAGGTGTGGACGTAAATGGCCGCCGCAACATCGTTCCAGTCCTCGAGGTTGCGGCTGTGCCGGCTGTCCGGGTCGGAGACCCAGTACAGGTTGAGTGCGTCGTCGCTGGCGAAGAAGAGCGGGGCGACCTGGGGGCGCCCGTCGCGCAGCCCGGCAGTGCCGAGCACCAGCGTGGATTGCCCATCCAGGAAGGCGCGCAGGAGGAGGCGCATGTCGTCGGGCAGCAGAGGCAGCTCGCTCATCACGGCCTCCCTTTCAGGCCCAGCCAGGCGAAGTACAGATCGTTGTCAATGCCCAGTCGCAACAGGATGCGGCCCACCATGCCGTTGATGATGTCGTCCACTGTCTGGGGCCGGCTGTAGAAGGCGGGCATGGGGGGCAGGATCACGGCGCCGATCTCGGCGGCCTGGGCCATCAGGCGCAGATGCCCCAGGTGCAGCGGCGACTCGCGCACGACCAGCAGCAGCGGGCGGCCCTCCTTAAGCTGCACGTCGGCGGCGCGCGCCAGCAGATCGCCCGCGCTGCTGAGGGCGATGTTGGACAGGCTCTTGATGCTGCACGGCACGACGACCATGCCCATCGTCACGAACGAGCCGCTGGCGATGCTGGCCCCGATGTTGTGCGGCTTGTGCACCACATCGGCCAGCGCCTCGACCTGGCTGATCGGCCAGTCGGTCTCCTGGGCGATGGTGATGCGCCCCGCCTCGGTCAGCACCAGGTGCGTCTCGATGGCGTCGTCCTGGCGCAGCGCTTCCAGCAGGCGAATGCCCAGGATGACGCCGCTGGCCCCAGAGATGCCTACGATCAGGCGGCGCGGCGTGCTCATGAGGGGCGGGCCTAATGATCCACGCCGACCATCACGTTCGACGCCTTGATCACGGCATAAGCTTCTTTGCCGACGGCCAGCCCCAGGCTCTCGACCGACGCCTGGGTGATGATCGCGACGATCTCGGTGCCGCCGGGCAGCGCGATGATCACTTCGCAGTTGACCGCGCCGGGCGTGATTTGCTTGACGGTACCCTTGAGGACATTGCGCGCGCTCAGTTTCATGGGAGTGCCTCCTGTTGTGGACCGTGATGGGCCGCCTGTCGTCCGCCCATGCCTCAGTTATACCAGATAATTGACGGTGCACGTAAGGGAGCAGGCGCGGGCGAGTGCGGACAAGACGGGTCACGCGGTGGGGACGCCGCTCTGCTGCGCCCGTAGGGGCGTATGGCGATACGCCCTTGCGGTTGGCGCTCAGTCCGCGCCGGGCCGGGCTCCCCAATGGACGGCCATCGTGCCCAGCATGAAGCGGCGGAAGCCCACCTCAACCAGGCCCGCCGCTCCCAGCAGCGCGGCCAGTTCTTCAGCGGTCTTGAAGCCGAGCGTGCTCTGCGGCAGGTAGCGGTAGGCGTCGGCCTGCCCGGTGACCCAGCGCCCCAGCGGGGGGATGACCAGCTTGAGGTAGAGCTGGACCAACGGGCGCAGCGGGCCGCGCGGCGGCGTCGTGTCGAGCGTGACCAGCCGCCCGCCGGGCCTGAGCACGCGCACCTGTTCGGCCAGCGCCCCGCCGATGTCGGTCACGTTGCGGAAGAGGTAGCCGCTGGTCACAGCGTCGAAGGTGCCGCTGGCGTAGGGCAGGCGCAGCGTGTCGGCGGCCTGCCAGGCCAGCGGACGGCGACCGTCCGCCCCCACACTCCGCTCGCGCCCCTGCCCGACACGCATCATCGGCAGGGCGAAGTCTGTCGCGACGATGTGCAGGTCCTCCACCTGCCGCCGCGCCTCAAAAGCGATGTCGCCGGTGCCGGTGGCGATGTCCAGCAGCCACGCGCCGGGGCGCAGCGCCGCCTGGCGCACGACGAAGCGCCGCCAGCGCCGATCCTGGCCGAAGGTCATCAGGCGGTTCATCAGGTCATAGCGCCGCGCGATGCGCCCGAACATGGCCTGCACGTAGGCAGCGTGATCAGCGGATGAAGTGGTGTGGGTGTCCATTGAGCGTGTGGCTGTGTCGTGCCGCGCGTGGTCAGCGATTGTACCAGACTTCGTAGCGCGCGCCTTCCGTTTTCTGGGGCGGCGCAGACGCCCCATCCTGCTGCGAGGGACGCTGCGCCCAGTGGATAGTGCTGCTACGTCCGCGTCTCCAGACCTGTTCCACATTCGGAGCAGATAGGATATACTAGGGGCAGGTCTTGGGGCTTCCCCAAAATATCGCTCTAGAGTGTTTCAAGGAGATTGCAGAAATGAAGCGCTTGCTAACATCGTTCCTCGTGTTGCTGCTGGTGCTCATGGCAGCCCAGCTCGTCGTTGCCCAGGAGGAGGAGCCAGAGTTTGCGGTCAAGGAGTTGATTCCGTGCGACGAGTACGACCTGAGC
>JBBIHG010000117.1:0-8548 GCA_037447125.1 Chloroflexota bacterium | reverse complement strand
GGCAGGTGGGGAAACAGGTCGCGATGTTCTCGCCAGTAAATGAGCCTATCCGTTTACTAGGTCCAGCGAGCACATCTCAGCGACCACACGGCAAACAGCATGGAATGTTGGCAAGAGATGGTTTGCGCTAAATCCCCTGACCCACGATGTCGTCGAGATTGACCCCGAACAGCGCTGGTTCTGGACACAGGAGTGGCAGGCAGGCGAACGTGCTGTAGACGATCACATTCAAAGGGGTGAGTTGGAGGAGATTAGGAACCTGCGTTCGTATTTTGCCAGTCTCTAGCGCCCCTCTGGTCCGCGATGAGGCTTCTAACCACGCCGCAGTTTGACAAGGATTTGCGGCGCCTCTCTCACCGAGACCGGCAACGAGCGTTGGAGAAACTGGAGTGGTTTCGGGATAATCCGGATCATCCGTCATTCAGAAAGAAGAAGATGAAGGGCCGACGTGACATTTGGGAAGCACACATCTCCGATTGGTGCGTGTTTACATTCCAATGGGGCGAGCCGGTTAACGGTGAGCCGGTTGTCATACTGCGTCGAATAGGCAAGTACGACATATATGACACGATTCCGTAGCAGTTACCGGGATTCCTTCACGGTCTTCCAACTCTGACATAGCCCTGCGGGCAAAGGCACCCCCCCTCGCGCGTCGGACTACGCCGGGATCACCTGCGGGCAGGGCCGTGTGGAAGAGGGAGAGCGGGCGTGGGGGCGGAATGCGCGAGATTGCGTCAGGCGCTCGCGCCATTAGCGCCGCGGCTGTGCCCATTGGCGCCGCGCACCGATTGCAGCGGTGTGAACACGGGCGTATCCGTGTGTGGATCGTGGGCGACCACGCCCTCCACCTGGAAGACTTCGCGCAGCACGGCGTCCGTCATCACCTCGGCGGGAGCGCCCGCCGCATAGACGACCCCCTCGCGCAGGGCCACCAGGCGGTGGCTGAAGCGCGCCGCCTGGTTGAGATCGTGCAGCACCATGACGATGCTCAGATCCGTCTCCGCGTTGAGCGACTGCAACAGCACCATCACGTCGAGCTGATGGCTGATGTCGAGGAAAGTAGTCGGCTCGTCCAGCAGCAGGATGCGCGGTTCCTGAGCCAGCGCCAGGGCGATCCATGCCCGCTGACGCTCCCCGCCGCTCAGCGTGGTCAGCCGCCGTTCTGACAGGCTGCTCATGCCGGTAGCGGTCAGCGCCCATTCGACCACTTCGCGGTCGTGGCGGCTGGAGGCGCGCCACCAAGCCTGGCGGGCGAAGCGCCCTCGTGCGACGAGATCGCGCACAGTGAGGTCTTCGGGCGCGGTGGGGTTCTGCGGCAGAATTGCCAGCGTCTGGGCGACCTTGCGCGTGGACATGCGGTGAATCGCCTTGCCGTCCAGGTACACCGCGCCGCCCTGCGGGCGCATCAGCCGGGCCAGCGTGCGCAGCACGGTGCTCTTGCCGGACCCGTTGGGGCCGACCAGGGTGACGATCTCGCCCTGGGCGACGGTCAGCACCAGATTGTGCACCACGGCGGCGCCGCGCCGGTAGCCGAGCGTCAGATGATCGGCGGTGAGTGTGGGCATAGACGGTTCCCTTGCTCTGAATGCGGTTATTGGTTTCTGGTTCTTGGTTGCTGGCTGCCTGTCACGATCGTCCCTGATCATCAGCCGCCAGCCACCAGATAACCAACCACCAATAACCAACAACCTTCTCACCACTGCGCCCGGCGAGCGCGCACCAGCCACAGGAAGAGCGGCCCGCCAATGATCGCGGTGATGATGCCAACAGGAAACTCGATATTCTTCAGGTTGAACAGCGCCGGGAAGGTCACCCGCGCCGCGGTATCAGCGCTCACCAGCAGCGCCGCGCCCAGCAGGGCGCACGCCGGCAGCAGGAAACGGAAGTCTGACCCGACCAGCCGCCGCGCCACGAAGGGCACCAGCAGCCCGACAAAGGCCACCAGCCCGGCGACGGCGACCGCGCTGCCGGCCAGCACAGCGGCGATAGCGCTCATCAAGAAGCGCGTCCACTCAACGCGCAGGCCCAACCCCTGGGCCATCTCGTCGCCCAGGGCCAGGATATTGGCCCGCGTGGCAACCAGCATGGCCAGCACGAACCCGGCCACGCTGTACGGCACGATCAGATGATACTCGCGCCAGCCCGCCGTGTACAACCCGCCGACAAGCCACTGGAAGATGATCTGCCCGCCACCCTGCACCGACATGACAACGACCGTCGTCGTCAGGGCGCTCATCATCACCGTCAGTGCCACGCCAGCCAGGGCGAGGCGCGTCGTGGTGACGCCGGAGCCATCCCAGGCAACACTGTAGACGATCAGCGCCCCGATCAGCGAGCCCACGAAGGCCGTGATCGGCACGGCATCCGGCGGAAAGCCCTCGATGCGCAGCGACGTAGCCGCCGCCGCCAGGCCCCCGCCCGCCGACACGCCCAGGATGTACGGGTCGCCCAGCGGCGAGCGCACGACCCCTTGCAGCAGCGCACCGGAAACGGCCAGGTTCATACCCACCAAGGCCCCGGCCAGCGCGCGGGGCAGCCGCACTTCGTGAACGATCAGGGCGATTGACCTCTTGACGCTCTCGCGGTCTTGCAGCGCCTGGATCACCTTGCCCGCGCTGATCGACTGCGAGCCGCTGCCCAGCGCCAGGATCAGCGCCCCGAACAGCAGTAAGCCGCTCAGGGCGATGATCGTCAGGCGGAAAATCAGGCGCCGGCGTGAGACATGCAGCGCATGAGAAGACGAGGCCGGAGCGACAGCCTCCACCTGCACTTAGTCCATCCCTTCGCCGTAGAACATCTCATACAACTGGCCCAGCGCCTCGATGAAGCGCGGACCAGGTGCCTCGACGAACAGGCGGTTGTCCAGCTCGATGACGCGCCCGTTGGCGAAGGCCGACAGCGACGACCAGATCGGGTCGGCGGCCATCGTTTCGGGCATGGGCGTCGGCGCGCCGCGCGTCACGGTGAAGACGAAGTCCGGGTCGGCATCTACGACAGCTTCGATACTGAGCTGGGCATAACCGGGGAACGGCCCGGCGTCTGCTTCGCTATCGGCGATGTTGCTGGCGCCCAGGCGCTTGGCCATGTCGCCGAAGTAGGTGGTTGATTTGCCATAGTTGGGCACGTCGAGCGTGCCGACGATGAAGACAATGCTCGGCCCTTGTTGCGCTGCACCGAGCTTGTCAACCAGGGCCAGGAAACCATCATAGGCGCGGGCCAGGTATTCGGCTTCGGTGTCGTGCCAGGTTGCCTGGCCGAGCAGGCGCACGTTCTGCGGCACGTCGCTCGCCGTCATGGTCATGACCATAATCGTCGGTGCGATGGCTTCCAGCTTGTCCAGGATATTCATGTTAAGCTGGGCGTTGCCGATGATCAGGTCCGGCTCTAGGGCGGCCAGTGCCTCCAGGTTGGGCTGGTAACCGGTGCCGAAGTCGGGTAGACTGGCCGCTTCGGGCGGGTAATCCATGCCCGATGTGACGCCCACCGGGTTCACGCCGATGGCGAAGAGCATCTCGCTAATCGAGGCGCTCATGCCCACGACGCGCTGAGGGGGCGCATCGAGCGTCACCTGGCGGCGCACGAAATCCACAATCGTGCGCGGCTCAACGCCCTCCTGGGCCGAGGCGAGCGGCGCCCCCAGCACGACGAACAGCGCCAGCGCCAACAGTGCCGCGATGAAGCGGCGCAACGAAGTTGCACGGTTCATCCTTGATGTCTCCTTGTGCCTAAACCTGCGTGGTGAGAACCAATCCCGCCAGTGGTGACGGAAATGGCCTCATTGTAGCGGGGCTTAGACGGCCTGACAACGAGAAAATATCAGTAATTCTCAGTCATTCTGATAGATTCAGGCAGTTTTATGTTGCCGTTTTGGCCCGGCGCCATGTTATGCCATAATCATCCTGAGCGGAGCGCACGACTCCGCCCGCCTGTGCGCGAGCCACCGAGGACGCTATGAGCCGCGTGCCCCTGCCCATGCACGAGAATACCGACGACGAGATGCTGCGCAGCGCTTTTCGCAGCGCCGGGCTGCGCATCACGTCGCAGCGCCTGGCGCTGTTGCGCGTCATGCGCGATCAGGGTGGCTTTCTCGACGCCGAAACGTGGCACCAGTTGGCGGGGCTGCGCGCCGCTGACCTCAGTCTGGCAACTGTCTATCGCACGCTGGCCCTGTTCAAAGAGTTGAGGCTGGTCGAGGGGCGGCTGGTGGACACCGACCAGACGCGCGAGGAATATCGCTTCCGCGCCCAGCGCGAGAGCTACACGCTGACCTGCAAGCGCTGCGGGGCCATCGTGCCCGTCGAGCCGGACATCGTCGATTCCTTCCGCGCCGAGGTCACGGCCCGGCTGGGCGTGACCGTCGTCACGGCGCATTCGTGCTTCATCGGCTACTGCGCCGACTGCACCACTGCCCTCTCCGCCGAGGACAGCAAGTAAGCCAGCGCCCTCAGCCCCCGAAGATCAGCGCCGGCAGCCCCAGCCCGTGATACAGCCGCAAGAAGTGAGACGCCCCCTGCGCCACCGACTCGCGCAGCCCTTCGTCGCCGTGCACCTGGGCGACGGCCCGCGCCGCGAAGTAGCCGGCTATGTCTAGCCAGGGCTGATCCGTCGTAGGTGCATCCAGAGCCGCGGCCAGCGCATCGTCGCCGCGCTTCTTCTCCAGGCCGGCCAGGTGAGCGTTGCAGCGCGCCACGTAGGCGGGCAGTTGGGCGGCGTCCAGGCCCAGCGCCTCGTCGTAGAAGGCCAGGTCGTGACGGTAACTCAGATACCAGGCGATGCCGCGCCGCATCAGCAGGTCTTTGGCGCGCTCGGTGGGGCGTTCTGGCGCGCGCCCGATGGCGTCGCAATAGGCGCTGTAGGCCAGCAGAAAGCCCTCGTGGTTGAAGAACCCATGGCGGATCACATCAACCAGCCGCTCCAGCGAGAAATGCCCCAGCAGCCCCTCGATGTGGGGCCGAGCCTGAGCCAGGTTGACGACCAGCCCGTGATACTCCTCGCCCTCGGAGTCCTTGTAGGTGCGCACGTAGCCGAAAGCGGGAAGGCCGATGACCGTCAGGGCCAGCATGAACTGCAAGTCGTAGCTGAAATCGAGCGGGAACAGCTCAGCGACCTCGTGCAGCGCGGCCAGGCCGGGCTGCGCCTCGCGCACGTCGCGCAGCAGGTCTTCGAGCTGCGCGCGCTGCTCGAAGCATGGCCCCAACCCATAGGGATCGCTGTCGCTGGGCGCTTCTGTCTCGAAGTAATCCGCCAGCTCGTCAACCAGCGTCAGGCCGGTGGGGAGCAGGTGCTGCGTCGTCAACTCAACGAGCTGCACGCCCGGCGACGAGCGCAGATCGGCGGCGCGATCCCAGACGGCGTCGCTGCTGCGAATGGAGAGCGGCAGCCGGGCGGCGCTGTCATCCAACGTGTAATGAATGTTCATCGAACGATCCGATCCTTGTGAGTTGGCTGGCCCGTCATGGCGACGGGGCCTGGTCTGCTGCGCCCCGGTTTACCTCACCCCCGCTCGGCGCTGGCACGCCTCGCCGCCCCCTCTCCGCTGCGGAGAGGGGGAAAGGCCGAGCGCAGCGAGGCCAGGGGGTGAGGTCAATGCCCTGGCGTCAAGCAAGTCGCTGACAACCTGTGCACGCGCTCAGGCCGGCTGCTGGTACGGGACACGATTGTATAAAGTTACGGTATACTTGACCAGCCCCACTTCAGGGACGCCCATTCGCTGCCTTGTGGAGGTCACCCGCCATGGCCGCGCCACACACTGCCCCCGCCCCCCAGGCCGACTACTCGCGCAAATGGTGGGTGCTGCTCGCCGTCGCCATGGGCATCTTCCTCTCGACGATTGACAGCAGCATCGTCAATGTGGCCCTGCCCACCCTCGAAGACCAGCTTAACACCAGCTTTGCCACTGTGCAGTGGGTGGTCGTCGCCTACCTGCTGGTCGTCACCTCGCTGATCCTGGGCGTGGCCCGGCTGGGCGACATGATCGGCAAGAAGCGCATCTACCTGGCGGGCATGGCCATCTTCACCGCCGCGTCGCTGCTGTGCGGGCTGGCCCCCACCATCGGCTCCCTGATCGCTTTCCGCGTCGTCCAGGGCCTGGGCGCGGTGATGATCCAGGCCCTGGGCATGGCCATCGTCACCGAGGCGTTCCCGCGCACGGAGCGCGGACGCGCCCTGGGCATCCTGGGCACGGTGGTCTCGCTGGGCATCAGTATCGGGCCGACCGTTGGCGGGTTGCTGATCGGCACGGTCGGCTGGCGGGCTATCTTCCTGGTCAATCTGCCAGTAGGCATCGCCGGGCTGCTCCTGGTCCAGCGCCACGTGCCGGACTGGCGACCGCCCGGCGGCCAGCGCTTCGATGCGTTGGGCGCCGTCCTGCTGCTGATCACCCTGCTGGCGCTGGCGCTCGGCCTGACCTTCGGCCCGGAGCAGGGCTGGAGCAGCCCGGCCATCATCGCGCTGCTGGCTGGCACGGCGCTGGGATTCGCCGTCTTCCTGGCCGTCGAGAAGCGCCTGGCCCAGCCCATGCTGGACCTGCGCCTGTTCCGCGATCCACTGTTCAGCATCAGCCTGCTGACTGGCTTCCTGGTCTTCATCGTCATCGCCGGGATGTTCGTGCTGCCCTTCTACCTGGAGCGGGTCAGGGGCTACGATTCGCGCCAGGTGGGCCTGTTCCTGACGGTCGTGCCGGTCTCGCTGGGTCTGACCGCCCCGATCGCCGGGTTGCTCTCCGACCGCTACGGAACGCGCGGCATCTCGCTGGTGGGGCTGGTGGTCATCGTGGGCGCGTGCCTGGGCGTCGCCACGCTGGAAGAGAACACTTCCACGATAGGCTACATCCTGCGACTGCTACCGCTGGGGCTGGGCGCGGGCCTGTTTCAGTCGCCCAACAACAGCGCGATCATGGGCGCGGCTCCGCGCGAGCGCCTGGGCGTGGCCTCCGGATTGCTCTCGCTCTCGCGCGCCTTCGGCCAGGTGACCGGCCTGCCGCTGATCGGCGCGATCTTCGCCAGCCGCGTCTACACCGTGACCCATCTGGATCATGGGGTGGATGCCAGCGATGCACCTGCCTGGGCCATTGTCGAGGGCGTGCAGGCGGCCTTCCTGGCCGGGGCAGCGCTGATCGCCCTGGGCGTGGTGCTGGCCACCATCGCCTTTCGCCTGGACCGCAAACGGCGGGTCGCCGCGCTGGACGCAGCGCACGTGCCCGACGCTGCCGGTCGCTAGCCGCTCCGCGTCTCCCCGCTATCTGCACGCTGCCGCCGCCCCGGTCACACGACTGGGGCGGCTATCATTGGGCAGAGGGACTGCCGCGCCTCGAGGCAATTCCCCCTACACGTTGATCCTCGCCTCTCGCAACGGGTAGGCGGCCGCCGCCATGACGGCCCCTGATGTGCGCGAGACTGTCCAGCGCAATGCTGACGCACGCCGATAGTCATCACACCGATCTTACAAAATATCAGTTAAAAGTCGTCTTTAATACTTTTTATAGCATTTTAATGGATTACGTGGTACATTCTATACGCGGAGGTCTTTCACGCTCAGCATGAACAGCTCACACGGTGTGGGTGGTGGTCCATACGAAGACGGAGGTGTCCCAGCGCGATTTAACCACACAGCCTCATAGCACTCCCATCCTGATCTCGCAGTTGCCACATGGAGGAACGTATGACGCTCAATCGCAAGGCCGCAGTTCTGTTGGTTATCGCGCTGGCGCTGGCGCTGTCCAGCGTGGGAACCGCCCTGGGCACCGGTGGTGGGAACCAGGGCTGCACGCCCGGCTACTGGAAGAATCACCTGGATTCCTGGGCCTACTACTCGCCGAACGCTACCGTCGGGACCGTGTTCAACCCGTCGTCCCCCTTCAACCTGTGGACGCTGGAGGCCGCGCTGGACGGCGGCGGCGGACCCGGGCTGGATGGGGCAATCCGGATTCTGCTGCGCGCTGGCGTGGTCGCGTTGTTGAATGGAGCGCCCGGCAGCGGTGTGAACGCCTACTACAGCCATGATACGGTCATCGGCATGGTGACCACTGCGCTCAAGACTGGGAACCGGGACACGATCCTGGCTGTGGCGAGCGAACTGGACGCCAGAAACAACCAGGGCTGCCCGCTCGGCTAGCGCAGCCCTGTCATCTGACAGAGCGGTTTCTCCGCCTGCGCTTCATACAGGCGGCTCAGCCGCTTGGGCGCCAAAGAGATCGTTCGTGGGCGTGCTGGCAAAGAGCTTATCGCCAGCCTCCCGCGAGAAGACGCCGGGTGAGCGCTCCCAGCTATAGCCCCGCTCACCCGGCGCGACTGAGAAGCCTCGTCCTCCGGTCGCGCTGCGCGGCCTGCCCCGTCTTCATGCACAGGAGGACGGGGCGGCGAGGCTGATCGGCGCCGGGCGGAGGCGCGGGAGAGCAGCGTCCCTCCCGCCGGCCAGCCCCGCACGCACCCCCGCCGGCCAGGGCGATTGCATCACACGTGCGCGCTGTTCTACCTCACCCCCCCTCTCCACGCCGGGTGGTGACATGAGATTATCTCCAACCGCCGGGGGGAAACACCGGCGAGAGGAG
>JBBIHG010000116.1:0-8579 GCA_037447125.1 Chloroflexota bacterium | reverse complement strand
ATGAGCGACGATCTATACCTGAAAGGCTACGACGCGCTGGCCGATCAACTGGCCGCGCGCGGGATTGACGTGGATGCCGTCAAGGCGAAGCTGAGCCAGCAGGCCATCGAAACCCCCTCCTGGGGCTACGCCGACAGCGGCACGCGCTTCAAGGTCTTCCCCTGGGCGGGGGCGGCGCGCAGCATCCACGAGAAGCTGGCCGACGCCGCCCATGTCCACCAACTGACCGGCGTCGCGCCCTCAGTGGCGATTCACATCCCCTGGGATAAGACCGATGACTGGGTGGCGCTCAAGCAGTACGCCGACAAGCTCGGCCTGCGCATCGGCGCGGTCAACCCCAACCTGTTCCAGGAAGAGCAGTACAAGCTCGGCTCGCTGTGCAGCCCCGACCCCCAGGCCCGCGAGAGCGCCCTGGTCCACATGGCCGAGTGCTGCCAGATCATGCGCGACACCGGCAGCGACATCCTCAGCGTGTGGCTGGCCGACGGCACCAACTACGCCGGGCAGGACAGCATCGTGGATCGCAAGCATCGCCTGGAAGCCGGCCTGGCCAAGACCTACAGGCTGCTGCCGCCGGGGAGCCGGATGCTCGTCGAATACAAGTTCTTCGAGCCGGCGTTCTACAGCACCGACCTGCCGGACTGGGGCACGGCCTATGCCATGTGCCTCAAGCTGGGGCCGCAGGCCGAAGTGCTGGTAGACACCGGGCACCACGCCCACGGCACGAACATCGCCCAGATCGTCGCCTTCCTGCTCGACGAGGGGCGGCTGGGCGGCTTCCACCTCAACGCGCGCAAGTACGCCGACGACGACCTGATCGTCGGCACGGAGAACCCGTTCGAGCTGTTCACCATCTATACGGAGCTGGTCAGCGCCGGCGACAAGGCGGCGCGTGTCGCCTACATGATTGACCAGAGCCACAACATTGAGCCGAAGATCGAGGCGATGTTGCAGAGCGTGATCAACTGCCAGGTTGCCTATGCCAAGGCGCTGGTCGTGGATTATGCGGGGCTGGCCGCCGCCCAGCGGGCGGGCGACGTGCTCGGCGCGCACCGCTTCCTGGTCGAAGCCTACGAAACCGATGTGCGCCCGCTGCTGGCCAGGGTTCGCCATGAGAAGGGGCTGCACCCAGACCCCATCGCGGCGCACCGCGCCAGCGGCTACGCCCAGCGCGTCGCCAGGGAGCGCGGCGCGGGGGGCGGTTTCGCCCCGGCTTAGTCTGGCTGCCCGGCAGCGCGGCCACTTGCATCGTCTATTGGCAGAGCCTGGGCTTCTGCCCGTACTGGCAAACGAGGTGATCTTGATGAAAGGCTGGATGGGCAAAACCCTCATCGTCGATCTCACACACGGCACTGTCACCACCGAGCCGCTCGATCCCGACATCGCCCGGCAATTCCTTGGCGGGCGCGGCCTGGGCGCGCGGCTGCTGTGGGACCTGGTCGGGCCGGATGTTGAGCCGCTCTCGCCGGAGAATGTGCTAATCATCGCCGCAGGCCCGATGACCGCCACCGGCTTCCAGACCAGCAACCGCTTCTCGGTGAGCACCAAGTCGCCGCTCAGCGGCACCGTGCTCGACGCCAACTCCGGCGGCTACTGGGGCATGCGCTTCAAGCGCGCCGGCTACGACGCGCTGATCATCAAGGGTCGGGCACCCAGGCCAGTGTATATCGAGATCACTGAGGCAGGTGTGTCGCTGCACGACGCAACGCACCTGTGGGGCAAGCGCGTCGAAGAGACCTCGCAGGCGCTGGGCCAGGACAAGAACAAGCGCAACGTGCTGTGCATCGGCCCGGCGGGCGAGAACCTGGTGCGCTTCGCCGCCATCATGAACGACGCCACGCGCGCGGCGGCGCGCGGCGGCCCCGGCGCGGTGATGGGCAGCAAAAACCTGAAGGCCATCGTCGTGGAGGGCGACATCCGTGTGGAGATGGACGATAAGGAGCGCTTCCGCTTCGTGCAGTACGAGGCGACGAAGATGCTCAAGGCCAACCCGATCACTTCGCAGGCGTTCCCGGAGTTCGGCACGGCGGTGGTGATGAACATCGTCAACAATATTGGCGCGCTGCCCACCTACAACTTCCAGCAGACGCACTTTGGCCAGGCCGACGCCATCAGCGGTGAGGCTATCGCCGAGACCATCCTGGTCAAGAACGCCGCCTGCTGGGCCTGCCCCATCGCCTGCACGCGCATCAGCAAGACCGACATGGGCGAAGGCGAAGGCCCCGAGTACGAGACGGCCTGGGCCTTTGGCGCATCGTGCGGCGTGGATGACCTGATCGCCATCACCAATGCCAACTTCCTGTGCAACGACCTGGGTCTGGACACCATCTCCGCCGGCTCAACCATCGCCTGCGCGATGGAGCTGACCGAGCGCGGCCTGCTGACCAGCGACCTGCGCTTTGGCCGCGCGGACCTCTTCGCCCAGACGCTCGAAGACATCGCCCAGCGGCGCGGGCTGGGCGACGAGCTGGCCGAGGGCAGCTACCGCCTGGCCGAAAAGCACGGCGCGCCGGAGCTTTCGATGACGGTCAAGAAGCTGGAGATGCCCGCCTACGACCCGCGCGCCATGCAAGGTCAGGGCCTGCTCTACGCCACCAGCAATCGCGGCGGCTGCCATATGCGCGGCAACATGCTCGGCCTGGAAGTGCTCGGCCTGCCCAAACTCATTGACCGCCTGCAGGTGCAGGGCAAGGCCAGCTTCGTCATCCTCCACCAGAACAGCGCCGCCATCCTCGATTCGCTGGTGGCCTGCAAATTCGTCAACATCGCTGTCGCCGAGGAGTACCTGGCCCGCGCCCTCACCTCGCTGACCGGCGTCAATTACCCCACCGGCGAGTTGATCCGCGCCGGCGAGCGCATCTGGAATATCGAGCGGCTGTACAACCTGCGCGAGGGCTTTTCGCGCGCCGACGATACGCTGCCCCCGCGCCTGCTCAGCGAGCCGGCGACCGGCGCCAGCGCCGGGTGGGTCAGCCATCTGGAACCCATGCTGGCCGAGTACTATCGCGGGCGCGGCTGGGACGAGAACGGCGTGCCCAGGCCGGCCAAGCTGGAAGAACTGAAACTGACGGAACTGGCGGCGGAGGTGCTGCATGGTTGACGAGCGCGTTTACGAGATGTTCCGCGACATCGGGCGGGACATGTACGTGCACAATCTGGTGTCGTCGCACGGCGGCAACATCAGCGTGCGCTTCGGCGACCGCATCATCATCAAGCGGCGCGGGGCGATGCTGGGCCGCCTGAAGCCCCATGACCTGATCGAGACCGGCCTGGAGAAGAACGACAGCGGCGTGGCCCTGGCCTCCACCGAGCTGATCGTGCACCGTGCCATCTACAAGGCGACCCCGGCCCTGGCTGTCGTCCACGCCCATCCGCGCGTGGCTATCGCCCTCTCGCTGTCGCGCGAAGAGATCGTGCCCATTGACAATGAGGGATCGTACCTGCTCAAGAAGGTGCCCGTCGTCTCGGTCGAGTTCGCTTCCGGCACCAAACAAATGGCCGAAACGCTGGCCGACGCGCTAAAATCGTACAAGATCGTCTTTCTGCGCGGGCATGGCAGCTTCGCCACCGGCCAGACGCTCGACGAAGCCTTCCAGTGGACGGACGCCCTGGAAGAAGCTGCCGAGATCATCCTGCACGCCAAGCATCTCAACGAGGAGCTGATCGAGTACCGGCGCATGAGCGATTCGTACAAGGACTGGTAGCCCTGCGGGAGATCGCCCGATGAGCACAGCGCAACGCGAGCAGATGGTCACCGTCCGCCTTTCGGCCAGCCTGCGGGCCGCCGCCGGCGCCAAAGAGGTGACCGTGCCCTGCGCACCGGACATCACCGTGCGGGCGCTGCTGCATGCCATTGGCGCAGCCAGCCCTGCCCTGGCCGAGCGCCTGCTCGACCCGCAGCAGGACTTGAACAAGGGCACGCAGGTGCTGGTCAACGGGCGGCACATTGACTTCCTGAACGGGCTGGAGACGCCCATCCAGCCGACCGACAGCGTGATGCTCATCCCGCCGGTGGGCGGGGGCTGATCCACACGAGGCACATCTGATGCCAGGGACGTAGGAGAGGGTTTGAAACCCTCCCCTACGTATTACGCGACGAGGCCCGCAAGGGCCATCAGGGTGCTGCCAATGAGATACGCCCGCCTGTGAAGGCTGGGGATCATAGAACAAAAGAACGGGGCATCTGGCTCCGTTCTTGACTCTCTGCGGACTGCCCCACTCAGTGCAGCGCGCCCTTGGGCTTGCAGCCTTCGGCGTCCGAGCAATACATGTCGAAGCCAACCATCAGCGCCTCGGCTGCGGCGTCGCGCACGTTGGAGTAGTTGTCGCGCAGCAACACTTGCAGCGGGTCAATGGCCCGCGGGTCAGCGATCTTGCCCAGGGCCTTGGCTGCGGCGGCGCGCACTTCGTGCGCCGGGTCCTGCAGCGCGACGATGAGCGGCTCGACGGCTGCCAACGCATACTCGCGGAAACGGTCCGCGCCGAGCAACGAAGCGGCAATGGCCCGCCGGCCCAGGTCAGGATCGTTCTGAAGCTGGTTGAGGGCGTCGCTGACTGGCTGCGGCAGAGAGGCCACATCCACCGTCGGCACGGGCGTGATCGTCGGCGTCGGCTCGGGGCTGCTGAACGCGCCGCCGCTCGCCAACAAACCAGCAACGAGCAGGACGGCGGCGAGCACGGAGGCGGCGACGATCCAGTTGCGGCGGCGGGCGCGCGCCTGCCGCGCGACGGTCACCGGCGCGGCGCGATCGGCGATCTGGTCGTGCAGGTGCTGCAGCGCAGCCTCGCGCTCGGCGACCACTTCGGCCAGCCGCTCTGGGATCGGGCCGCCCATGATCATGTTGGAGATCTCTTCCTGCGAGACCTCGTCTTTCATGAAGTCGCCGACCTTGCGCCCGTGACTGATGATCGTGAAGCGATCGGCGACCTGGTAGACGTGGCCGATGTTGTGGGTGATGAAGATCACGCCCAGGCCGGCCCTCTTCGCTTCCTTCGTGTAATTGAGCACTTTGCGCGTCTCGCCAACCGACAGCGCCGAAGTCGGCTCGTCGAGGATGAGCACCTGGGACCCAAAGTACTTGGCGCGGCCAATGGCAACGGACTGCCGCTCGCCGCCCGACATGCGCAGCACTTCCTCCTCCGGGCGGCGAATCTCGATGCCAATATCGCCCAGCGCGTGCACCGTTTGCTCGCCCATGTCTTCTTTGTCGAGCATCTTGAACGGCCCCAGGCGGCGCGTCGGCTCGCGGCCCAGGAAGAAGTTACGCGCGATGCTCATCAGGTTGACCAGGGCCAGGTCCTGGTAGACCGTTTCGATGCCCATGGTGCGCGCCACTTTGGGCGAGGTGATGCGCACCAGATGGCCGTCGAAGTAGATCTGGCCTTCTGTGGGCGGGTGCACGCCGGTCAGCACTTTGATCAGCGTGGACTTGCCAGCCCCGTTGTCGCCCAACAGCCCCACGATCTCGCCGCGATCCACCGTGAAGTACACATCCTCCAGTGCGGCGATCAGACCAAAGCGCCGGGTGATGCGTTCCATATAGACCAGGGGGGTTTCGTTCCCATTGCCAGCCATGATCATCTCTGCCTTCTAATATTCGTGTTGATGACGACGGCCACGATCATGATGATGCCCAGCACGCCGCGGAACCAGTCCGCCTGGACGCCAATCAACACCAGGCCAGTCTTGAGCATGAACGCGATCAGGATGCCCAGCACCGTGCCGATGATGCTGCCGTAGCCGCCGGTTAACAGAGTGCCGCCGATGACGGTCGCGGCGATCACGTCCAGCTCATAGCCCGTGCCGCGCAGCGGCTCGACAACCTTGAAGCGCGCCGCCTCGGTGATGCCGGCCACAGCGGCCAGCGTGCCAGAGATGACGAAGTTGGTCACCTTCACCCGCCGGACGTTGATGCCCTGGGCGCGCGCCGCTTCGGGGTTGCCCCCCGCCGCGAAGACCGCATTGCCATAGCGCGTGCTGGTCAGCACGACGGTGAAGACAGCGGCAATCAAAGCCCACCAAATGATCGCGGCGCGGAAGTTGTACTTGATGAAGGCCAGATTGCCGTTGATGATCTCGAAGAAAGGCGCTTTGACCGGGTCCTTGAGGTTGCCAGCATAAGCATTGATGATCAGCGCGCCGACGACCACGATGGCAGCCATCGTTCCCGCCGTGACGATCAGCCGCAGCCCCGGCAGAATCTTGCCCGCCCCACCATTCTCCTGGGCGTGCCGATAGGCACGGCGCAGCGCCGGCCACAACAGGATCAACAGCAGCGCCACCACCAAGACAGCCAGCCCGATGATGACTAGGGGATGGAAGCTCCACACCATCTCCTCGCGCGTGTAGCGGGCGATGGTGCCACCGGGGATGATGCTGAGCATGATCGAGCGGTAGATGTACAGCGTGCCCAGCGTGACGATGAAGGACGGGATGCGCGTCCACACTAGCAGCAGCCCGTTGACCAATCCTAGCGCGGCCCCCGTCACCAGGGCCACCCCAATCGAGGCCGGGCCGCTCATGCCGGCCCGTGAGATGTTCAGGTTCTCAACCAACCGCTCGCCGACGCCGAAGGGGATCAACTCGATCAGCCCCGCCGGGCCAGTGCTCGCCGCGATGATGAACATGAGCGCGCTCAAGCCCAGGATGGAGCCGACCGACAGGTCGAACTCGCCAGAGATCATGAGCATAGTCACGCCAATCGCGATGATACCTTGCGAAGCGGCGTTGGTGACGATGGAGGCGATGGAGCGCCCGTCAATAATCTGCGGCGGCCAGCCCGTGTTGACCCAGGTGGCAATGATGAAGAAGAACAGGACCGATAGGAAGCCAAAAACCGCCCCTGACTCCGGGAAGCGGCTCCACGATTCACGCCCGTGTTCCCAATAGACGAGGAGCCGGTTTCCGCCTTTGCGCTGCGTCAAAGTCACTTCTCTGGCCAAAGCTTATCGTCCCCTCATGAGCTTGTGGAGAGAGCCATTCGCCAACTCCGCCCATCTGCTATTGAGTCCTGAATTGTGAGGCGTGAGATCGCTCCAGGTCCTTAACTTCTGACGCAAGACTCACACCCCAGAGCGGTTGCGCGACGTTGTCTTGCTATCCCCCAATGACGCTGTATTAGCACATGGGAGGAGCATTGGCCCCTCCCATGATGTTGGTTCGACCCTGAACGGTTAGCGGTAGCCCGCTGCGTTCAGCTCGATCACGCGGTCCACATTGCTGGCGTCCACAATGTTCGGGCCGGTGAAGATGTCGTTGGCCGGCTTGAGCAGGTATTGGCTGCCCAGGAAGAGCCAGACAACCGTCTCGAAGCCCTGGACGTAAGGCTGCTGGTCCACACACAGCAGGCTGCGGCCTTCCTTGATGGCCTGGAAGATCGCCGGGCTGGTGTCGAACGTGGCATGGATCACCTGATCCGGAGTCACGTTATTCTCAGTCGCATAGGCGTAGAACGACTCCGCCGGGCCGGGGCCAAGCGTTACGATGGCGTTGGCCTCGGGGTTGGCCGCGAAGGCGTCCCCGATGAGGCCGGCCGACTCCGACAGGTTGTAGTTGATCATGAAGCGCACCACAGGGATGCCCTGCTCGGCCATGACGCTCTCGACGCCGTTGCAGCGCGCCTCAAGACCGATGTGCCCCACTTCCTGGATCGGGCACAGCACGGTGGCAATATCGGGCTTGGCCGCCAGCAGGCCACGGGCCACCGCCTCGCCGGCGATGAACTCGCTGGTGCCGATGTAGAACCAGTGCGGCAACCGCTCGCCCACAGGACGGGTGTCCTGGGTGTTGAAGGCGATGACGGGGATGCCCGCCGCAGCCGCGCGCTTGACCGCGTCCTCGATCAGGGCCGGGACAGGCTCGGTCGTGCCGATGCCATCCGGATTGGCAGCCAGGGCGTCATCCCAGAAGCCCACCATCGCTTCATTCGAGGCGGTGTCCGCGCCCAGCCAGGTGGCATCCACATCGAGGAACGCGGCGGCGTCGGCCATGCCCTTCATGACCGTAACCCAGAAGACATTGCCGGGGCCGCCGTGCGCGATCAGGAAGAACTTGGGCTTCTCCTGGCGGGCCGCTGCGCCACCAACCAGCGACAGCAGAATGCCGACGACCAGGATCAGAACGACCAACGTCCGTTTCTTGGACATGTCTCTCGCTCCTTAGAGAACTCTCGTTCGTTAACGTGCTTTAGCTGCTTTGCGGCACACACTCAGCCAGCAACGCCGGGCACTGCTACGCCCGCCGCCCTGCGCCCCGCCGCCAGTCCGGTGTGGAGTGGACTGTATTCCTCGCGCGCTGGGCTACCTCCTTTCGCTCGCCAGGGGCTACCTGAGTCAGGCCCCCGTTTATTTGTTGTGTCAACCAACTAAAGCTCATTCTAGGCTAAGTGCGCGAAAAAAGTCAAGCGGGTAAACCGTGTAGCCTTTACGTTCTCTCGATTCTGCTCTAATGGGAACGCTGACGGCAAAGCGTTGGGGGTTGATAAGGGCACACTCATCAGCGGCCCATACTATGTTCCATTGTATCCCACATTACAGGCACGGGCAATGTAGCGGGGGGCGGAGCCATGCACTATACTAGC
>JBBIHG010000115.1:0-8791 GCA_037447125.1 Chloroflexota bacterium | reverse complement strand
AGAACCAGCCTCTTCCGTATCTTAATACAAAACAGCCACCGGGGAAAGTAGGCGCGGCAAGCTGTCGGGGGAATGTCAGGCTCCGCGGGAAAATAAACAGGCGGAGCCAGAACGGCCCGCCTGCGTCGTGATTGGCCCGGAGATGTGCGACTTACGATGCGGCGGTCATGCGCCAGGTGCCGCCCTGGCAGTCGCCGCGAATATCCGCCTCGAAGAAGGAGATGACTTCGTAGTAGAGCGTGGTCAGGCGATGCTCACCGGGGCCGGGCAGGTATTGCCCGCCCTGCACGTAGCCGCCGGCGATGTAGGTGTAGTTGCTGGTCAGCTCGAATTCCGGCGTCAGCGCCCAGCCGAGCGTGTTCTTGAGATCGTCGCGCGAGCGCCACAGCTTGCCGAAGCCGCGCCGGGGCTGGTACTGTCCTTCGGGCGGGACGAGACTCGTGTCAATCTCGGTCTCGCCTTCCTGAAAGGTGTCGTTGTAGCAGAACCAGTCGCCGCCCGTGGTATTGTCCTGCGGCACATTGACCATCACCCAGATCTGGCGGGAGTGACGAATCCAGAACATGCGCCCGTGCTCGAAGACCTGCTCGGCGATCTGCACCTGGGCGGCCACGTTGGTCGGGAAGCCCGCCGGTTGTGGCGTGGGCGAGGGCAGAGCCGGTGACACGGTAGCTGGTGAGGCAGTAGCCGATGGCGTTGGCGTTGCGCTGGCGGCCCGGGTGACGGCGGCTGTCTCGGTCGCGGCCACCGTCGGCGAGGCGGCGGGCGTCTCCGGCTGAGGGGTTTCTGGCGTCGGCGAGATGACGATGTAGATCTGGGTAGGCGGCGGCTCGTCGCCGCAGGCCGCCATAACCAGCCCGGCGCTGAGCAGGGCCAGCAGAATCAGCACGGTACGCATGAGCACTCTCCACGGTGGGAGTCACGGTGTTCTCAACGGAACGACGCGGCGATTGTACCAGAGCCAGGCCGGGGCGCAAATCCGCCCGCCCCGGTCATCGGCCAGCCGTCAGCCAAGAGGTGGGCAATCAGTGTGGAGGATCGTCCTCGTCACTTTCCTCGATGACGATCGTCTGGTAGGTCTCAACCTGGATAGCAGGATCGCGCCAGGCATCCGGGCCGACGCCCATCTTCTGCGCCAGCAGGGTCAGAAAGAGGCGCGGGTCCGGGTAGCTCTGCCACACCTGGGGTAGGAAGGTCGCCCGGCGGCGATCCAGGCGCAGGGTGACGCCGTCTACACCGGGGCGCAGCTTGCGCAGCAGGTCCTCGGGGTCGGCAAATTCCAGGGTCTGTGAGGGGGTGAGCACGCTGATCTCCAGGTGCAGGCCCGGGACTTCATGGGCCTGCACGGAAGCGAAGCGCGGGTCGTGGAGAGCCGTCTGCACGGTCATGGCCACCACTTCCTCGGCCAGCGGGCGGCGGGCGACCAGCGTCCCCGTGCAGCCGCGCAGCGTGCCATCGTCGCGCCGGCGCAGGGTGACGAAACAGGCGCGTTCTTCAGCCAGGGCGGGCGACACCGCGTCCAGGTCAACGTCGGGCGGCTCTTCGCCGGCGGTGATGCGCGCCAGCGTGTCGCGCGCCAATCCCAGCAGCCAGCGCTCTTCTTCGCGCGTGTAGGCGTCCAGCATGGACTCCCCCGAATGGTGGTCGGCGCTAACCCCAGTATACTCCCAAAAAGCCCTGGGAACACGCCTTGCTGTGAGGTGCGCGCAAAGGTCATCAGCGACTCGCTGGACGCGGGGTATTGACCTCACCCCCAGCCTCGCTGCGCTCGGCTTGCCCCCTCTCCGCCGCGGAGAGGGGGCGCGAGGCGCGTTAGCGCCGAGCGGGGGTGAGGTAAACCGGGGCGCGGCAACCTGCCTGACAGGTCTCCCACGCACCCTGCTGCTGCGATGGCCCGGCTCCCTGGCCGGGCGTGCAGCACGCAGCGACTTGCCGGGCCAGGGACTGCCCCCTCTGCGGACCGGCGTCAGCAGGGAGGTGCCTGGCGCGGAACGATCAAGAAACCGCCCGGCGCGATTTCTGAATTTCTTGTAAATTTCCCTCTGGCCCTAGTGAAAAATTGGGAATCTTCCCGTATCATATGAGTAAGCCAATGGCCAGCCCAAGGCGGGAGGGGAGAAGCACTCCGAAATCATTGACGAAGCATTAAGGCGGGCCAGACGAGATAAGTTTTCGGAGTTCGTCAAAGTGGGGAAGATCAACAGCTATCATCCGCAGGAACTCATCTGCAAGGAGGTGCAGCAATGAACGGTAAGCGATCGCGATGGTTCAGGTGGCAGCGCGGTCAGGCGCTCGCCGAATACCACGTCCTGATTCCCGGCAGCATCATCATCCTGCTCTCTGCAGCGGGCCTGGCCCAGTTCATCTCCACCAGCCTGATGCGCACGGTGGAGGGCCTGGAATACACCGGGGCGATGGAATGCGAGATGGTCGGCGGCGTCGAGACCAGGGAAGGCCCGCTCTTCGCCGAGACTACTGGCAAAGAACTCGTGGTAGTGTCCGATGTCGAGAACGAGGGTGAGCCTTCGACGACGATCAGCATCGAAGTGACGGACAAGAGCGACCCGGCCATTAGCAACATCGTCTTTGCCATGCCCAAGGAAGTCTACGAAGCGATCACGCACATTGAGGTGATCGGCGCCTCGGGCTGGAAGTACGAGTGGGTGGATATGGACCCCAATGCCAAAGTGCCGGGGCTGAAGTTTGAGGGCCTGTTTGACGATGGTGGTGGCAAGCCGCCCAAGGAAGAGGAGGAGCCTCAGCCACCTAAGGAAGAGCCCAAGCCACCCAAGGAAGAGCCCAAGCCACCTAAGGAGGAGCCTAAGCCGCCCAAGAAGAAGTCGTCCGGCGAGATCGTGCTGGTCGGCTACCCCATGCGCGAGCTGGGAGACTCGGTCACCATCCTCGTGACGCTGGCCGGGTACTTCGACTGGCACACCACCCAGGTTTATATCAAAGCGGGCACCACCGTGCTGTCCACCGAGATATCGCTGCCGGCAAGGTTCGTAGAGTCGTCCACTCCCACGGACTGCTAAAGAGAGCAGCAACGGGCACGTGGGAACTGAACGGTACGCGATGGGGCGCACAGCAAGTGCGCCCCAATGGTGTTAGAATAGAGCGCGACTGGACTGGACTGCAAGGTATGGGCCATGAGCGACAATGGACTCCCTGAAGGGCTGGAGCATCTGGCTCGCGAGATCAGCCCCGAGGATCTCAAGCGGCTCCTGGAGAAGGGTCTGCTCACGCCACCGAAGCCGGCCCCAGGCGGCGCTGCCCGTGCCCCTCAACGCCCGCCGGCCCCGCCGGCCCAGCCCGATCCGGCTCTCCTTGAGCGCAATAAGCCGGCAGAGATCGCCCACACCCGGTTCGGCGAGCTGCAGCAGCTTCGCTTCGACCTTGAGAGCGAGGAGGACGAGGAGGAGCCAAAACGCCGCCTGCGCCTGCGCGATATTCCCAGTTACATCACCATTGGCGGCCTCTCGCTGGCGCTGATCGGCGAGAAGACTTACAACTTCACGCGCCGCACCAAACGCGACTTCGACCGGCTGCCGCGCATGGTGCGCACGACCTATTACCTGGCCGCGGCCATGCTGCTGCTGGTGCTGCTGGCCTTCATCGTCGGCACGCAGCTCACCGATCTGCTCGACCCCAAACCGGAAGTACCGGTGCTGCAGGAGGCGCTGGTCGCCCCGCACGGCGTGGACGGGCGCGCGCTGCCAGCCAACGACCTGGAACCCTGGCAGCTTCTGCCTGAAATGCTGGGGGACCTTCTGCGCACCACTGAAGTGATCTCGCCCGGCAATGTCTCCAGCCCCACCAACCACTGTCTGCTTGGCATCGGCTATGCGTCCGACGTGATTGATCCGCCGGTCTGCACGCGCACCTATGGGATGGTGGGCACGGCGTCGGCCCGCTACCTGGATGGGCTGATGAAAGTGGACGTGGCCATCGCGCGTTTCTCGAATCAGCAGAAAGCCCATGGCACGATGATCGAGATGCTGACGCACGCCCGCAAATTTGGGCGGCTGGGCAACTTCTCGGTGGCCGGCATCACAGATACGGACTTCTTCTACAGCAACGTGCGCGGCTGGCGCTCGTTCACGTGGTCGCGCGGGGTATGGATCTTCTCAATTTCGACGGTTCAGACGCAAGTTCTGGAGGAGGCGGTGAAGGCGTTCCCGTACTGATTTCGGATGGCGAATTGCGGATTGCGAAATGAGGTCAGTCCGGTTTCGTCGCGCCGCCTGGGAGTGCATTCCAATTCGCATTTCGAAATTCGAATTTCGAAATCCGCCTGTCCGGTTTCATCCCGCCGCCTGGGGGTGCACGTCATCTCGCACCGCAATCCCAGGCGGTGGCCTTCAGGCGGCTCGCCCCCCCTCGGCCAGGGGCGAGGGCTTGCGCCGGCGCAGGATCATGCCCGGCAGGGTGCGAATCTCGTCCAGGCCGAGCAGTACGCCCGCGATCACAAACGTGGCCGCGCCCACGCCGGCCAGCCCCACCACGCGCAGCGCGGTCAGAGCAACTCCCGCCTCGTGCCAGCCCATCGCGCCGAAAACCGCGTCGGCCCCCAGCACCGCCGCGCCCATCACGGCGGTCGCGGCGACCGTGCGCGCGGCGGTCAGCGCCAGATGGCGCCCGTCAATGCTCCCCCAGCGCCGCCGCAGGATGGTCAGCAGCAGAATCAGCTCGATCAGGAAGATGGCCGAATAGCCGATGGCCAGCCCACCCACACCGGTCGCGTCGGCGAGATGGTCGTTGAGCCGGGCGGCGCCATCGGTCAGCGTGGCCAATGCCGTCTCGTAGTCGCCTGCCGCGTAGGCAGCGCCCCACTCATTGAAGGCAGCGCGAGTCGTGCCGTCGAAGCCGCTGACGAAGCTGAGATATAGCCCGCCGACGATCAGCACATTGGCGACGGCAGCGATGACCGATATCCACAGCGGCGTCACCGTGTCCTTGTCGGCGTAGAAGCAGCGCGCGGCCACTTCGTGCAGGCTTTGGAAGATGAGACCGAAAACGAAGAACTGCAGCGCGCCATAGACCAATACGCTGGCCTGGGCGTCGAATGCGCCGCGCTCCAGCAGGCTGACCAGCGGCCGGCCGATCAGCACCAGGCCGGCGGCGGCGGGGATGGTGGCGATGAGGATGAAGCGCATGGCGCCAGACATGGCCTGCCGCTTGCGCGCGTCCTCACCGAGCGCGCTGAAGGCGGCCAGCGTGGGGAAGACGACGAAGCCCATCGCGCTGCCGATCAGCGTCTCCGGGATGTTCATCAGGCGATAGCCCCAGTCGAAGGCGCTGACCGCGCCGCTGCCCATCCGCGAGGCAATGTTGTTGAAGACCAGCAGGTTGAAGGCCATCACGCCTAGCCCGGCCACGCGCGGGATCATCAGGGTGATCACGCGGCGCAGGGCCGGGTCGCGCCAGCCCAGGCGCGGCAGCCAGCGCATGCGGTAGTACAGCAGGCCGGGCACCTGGATGCCCAGGTGTAGCACTGAGCCGAGCACCGCCCCCCAGGCGATGCCGTACACGCCCAGCGGGCCGATCAGGAAGATCACGCCGAAGAGGATGCCCACATCGAACAGGATCGGGGCCAGCGCGGGCAGCAGGAAGTGGCTGTGGCTGTGCAGGATGCCCTGAAACATCCCGCTGATGCTGAAGACGAGCGTGCTGAGCAGCAAGATGCGCATCAGGGTGACCGTCTGGGCCGCCTTGGCTGTGTCGAAACCGGGCGCGACGACGTGCTCGACCAGCCAGGGCGCGAACAGGAAGCCGAGAACGCTCAGCGCCAGCGTCAGCACAAAGATGGTGTTGATCACCGCGCTGGCCAGACGCCAGCCCGCCGCCCGCTCGTCGCGGGCCAGGAAGCCGCTGAAGATGGGGATGAAGGCGTAGGACAGCGCGCCGCCGCCGATGAGCAGCACGATCTGCTCCGGGATGCGGTTGGCGGTGACGAAGGCGTCCCACTCGTCGCCCACGCCGAACACGCTGGCGATGATGAACGTCTGGGCCAGACTGATCGCCTTGGCCGTGCCGAAGGCGATCATCAGGATGAGCGTGTTGTGCGCCATGCGGCGGGTGTCGGCCTGGGGCGGCACAGACGAAGGGTGGCTCATCGTGTCCTTTGCCGATCAGAGATCAGTGAGAAGAACAACATGGCACACAGGCCGATCAAGGGGCAGCCTGCAGCAAACCTGAGCCTCCCCTGGGAGAGAGCAACAGCCCCGGCTCGCGTTCCTCAGGCGATGCGAGCCGCGTCGTAGACCTCGATGGTGTCGGTGCGGGCCGGCTCGGCCTGGCCTCGAATCAGAGCAACAACCAGGTCATGCACATCGGGAGTGTAGAAACGTTCGCCGCACTGACGGCAGACCAGCGCAGGCAGATTCTCGATCACGAGCCAACGCCCTTCACACTCCTGAGCGCGAGAGACGCGCTTTAGCTCTAACTCGCCCTGGCAATACATGCACCGCTGCGTGTTCATCGTGACTTCCTCACTCTGAACGTCTCATCCCACTGATCGGACGCTGGCTCATAAACAGTGATCACTTTCACCGCTGGCGGATAGCTCACCTGGACATGTAACACCCGCCCCGCCTGCGTGTATCCCAAAATAAGGCAGCTTGGGCCGTACTTGTCGTCAGGATAGTCCTCGATCACCTCTCCGGCTGCGATGACCTCCTCGATCTCACGGCTGACGATACCGCGTTGTGCAGCGCGATCAGAGGCATGGGCCGTCAGCAGGTAGGCCCGTTCCACCAGGCACTGGCGTAGCGCGGCCAGGTCAGGTGGCATTGTGCGCCCCCTTACAAAGCATCGCGGCGGGCATCGAGATACCCATCAGCGCGGTGGCGGCTAACGGCCCAGGTGGGCCACCGTGAAGGTGCCCGCATTGACCTGGTCCATGGCTTCGCGCGCCGGGAAGAAGTTGGGGTTGAAGCGCAGCACCTGGTCGAACTTCTGCAGGGCTGCCCTCTGATCACCCTGGGCGGCGTAGACCATGCCTTCCCAGTAATACGACTCCTCTACGTAGGGCGTGTATTTGGCCGTGTTCTGGGCGTGGGCCAGCACGTCGCTGTGGCGCCCGGTGTAAAAGTAGGCTTCGTACAGCCCGAACTGGTACCACAGCATACGCGGAGGCAGGCCCTGGCGCAGCGCTTCGTCGTAGGCGAAGGCGGCGTTCTCGTACTCGCCCAGCAGGGTGTAGGAGGTGCCCATGTTGAACCAGGCCCACTTATCGTCGCGCTTCTTGGTGGCCTCGTCGCGGGCCTGGGCCAGCGCCGTGCGGTAGCCGTGCACCGGGTCCACGTAGTCGCCGAGCGCTTTGCGCAGCTCCATCTCGCGCGAGGGTTCGTAGACGACCATGAACATGCGGTTGAAGTGGCGCCACTTCTCGTCAAAGATGCTGTAGGGGCTGGGGCGACCCTGGTCCTTGTTGCTGCCCAGGTAGCTGTCGAAGGTCAGGAAGTGCTGCTGGTAGTCGTCGTAGCCGATGAACAGCACGTAATGGCCCAGCCATCCCTCGCCCGCCGGCTGGATGCTCTCCTCCGCCACCACCGGGAAGCCCGCCGCCAGCAGCCGCTTGAGCACGGTCAGCGTGCCGCCGTAACGGTAGAGCGCCTTGACCCCGGTCCGCTCGTTGACGAAGCGCACCATCTGCCAGGGGCTGACGTTCTTATCCTCCGGGTGGGGCTTCATCCATTTGGCGGCGGTCGTCTGGGTATCGGGCCAGCCGTAGTAGCTGAGGGCCATGGTCATGGTCGCCGGGCCGCAGTTGTTCCAGCCCTGCTGCTCATAGCGGATATTGCCCAGCTTGACCGTGGGCGGCAGCGGCACCTCTGTCGGCAGCACCTGCGGGGTGAAGGTCGGCAGCGCAGCTACCTGCGGGGCGTCATAGACGGGCAAAGGCGTCGGCCCCTCGGTGGGCGCCGCGCCGACCGGGATGCCTCCCGCGCTCTCGGTGGGCGTGGGGCTGGGCGCAAAGGTCGGCGCGGTGGGCGGCGGCGTCTCTGGCAGCGCGTCGTCGCCGGGGTTGGTCAGCCCGGCGCCCGGCTCCGGCGTGATCGCCGACCCTGGCTCTTCCTGGGTCAGTAGAAGCTGCTGCGCGGCGTCGCTGTCGCTGGCCCCGCTGAGCGTGGGCAACACCTCGTAGGGCACCGTCGCCCGCAGCGACTCGAACGGTGGGAACATATCAATCAGCCGCTGCTGGTAGCGCGGCTCCAGACCGCGGAAGAACGGCGGGAAGGCGATGGCGAAGATGACCAGCGCCACGATACCCAGGGCGAACATTACGCCCGCCATGGCCAGCAGCGCCTTCATCCAGTTAGGCGCGCCGCTCCGCCGCCGCGCGTGAGGGCGCCGGCTGCGCGGATGGTCGAGGGGGAAGTTCACCGATCCGGGCACGTTGAGATGATCGTAGTCATTGGGGGCAGTGGCCGAGTGACGCCGCGGTTTTCTCTTGGCCTTCTCGTCCAACTTTGGCGAACCCATGGGTTACGCTACTCCTTTGCTCACCGGCAGAGAACAGGCGCGCGAGGCGCGCCGGGGCCGGCGTGCAATCTGGCCGCTGCGCAGGCCAGGCTTCCAATACCATCGTGGAAACGCACAGCTTCAAACAACACAACGCCTGTCACACGGGACTCGCCATTACCACGCCCCGCACGCAGGGCACTATAGCGCATTCAGGGCGAGTCCGCCAGACCGGAGTTTGGAGCGGGTGCATGACAGACTGGGGAAAAGATTCTCTGAACCGCAGAGGCACAGAGGACGCAGAGAAAAGACTATGGAGAAGGAC
>JBBIHG010000114.1:0-9112 GCA_037447125.1 Chloroflexota bacterium | reverse complement strand
GCTCAGGTCGTACTCGTCGCACGGAATCAACTCCTTGACCGCAAACTCTGGCTCCGCAGCGGGCACCTCGGTCGGCACTTCGGTCGCGGCGGGTGCCATCGCTACTTCCGTAGGCACTTCGGTCGGAATTTCAGTGGGCACCTCAGTGGGCACCTCGGTCGGCACTTCGGTTGGAACCTCGGTGGGCACCTCAGTCGGAACTTCGGTGGGCACCTCAGTCGGTGGGACCGTTGGCGTTGGCTCTGCTTTCTCGTCGTCACCACATGCGGCCAGGGACAGAATGGCAACCAAGGCCAGCACGAGCCAAAGCCCGATCAGTCGTCTCCTCTTAGTCATGCCGTCTTCTCTCCTTATATTGATGCATACCCCATGTTTTTGGACAAACTGTGCGCGAATCGTCCACGTGGATGGCTGCTCCGGACCATCGTGGTCTCTATAATACCCTGCTCTCCCCGATCCGTGTAATTCTTCTCTCGTGCAAAGCGCCCAAAAAGAGCGGCGATGACGGCACCCCCTGACGCGCCCAGGGCAACCCTCGCAAGGCCCGCGTCAATGGGCCGAGCGGGGGTGAGGCTCTCCAGTGGCGGCAGATGATCCGCTGACAACTTGTTCGTGGACCCTCATGGCGGGCACGACTGTACCCCGCCCGGCGAATGCGCTATAGTCAGAGCAGAGCCAGATCACCGGGAGCGCATTCGTGAGCCAGACCCCACGCCCACCCCAGACCTCCCTCCAGCACACGCTGATCACGCTGGCGCTGATCATCGGGTCAGCGCTGCCGGTGATGATTGCCTTCGTGCTCATCGCCTCGACCAACGATGGCGAGAACCCGCTCGACCGCATCCCCGACTACGGCGATCCGCTGATCGAGACGCTGATTGTGCCCTTTGATCGCGCTGAGCCAGTCGAGACCGGGTTTCGCTACTACGGGCGGGTGCGGATTGTGGTCGAAGGCAGCGGGGCGCTGGCCGGCATGGGGACGCTCGACGCGCTGTACCTGTTCGCTGGCGAGGACAGGACGCCGCTCGACCCGCCACAGCTTTCCGCGAGCGGGCTGGTGATTGACGGCGCACCCGCCCTGGACGCGCTCAAGCTGGCAGGGGAGCCGCCCGACCACGCAGACGATCACCTCTACAGCGCGATCTACGACCTGGGGAGTGACTACCGGCGCGTGCGCTTCAGCGTCGCTGGCGGCGGGCCGGGCGGGACGGGCGCGCTGACCGTCACCATCGTCCAGTTGGGGTGAGCGGCGTGGCGCGTCAGGCGCGCCCCAGCAGTCGCTTGAGCGACTCCCGCGCGGTGAACTCGCCCATGTAGCTCAGGTTCTCCGGCGTGAAGGGGCGTGGAGTGATGCCAAAGACGCCCGTCAGCGCGTTCTCCGCAACGGTATTATCCACCTTGAGCAGGTCGAGCAGGCTGGTCGTCACTGGCGGGTTGGGCAGCGCGACTTCCATCAGCTTGACGACCGGGCGCAGCAGCGGCACCGGCACGTTGATCGTCAGGCGGCGCGCGCCCAGTGCCTCCAGCACGCGGCGCACGATCTGGGCGTAGGTCAGCACTTCCGGCCCGCCCAGCCCGTACTCGCCCCCGATGGTGCTCGCGTCCTCCAGGCAGCGGGCCACTGCCGCCACCACGTCGCCCACCCACACCGGCTGGAACTTCGCGCCCCCATCGCCGACGATGGGGAAGACCAGCGGCGTCAGCCGGATCAGTCGCGCCTGCACATTGGCGAACTCGTCCCCTGGCCCCCAGATGACCGAGGGGCGCAGCGCCGTCCAGTCCAGCCCGGAGGCGGCGACGACCTCCTGGGCGCGGCCCTTGCTGGCCAGGAAGCGGTACGGCAGGCGGCTGTCGGCCCCGTTCTGGCTCATGTTGATGAAACGGCGCACGCCGGCGGCTTTGGCCGCGTCCACCAGGTTGACCGTGCCCCCCGTGTTGATGCGCTCGTAGTCGCCGCGCCCCCGCTCGATGGCTACCGCCACCAGGTGCACGACGGCGCTCGCGCCCTCCAGCGCCGGAGCGAGCGTCTCCGGGCGGGTCACATCGCCGCGCACGATCTCGATCTGGTCGCGCACGTCGGCCAGGCGGACGGCGGCCTTCCGCGGGCTGTGGGCCAGCGCGCGCACAGGCTTGCCCTGGGCGACAAGCAGGCGAACGAGGTTACTGCCGACATAGCCGGCTGCGCCGGTGATGAGGATCATGGGTGGGCACCTCCTGGTGCGGATCAAGGGTGATCGGTGGTCAGTCGCCGGTCGTTGGTGGCCAATGTGGGCGTCAGCGGTGACTATGTTGATGCTCAGGTTGTAATCGAATCAACGCCCGGCGGCGAATGAGAAGATGCTGAGCGCATCAGCGCACGGCCAGCGTCGCCAGCGGCAGCAGATTGTCCGCCATCGCCCCGTCCTCCCTCACCAGCAGGCGATCCCCCGGCGCATCGAGCGCGTAGACGGCGGCAACCAGCACGTACTCGCCCGGCAATGCGTCCGGCGGCACGACCAGGCCGTGCGTGTCCATCACCGTCTGGCCAGGCGTCCACGTCGTGGTGGGAGCCAGGTTATTAGCCGGCTCGGCGTCGTGCTGCGCGGCCAGCGACCCGTCCGGCGCGAGGAGCTGCACCGTGACCTTGTAGCGCACGGCGAGCGGCGCGTCCGCCATCCAGAACAGCGTCACGCCGAGCGCGTCGCCGGGGCGGGCGTCCTGGGCGCTCAGCGCGTAGCCGGTCAGGCGCAGCGCGTCGCCGAAGTGCGCGTCCAGCATGACGGCGGGTGCGTCCGGCGCGGGGCCGAGCACGGCGTACTGCGCCAGACGCACATCGCCGTACCACATCGAGGCGACCGGGTAGGCGCCGGCGTCGAGCGTCGCCTGCACGACGCGGCGCGGGTCGCGCTCCTCCTCGCCCCAGAAGACGGCGAAGAGGCGCGCGTGCTCGCCGATCACGGCCTCGACTTCGGCCTGCGTCGCGGCATCATCCCCGCCCAGGCCGCGCGGCAACGGGTAGACCGGCGCATCTCCCTGGTAGTAGTAGCTGAACACCTCGACCTGGTTGGGCGCGGTGAGGAGGATCGCGTCGCCAGGGTGCGGATCGGCGCTGATGGCGGCGGCGATGGCCCGGTAACCGGCGCGGGCGTAAGCGGGGTCGTTGTACAAGGCGTCGAGCGCCCGCGCCGCGCCCATGACCACCAAGAAGGCGCAGACCGCCGCCAGCATCCGCGCGACGGCCCGCGTTTCGCGGGCGCTCAGCGGGCGGACGCGCCCGGCGACAGTCCACAGCCGGCGCGCGCCCTCTGCCAGCAGCAGGGCCAGGGCGATTTGCGCAGGCAGCAGGAATTTGAGGTTGGCCGGGCGATACGCGCCGGAGACGAACAGCGCGCCGACGACCACCGCCGCCCAGGCCAACGGCAGGGCGACGCGCCAGCCCCGCGCGCGCCCGCGCCCCGGCCACAGCGCGGCGATCAGCAGGACAGCCGGCCACAGGAAATGCAGGGGAGCTACCTCGCCCGCCGTATTGCCGTAGACGAGCCAGGTGAGCCCGGTGCGCAACTGCTCGCCAAGGGCCAGGTCTTCACCGGTGCGCGGCCAGGCCGTGACCTGATCCCAGGCGGTGGGCAGCCAGGGCGCGAAGAGGACCAGCGTCAGCAGGCTGAGGGCCAGGTAGACGGCCAGGGGCCTCACCCCCCCGGCCCCCCTCTCCAGCCAAGCTAGAGAGGGGGGAGAGGTCTTTCGGCGGCTGCCCCAGGCGATCCACGCGACGAGGGTGAGGCCCTGGGCGAGCAGAGTGAAGGGGAACGAGTACTGCGTGTACAGTCCGGCGGCGTTGACCAGGGCCAGCGCCAGGGCAAGCTTGAACCGCAGAGGCGCAGAGGACGCGGAGAAAAAACTAAAGTGCTTTTCTGCCTTTCCTCTGCGCTCTCTGCGCCTCTGCGGTGATTCTTCGCTCTTCCGTAGGGGCGTATGGCCATACGCCCCTACCAGCCAGCGCGCGAAGAGGGCCATGCTCGCCGCGCTGAGCAGGGCGAGCTGGGCGTACATGCGCATCTCCTGGCTGTAGTACACGGCGAAGGGACTCAGCGCGACGAACAACCCGGCCAGCATCCCCGCCGCCCCCCTGAACAGCGTCCGCCCCAGGGCAATCGTCAGAGCAACGGTCAGCACGCCCTCCAACGCCGAGAGCGAGCGCAGCCCGAATTCGCTCGCGCCGGCCAGCGCGATCCAGCCCTTCAGCGCCAGGTAGTAACCGGGGGGGTGGATGTCGCGCCCGGTGGCGTCAACCAGGTCGGGGATGGTGCGCTCGGCCAGGCGCAGGCTGTTGCCCTCGTCGTTCCACAAGGACTGCGCTTCCAGGGCGTGGAAGCGCACGGCGAAAGCCAGCAGCAGCACGATCAGCGGCGCGATCCAGGTGTGGCGGCGCAGTGCATCCGCGATCTGCCCGGCGACGCCCCATAACTCGATCACTCGTCCGGCCACCGCTGCCCCTACCTCACCGGTCGGCTCAGCCGGGCGGTCACCGCGCGGCCCAGCACGGCGAGTGCGCCCGCCGCCGCCAGCAACCCCGCCAGCAGCCAGGGCAGGCGCTGCCTCGCCGTGTGGTCGAGCACGGCCAGGCTATGCAGGCCGCTCCAGTCGTGCGCGCTCAGGGCCAGGGTGTGCACTCCCCCACCCAGCGACTCGCTCAGCGGGACGCAGCCTGCCACGCCCGCCGCCAGGGTCAGCGTCCGCGCCGCGCCGCCGTCGGCGTTGACAGTGATCGCCTGCGTCTCCGGCAGCGCCTCGTGGCACAGATAGGCCGCCGTGCCGCGGGCGCGGAAAACCCGCGTCTCGCCGCCGCCCGGCCCGGTCGTGATCACCCCGCGCGCGGCCAGTCCGTGCCGCCCCGCGCCAAGCACCTGCGGCTCTTCGCCGGTCATGTACGCCTTGAGCGCCTCGTAGACGGGCGTGGGCGAGAAGTCCGGCTCGACCAGCCGGAAGTAGTACCAGCTCTGCCCCGTCTCGGAGTCGTCGGCGCGCTTGAAATACCACCAGGCGATCACCCCGATCCAGGGCCACTCCTCGGCGGCGCGCTGGTAGGCGAGCGGCGCCCAGGCGGCAGCCTGTTCCATCGTCACCCGCCCATAACGCTCCAGGTCGGCGATGCTCGGATCGTCGGGGACGGGGTTCCAGCCCGCCTCGCTGATCCAGATGGGTTTGTGGGCGTCACCGTTGGCGACCATCACGTCGCGCAGGTACAGATGGCGCTGGAAATTGATCGTCGTCGGGCGCAGGCGGCGGTCGGTGGGGCCGCTCCACAGCCCGTAGCCCTGGGCGCTGAGCACGTCGAAGCACGCGCCCGCCCCTGCCTGATACATGCGCTGTAGATAGAGCACGTCGTAGGCGTTGCGCCCGCTCAGGTCAATCGTGGGGCCGATGGCCCCGCTGATGACCACGATCTGCGGGTCAACGGTTTTCAGGGCGCGGTAGGTGCGGCACAGCAGGTCGGTGTAGGCTTCGGCGCTGACCATCTGCTCGCCCCATTCCGGGTAGAGGTTCGGCTCGTTCCACACCTGGTAGTGCTGGATGCGCCCGCGGTAGCGTGTCGCGACGGCGACCACATAGTCCACAAAGTCCTGGAAGTCGGCGGGCGGGGTGTAGCGGTTGACTGTGCCCTCTGGCAGGCTCCAGGCGGGCATGGGGCCGCCCAGCCGGGCCATGATGCGCACGCCGTACTGCCCGGCCAGGGCGACGATGTGATCGTACTTGTCCCACGCGCTGATTTCCCCGTGCACGTCGAGATTGCGCCGGTCGGTGAAGTCGCCTTTGGCGTGGATTTCGATGTCTTCCCAGGGGAACTGCTGGCGAATCCAGCCGAAGCCCGCCCCGGCGATCATCTGCATCTGGCGCTCGCGCTTGACCAGCTCGACTTCCTGCTCCAGGAAGGTGTTGACGGCAAAGGGATTCACGTCGGCCAGGGGAATGTGGGCGAAGGGCTGCGTGTCGGGCTGGGCGCGCGTCCAGCGGACAAGGTACTGCCCGAAGCCGAGCAACTGCTCCAACGGCTCGGTCTCGCCGGTTACACGCCAGAAATAGTCGTAGACCAGCCCCTCAGCGGCCAGATCGAGGGCCAGGGCGCCGGTCGCAGCCAGGGCCAGCAGCGCGAGCGCCGCCAGCGCCCGCAGCCGGAAGCCGAACAACGTGCGGGGTCGGGTCGTGTGAGTATTCATGGCGCGGATTATAAAGAGCTGGGGCACGAATCACAACCAAGGGGCGGCGGCGAGCGACGGAGCGCCGCCCGCGTGTAGGGGCGGGTTTGCAAACCCGCCCCTACACGAACGCCTCGAACGGCGCGCGGCCAAACGAGCGTATGGCAATACGTTCCTACGCGGCCTCGCCCCCGCCCAGCGGCGGTCTTCCGGCGATCTGGCGTAGAGCGCCCGTCATCCCGGCAAGTATTTGTGCGGCACAAACAATGCTACAATGCTCAATGGGGAGCGCACGGGCGCGTCTCTTGCGGCCTGTAGCTGCATAACATAGGAGTGATCCTCAATGCGACATCATCGGCACTGGTTCCTGACACTTCTGCTCGGCGCCGCGCTGATCGCCGGCGCGCTGGCTCCCGCGTTCACTCCGGCAGCGCGCGCGCAGGGCGAGTGCGGCAACGCGCCCCCGCCACGCCTGCTGGCGGGCGGCGAGGGTCTGGTCACTTTCACCGACGGTCGCCCGCTCAACATACGGAATGCCGCCGGACTGGGCGGCACCCTGACGGGGCAGCTTCCCGAAGGCACGACCTTCGCCGTGGTCGAAGGGCCGGTCTGCGCGGACAACATCTACTGGTGGCACGTCACGGCGGGCGCGCTGGCCGGCTGGATCGCCGAGGGGATGGATGGCGAGTACTTCGTCGCGCCATCTGCCGCCGCCACAATGCCCCAGGGCGCGATCACGCCGACCGGCCCGGCTGTTCCCACTGGCCCCGTCGTCCCGCTCAGCCAGGGCACCGGCCCCTTCACCGTGTGGGACTGGGCGACGTTCGCCGCCGACTCGTGGTATGGCGAACTACCCGATCCGATGCAGATCGCGCCGCCCGACGTGTACAGCGGCGACCTGCCGAACCTGCCCGTTGACCTGAGCGGCGTCATGTTCCTGGAAGACGCCGGGCTGAACCAGGCGCAACTGGCCCTGCTGGCCCAGAACGGCTTCGTCGTCGTGCCCGGCGGGCTGGATCAGTTCCACCCGGCCTATGTGGACAGCGACAACTGGCTGACCTTCCCGCAAGGCGTCACCTGGGACGGCTCGGAGGACGCCGAACTGCCGCCCGGCCACGCCTTCTTCATCACCACCGACGCCACATTGCACGCGCTGCACTTCATCTTCGACAACCTGCTCACCGACCTGGAGAAGGCCAGCTTCTATCCGCTGGTCACCCAGGACGTGGTGACGCCCGCCCTGCAAGCCGCCCACGCGCAGACCCAGGCCGCCGCCGGGACGCCGCTGGAAAGCGCCGCGCGCAGCGCCGAGCTATACCTGGCCGTGGCGCTGGAACTGCTCGCGCCGGGCAACGCCGCGCCGATCATCGGGGCGGAGGCCATGAGCGCGGTGACGCCGCTGGTGGAGATGGCCCTGGCCGCCCAGGGGCAGCTTGACGTGCCCTTCCTGGCCGGTTACCAGGAGGACTTCAGTCAGTACCGCCCGCGCGGTCACTACGACGGCGATCCAGTGCTGGAGCAGTACTTCCGGGGCATGATGTGGCTCAGCCGCATCACCTTCCTGGCCAATGACCCCCAGGCCACGCAGATCGCGCTGCTGCTGCTGCGCGCGCTGCGCTCCTCGCCGGAAGCGGTCGCCGGCTGGACGACGCTGCACGAGACGCTGACCTTCCTGATCGGCCCGGTAGACGACCTCGGCCCGCCCGAATACAGCGCGGTCGCCGCCGCGATCTACCACCCGGAAGACTTGCCGCTCGATGTCCTGGCCGATCCAGAGCGGCTGGCCGCCTTCCAGGCCATGCTGAAGACTCTGCCCGGCCCGCGCATCAACGGCCTGATCCTGCCCGACGACACGGCGGCAGAGGACCTGAGCGAGTCCGGGCGCGGCCTCCGCTTCCTGGGCCAGCGCTTCACCCTCGACGGCTACGTAATGGGGCAGTTGATGTACCCCTACGTGGGCACGCGCGAGAACCCGCGCCTGCTGCCGCTCGGCCTGGACGTGGCGGCGACGGTTGGCGGGTCGGAGACGCCCTACTTCCTGGCCATCCAGGCGGGCGCGGGCGACTTCCTCAACTATGACGGGCAGGTGCTCAAGCTGGCCTCGGAACTGGGCGTGCTGGGTGACCAGGACTGGCTGGAGAACACCTACGGGGCCTGGCTGTGGACGCTCAAGCCGCTGTGGGGCCGCGATCCGGCGGGCTACCCGCCGCTGATGCAGACCGAAGCCTGGCTGCGCAAGGACCTGCAGACCGGCCTGGCAAGCTGGACGGAGCTCAAGCACGATACGGTGCTCTACGCCAAGCAGCCCGCCGGCCTGGGCGGGGGCGGCGCGCCGCTGACCTCCTTCGGCTATGTGGAGCCGAACCCGCTCGTCTTCGCCCGCATCGCAGTCGTGGCAGCCATGACCTACCAGGGCCTGACCGAGCGCGGCCTGGCCGGGATAGACCCCACGGAGTACACCGGCTTCCAGGCGACCCTCTACCAACTGCGCGGGCTGGCCTACCAGGCGGCGCAACTGGCCGAGATCGCCCGCAAGGAGCTGGCCGGCGAGCCACGCACCGAGGACGAGTACTGGACGATCTTCGGCTTCGGGCAATACCTGTGGGGGCTGTTGGTGACTCTCTCATCCGACCCGGCAAACCCTGACCCGGTGGCCCTGGTCACCGACGTGGCCAGCAACCCCAGCGCCCGGATCGTGCTGCAAGAGGCGGTCGGGGACGTGGACTATATCTATGTGGTCGCGCCCGCCTCGACCGGCGGCTGGCAGCTTCTGCGCGGCGGTGTATTCACCTACTACGAGTGGATCGGCGACATCAACCAGCGCATGACCGACGCCGAATGGCGCGCCAGGGTGGCGGCGGGCGACCTGCCGCCGCGCCCGGCGTGGGTGAGCGCCTTCTACGCGGAGTAGGGGCGGCGCGGAGGGAGACTTCCGAAGT
>JBBIHG010000113.1:0-9136 GCA_037447125.1 Chloroflexota bacterium | reverse complement strand
TGGCCAATCACATCTTTACCGTTCGGGAGATTCTCCTCTCGCCGGTGTTTCCCCCGGTGGTTGGAGATAATCTCATGTCACCACCCTGTTCTGGCCCAGCCACAGAATGCATCAATCAATCTATTGCCCTGGCCGCCATAATGTGCTAGCATTTCGCGCTGCCGGTGCCTGTAGCCACAATCAGGCCAGCAGCCTGGGCCCGGCCAGCGGCCCGGCGGTCACAAAAGCTTTAGCGAATATTCCCAACCCCTTGCCGCAGATTGAGGGTCCTATGCAGTTGCGCCTTCCTCGAAGCCTCCATCTGGACCGCACGCTCGACGCCCTTCTGCCTCTCTTCGCTGTGTTGCTCGCCCTGCTCATCGGCGGCGCGATGATCGTGCTGATGGACGCCAACCCTATAGACGCCTACCGGGCGCTGTGGGACGGCGCGTTCGGCACCAAGAACGCCGTCGCTGATACCCTGGTCAAGGCTACGCCGCTGCTGCTGGTCGGCATCGGCATCTGCATCAGCTTTCGCGGCGGCGTGATCAACATCGGCGGCGAGGGCCAGATGATCGCCGGCGGGCTGGCAGCGCTGGCC
Source organism: Chloroflexota bacterium (assembly GCA_037447125.1). GTDB lineage: Bacteria > Chloroflexota > Anaerolineae > Aggregatilineales > Aggregatilineaceae > UBA2029. The sequence goes on along the minus strand of JBBIHG010000113.1, from coordinate 8,556 downwards.
ATCGGCTTGCAGTACAAAGAGGCCGACCCAACAACGGTCATCATCGCCTGCCTGGTGGGCAGCTTTGTGGCCGGCGCGCTATGGGGCGGCATCGCTGGCGTGCTGAAGGCCTACTTCAACGTCAATGAAATCCTGAGCACGATCATGCTCAACCAGATCGCCACCTTCAGCATGATGTACCTGGTGCGCAGCGAGTTCATTGACCCCCGCCAGAAGAACGCCGCCGCGCCCATCCCTGAGACAGAACGCCTGCCGCGCAGCCTCGACCTGCCGCGCATCGGCGAGACGCTCGATGATATCTGGGAGGCGCTGGGGCTGGCCGGGGAAGGCGCGAGACAGTGGGGGACAACCCTGCTGCACAACGGCATTGTCATCGCCTTCGTGCTGGCCATTGTGGTCTACATCCTGCTGTGGCGGACGACCATCGGCTACCGCATCCGCGCGGTGGGCAAGAACCCACACGCCTCGCGCTATGCCGGCATCAAGGTCAAGCGCTACATGGTGCTGTCGCTGATGCTCAGCGGCGGGTTCGCCGGGCTGGCTGGCGGCATCCAACTGCTGGGCGTGCGCCACCGCATGAACGCCGAGGGCGGGGCCATCGCCTTCACCGGCAACGCCGGGTTCAACGGCATCGTCGCCGCGCTGTTCGGCGGGCTGCACCCCGTGGGCACCATCCCGGCATCCATCCTGTTTGGCGCGCTGCTGGTCGGCGGCAACAAGCTGCAGCGCACGGTGCAGGTGCCGGCGGCGCTGATCACGGCGCTGATCGGTCTGGTCATCGTCTTCGTCGTCGCCAGCGATATCTTCGTCCGTCACCGCTCGCGCCGCCGGGTGGCGGCGACGGTCTCTGAGGCGTCCTCCGAAGCAGCAGGGGTGAGAGCGGGCCCATGATAGACGAGCTGATTACGGCAAGCGTTCTGGCATCAGGCATCCGGCTGGCCACGCCATACCTCTACGCGGCCATCGGCGAGACCTTCGGGCAGCGCAGCGGCGTGCTCAATCTCGGCGTAGAAGGCGTGATGCTGATGGGCGCTTTCACCTCGCTGTGGGCGGTCTACGAATTCACGCCGGCGGGCGCCACATCCTATTACGCCCCGGCGCTGCTGGCCGGCGTGCTGGTGGCGTTGTTGGTGGGGCTGGTCATGGGCCTGGCCACAGCGGTGATCAACGTCAGCCTGCAGGCGCAGCAGGGCATCAGCGGCATCGGCATCTACCTGTTCGGCCTGGGCATGAGCGACCTGCTCTTCCAGAAAGTGTTTCGCGGCCAGGTCATCACCGTCAATGGCTTCCCCAGGGCGAACATCCCCGTCCTGAGCGACCTGCCGGTGCTGGGCGAGATCTTCTTCCGGCAGAATCTGCTCGTTTACCTGGCCTTTGCCCTGGTGCCGGTGACCTGGTTCGTGCTCAACAAGACCACGCTCGGCCTGAATATCCGCGCCGTCGGCCAGAACCCGGAAGCTGCCGACGCGATGGGCATCAGCGTGACCCGCGTGCGCTACTTCACCGTGACGCTGGGCGGGATGCTGGCTTCGCTGGCCGGCGCTTCGCTGTCAATCAGCCTGGTCAACGTCTTCCAGCAGAACATGACCGCCGGGCAGGGCTTCATCGCCGTGGCGCTGGTCTATTTCGGGGCCTGGCGGGCGGGCGGCGTCATGTTCGGCGCGCTGCTCTTCAGCCTGGTCAACGCGCTGCAGCTCCAGGTGCGGACCAAGGGCATTGACGTGCCCGACGAGTACGCCTCGATGGCCCCGTACCTGCTGACCATCCTCGCCCTGATCTTCGCCTCGCGGCGCATTGACCAGCCGGCGGCGCTGACCAAGCCGTTCGAGCGCGGGGAATAACACTCTGGGGTTGGGCCTGGTCCGGCCCTGGCGCGGCTGCCGGGCAGGGCCAGTGAGCTATCTGTTCGTTTTCGTCTTAGTGTTTCCAGGAGGATCGCAATCCATGAAGAAGCTCGCTCTGCTCGTGACCGTCGTGCTCGTCGTCGCCATCGCGGTGCCGGCTTTCACCAGCGCAGCCCAGACGCAGGAAAAACTGCGTGTGGCAGTGGTGACCCCCAGCACCAAGAGCGACCTGGCTTTCAGCCAGAGCATCATTGACGCGCTGCTCGCCATCCAGGAGGAGCGCGGCGAGGAGAACTTCGAGTTCGTCTTCTCCGAGAATATGTTCGTCGTCGAGGACGCGGCGACCGCGCTGCGCGACTACGCCAGCGCAGGCTATGACCTGGTCATCGCCCACGGCTCGCAGTACGGCTCGTCGCTGTCCGACATCGCTCCTGACTTCCCCGATACCACTTTTGCCTGGGGCACCACCGTAGAGACCTTCCGCGACCAGGGCATCACCAACGTCTACGCCTACGAGGCCCGCTCCGAAGAGGGCGCCTTCGTGATGGGCGTGATGGCCACCATGCTCACCGAGAGCAGGGTCATCGGCATCGTTGGCCCGATCGAGACGGGCGACGCCAAGCTGTACGTGGACGGCTTCAAGGCGGGCGTGCTGTGGCAGGACCCGGACATCGAGGTGCTGGTCAACTACATCCAGTCGTTCAGCGACCTGGCCCTGGCCGCGGCGGCTGCCGAAGCCATGATTGCCGAGGGCGCCGATGTGATGTCCGGCACGGCCCAGATGGTGCCTGGCGCGGTGAACAAGATCAAGGAAGCCGGCGGGCTGTGGTTCGCCACCCAGGCCAACCAGTCCACGCTGGCCCCGGAAACCGTGGTCGCTAGCCAGGTCTATGACTGGACGGTGGCGCTCAACCCGATCATCGAGGACGTGCTGGCCGGCGAGATCGAGGGCGAGGCGTACTCGCTAACGCTGGAGAACGGCGGCCTGCGGATCGAGTTCAACGAGGACTTCGAGCTGGACGAGGAGGTGAAGGCGGCTGGCGAAGCCGTGATGCAGGCCATCATTGATGGCGACATCAGCTTTGAGGTGGATGAGGACGGCACGCTGCTGGTCGTTGAGGCCGAAGAGGGATAGCAGGCGGTTCTCAGTTCTACCACCTGGCAAAATGGGTTTGGTAGGGGCGTATGGCCATACGCCCCTACATCCTGCCACCACGGACAGCACTCTCTGTAAGACGTTCATCTTCTTTCGGAAAGAGACCTATGGCCACGTCCCTCGCTGACCACAAGCTGCTCCCTACCGGGCACGAGCGCATTGACCACATGGAGATGCGCGGCATCGTCAAGCACTTCCCCGGCGTGCTGGCCGTCGATCATGTGGATTTCGACGTGCGCGCGGGCGAAGTCCACGCCCTGCTGGGCGAGAACGGCGCCGGCAAGAGCACGCTGATGAAGATTCTTTACGGGCTGTATCACGCCAACGAGGGCGATATCTTCCTCGACGGCGAGCGCGTGACGATCAAGTCGCCGTCGGACGCCATCGCGCGGGGCATCGGCATGATTCACCAGCACTTCATGCTCGTCCCCTCGCTGACGGTGGCCGAGAATGTCGCCCTGGGCCTCAAATCCACGCGCGCGCCATTGCTCGACCTGGACGTGGTCTCGGCGCGCATCACAGAGCTGGCCAAGACCTACGGCCTGCAGGTAGACCCGGACACGCCCGTCTGGCAGTTGGCGGTGGGCGAGCGGCAGCGCGTCGAGATTCTCAAGGCGCTCTATCGCGGCGCGGCGCTGCTCATCCTCGACGAGCCAACCGCCGTGCTCACCCCGCAGGAAGTGGACGATCTGTTCGTCACGCTGCGCCAGATGGTCAGCGACGGGCACGCCCTGATCTTCATCTCGCACAAGCTACACGAGGTGCTGGCCATCAGCCACCGGGTCACCGTGCTGCGCGACGGGCATCTGGCCGGCACCGTGCCGACCGCCAAGGCGACCAAAGCCAGCCTGGCCCGCATGATGGTTGGGCGCGAGGTGCTGCTCACCTACGAGGTCAGGGAGCAGCAGGCCGGCGAAGTCCGGCTGAAGCTCGAAGGCGTGCGCGCTGCCAGCGATCGCGGCACCGAGGCTCTGCGTGGCATCAACCTGGAAGTGCGCGCCGGCGAAATCCTGGGCCTGGCCGGCGTCTCTGGCAACGGGCAGCGCGAGCTGGCCGAGGTCATCTTCGGGCTGCGCCCGACGACAGCCGGATCGGTCACGCTCGATGGGCAGAACGTGGCCGGCAAGTCGCCCGACGTGCTGAACAAGATGGGCCTGTCGTACATTCCTGAAGAGCGCATGGTTGACGGCGTGATCCGCGATTTCACCGTGGCCGAGAATCTCATGCTGCAAGAGCACGGGCTGCCTCCCTATGCCTACAGCATTTTCATGAACCCGCGCGCCATCTCCCGCCGCTGCGCCGAGCTGATCCGCAGCTTCAACATCCGCACGCCCACCCAGGAGACGCCGATCAAGAGCCTCTCCGGCGGCAATATTCAGAAGCTGGTGCTGGCCCGCGAGCTGGCCCGCGAGCCATCCGTGCTCATCGCCGCCCAGCCCACGCGCGGCGTGGACATCGGCGCGACCGAGTACATCCACCAGCGCCTGCTCGACCAGCGCGCCAAGGGCACAGCGACCCTGCTGATCTCCGAGGACCTCGACGAAATCCTGGCCCTGGCCGACCGCATCGCCGTGATCTATGAGGGCGAGATCGTCGGCGTGGTGGAGCGCGCAGAGGCCCAGGTGGAGGCGCTGGGCCTGATGATGGCCGGGGTGCACCGCGAGACCGCGGCTGGCGGCGCGTGACGCGATCGCCCGGCGGAGTCTGCTGGCGCAGCGGCTCGCCGCCAGGTTCGGCGGCTGGCTCGCACTGTGTGAGGGTATTGGGCAGGAGTCTCTCGCCCCGACAAACGAAACGGCAGGCGCACCATTGCCTGCCGTCGCTCTCACAGTGTGGCGGAGAGGGTGGGATTTGAACCCACGGAGCGGAATGACCGCTCACGCGCTCTCCAGGCGCGCGCATTAGGCCAGACTATGCTACCTCTCCACATCGGGGTATTCCGTTCGCGCCATTATAGCCGCGCGCCGGACGAGGGTCAATATGCACGTCGTTCGTCGTTCGTCGTTCGTGGGGCCGCGAACAAGTTGTCAGCGGATCATCTGCCGCCGACGGAGAGCCTCACCCCCGCTCGGCCCCCTGACGTGGGCCTCGCCGCCCCCTCTCCACGGCGTGGAGAGGGGGCAAGCCGAGCGTAGCGAGGCTGGGGGGTGAGGCTAAGCCAGAGCGGCGCAGAGCAAGGCCCCAACCTGACAGGTCGTTCGTGGACCCCTGGATACACTGCCGCTTGGTGCCAGAGGAGTGGGCAGCTATAATGGGCGCTATGAAGAATTCCCGGCGCTCCAACACGCACGATGTCTCGCCCGAACAGGCCGCGTTGATCGTCACGGCGCTGCTCATGGCCGTCACCGGCTGGGTGGGGCTGTGGATGCTGATCACCACCACGCTGCCCACCGCCTTCCCGCGCTGGATGTTCTTCGTGTTCCTGTATCTGGCCGTGACCGGGACGGCGCTGCCCTTCGTGCGCTATCTCAACGCGCGCTTCACCCGCGCGGACGACGGCTCGCCGGCGATGGGCGTCGTGCTGCGCCAGAGCATCTGGGTTGGGCTGTTCGTGGTGGCCTGCGCCTGGCTGCAGATTCCGCGCGTGCTCAACCCGGTCATCGCGCTGATCCTGGCGCTGAGTCTGGTCGTCATCGAGTGGTTCCTGCACCTGCGCGAGGGCGGCCAGCCGGAGTCGTAGCGCACCCGCGCCGTGCGCCGTCACCAAGAACCAAAAACCAGCAACCAATAACCCATTCCGCCCTCAAGGACATGTCTCATGAAAGCTGATCTGGATCGCCTGATGGCCGAGCGCGCCCTGGATGCGCTGCTGATCTTCCCCGGCGAGAACGAAGACCCCTACCGCACCTACCTGAGCAACGGCGCGCAGCACTCCGGCCTGGTGATCAAGCGGCGCGGCGATACTCCGCTGATCATCGTGAGGGGCATGGAGCGCGACGAAGCGGCGCAAAGCAGCCTGCCGGTGTACACCTACGACGATTTCGGTTACGGCGAATTGATGCGCGCGCACAAAGACGACCTCGACGCGATCACCGCCGCCTGGTATCACCGCATCTTTGAGGAGTTCGGCGTCGGCGGCAAGATCGGCGTCTATGGCGTCACCGACCTCAACATCGCCCTGCGCACGCTGCACATCCTGGGCCACACCTTCGGCGACGCGCTGGAGTTTGTCACCGAGCCGGCGCGCGAGACCGTCTTCGACCGCGCCTACGAGACCAAAGACGGGGACGAGCTGGCCCGCCTGCGTGACGTGGCCCGCCGCACCAGCGCCGTTATGCGCACGGCGCGCGACTGGCTGGCGACGCACCGCGCGGCAGAGGACGTCGTCGTCGGGGCGGACGGATCGCCGCTGCGCATTGGCGATGTCAAGCGGTACGTGCGCGGGCTGCTCCACGCGCAGGGCCTGCAGGACCCCGAAGGCATGATCTTCGCCCAGGGGCGCGATGCCGCTGTGCCGCACAGCAAAGGAGCCGACGACGAGCCGCTGCGCCTGGGCGCGACCATCGTCTTTGACCTGTTCCCGCGCGAGCCGGGCGGCTACTTCCACGACATGACGCGGACGTGGTGCCTGGGCTATGCCCCACCGGAAGTGCAGGCTGCCTACGACGCGGTGATGGCTGCCTTCAGCCGCTCGCAGGAGATGTGCACGCCGGGGCTGTCCACCAGCCAGGTGCAGCACATGGTCTGCGAGCTGTTCGAGGCGGCGGGCCACCCGACCGTGCTGCACACGCCCTCCACCAGCGATGGCTATATCCACACGCTGGCGCACGGCGTCGGGTTGAATGTGCACGAAGCGCCGTACTTCCCCACCTTCAGCGATCGCTACACGCTGCAAGCGGGCAACGTCTTCACCATCGAGCCAGGGCTGTATTACCCGGAGCGTGGCTACGGCGTGCGCATTGAGGACACCGTCTGCCTCAACGAGGCGGGCGAGTTGGAAGTGCTGACCGCTTGCCCGTATGATCTGGTGATCGGTTTGGAGTCGTGAGCGGGGAGTGGTCAGTGATCGGTTTTCAGTTCGCAGTGTCAGTGGGGCAGGACCTTATGGGAGCGCTGCTTTCCCGCATCCCGTAGGGGCACATTGCCACTGGCCCCACGCATCGCCGATGTTCTGTAGGGGCGGGTTTCGAAACCCGCTCCTACACCCAACCTGCTATTTACTTTCCTGTGAGGCGCTATGACTCTCATCCTCGGCATCGAAACTTCGTGCGACGAGACGGGCGCGGCGGTCGTCGAAGACGGCGTGCACATGCGCTCCAATGTTGTCGCCTCGCAGGTTGATCTGCACGCGCAGTACGGCGGCGTCTTCCCGGAGGTCGCGTCGCGGGCGCACATCGAGGCGATTGCGCCCATCGTCGAACAGGGCCTGGCCAGCGCCGGTGTGACGCTCGACGAGATTGACGCCATCGCCGTGACGCGCGGGCCAGGGCTGGCCGGATCGCTGCTGGTCGGCGTCAACTTCGCCAAGGGGCTGGCCCTGGCGCGCGGGCTGCCGCTGGTGGGCGTGAATCACCTGGAAGGGCATGTCTACTCCCTGTGGCTGGTCGAGCGCGAGTCGCCGGTGCAGTTCCCGGTGGTCTGCCTGATCGTCTCCGGCGGGCACAGCGAGATCGTGCTGATCAGCGATCACGGCCAGTACCGGCAGCTTGGCACAACCATTGACGACGCGGCGGGCGAGGCGTTCGACAAGGTGGCGCGGCTGTTGGGGCTGCCGTACCCTGGCGGGCCGTCCATCCAGCGCGCTGCCGAAGGGGGCGACCCGGCAGCCTACGCCTTCCCGCGCGCTCTGCGTGGCGAGGGCTACGACTTCAGCTTCTCCGGGCTGAAGACGGCGGTGCTGCGCGCCGTGCAGGAGCCGCACAGCGGCAAGCGTTCGCCCAAGGGCGAGGGCATGATGCCCGACCAACGCCGCCCGGACGTGCCCATCGCCGACGTAGCGGCCAGCTTCCAGGCGGCGGTGGTGGATATTCTGGTCGAGAAGACGCTGGACGCCGCCGCCGAGCACGGCGCGACCGAAGTCTGGATGGCCGGCGGGGTGAGCGCCAACACGGCCCTGCGCGCAACCTTGCGTGAGCGGAGTCCGCTGCCAGTGTGCTACCCGCCGCTCAAGCTGTGCGTGGACAACGCGGCGATGATCGCGGCGGCGGGATATTTCCGTTACCAGGCGGGCTTCCGCGACGACCTGGACATGGACGTGCGCCCGCTGTGGCCGCTGACGACCATCGCCGAGGGCATGGGGCGGGGCGGGGTGGAGTGATCGGTGTGGGTCACTTCCCTTTGATTGGCTCTACCAACTCCTCATCTTCTTCACCAACCGGAAGATCACCCAGAGACTCGACCATGGGCAACAAAATGGGCGCTATGGCCCTGGAAACAGCGTAGACCCGCTCTTCCAGGGTTTCATACTCCTCTCCAGATCCATTTTCGCTTCTGTCACTGTCCTTTAACAAGGCCAGCCCAACCAGGACAAGGCCGAATTTGAATCTAGCCTCTAAAAGCTTGGGTGGTGACATGAGATTATCTCCAACCGCCGGGGGGAAACACCGGCGAGAGGAG
>JBBIHG010000112.1:0-9312 GCA_037447125.1 Chloroflexota bacterium | reverse complement strand
GTCGAGGCGCGCCAGCGCCGAGACGGGGGTGAGGTAAAGTTGCGCGCGGCCCTCGCCACACGCACCCCTGGTGCCCGTCCGCCCCTGAGCTACTGCCGGGGAAAGGGGCCAGCGGTCGGGGTTGAGCAGTGCATAACACGCTCCAGACGGTCCCCGTACCAGGGAGGAGACTCTTGATGCTCGGCGAGCGACCCCGCCAGGCGCGTTGCTGTGGCGGCGCGAGGCCGGCGGACCGCTAGGCAATGACGCCCAGCTCGCGTCCCACCCTGGCGAAGATGTCTAGCGCCTGATCGAGGTCGTCCTGCGAATGCGCGGCGCTGTTCATCACGCGGATGCGCGCCTTGCCCTGCGGCACCGTCGGGAAGCCGATGGCCATGGCGAACAGCCCTTCCTCGAACAGGCGCTTGCTGAACTGCTGGGCCAGCGGCGCTTCGCCTAGCATAACCGGCACGATGGGCGTGGTGCTGTGGCCGGTGTCGAAGCCCAGGGTGTTCATGCCGTTCTTGAAGTACTCCGCGTTCTGCCACAACCGATCTACCAGATCGGTGCTCGCCTCCAACAGGTCAACAGCGGCCAGGCACGCAGCCACGTCCGGCACGGTCATGGCGCTGCTGAACAGGAACGGTCGTCCGCGCTGGCGCAGCCAATCCACGATCACCCGCTTGCCGGCGACTACGCCGCCCACCACGCCGAAAGCCTTGCTCAGCGTGCCGACCTCAATATCCACTTTGCCGTGCAGCCCGAAATGATCCACAATGCCGCGCCCGCCCTGGCCCAACACACCCTCGCCGTGCGCGTCGTCCACCATCAGCAGGATGTCGTGCTCGGCGGCGATCTCATAGAGCGCGGGCAGGGGGGCGATGTCGCCGTCCATGCTGAAGACGCCATCGCTGATGATCAGCCGCCGCCCGTACTCGGTCGTCGCCGCGATCTGGCGGCGCAGGTCGTCGGGGTCGCAGTGCTCATAGGCGGCGATCTGCGCCCGCGACAGGCGGCAGCCGTCAATGATGCTGGCGTGGTTGAGCCGGTCGGAGAAGATCACATCGCCGCGCCCGACCAGCGCCGGGATGGTCGCCAGGTTGGCGGTGAAGCCGCTCTGGAAAGTGATCGCCGCTTCGACGCCCTTGAACGCTGCCAGCCGCTGCTCCAGTTCGATGTGCAGGGTCATCGTCCCGGCGATGGTGCGCACCGCCGCCGGCCCGACGCCGTATCTGTCCATTGCCCGCTTGGCCGCCGCTACAATCTGCGGGTGGTTGGCCAGGCCGAGGTAGTTGTTGGACGAGAAGTTGAGCACGCGCCTGCCGTCCACTACCAGCCAGGCCCCCTGCGGGCTGTCCAGCGTGCGGATGTGGGTGAACAGCCCCTGGGCCTTAAGCTGGGCGATCTCCTCGCTGATCCAGGCCGTCTTCGTCTCACTCATCGGTAAGTCTCCTTGAGGAATCGCCGCCAGCCGCCCGTGGCTAACCAGTACCAGGATCGTCCAGGCCCACGCTGGTGTCGGTGGGCGGCGCGGCCTCAGTCTTGTGCCAATTCTCTAAACGGGGCACAGCCCGTCAGCGGTAGGACTACAGAATAGCGTGATCCATTCAGCGACCACCCCGTCCCCCGGCCCCTTCCCCCAAAATGAGGGAAGGGGAGAATGATGCGCGAGCCATTCCCCTCCCTCCGCGCAGCGTGGGGGAGGGGTTAGGGGTGGGGGGCAGACGGCAATCACGTTATTTTGCGGAGCTACCCCGTCAGCTATTGTAGCACAGCGTGTGGTGTGCGGCGCGGACTGAATGCGAGCGGTCAGGCGAGGACGCACGTCTGCCGGGCGACGCCGCTTGCGCCCGGCTGCAGGGGATTCCACTGCGGGTCAAACGTGATGCGGAAAACCGTATCCAACCCCACCAGTTCGAGCACCTTCTCGACAGGCCCGGACGGGTTCATGATGGTCAGTGATCCATTCGCCGCCACTGCTCGCTTGACGATTTGCACCAGGGCGCGCAGGCCGGCGCTGTTGATGAAGGTGACGGCGCTCATGTCCAGGATCAGATGGGGACGGCCACGAGCGAGCGCTTCCTCGGCGTGCCCGACCAGGATCGCGGCGTGCGTGTTGTCAAGTCGCCCGACGATCTCAACGATCTGCGTCCGGTTGGGGTCTGTCTGAACGGCTTTTGCGTGCATAGCGGTTTCCATCCCAACTCGTGCGACTGGGCATGTGGGGCGGGCGAGTCAACGGGCGAAGTCAGAGTCAACGAGCAGGCGCACCCCGGCGATCAGCACCAGCGCGCCCAGGAACGAGACGATCACCGCACCGCAGAGGCCCGCCGGACCCATCCGCCCGAAGAGCAGGCTGCCCACGAAGAAGCCGGCCATGCCCAGCAGCACATTGCCGATCGGGTTGTAGCCCCGCCCGCGAATGACCTGCCCGGCCAGGAAGCCAGCAGTCCCGCCGACGATCACGATCCACAGCCAATGCAGGCATCCACAGGGTCCCCACTCGACCATGGCCGGCGTCCTTTCGCGGTGCAGGAGTGCGCGTTCTCACTGATCTGTACGCGCCAGCCACTGGAAAGGTTACACCCGCCTGATGCTACCTTAGCGCGGACCCCTAAAGATTGGGGGAGAGGAAGATGAGAATGCCCTGAGAGCGTTCAGGAAGCGATGCCCGCGATCAGCAGGTCGAGGGCCAGCTCGGCGTCCACCTTGCCCGTCTTGATGGCTATGTCGGTGTCGAGCAGGTGGCGGTAGACCGCTTCGAGTTGTTCCTGGGTGAAGGCTTTGGCCTGCGCCGCGACCTTCTCGCCCACAAAGGGGTGGACGCCCAGTGCGCTCCCGGTCTGGCGCGGCGCGCCGCCCTCGTTGAGGAATTCGCGGGCCATGATCAGTAAGCGGACCTGGCGAATGATCATGCCGAAGATGGGCAGCGGCTCGCCATCGTCCAGCAGGCGGTGCAGCAGGCGGGCGGCGGTCGCCCCGTCGCGTCGGCCCAGCGCGTCCACCATCTCGAAGATGCTGGCCTCAGCCACGTAGGGGGTCAGCAAGGCCACGTCTTCCTCACCGATCGGGCGCTCGCCGCCTGTGTAGGTAGCCAGCTTGCTCAGCTCGCTGTCCGCCGCGCGCAGGTCGTCCCCCGTGACGGCGGCCAGGGCTCCTGCTGCTTCTGGCGTGATCTCTGCGCCGTAAGCGCTGCGGGCGTGCTCGGCAATCCAACGGGCGGCGCTTGCCTGGTTGCGCGGCGGGTCGAACGTCTTGTGGAATCCACCGGGCGCCGTCCTCGCCAGCTTGAGGATGGGGTTGCTATCTGGCAGGGTGACGGTCTCGACGAAGACCACGCGCGCCCACGCGGGCAGGTCGGCCAGGCCCTCAGCCAGGGCGGCCAGCTCATCTCTGGCGGCTTTGCCCGCGCCGCGCCGTGTCAGCCAGGAGAGCATCCCCTCAATGATGACCAGCCGCTTCTCGCCCAGGAAGGGGATGGCTCGCGCCGCCGACAGCACATCCGCCGCCGTTGCGTTCTTGCCGTCGAAGACGGTGATGTTCAGGTCGGCGGTGCCAGGATCGCCCATCTGCGCGCGCATGGCCTGTACCTGGGCGCGGCAGGTGAACTCGTCCGGGCCGTGCAAGACGTAGAAAGTGGGCGCGCTGCGGCTCATGGCGCGATCTCGTGCCCGGTCAGCCCGACCGCGTGCGCACGTAGTGCACGGTCAACCGCTGCCCGGCCAGGGGGATGGGGAACTCGTAGCGGTTGACGGTAACTACCTCCAGATCGCCCAGGTCGCCCAGCGTAGTGAAGTGCTGCTGGAGGGCCAGACCCAGTGGCTGGGCCAGAATCAGCGATAGCGTAGAGAGCAGGATGATGGACGGCAGCCGCGATAGCCGCTCCAGAATGCCGCTGCGCATCCCGCTCGTGCCGACCAGCGTCGCCAGGCTGGTCAACACCCCGGCGGTCACCAGCCCTGTCCCGCAGTTGGGGTGAATGGCCAGGCCGTGCTCGCCGTGCTTCATGCGGTTCAGCGCCTCGCCGACGGCGGCCTCAATTTCGGGCGTGGGCACGTTGCCGTAGAGGTAGAAGCCACTCGACGTGGAGCGCCCGGCCATGCTCAGGTTCTTGACCTTGCGGCTGAGGACGTGAATCGTGGCGTGTTCCAGGCCGTGATTGCGCCGCACACGGCGGATCACGGGTAGGTTCAGGAGCGGCGCTAGCACAATTGCCAGAAACTGGATCATCATGCATCCCCTACTGCTAAGCGGCACGAATGAGACGCCCGGCGGGTATCATGGGATCTCGGCGGGTGGGATCACATCCCATAGCGGCAGCGCAATCACCACCAGCCGGTGCGTGTTGGCGTAGGATGGCCAGCACGTTACCAGCGTAACACGTTCGTCTGCCGTCGGCAATATCCACCGCGCGTTCTCGGTGCGCACGTCGAGCGGCTGCCCTTCCTCGGCCAGGGTCATGGTCTGCACAACCACGTAATGATAGCGCCGGTCAGCGGAGTCGAGCGCGATCCAGTCGCCCGGTTTCAGCGCCGAGAGAGAGCGGAAGACCTCGCCGTGGATGTTGTGGTGACCGTTGAGGACGGTATTGCCGGGCGCGCCCAGCGGCGCGGAGGTCTGGTGCCAGCCGGCGGCGCGCGTAGGCGGCACATCCCACTGGCTGAACAGCTCACCGTCCAGCGTGATCGCGTGCTGGCCAACCGGCAACACCGGCGCGTCCAGGCCGATGGCGGCAATGCGGATGCGCGTGGGCGGCGCGCCGGGGACGGGCGTCTGCGTTGCGCTCGGCGGCAGAGGCGTGGGGGAGGCAGCGGGCAGGGGCGTCACAGTAGCGGTCAGCGTGGGAGGCGGGGCTACCTCCGTCACAGTGGGCGTGGCTGTTGACGCGAGCGTCGGCGTTGCTGAGGGGGCCGGAGCCTGTGTCTCTCTGGGCGTGGCGGTCAGCGATGGCTCAGCCGGCGACGGCGTGAGCGTGCTGGTGGGGGTGTCGCCGGGGGCAGCGGTATCCGTCGGGACGGCGGTCGCCGTTGGTGTGGGCGGCTCGCTGACCGGCAGGATCACTACCTGGGTGAGCGCGTCGGGCAGCGGCGGCGGGGGCAGGGCCGTGCCAAGCAGCCCCGGTGTCGGCATGGGTTCGGGCGTGCCGAACAGATGAGGCGGCACAATCACTGCATCATCTGGGGCCAGAACCCGCCAGCCGAGCAGCGCGAGTCCGCTCGCCACGCAGGCGAGACCGATCGCTCCCAGCGCCAGGCCAAGCGCGAGCGTTCCCCAGGATGGTGAGTGGTGGGACATGAGATCGCCGTCAGGTACTGCGCTGGCCGTTGAGGATGGCGCGCAGCACGGCGCTGGTGTCTTCGAGCGTGAGGAAGAGATTGTCTGGCTGGTGGGCGGCCAGCTCGGCCAAGCCGAAAGGCCCGGTGGCAACAGCGATAGTCCGCGCGCCGATGCTGTGCGCGCAGGTGATGTCGCCTGGCGTGTCGCCGATAATCACGACGCGGTCGGGCGCAAAATCCACGCCGTTGAAGGCGTTAGCCCGCGCCAGGGCCAGCGGCGGCAGCATGGCCCGATCCCAGCCCTCCGAGCCGAACGCGCCGATGGGGAAGTCCGCCGGGTCGAAGCCCGCCGCCCGCAGCTTGATCGGTGCAAGAGCCGCCATGTTGCCTGTGACCAGGCCGATCAACACGAGAGGGTCGGCGCGCAGCGCGGCGACCAGTTCCGGCGCCCCCGCGCACGGCCTGACCGGACACTCGCTGATGATCGCGGCCAACCGGCGGGCGACGACCTGGTTGTACTCGGCCAGGCGCGTCTCAATCTCTTCAGCGGTAATGCCCACCGGAGTTAGCGCCTCTAGCAGAATCTGCCAGTCCGTCTTGCCGGCGAAGCTCACGTCGTCGAGGATGCCGGCAGTGCCGAACACATCCTGCACCGCCAACCACGTCGCCGCGCGCCCGCAGCCGCCGGAGTGGAGCAGGGTGCCGTCAATGTCGAACAGAACGAGCGAGGTCTTGGGCATGATCAGGGATCGCGAGTGTTGCGTGCATGGGTCTGCGCAAATTATACCGTCTCAGGCGCCGCTGCGGCTGCTCGCAGGAGTAGAAGTGACACTCATCATCCATATCACGACATTCCACACTACTGAGGCCCCGGCAAACGATCTAGACTCTTGGCGAAGCGACTGGGAAAACGTTGAAATCGGGCGAAGTTGCGTCCGTGATCGGCCAATCGTCTCTCCCCATGCTTCCAGTGTTTACAGTGTATGACTCGTCCGGTGATCATCGCCTACCAAGTCTCACATCTGGCGTGCGGTCATCTGGCGAGAGGACACAGGAGGAAATTGATGGCTAGTGGTGAATCGTCCCGCAACATGGTGACGATTGATGGCAACAGCGCCGCCTCCCGGGTGGCTCATGCCCTCAGTGAGGTCATCGCGATCTATCCTATCACGCCGTCGTCGCCGATGGGCGAGGAGGCTGACGAGCTGTCGGCTGCTGGCGTGACAAACATCTGGGGCACGGTGCCAGATGTCACTGAAATGCAGTCCGAGGCTGGC
Source organism: Chloroflexota bacterium (assembly GCA_037447125.1). GTDB lineage: Bacteria > Chloroflexota > Anaerolineae > Aggregatilineales > Aggregatilineaceae > UBA2029. Next base: position 2,780 of record JBBIHG010000112.1, on the reverse strand, counting down.
GCGGCGGGCGCCATTCACGGGGCGCTGACCACCGGCGCGCTGGCGACGACCTTCACCGCGTCGCAGGGCCTGCTGCTGATGATTCCCAACATGTACAAGATCGCCGGCGAGATGTTACCTACCGTCTTTCATGTGTCGGCGCGCTCGCTGGCTGTGCATGCCCTGTCCATCTTTGGGGATCACTCGGATGTGATGGCTGTGCGCCAAGCGGGTTGGGCGATGATAGCGTCGGGCGGCCCCCAGGAAGCGCACGATCTGGCCCTGGTGGCCCATACGGCGACGCTGGAGTCGCGGGTGCCGTTTCTCCACTTCTTTGACGGATTTCGCACGTCGAGCGAAGTCCAGAAGATCGAAGAACTCACCCGCGACGATATACGCGCGATGATCGACGACCAATACGTGCTCGCCCACCGTATGCGCGGCATGTCGCCCGACCGCCCCGTGCTGCGCGGCACGGCCCAGAACCCAGACGTCTACTTCCAGGGCCGCGAGACGGCCAACCCGTTCTACGCCGCAGTGCCGGGCATCGTCCAGAAGGTCATGGATCGCCTGGCCGGACTGGTGGGCCGTCAGTATCACCTGTTCGACTATGTGGGCGCGCCCGACGCCGAGCGCATCGTGATCCTGATGGGGTCCGGCGCGGAGGTGGTGCATGAGCTGATCGAGTACATGCTGTCGCGCGGCGAGAAGATCGGCGTGCTCAAAGTCCGCTTGTATCGCCCCTTTGCTGGCGAGGCGATGATCAGGGCTATTCCCAAGACGGTCAAGTCCATCGCGGTGCTGGACCGGACCAAAGAACCGGGCGCATTGGGCGAGCCGCTCTACCAGGACGTGATCACCGCGTTCGCGGAGGCGATTGCCGGCGGTTCCTGGGACAAGATGCCGCTCATTGTTGGCGGGCGCTATGGCCTTGGCTCGAAGGAGTTCACGCCCGCGATGGTTAAGGCGGTGTTCGATAACCTGGCCGCTGCCAAGCCCAAGAATCACTTCACCATCGGCATCGTGGACGATGTATCCTTTACCAGCCTGGACTGGGACGACGACTTCTCCACCGAGGGCGGCGCCGTGCACCGCGCGCTGTTCTTCGGCCTGGGCGCAGACGGCACGGTGGGTGCCAACAAGAACTCGATCAAGATCATTGGCAAGGCGACCGACAACTTCGCTCAGGGCTACTTCGTCTATGACTCGAAGAAATCCGGTGCGCGCACGGTCTCGCACCTGCGCTTCTCGCGCAAGCCCATCCGCAGCAGCTACCTGATCAAAAAGGCGGGCTTCATCGCCTGCCACAAGTTCACCTTCCTTGAGCAGTTCGACATGCTCAGCCAGCTCGAGAAAGATGGTACGTTCCTGCTCAACAGCCCCTACAGCGCTGCTGCGGTGTGGAATCACCTCCCGCGCGAGGTGCAGCGGCAGATCATTGACCTGCAGCCCAAGTTCTACGTGATTGACGCCGATGCCATCGCCAGGTCGGTTGGGCTGGGCGGTCGCATCAACATCATCATGCAGGCGGCCTTCTTCAAGATTTCCGGTGTGCTGCCAGAAGAGCAGGCGCTGGAAATGATCGAGGCGGCGGTCGAGGAGACCTACGGGCGCAAGGGTGGCGCGATTGTGGATATGAACATTCGCGGCGCCGAGGTGGCAGTAGATCGCATCGAGCGCGTCAACTATCCTGATGAAGTCACCAGCGCGTTCTCGATGCGCCTCCCAGTGCCCACGGATGCGCCGGACTTTCTCCAGGGCGTGATCGCCGAGATCATGGCCGGGCGCGGCGATCTGTTGCCGGTGTCGGCCATGCCGCTCGACGGCACCTTCCCGACGGCGACGACCCAGTACGAGAAGCGCGCCATCGCCACGGAGATCCCCGTCTGGGAGCCGGAAGCCTGTATCCAGTGCAACCAGTGCGCCTACGTCTGCCCACACGCCACGATCCGCATGAAGATCTACGACGCCCAGTTCGCCAACGGCAGCTCACCTAAGACCTTCAAGTCCACCGAGGCGAAGGGGCGTGAATGGAAGGGCATGAAGTACACCCTCCAGGTGGCGCCCGAAGACTGCACCGGCTGCGGCGTGTGTGTCGAGATGTGCCCGGCCTACGCCAAAGATGCGAGCGGCCAGAAGACCGATCGCAAGGCGATCAACATGGCTCCACTTTCCGAAGAACTGCGCCACCTCGAGGCCGTGAACTGGGACTACTTCCTGACCCTGCCCGAAACCGACCCGGCCACCTTCAACCGCTTCACGGTCAAGGGATCGCAGTTCATCCGCCCGCTGTTCGAGTTCTCCGGCGCGTGCGCCGGCTGTGGCGAAACCCCCTACGTCAAGCTCGTGTCGCAGCTTTTCGGCGACCGGGCCCTCATCGCCAACGCGACCGGTTGTTCGTCCATCTACGGCGGCAACCTGCCCACGACGCCCTACGCCGTGCGCGCCGACGGGCGCGGCCCGACCTGGTCGAACTCGCTGTTCGAAGATGCGGCGGAGTTCGGCATGGGGATGCGCCTGACCGCAGACAAGCTGACCCAGTACGCTCGCGAGCTGCTCGACCAGCTCATCGCCCAGGCCGAGAATCACCGCGAGTTGCTCGAGGCCATCCGCGACGCCGACCTGAGCACTCAGGAAGGTATCGAGGAGCAGCGCGGGCGCGTGGACCAGCTCAAGAACCTGCTGGAGCAGGACGGCGGCCCGTTCGCCAAGCAGTTTCTGGGCGTGGCCGACTACCTGGTTAAGAAATCGGTGTGGATCTTCGATGTCGTAGGCCCAGCCATCGCCACCGAAGATCCACA
>JBBIHG010000111.1:7239-9681 GCA_037447125.1 Chloroflexota bacterium | reverse complement strand
ATACGCCCCTACGGGCGAAACAGAGAGCCGCCCCGATAACTCCGTTCCAATGCCGTGGATACACCGAAAAGGAGCAGCAGCCGTACCATGTTTGAGGGAACTCTGGTTGACCTCGTCCCGTTTGAGGACGATTTTGCCGTTCATCTGGAAACGTGGATGAACGAGGAAGCGTGGTTCCGCGCCAACCTGTGGGAGCGCCGCGAGCCGCACACCGAGCACGATGTCAAGAAGTACATTGAGCGCATGGAGAAGGACGAGCGCGGGGCGCTGATCGGCTTCCAGGCCAAGAACGGCGATCCGATCGGCGCGGTGATCTTCGACCGCGAGTGGCCGCGCGTGCGCAAGGCCGAGGCGCGCTTTTTCGCCGGCGACAGCCGCTATGAAGGCACCGACGAAGTGCTCGACGCGCTGCTGATGCTGGTGCGCTACTGCTTCGAGACGCGCAACCTGCACCGCCTGGACGCCGTTGCGCTGCCCTTCGACGAAGCCAGGCTCGATCACCTGCGCCGCGCTGGGTTTGTCCACGAAGGGACGCTGCGCCAGCACATCCGCTGGGATGGCGACTACGTGGACATGGAGATGTTCGGCCTGCTGGCGAGCGAGTGGCCCGGCTATGCGGCCAGGGTCGCCGCGCTGGGCTTGCAGCCAAGCGGCCTTGAGCCGAAGCCCAGGCCGGAGAAGAAAGAGGCGAAGAAAGACGGCGGGTAGGGCGGCACGGCGAGGGCTGGCTGGCTGTGGTCGCGGCGGGCGCTGGGGGGCCGTATCCCGCTGCGGGAGGGTGACGTGATGCTCGAAGGGCTGTTGGTGGACCTGGTGCCCTACGGGAAAACGTTCCAGGATCTGGATCACCGCTGGATGAACAACGAAGCCACCTACTGGTCGGGCGGTGGCGAGCGCTACTTCATGTCGCAGGCGATGATCGCCGCGCGCCACGCCCAATGGGCCGAGGAGCGCGAGCGCACCGGCGGCGGGGGCGGCGTGGCCTTTGGTGTGCGGACGAAAGACGGCAAGTCGCTGGGCTACTTTGGCGTCAACTGGCTGCCGCCCACTCATCGCGTGGCCATGCTCGGCGCCAGAATCGGCGAGCCCGAATACTGGGGCGGCGGCTACGGCACCGATGCCCTGCTGCTGCTCCTGGACTACACCTTCGACTGGCTCGACGCGCGCAAGGCGTGGCTGATGACGACCAGCATGAACGCGCGCGTCATGCGCCAGATGGAGAAGGTTGGCTTTCGGCTGGAAGTGCGCCAGCGCCAGGGCGCGCTGGCCGACGGTGTGCGCTATGACTGGCTGGCCTACGGGCTGCTGCGCGAGGAGTGGCCGGGCCGCGAGACGCTCGTCGAGCGGCTGGGCCTGCGCGAGCGAGCGGCGGCGTTGGAATCGGGCGCGAAATGAGGCAGGCATGAACCTTGAGGGACTGTTGGTAGACCTGGTGCCGCTCGGCGAGCGCTACCAGGCGTTGGAGCATCGCTGGGAGAACGGCCAGGCGGCTTTCTGGGGCGACATGGGGGACCGCCTGTTCCTTTCGGAGGCTGCCGTCAAGCGTCGCCAGGAGGAGCGAGCCGCCCGCGAAGGCCCGCGTCTCCAGTCGGCGTTCGGCATCCAGGCCAAGGACGGCACGCCAATTGGGGTCTTCGTCGTCGGCGACATCAAGCCGCACCTGCGCCTGGCCATCCTCGGCGCGCAGATCGGCGAGCCGCAGTACTGGGGCGGTGGCCATGGGACGGATGCGCTGCTGCTGATTGTGGACTACGCCTTCGACTGGCTCGACCTGCGCCGGCTGTGGCTGGTGACGATGAGCCTCAATGAGCGGGTGATGCGCCAGATGCAGAAGGTAGGCTTCACCCTTGAGGTGCGCCAGCGCCAGGCGACCCTGGCGGACGGTGAATGGCACGATCTGCTCTTCTACGGGTTGCTGCGCGAGGAGTGGCCGGGCCGCGAGGTCCTGGTGGAGCGGCTGGAACTGCGGGCGAGGGCATGAGCGATGCTCTATGGAACGCTGGTAGACCTGGTGCCCTTCGGTGAGCGGTTCAGAGCGCGCAACCACGACTGGATGAACAATGAGTCCCGCTTCTGGGGGAGCATGGGCGACCGTGCCTTCGTCTCGCGGGCTGCGGTCGAGCGCGGGTACGAGGAGTGGTGCCGGACCCGCCACACCGAGACCGGCCTGGAGTTCGGCATCCTGACCAAGGACGGCATACCCATCGGCGGCATCGGGATCAACTGGCTGTCAGTGCATCATCGCGTGGCCGACCTGGGCGCGGTGATCGGCGAGCATGCCTACTGGGGTGGCGGCTACGGCACAGACGCGCTGCTGCTCGTCGTGGACTACGCCTTTGACTGGCTCGCTATGCGCAAGGTATGGCTGAGCACGATGAGCCTCAACGCGCGGGTGATGCGCCAGATGGAGAAGGTCGGCTTTGCGCTGGAGGCCCGCCGGCG
>JBBIHG010000111.1:0-7139 GCA_037447125.1 Chloroflexota bacterium | reverse complement strand
TACTTGCTTCCGGCTGCACAACCCTGTAAGCTAGAGGCAACACACGTGTTCAGACGAGGTGATAACCCGCCCTGGAATCAGTTGGCTGGCGGCACGGGCCACGAAGCCTGATGAGGGATAGCCGATGAAAACCAAGATGCTTATCATTCTGCTCGTAATCGCACTGCTGAGCGTTGGCGCCGGCACCAGCGCAGCGACGACGCGGCCGACGATCATCACCTTCGACTCGTCGCTGGCGATGATTGCCCTGGACGACGCGGAGGCGGGCGAGGCCACGACCACGCTCACCTGGCACACGATCGGCCTGACCGAGGAGTACCGGTTGGCGCTGCACACCTACGTGCTGGACGACTGGCAGCTTGTCTTCCCCGACGACCCGACGCCTCTGCAGCCGAGCGGGGCGCGGGTGGTGACCATCCGCCATCCGCTCAATTTCGGGCCGCCGACCTTTCTGCTCTCGATCATCCGGGCGGGCACCAACAAGGTCGTTGACCAGCGCATCGTGACCATTCCCTATGACACGTCCGCCGTGACTGATCCGCCGGCGGTGGAAGACTTCTCCACCGAGATCGAGGCGGTGAGCGGCGCGGCTCTGGCTGCTGGCGAGGCGCGGGTGATGGTCGTGTGGGATGTGCTGAACCGCGTGCCCTCGGCCAATCTCGTCTTCGACCAGGTCTTCGCCGACGGCACGACGACCTCCGTTGAGCTGCCGCGCCTCTACCTGTGGGTTCCTTCGACGGGTGAGGGGCCGCTTGCCCCAGTCTACCGCGATGGCGAGGAGACGGTCGTGCTGCGCCTGCGCGTCGTGGACGTGGTGGCCGGCACCGTCTACGCTGAGCAGACACTAGAGCTACCGATTAGCGAGCCGGTGGTGGGCGCCGCAGAACCGGCGGCGCAACCGGACAGAGCCCAGCCGGCCGAGCCGGCGCCCCAACCCCAGCCGGCAGCACCCACCGGCGGCGTGCAGGTCTTCACCGCCTCCCCTGGCACAGTGGCGCCCGGCCAGCCGGTGACGCTCGCCTGGCAGGTGAGCGGGGCGCGGGGCGTGCGCATCGAGGCGGCAGTTCCCCAGATGACGGCGGCGCAGACGGTGGTGGAGGCGCAGGCTGCGTCCGGGTCGGCCACGGTCGTCGTGCCGGCCTACGCTGCCTACAGTGTCAACTACACCCTGCGCACCCTTGACGGCGCGGCAGCGGCTACAGCCGTGGTGCAGGTGAGCTGCCCCTACACGTTCTTCTTCGGGCAGGGCGACGGCTGCCCGACGGGCCGCGCGGCGCAGGTGGGCGCGTCCTATCGCGCCTTCGAGGGCGGGCACATGATCTGGCGGTCCGACACCAACGAGATCTACGTGCACTTCAGCGATGGAACTGCGTCCATCTTCCTGGAGCAGGACTATGCCAACGCCCCCGCCGCTGAGCTTGAGGGCGCGCCGCCACTCAACCGCCAGGCGCCAGATAGCGGCTTTGGCAGGGTGTGGGCCAACGCGCCAGGCGTGCGCGAGAAGCTGGGCTGGGCGCTCGATGACGAGCAGGGCTACACCGCTACGGCGCAGCGCGTCGCGCCGACGCGCATACCACGCCCTCAATTTGCGTTCTACATCACGCTGCCGGGCGGTGAGGTGGTTGGCTCCGGCTACGGGGCTTGGCGGATTGTCGCGGGCGGCTGAGCCTCTCAAGTGCACAAACACAGGACGCCCTGCGGCGTCCTGTGTTTTATCAGCGAACTGTGCGGAGTAGGGGCTAACGAGGCACCCTGGCCTGCTCATCGAGCGGTCGCCGCGACTCGTCCCATTCCTCCGGCAGCTTGACCACGCGGTCCAGCGCCTGGGCGATAGCCTCAATGGTGGGCGGCTTGACGATGTAGTCGCTGGCTCCCGCCTGCAAAGCGGCGTTGATGGTCTCCTGGCTGTCGTTGGCCGAGACAATGACCACCGGGACGGCGGCGGTAGTTGGATCGCGGCGCAAGAAGCGCAGCACCTCCAGTCCATTGAGGCCAGGCATGGCCAGGTCCATGAAGATCACATCCGGCACGACCTGGTTGAGCTGCTGGATAGCCATGCGCGGGCCGTAGGCGATGGCTACTGTGTGCCCCAGCACTCCCACCTGGACTGCCAGGCTCTGTGCCATCTGGTGGTCATCTTCGACGATCAACACGTTGTACAGCATGAGTCACTCTTTACCTGGCTGCTTGGCGGTGTGCCCTCGCTCACTGACAGTGTAGCACAGGTGCCTGTTCTACGCTCTCTTCTGCCATGAATCTTGTGTGAATTCTGTCTTCGCAGGGCGGCTCGTCCCAATACAACCCGGGCGCTCTGCTCCTGCCGGACGGGCGCGCCAATCCATGCTACAATCGCCCGCTGACGCCGGGGAGCCACGTCGCACCACGTCACTGCTCGCTCAAAGCTGACTGCTGAAGTGTCCGCTGATCACCCCCTGCAAAGGAGGCGCCATGACCCCACCCATCTACCTGGCGCTGGTGATGCACAATCACCAGCCGGTCGGTCAGTTCGACTTCGTCAACGAGCACGCCGTGCGCGTGGCCTACGAGCCGCTGCTGGACCTGCTGGAGCGGCACCCGTCCATCGCCTGCGCCATTCACTTCACGGGCAGCCTGCTCGATTACCTGGTGGCCCAGCAGCGCCCGCTGTTGGAGCGCGTGCGCGCCCTCGCGGCGCGCGGGCAGCTTGAGGTGCTCTCCGGTGGTTATTACGAGCCGCTGCTGACGACACTGCCCGACGCCGACAAGATCGGGCAGATTCACAAGCTGAGCGCGGCGGTCGAAGAGGTCTTCGGGATGCGCCCGCGCGGGATGTGGCTGGCCGAGCGCGTGTGGGAACCACACCTGGTGCGCGCCATCGCCGAAGCGGGCATTGACTACGTGATCATTGACGACACGCACTTCGAGGCGGTCGGCTATGACCGCGAGCGCGAGCTGTTCGGCTACTTCGTCAGCGAGGAGCAAGGCTACACGGTGCGCGTCTTCCCCACGCTGTCGTACCTGCGCTACGCCATCCCCTGGGACACGGTGCCCAACCTGCTCGGCTGGCTGCGCCGCCAGGCCGAAGCGCCGCCGACTGGCCCCGCGCCCAGGCTGGCCTTGATGGGCGACGACGGTGAGAAGTTCGGCGTGTGGCCGGGCACCTACGAGCACAACTGGGGCGGTGGGCAGTACATGGCGACGCTCTTCGCCGCGCTGGAGGGGCACGCGGACTGGCTGCACACCATCCGCCCGATGGACTATATCGCCCGCTTCCCGGCGCTGGGCCGCGTCTACCTGCCCACGGCCAGCTACTTCGAGATGGGGCAGTGGGCGCTGCCCCCCGCCCGCTTCCGCGAATTGAAGGCGATCAAAGTGGAGATGGAAGCGGCGGGTCGCCAGGACGTGCTGCGCTACCTGCGCGGCAGCGTGTGGCGCAACTTCATGGTCAAGTACGACGAGGTCAACCACATGCACAAACGCATGTTGGTCGTCGCCGAGAAGGTGCACGCCATGCCGGAGGGGGCGGACAAGGCCCGCGCGCTGGACCTGCTGTGGCGTGCCCAGGCCAACGACGCCTACTGGCACGGGCTGTTCGGCGGCGTGTACCTGTTCAATTTCCGCGTGGCCAACTACGCCAACCTGATCGAAGCGGAGGCGCTGGCCGAAGGGGAGGATGCGCCGCTGACCGTCCGCCAGTTTGACTTCGACAAGGACGGCGCCGAGGAGATCGCCCTGAGCGGCGCGCCGTTCAACGCCATCTGGAAGCCGGACGCAGGCGGAGCGATGCTGGAACTGGACACCCGGCCAGGGCGCTACAACCTGCTCAACATCATGACCCGCCGTGAGGAAGGCTACCACGAGGAGATTCGCCAGGCGGCGGCGCAGGGGATGCTGGTGACGCCGGAGATGGAGGCGCGCGGCGTCACCTTCGAGGGCCGCGATGCCGTGCGCGCCAAGGAAGCGGGCATCGAGCGCCACCTGATCTACGACTGGCACCGGCGCGCTGCGTTTGTGGATCATTTCCTGCGCGAGGATGTAGACCTGCCGGCCTTCGCCCGCGCCTTTTACGGCGAGCAGGGCGACTTCGTCACCCAACCCTACACGGTGGATGTGCGCCAGACTGACACAGAAGTGCTGATCACGCTGCGCCGCGAGGGGCGCGTCTGGGTGGGCGCTCACCATCGCCCGCTGCGCGTCGAAAAAGAGTTCACCTTCCGACACGGGCAGCATCGCTACACCTGCGCCTACACCGTCACCAATCTGGCTGACGCGCCGGTTGACCTGCGCTTCGCGGTGGGGCTTGTCTCTGGCTTTGACGGCGGGCAGGACCCGCTCTATGCCTCGCTGGCTGTGAACGAGGACGACCATGCGGCGCGGCTGGCCGAGTGGCTGGAGCATGAAGGCGTCACGACGCACACGACCGCCAGCCGGCTGCGCGGGCTGGCCCTGACGACCGAGGTCGAGCACCCATGCACGCTGTGGACGTTTCCGCTGGAGACGGTGACCATGAGCGAAGCGGGCTACGAGCGCGGCTATCAGGGCAGCGTCTACCTGCACATCTGGCCGCTGCACCTGGCGGCGGGCGAGTCGTGGCGGGGGTGGCTGGCCCAGGAGGTACGGGTAGAAACGCCCTGAGCGCATGGCGCGCGGGGCTGGATGAGGTAGGGGCGCTGCTCTGCTGGGCCCTGGGACATATGGTCATGCGCCCCTGCGTCGGCGCGGGCGAGCGTCCCCCATCACTTGGCCAGGATGCCCGCCAATTCGACCAGTTTGGGGTCGAGTGTCTTCTTCTGGCTGACCACCTCATCGTAGGGCGTGGTCGTGATCTCGCCGCGAATCTGCCCGACGAGCACGCCGTAGGTGCCCGCCGCAAGCTGCTCGACGGCGTGGGCGGCCAGCCGCGTGCCCAGCAACCGGTCGAACGCGCCGGGCGTTCCCCCGCGCTGGACGTGGCCGAGGATGGTCACGCGCAGTTGGAAGCCCAGTTCCTCGTTGTGATCCTCGAAGTACTGCGCCAACTGTGTTGCGTTGAGCCTGGCCCCCTCCGCCACGACGATCAGGGCATGGGGCTTGCCATGCTCGTAAGCAAGCTGGATTGTGTCGGCGATGGCTTTGGGCGAAGTCTCGAATTCGGGCAGGCAGATGGCCTCCGCGCCGCCGGCGATGCCGGCCATCAGCGCCAGGTAACCGCTGTGGCGACCCATCACCTCGAGCAAGAAAGCGCGCTCGTGCGACGAGGCGGTGACCTTCAGGCGGTCAATGGCCTCCAGGGCGATGTTGAGCGCCGTATCAACGCCAATGGTGATGTCCGATCCGACCAGGTCGTTGTCAATGGTCGAGGCCACGCCGACCACGGGGAAGCCCAACTGGAAGAGGGCGTGCGCGCCGGTCTGCGAGCCGTTGCCGCCGATGACGATCAGCCCGTCGAGCGCGGCGCGGTTCAGCTCGTGGAGGGCCTTGCGGCGCCCCTGCTCGGTCATGAACTCCGGGCAGCGCGCGCTGCCCAGGATTGTGCCGCCAAGCTGGATGATGCCACCGACATCGCGCCGGTCGAGGGGGATGAAGTCACCGCCGACCAGCCCGCGGTAACCGTGTTCTACGCCGCAGACTTCCCAGCCACGCTCAATGCCGGTGCGCACGACGGCGCGAATGGCGGCGTTCATGCCGGGGGCGTCACCGCCGCTGGTGAGCACGGCGATCTTCTTCATGAGGTTTCCTCCTGCTGCTCGCGCTGCCTCTGCTCCGAGTATACCTGATCGCGCCCGCACAGACCCGCGGTGAAGGCGACGCTGGTCAGCAGCCACAGCCCACCCGCCAGCAGCGCGCCGATCACCTGCGAGGGGAAGTGGACCACCAGCACCAGGCGGCTGAGGCCGATCAGGGCGATGATCGCCGCCACACCCGCGACGAGCAAGGCGCGCCCGCGTGGCGCGCTAATACGGTGCCAGATCAGATAAGCGAGCATCCCGTAGGCGATGGTTGCCTGCATGGTGTGGCCGCTGGGATAGCCGTAGCCGCCTTCAGGGTTAGTCCAGCCGTCGAAGGCGGGGCGCGGTGCGGCGATCCACTCCTTGAGGCCCATATTCCACAGATGGCCGGCAGCCATGGCCAGCGCCCAGCCGGCCAGCAGCGGCCAGTCGCGCCGGGCGATGAGAATCGCGCCCAGTCCAAAACCCAACACCCACAACACCGGCGAGCCGAAAGCGGTGATCACGCCGAACACGTCCTGGATGGCAGGGTCAGCGTGCGTGTGGAACCAGGCGGCGCTCTCGGCGTCGAAGTCGCGCACCGTCGCCAGATCGAGGGCCGGGGCGCTCAGCAGGCCAAAGAGCAGCATGGCCGCGCAGCCGGCCAGCACGATCCGCAGGGCGATCCGGGTGTGGCGGCGCGGGCCGGCGTGGGATGTTCGTTCGGGCATGATCTTGCTGGCTTCTCCTGACGGGCGGTGCGTCCCAGTATACCCCGCCGTCGCCTCTCATTGACCAATCCGCGACCGGTTCGTATAATCCGGTGCGGCAGGGGGCCAGGCCATAGCTGCCAGGCCTGCGTGACAGGCGTCAGACGAGGCGAGGTGGCGAATGCGGTTGATTCTGGTGCGGCACGGACAGGCCGAGCATCGCGGCGACGAGGAAGACGACCTGTACCTGACCGATCTGGGCAAGCGCCAGGTGGAGCTGCTCGGCCAGTGGCTGGCCGCCAACGAGGCGGGGGTCACGGCCATTGTGTGCAGTCCGTTGCGCCGCGCGCGCGAGACGACCTCGATCCTCAACCGCTACATTCACGCGCCGGTCAAAGTGGACGATGACCTGCGCGAGACCACCCACGACCTGTACATGAAGCTGCCTCGCCTGGTCCACCCGGCGGACAGCGGCCCTCACTACTACATCATGCCCGCTGACAACTACTACCAGCGTTTCGCCGAGCAGACGCGGCGGGTGCTGAACCGCCTGATCGAGAACCCCGAGGCGGTGCAGACCAAAGTCGTGGTCTGTCACGGTGGCACGGCGGGCACCATAGCCCGTATGCTGCTCAAGTGCCATTCGCTGGACATCTGGATGCACAACACGGCCATGCACTACTTCACCTGGCAGGACGGGCTGTGGATTCTGCGGGGGATCAACTACACGCCTCACCTGCCGGCCAACCTGATCACCGGCTAG
>JBBIHG010000110.1:0-9728 GCA_037447125.1 Chloroflexota bacterium | reverse complement strand
CTATACTGGGTGTGTCGGATAGAGTTGCGACCGTCCGGTGCGAGTCCACAGGGTGCGCCATAGACGAGAGGGAAACGCTCATGCGCAGGAGAACGCCTTTGGCGGCAACTGTTGTGCTGTTGCTGGTCGTGCTGCTGGCCGCTGCCAGCTTCAGCCCCGTCTCCAGAGTCAGTGCCGACAAGCTGCTCCAGGATGCGACAAGCCTCAGCGGCCACAAGATCTACTTCTCAGAGTCGCTGGGCGAGGCCAGCCGCTTTGACCGTTCCGCGGCGGGGCTGTCGCGCCTGGCCGGGCTGGTCGATCTGCTCGGCGCGGACCTCTTCACCCTGGAATGGCGTACCGGCATCCCGGCAGACGCCGATCTGCTCGTCATCGCCGGTCCCACGACCGATCTGTCGCCGGAGCAGGTCGCCTGGCTGTGGGCCTATCTGCAGAACGGCGGGAAGCTGCTGCTGATCGCCGATCCGCCGCCCAACAAGGCGCTGCCGGCGACCAAAGGGCTGTTCCAGCTCATGTGGGCCGATATGGGCCTGCGCGGGCGCGATGACTTGGTGGCCGCTGAGGGAGAACTGCGCCCGGTGATCCCGCCCCCGGCAAAAGTCGAGCGGGATCAGCCTACGCCCACGCCGCTGCCGCCCGTGGAGATGCCCGCGCTGATCACCCATTTCCGCGCGGGGACCATCAACACGTTCCATCCCATCGCCGCTGGCTTCGAGGGCGAGCTGGCTTTCTTCGGCGCGCGATCCCTGGAAATTGACGCGGCGCCCCGCCAGTCGCAGGTGACGCCGGTGGTCTACACCACCAGCGACTTCTACGGCGAGGCGGACGTCGCAACATACCAGCAGTACGCCTATGCGGAGTACAACATCGGGACCGACACCACGCGGGGCATGCTCGCTCTGGTGGCGGCGATGGAGAACATTGCCACCGGGACGCGCATTGTCCTCATTGGCGACCGTGATTTCGTCACCAACGGGGGAGGCTTCCAGACATCTCCGCCCTACAGTGGAGCGTTCCTTTACCCTGGCAACGTCAATTTCGCGCTGAATGTGGTGGCCTGGCTGCTGGATGCCGAGTCCCTGGCCGGTGCAATTGCCTTCCCGGAGCCGGGGCCGACGGCCACGCCGACCATCACCCCATCTCCCACGCCGCTGCCCGAGCCGACCGCCACGCCAGCGCAGTGATGTGAGAGGCTGGCCCGGTGAGAAGCTGGATGCTCAGGCAGCACGCGCCGCCGATCCTGGCTGTGCTCCTCCTGGTCGTCGCCGGAATGCCGGCGCACGCCCAGGAGACTCAGCCGCCGCTGGTCGTCTTCATTGAAGACCGGCCGATGGATACATCCTCGATCCTGGACTCCGGTCCTGATGGCATCACCCGGCTGGAGGAGATCTTCAAGTCCGCCGGCGCGCGCACCCGCTGGTTGAGTCTGGCCGGCCCCCTCCCGCGCGAGACCGCTGTCATTGTCCTGGTGCGCCCGCTGCGCGCGCTGCCTGGTGACCAACTGGCGCGGCTGTGGGTGCAGATGGCGCGGGGGAGCAATCTCCTGCTGGCGATTGATCCCGGCGGCCTGACGAGCGCCCGCCCGGATGGGTCGCCCGTCGCCAATCCCGACAAGGCCAACAGCGGCCTGTCCAGGCTGCTCGAACGATCGTTTGGCATCGGCCTGGAAGACACGTTCGTCGTCGCGCCGTGGTTCACTCACGCCTCGATCACCAGCCAGCTCACCGCGTATTCGTTCGTCTTGCCGGAGGACTTCGCCCAGCACCCGGTGTTGGAGCCGCTGGCAGCCTACGGCCTGCCCGTCCTGGTCTGGGGCGCGCGGACGGTGACTGTGGACGCGCGGGGCATCGGCAGCACGGCCATGCCACTGCTCTACACGACCTCTGGCTATGGCGAGACGGATACCAAGGTGTTTGACCAGGGTCCTGAGCCTGCGCCGCTGGAGGTCAACTGGGGCCAGGATCGCGTGGGCCGGTTGCTGATCGGCGCGCTCGGCGAGAATACCAGGCTGGGGGCCAAGGTGGTGGTGCTCGGTGACTCGGAAGTCGTGCAGAACGACTTCGGCCTGGCCGTCAACGCGCGCACGGGAACACCCCTGTACTGGGGCAACCGCCTGCTCACCGAGCGCCTCGTCGCCTGGCTGCTGGACTTCCCCGAAGAAGACTGGCCCGACCTGCCAGATGGCTACACCAGGGTGGCTGTTGATGGGCAGATGGAGGACTGGCCGGAGGGGGCAATCGTTATTGAGGACCCGCTGGATGCGCCGCTGGCCCGCTACGACATCGTCCGCGCCCACGCCTTCCGCGACAACAGCTACCTCTACCTGCGGGTGGAGACCGCCGAAACGCCTGGCGACGTGACGCGGCTGACCGTGGGCATTGAGAACACCTATGACGGGGCCACCGATGTGATCGTGAGGTTCGACGCTCAACAGGTGCTGGCCAGCGGCCCCGCTGTGGACGCCGCGCCCGTCCTGGACGGCGCGCTGGCCGTTGGCGCGGTGATCGAAGCGCGGCTGCCTCTGCGCATCGCGGGCGAGGGGGGATTGATCAGCCAGGTATGCCTGGCCGATCGCCGGACAGGCCCGGACTCCGCACCAGTGGACTGCACTGACCAGCCACCAGCAGTTGTGCCCGTCGTGAACAACCGGGCGCTGCTGGACGTCTGGTACCCGCCTGTGCCCCTGGTGACCGTCTACACCACGGGAGCCGATGCCGTCAACCTGCGCGCGCTCCCTGGCACTGAGGCGCAGGTCCTGGACGTGCTGGTCAACGGGCAGGTGCTGGCGGTGACGGGACGCACCGAGGCAGGCGACTGGGTGCGCGTCGAGAACGCGCGGCACACGGGCTGGCTGGCGCAGACGGTCGTGCGGCCCAACGTGGCCATTGAGACGCTGCCAGTGGCAGGGCCGTAGCAGGCGCATTCGGGGCTTGGGGCGAAGCGCCTCCGCGGTTCGAAGGTCTTGCCCCGAATCTGGGATGCGCTGGCGCATCTCGCGCCCACCCGCTACAATGACACATGCGGTCGCTCGCCGGTCTCGACTTACGACCGGCGAGTTTCGTGTGTGCCACAGGGAAGGGTGCGTGCAAAGGGCATCACCGCATCGCCTGGCGTGGGGGCGTTAACCTCACCCCCGCTCGGCGCTGACGCGCCTCGCCGCCCCCTCTCCGCAGCGGAGAGGGGACAAGCCGAGCGCAGCGAGGCTGGTGGTGAGGTCAGCCACGCCGTGGCAGACCACCAGGCAAACTTTGCACGCACCCCACAGGAAAGGACAGTGCCGTCTTGGGGCGTCTGATTCTGCTGCTGGGCGTGCTGGGGGTTCTGACACTGTGCTGTGTGGGCGTGGCCGCCGGGCTGCGCTCGTTGGCCGCCGAGCCAAACGAGATCCGCGCGACGCTCGATCCGGCCCGCGTCACCGCCAGCGCCGGCGAAACCGTCACCGTGACCCTGACCATCGAGAACGTGTCGCTGGAGGCAGTGCGCATCACGGCAATCGGGCTGGACAGGGCGCTGGGCGACGCGGTGCGCGTCGAGGCGATGGACCCGGCCTTTCGCAGCACGCGCGCGCGCAGCTACCCGTTGCTGGGCGCGTGGGACGAGTACGCGCTGGAGCGGCGCATCTTCGCCGGAGAGAAGCTGACGGTCATGCTGACGCTGACCGCCCTGCAGCCCGGCAACGCCAGCGGCGATGTGACGGTCTGGGTGCAGGATAAGCTGCTCGGCGTGTCGTTCGAGCGGGCGCGGCGCATGACGCTCGATGTGGCTGTGCAGTAGCCGGAGGGAAGGGGCGTGTTCATCACCTTTGAGGGGCCAGACGGCAGCGGCAAGACGACGCAGTTCCGGCTGCTGGTGCCCTACCTGCGCGCGCAGGGCTGCCCCGTCTACGACACGCGCGAGCCGGGCGGCACGCTGATCGGCGACCAGATTCGCGCCGTGCTGCACGACATCGCCAACGTGCAAATGCACCCCCACACCGAGATTCTGCTCTACGCCGCGTCGCGCGCCCAGCTCGTCGCCCAGGAGATTCGCCCGCGCCTGCAAGCCGGGCAGATCGTCGTCTGCGACCGCTACGCCGACAGCACCCTGGCCTACCAGGGCTATGGGCGCGGCCTCGACCTGCCCACGCTGCGCACCATCCTCGATTTCGCCACCGGCGGCCTGCGCCCCGACCTGACCCTCTACCTCGACATCTCCGCCGAGGAGGGGCTGCGCCGCCGCCAGGAGGCCGCTCAACACGGCGCGGAATGGAACCGTCTGGACGCCGAATCGCTGGAGTTTCACCGCCGGGTGCGCGAGGGCTACCAGGCGCTGATCGCCGCTGACCCGGCGCGCTGGGTCCCCATCTCTGGCGAGGGAGACCGCACGGCGATTCAGGAGCAGATTCGGGCCATCGTGATGGCGCGCCTGCGCCAGGATGGGTGAGCCATGCACTGGTCTGTTGCTGGCATCCAGCAGTTAGGGTACCGGCTGAGAAGTTGGCGGCTGGAGATCAAGTACGCGCTCATCACCGGAGCCTTGCTGAGCGTGCTGTACAGTCTGTCGCACAACGGCACCCTGGCTGGCGTCCAGGAGCGCGTCATCACCCTGATTGACGCCACCGCCGGCTATGGGCTGGTCGGCCTGTTCGTCGGTGCGCTGCTGGCCAACCTGGCCATCATGATCAGCGTGCCGTTCACGGCCATCGTCGTCGCCGTCGCTCTGGCCAGCCACAGCTTAATGGACATGCTGATCATCTGTGTGGTGACCGGCGTAGGCTCTGGCGTGGGCAAGATCATCACCTACACGCTCGCCCGCAACATCGCCGCCGGGCAGCACAACCTGGAATACAGCCCGCTGCTGGTGCGTATCCGTACCTACGCCGCAGAACACCCGCGCTCGGCGCCGCTGCTGGTCTTCCTGGCCGCCTTCACCATCCTGCCCGACGACTGGGTGATGGTGCCCCTGGCGCTAGTACAGTACCCGGTCGGCAAGACGGTAGCGCCCCTGATCACCGGCAAGGTGCTGCACGGGCTGAGCCTGATCTTCATCGTGCTGCTGGCCGTTGACCCGGAGGATATGGCGGCCCGCGCCAAGGCAGACCTGACGCTGGCCGTGCTGATCGTCTCGCTGGTGGTGGTGCTCTACCAGATCGAGTACAACCTGCAAAGACGGCGCGAATCGCCGCGCAAGTCGTCCCCTGCTCAGGGCGCGCGTGGTGACCAGGCCTAGACTTTGGAAGTTTCGAAAACTTCCGAACTCTGCGCTCTTCCCCGCAGCCGCCCGCCAATCTCCCTCACCGCAGCCGCCGCCTCGACGTTGACGTTGTACAGCGCACCCTTGCCCAGGTAGTAGGTGCCCACCAGGTACAGCCCCGGCCAGCCGGTCACCTCGCGCTTGCCTGCCGTCACATCATCCGGCGGCTCGTCCACGCGCAGGGGCCAGCCGTCGCGGTTGGTCAGCACGTCGCCCAGGTCGAGGTAGTCGAACAACGCCGGGCGGTAGCCTGTCGCCAGAATCAGAGTGTCCACGCGGTGGCGCGATCCATCGGCCAGCACCACGTCCGGCCCCTCGCAGTGCGCCGGGCCGGTCACGCAGACGACGCGCCCGCCGCGCACCGCCCGGATCAGCTCCGCGCCGCGCGTGGCCCCCGCCGCCGAGCTTTCCGCCTCGCTGCGCGGCACCTTGATGCCGATGCGCTCCAGCCCGTCGAAGTGCGCGCCCTCCACCCAGCGCAGCAGTGAGTCCCCAAGCGACACGGGCAGCCTCTCGGCGATCAGCATCCAGGCGTGCTTGGGCATGCCCCGGGGGTAGCGCGGGCGCAGCACGACGCCGGTGCGCTGGGCGAGCAGGACGGGGCGCGCGGCGTGCGGGCCGAGGTCAGTGGCGATGTCCACACCGCTCGGCCCGTTGCCGACGACCATCACTCGCCGCCCCACGAACGGCCCCGACCCCCGGTAGTCGCAGGCGTGGAGCAGCACCCCGCTGAAGGTCTCGTGGCCGGGGACGGACGGCGCGTAGGGGCAGCTAAAGCGCCCCGTCGCCGAGATGACCGCCGGGTGCCACGACGGGCCGGCGCTGGTTTCGGCGCGCCAGCCGTCGCCTTCGCGGATGACGCGCTCGATGGTGATGCCCAGCCGGATGTTCAGGCGATGCGCGTGGACGAACTGCTCCAGGTAGCGATGATACTGGCGGGCGGTGGGGAACAGGCCGAACCACCAGGGGAAGCGTCGCCCTGGCAGGTGCGAATAGAAGCGCGTCGTGTTCAGGCGCAGCGACGGGTACAGGCTGGCCCAGGTGGAGCCGATGACGGGCGCGCGGTCGAGCACGATGTAGGAGAGACCCGCTCGCTCCAAGAAATAAGCGCTGGCGATCCCTGCCGGACCAGCGCCGATGACCAGAATCTCGTCGGTCACGAAGATTGCTCCCTGGGGTGCGCACCTGTCCGCGCCTGATCTTGGCGCAGATCGGCCCCGGCGACAAGAACTGCTGCACCCAGGGCAAATTGCGAACCGCAGAGACGCAGAGGACACAGAGAAGAACCTCAAGATTCTCCGCTTTTCTCTGCGCGCTCTGCGCCTCTGCGGTGAGATTTGGGTGAGATGTCGCCCAACAAAAAGCCGCCGGGAGGGCGTCTCTCGGCGGCTGTGGCTGTGTGCGCGGGCGTGCGTTATTTCTTGCCCGCCTTGATCGAGATCTGCTTGGGCTGGGCCTGCGGCAGCTTGGGCAGCACGATGTTGAGCACGCCGTTCTCGAACGAGGCCTCCACCTTCTCGGTGTCTACCGTGGCGGGCAGGCGCAGGCTGCGCTGGAATGAGCCATAGCTGCGCTCGCGGTAGTGGTAGCGGTCGCCTTCCTTCTCGATGGTGTCGCCGACCTCACCGCTGACGGTGAGCACGCTGTCCTCCATCTCGACCTTGACCTCCTCCGGCTTGATGCCAGGCAGGTCAATGCGGATGGCGACCTCGCGGTCGTTCTCGACGACGTCCATCGCCGGGCGCAGCAGCGGGCGGCGCGTTTCGCTGTCGAAGAGCGACGGCCAGCCACGCCACATCTCGCTGAACAACTCGTCCATGGCGCGGAACGGATCGGTCAGCGATGTCTCGCGCCCCGGATTCCAACGAATCAGGCTACGCATAGGTCAATCCTCCTCGCTTACACTAAGCCACAGTCTGGTTTCCGTCTCAGTTGACCCTATCATGACTCGCTCGTGTAAAAATTGCGTCAGCGCAACGCAAGAATCGGATTAGCAGCCCGTAGAATCCGCGTAAATCGCGCCCAGGCACGGTGGCGCTCAGCGGTAATCGTCGCGCGCCGGGGAGAAAGCGTCCACCACGCGGCAGGCGGTCAAGGCCTGCCCGCTGTGCGTCACGCCGCCAGGGATGGCAGCCACCATGCCCGCTTCCAGGACGCGCGTCTCCCCGCCAACGGTCATCTCCAGACGCCCCTCCAGCACACAGGTGATCTGCTCGTGGGGGTGGGCGTGTTCTTTCAGGATGGCGCCGGCGTCAATCATCCAGTGGGCGAAGGTCAGATGGTCGGTGTGCACAACCTTGCCGTGAAAGCCGGGGACGATCTCGCGACTGGGCAGTGCATCAAGGGACGTGAAGGGCATGGGAGCCTCCTGGCTGATAGCGTTCAGGGACAAAGATACAGATGGGAAGCATGAAGATGGCGTCTTGTTCACCTCACCCCCGGCCTCGCTGCGCCAGCGCCGAGCGGGGGCGAGGTACAGTGAAGCGCCATCCCAGACCACAGACCAGCTTTAATGCCTGTCCGCCCCTGAAGGCGGGTGCCGACTGTGGGCCGCGCGCCCAGCCCCCTCGCACGAGGGGCCTGCCGCCATCATAACACAAAAGAAGAAGGGGCGATGCGCATCAGGCGCACCGCCCCTTGAACGAACGGGTTTGGCGAGGCCGCCGGGCGAGGCTACTGCAGGGCGAAGGTGATCGTCACCTGCATGTCCACGCGCAGCGTACCCTGGCTGATCGCGGCCGCTTCGGCATAGGCCGCGCCGCTGCCACCCAGACCGATCGGAGGGCCGTACACGTTGCCGCCCTCGGTGATTGTCAGCGGCTCGCCAACGCTCAGACCGAGCGCCGCCGCCAGCAGCTCCGCGCGCGACTGGGCATCGGCCACGGCCAGGTTGCGCGCCTCGCCTTCCAGAGCCGCGCGATCCTCGATGTCGAACTGCAGGTAGTTCACCATGTTGGCGCCCGCCTGCACCGCCGCGGCCAACAACTCGCCAGCCCTGGCGGTCTCGCGGACGGTGACGGTCACACCCACCGAGACGCGATACTGCGGTGCGCTGCCTGCCTCGCCCATAGGAGCCGGGCTGTAGCCGTAGTCCTGGTAGATCGAGTAGTGATCGGTGCGGATGTCGTCCGCGGCGACGCCGCCGGCCTTGAGAGCCTCCGTGACCGCGTTCATGCGGCCGTTGGCCTCATCCATCGCCGCCATGATGTCGGCGTTGCTGATCTCGACGCCCAGGCCGAGCATCACAATATCCGGCGCGCCATAGGCCGAGCCGTAGCCGGTCACGGTGATCGTGCGCGGCGTTCCTGCCGCCTGCTGCGGCGGCGCGGCGCTCGCTGGCTGCGCGCGGAAGCTCAGCGCGCCAGCCAGGACAGCGACCAACACAGCCAGAGTCGCTACCATCATCAGAGCTTTCCTGTGAGACATTGCATTACTCCTTCAGACCACTCCAGGCGAATACATGGGAACATCGTAGCAGGCATTCGATCCCGGCACCATACGCTGACTCTGTCACCTGCCTTGCGACTGCCTGCCGGACTCTAGACGCTGGCCGGGGTTCAAAGGTTCCACACGATGCCAGACTGGGGGTTATGGAGACGGCACGGTGCCGCGCTGAGGGAGAGTCGGCGCTAGCTGGCAGCGGGGACTGTCGGCGGGGGCGAGACCGTGGGGCAGCCTGGCAGGGCCAGCAGCCAGTCCACGGCAGCCTGTAGCGCGGCCTCGTCGCGGTGCCCGGAGATCGTCTTGACGACGCGCCCTGTGGCGTCTAGCAGCACGGTCAGCGGGACGCCATAGGCCCGGTATTTGTGGACGAGGGCGTCGTTCGCCACATGATCCACGTTGAGAATATGGAAGTCCACGCGATCCTTGTACTGCTGCTCAAGCTGGCGCACGAAGGGGAGCATCTCGACGCAGGAGGAACACCACCAGGCGTAGAACTCAATGAAATGCGGCTGGCCGCGCTTGACAATCTCATAGGGCACAATGGGCGTGGGCGTGTCCCACAGCCAGGCGATGGCGGTCCGGGTGCTGATCGACCCGGCGAAGGCATAGCGGGTGGGTGAGGCAGCGGGCGTAGCGCAGGGAGTGACCGGCGTCGGGCTGCCGATCGGGCCGGAGTGATCCGCCGCAGCAACGCCCAGTGGCGGCGGGAGCCTGGTCCGGGTGAGCGGGAGGGACGCGCCCTCGCGCGACCAGAGGACAAGCATCCCCGCCAGCACCGCCACGATGAGCGCCCCGGCCAGCAGCGTGCCCCTTCCGATGCGCCGGCGGCAGTCGGAGGTGGAGTTCAGCGACTTGCCTGCCATCTGCCACAACTCCTCGGCAGCCCATCTGACAGTATGCGTGGCCGCTACCCTCATTATACCTGGAATTGCCGCGTGTGAGCCGAGACTGGCGTCTGGCGCCAGGGCAATCGCATCAAAACCCGCCGTGCGCCGTAGGGGCGTATGGCGATACACCCCTACGTGACCTCACCCCCGCCCGGCCCACTGACG
>JBBIHG010000109.1:0-10013 GCA_037447125.1 Chloroflexota bacterium | reverse complement strand
CGGCTGCGCCACAACTACATCGGCACCGAGCATCTCTTCAACGCCCTGACGCGCCTGCCGGGCAGTGTCACCGCCCGCCTGCTGGCCGACTCCGGCCTGGAGCCGCGCGCCATCCGCAACCTGATCCGGCGCGAGATCGGCGCGGGCGACGACGCGGTGAGCGAGTTGCCGCCGCTCACCCCGCGCGTCCACCGCGTGCTGGCCATGGCCGTCTATTTGGCCGATGACGCGGGCGACCGCTTCGTCTCCGAGCAGCAGGTTTTGATCGCCCTGCTGCAGGAGGGCGAAGGGATCGCCGCCCGCGTGCTGATCCGCCAGGGGGCGGACCTCTCGGCATGGATCGAGCGGCTGCTGGACGACGTGGACGGCGACGCCAACGAGTTCGACGAGTTCCTGTTCGACGACCTGGACTCCGGGCTGCTCGATGCCGAGGACGAGATTGGCGCCGAGCGGCGCATGCCCACTCCGCTGCTCGATCGCTATGGGCGCGATCTCACCGCCCAGGCGCGCCAGGGCAAAATCGGCCCGGCGGTGGGCCGCGAAACCGAGATTCGCATGATCGCCCGCACCCTGCGTCGCAGCAAGAAGAACAACCCGCTGCTGCTCGGCGACTCCGGCGTGGGCAAGACAGCGGTGGTCGAGGGGCTGGCCTACGACATCGTGCACGGGCGCGCGCCCCGCTTTTTGCACAACCGGCGCATCATCGGGCTGGAGATCGGGATGCTCGTCGCCGGGACGAGCCTGCGCGGGCAGTTCGAGGAGCGCATCGTCGGCATCGTGGACGAGGCCAAGAACGCGCCGGACGTGATCCTGTTCATTGACGAGATTCACACCATCGTCGGCGCGGGCGACACCATTGACAGCAATCTGGACGCGGCCAACATCCTCAAGCCGGCCCTGGCGCGCGGCGAGATCACCTGCATTGGCGCGACGACGTTCGAGGAATATCGCAAGGCCATCGCCAAAGACCCCGCCCTCGACCGCCGCTTCCGCACCATTGACATCCGCGAGCAGGGCGTGGCCGAAACACTGGTCGTGGTCGAGCACGTCTACCAGCGTTACGAGACGCACCACAAGGTGACCATCCTGCCCGAAGCGCGCGAGGCCGCCGTGCGGCTGTCCGATCGCTACCTCCACGACCGCCGCCTGCCAGACAAGGCGCTCGACCTGCTCGACGAGGCGTGCGCGCGCCTGGTCATCCAGACCAACGCGCCGGACGGCGCCGAAGACGAAGGCGCGCCGCCGCTCGAAGTCACCGCGGAGATGATCACCCAGGTGCTCAGCGAGTGGACGGGCATCCCCGTCAGCGAGCTGACGGCCAACGAGCGCCAGCGCTTCGCCCAGATGGCCGAGGCCCTGGCTCGCCGCGTCGTCGGCCAGGAGCACGCCATTCAGATCGTGTCCGACTCGATCAAGACCAACCGCGCCGGCCTGGGCGATCCCCGGCGGCCCATCGGCGTCTTCCTGTTCCTGGGGCCGAGCGGCGTCGGCAAGACGGAGCTGGCCAAGGCCCTGGCCGCTTTCCTGTTCAATGACGAAGACGCCATCATCCGCCTGGATATGTCCGAGTTCCACGACGAGCACACCGTCGCCCGGCTGATCGGCGCGCCGCCCGGCTACAAGGGCATGGAGCAGGGCGGGCAGCTCACCGAGGCCCTGCGCCGCCGCCCCTACAGCGTCGTGCTGCTCGACGAGGTGGAGAAGGCCGCGCCAGAAGTGTTCGACATCTTCCTGCAGGTGTTCGACGAGGGCCGCCTGACCGACGCGCAGGGTGCCACCATGGACGGGCGTCATGCCGTCTGGATCATGACCAGCAACATCGGCACCGGCGACGTGGGCAAGGGACTGGGCTTCACCGCCCAGCCGGATCAGCTTCCCGACTACGACTTCCACCTCAAGAAGCACTTCCGCCCAGAGTTCCTCAACCGGCTGGATGAGGTGGTCGTTTTCAAGCCGCTTTCGCCGCAGACGCTCGACGCCATCCTCGACCTGCAATTCGAGGAAGTGACCGCCCGCCTGACCGACCAGCGGCTCAAACTGACGCTGGATCAGGGCGCGCGGGCGCTGCTGCTGCGCGAGGGATACGACCCCGCCTACGGTGCGCGCCCGCTGCGGCGCGCCATTCAGCGCCTGCTGACCCGCCCGCTGAGCAACGCCATCCTGGAGGAGCGCTTCCAGCCCGGCGACACGGTGCGCATCACCGCGCAGGGCGATGCGCTGGTGCTCAAGAAGGCGCGCGGGGATCGCGCTTCCGCTCCCGGCGGCACCGCGGCCTCTGTTCAGGCCGAAGGCGCCGAGCCGCCCAAAGACGCGCCGTCCAGGGCCGCCAGCCATGCGGAGTAGCCGATGGAGTTAGAGCATGTGTGATCAAATCCCTTCCCCGCTTGACGGTGAGACCCCGACTGCCTATTCGGATCGTGTGGGGCAATGGTATTCATCTGTACAGGCAGAAGGCCACCGCAAAAAGCACGGTCAGTTCTTCACACCTATCGAAGTGGCGCAATTCATGGCCCGCCTGGTTGAGAGCAACCAGACCGCTGTTAAGATTCTTGACCCCGGCGCAGGGACAGGTATCTTGACCTGTGCCGTCTGTGAGCGACTGGCCTCCCTGCCGCAAAAGCCTCACCAGATCACCATTCATGCCTACGAACAAGACTCTACGCTCATCATCGCCCTCCGAAGGGTTCTTGGTCTATTGCAGGAACATTTAGAGGCGTCCGGGATTTCAACATCTGTGGTTGTAAGCAATGAGGATTTCGTGCTGAAGTATGGGGAATACCTCTTTCCCTCTACTCCGATGCTGCCGAGTTCTGTACCCCCGATGTATTTCGATCTGGCAATCTCCAACCCCCCTTACTTCAAATTGCCGAAGACGGACCCCAGAGCAAAAGCAGCAGCGGCTATTGTGTACGGGCAGCCCAACATCTACGCGATCTTCATGGCCATAGCAGCCTCGCTTCTGGCACCTGGTGGGCAGCTTATCTTTATCACTCCCCGAAGTTTTGCCTCTGGGCTGTACTTCAAACGCTTCAGAGACTATTTCTTTTCCAAAGTGCGTCCAGAAACTATTCACCTATTCGATTCCCGCAAGGAATCGTTCAGAAGGGACAAGATACTTCAGGAGAACATCATCATTGGGGCGCGGAAACAAGAAGATTGGGCGTTACATAGCCAGAAGCGAACTATTGACATCTCATCCAGCAATGGGAATGGTGATCTTCTCTCAGCAAAACCTGCTCGGATGAGTCTGAACGTGATCCTAGATATGACCAGTCAGCATAAGGCCCTTAAGATTCCTACTACACCTTCTCAGATCGAGGTCATAGAAATCTTCGAGTCCTGGTCGGGATCGCTGAATGCCTACGGCCTGGAAATATCAACGGGGCCGGTAGTCCCGTTTCGCGCTCTCGCTTTCCTCTCAGATCAGGGCTGTATTCAAACAACCCACGCTCCGTTGATCTGGATGCAGAGTGTGAGGCCAATGCGAATGACATGGCCTGCCCGTCTCTTGAAAAAGCCTCAGTACATTCAGGTGGACAGGCAAACCCTGCCTCTTCTGGTTCCTAACAAGACGTATGTGCTCCTCAGGCGCATGAGTGCCAAAGAGGAGAATCGCCGGTTGACAGCGGCTGTTGTCACACAGGACGCTATTCGCAGCTCCCTCTTGGGAATCGAGAACCATCTGAACTACATTCATCGTCCCGGTGGCGATCTATCAAGAGAAGAAGCCTGGGGATTGGCCGCACTCTACAATAGCGAGTTATTTGACACCTATTTCCGGGTTCTCAACGGCAACACTCAGGTCAGTGCCACTGAGCTTCGGATGATTCCGCTGCCCGACCTATCTGCCATCATCGAAATCGGACACAGAATCGCTGGCTCAAGCGTTGCTGAGAGGAAGGTTGATGAGGTGGTCTGCTCCGCGCTCTTTGAACCCGCATTAAAGGGCAAAGCGCATGAAGAAGATTGAAGAAGCTCAGGAAATCTTGAATGCTTTGGGATTACCCGCAAGGCAGCAGAATGAGATGTCTGCCCTCGTACTGCTGGCGCTCTGTGGAGTGAAGCCGGCTGACCCCTGGGGTAGAGCCGAACGTCGATCAATGACCGTGACCAAAGGGATTATGGCGTTCATCCAAGAGAACTATGGCCGTTCTTATGCAGCCAACACACGAGAGACTATTCGAAGGCAGGTCCTGCACCAGTTTATAGAGTGGGGTGTGGTTGACTACAACGCTGATCAGCCTGATCGTAAAACAAACAGCCCCAAAGCCAGCTATATTCTGACCGAGGCAGCCCTGGAAGTTGTATGCAGCTTCGGAACCCCAGATTGGGAGAGCCGGCTTGAGTTATTCAGAAATCAGCAGGCGAACCTCATCACAGTACTGCGCCGCAAGCGAGATGCACACCTCATACCAGTGAAACTGCCGGATGGCATGACGCGCCACCTGTCACCGGGAGCGCACAACAGAGTTCAGGTGGCGGTGCTCGAAGAATTCGCCCCTCGGTTTGCGCCGGGGTCGCATCTGCTTTACCTGGGGGATACCGCCAAGAAGAGTCTCTTCCTAGATCAGGCACGTCTCTCGGCGTTGGGTATCACCATTACTGAGCACGATAAGCTGCCAGATGTGATGCTCTATGACGGGAACCGAAAGTGGTTGTACCTGATTGAGGTTGTCACCTCTCACGGCCCGATCTCCAATACTCGCCTCCTTCAGCTTGAGCAGATGCTCGCGGGCTGTCAACTTGGAAAAGTGTATGTGACAGCGTTTCCCGATTTCAAGACATTTCGTAAGCATTTGCACGACATTGCATGGGAGACTGAGGTTTGGATCGCAGAGATACCAGACCATCTCATTCATTACAATGGGGACAGATTCCTGGGGCCGCGTTAACCCAAATCCATCAAATTCGCCACCACAGAGACCGATTATGAGCGTGTTGGCTTCCCGGCCTGACGACCCCGCGCGCGGCGCGCTGCTCTCCGATCACCCGCATCCGCGCCCGGCGCTGCGCCGGATCACGGCGGCGCTGGTGGGGCTGGGCATTGCCAGCGCGCTGGCGGGGATCGCCGGACTGCTGGCGCTGGGCTTCGGCTACGGGCTGCCGCTGCTGGTGCTCAGCGTCCCCTTCCTGGCCGCGCTCGTCGTCCCCTTGCTGCAGCTCGCCGTGCTGCACCCATGTGTCACCGTCTACGAGCGCGGTGTGTGGCTTCAGCCGCTGCTTGGGCGCAGTGTGTGGATTCCGTGGGCGGACATTGCCCGCGTCGCCGAGCACACGCTGATCCGACGCGGCCAGGCGCGGCGCCGCGACCGCGAGCACTTCGGCCAGTTGATCGTGGTCGAGCGGGGGCTGCCGCCCATCTTCATGGTCGTGGGGCTGATGGCGGGGCTTGGCTGGCGGACGCGCGCCTTCGGCGTCTCCACGCACAGTCACGTCGAGTACGAGAAGCTGCGGCGGGCCATCGTGCGCGGCGCGCGGCGGTGAGGGTTGTGTAGACTGCGTCTCGATCAGGGTTTCGTGAGTTCGTTCAGCAATCTCTCGACATTCTGGCGAAGGCTGGGAATCTCCTCACGCACAATGTCCCAGATGATCGGTAGATTGAGCGCGAAATAGCCGTGAACGATTATGTCGCGCGCCCCGGCGATCTCACGCCAGGGAATGTCCGGCGCTTGCCGCCGCACTTCGTCAGGAATGTGCTTGACCGCTTCTCCAATCACTATCAGACCCTGTAACACGGCTCGCAGGCATACTTCATCCTCAACGAACGAATTGTAGGTATGTCCTCGTGTGTTGTCCTCGATGAACTGCGCATTTGCAGCAATATCGGCGAGGTACAGCCTATATTCCCTCGGCATAGATAACCTCGCTGAGGACAGTTGGGCGCAGTTCCTCGCGCAGCGACTCCTCCAGCACCAAGTCCACTGGACGCGCCAGCAGTTCTTCCAGATAGAACTTCAGGCGCATGAAGTCCCGGAAAGAAGGTTGAGCGAGCTTGACCAAGATATCTATATCACTGGCCGGGCCAGCTTCGCCGCGAACGTGCGAGCCGAAAACGCCGATGCGCTCGACCCCCATCGCGCGCAGGGTGTTCGCACGAGCCGTGAGGACAGCGACGATTTGCTGGGAGTCTAGCGACGGTGGGGGATTCACCAGGTAGTCAGCCAGCCGCTGTCTGTCTTCCTCTGAGAGCTGCAACGACAGCCGGTACACTTCTTGGAACGACGCGCTCATGGGGGAGTCCTCATCCATCCCAACGCTCTATAGTCCATTATAGAGCAAACACAGAGCATAGAGGGCTAACGCGACTGGGGATCGCCCTCCTCTGAGTCGAGTCCCTCGCGGACCCGCGCAGCAAGCTGCTGGCGTTGGCGGGCGGTCATGGCCGGGGTCGGGTCTTCGTGGCCGATCAGCTTGTCGTAGGCGTCGCGCAGCAGGGCCGCGCTGTGCGCCCAGGCGTGCTGGCCGAGCACCCACTCGCGCCCCTGCCGCCCCAGCGCCGCGCCAAGCGCCGGGTCTTCCAGCAAGGCGACCACCGCGTCGGCGAAGTGCTGCGGCGTGTCGCGCAGCAGCATGTGCTCGCCGTCAACCGCGTCCAATCCCTCCGCGCCCACCGTCGTGCTGACGACCGGGCAGCCGCAGGCCAACGCTTCGAGCAGCTTGAAGCGCGTCCCACTGCCACTGCGCAGCGGGCAGACGAAGACGGCGCTGCCCTGCAGGTAGGGGCGCGTGTCCGGCACCAGCCCGGCGACCGTCAGCGGGATGGCCGGGTCGTCGTGCAGGGCCAGCAGCTCTGGCGGGGCGTCCTTGCCCAGCAGCACCAGCCGGAAGTCGGGATGGCGCTGCAGCACCCGCGGCAGAATCTCCTCAGCGAAGTAGAGCACGGCGTCGGTGTTGGGGAAGTACTTGTAATCGCCCATGTAGACGGCGGTGCTGGCATCGCGTGGGACGGACTCGTCCGGCTGGAAGTAGTCCACATCCACGCCGTTGGGCGTCTGGACGGTGCGCACGCCAGGCGTCGCCCGCTTGACGAGCGCCCGATCCACGTGCGACATCACCCCGACGACGGTCGCGTCGGCCCAGGCGCGCGGCTCCCACAGGCGCATCTTCTGCGCCTCCAGCCAGATGCCGGGCCGTGTGAACCAGGGCTTGGCCACGCGGGCGTGCCGTCCCCAGGCGACGTACTCAATGGCCGGCTCAGAGAGCAGCACGGGCGCGTCGAGGCGGGCGGGCAGGTTGGGCAACATGTAGAACGACTCGACATGGACCAGGGCGACCGGCTTCTCGGCCAGCACGCGAGCGACCGTCCGGGCCATCTCCGGCGTGTGGTAGAGGCGCATGGTGACTGGCCTGGGCGACGTGACGCTGAGCCATGCCGCCTGGAGCGCCCCAGGGCTGGGCGCGCGGTCCACGACGATCAGCTCGTCACATAGCTCGCGCAGCGGAGTCAGGTCGAACGCCTGCTCCTCCGGGCGGCCAAAGCAGACCAGGGTGAGGCGGTAGTCGTCGTGCAGATGCCTCACCAGGTTGTAAGTACGGCTGCGCCCGCCGCTGTTAGGTGGGTAGGGCAGGTATGGGGTGAGCATCAGGACATGGGGCTTGCGCATGGCGGTTTCTTCCGTGTGTTGTCCGCCGCAGAGTGTACAGGCGGGCGGGCGGCGCGTCAAATGAGGCGCAATGCGGAGGTGTGCAAGACCTGTCAGGCAGTTTGCCGCGTCCCGGTTTACCTCACCCCAGCCCGGCGCGGACGCGCCTCGCTGCCCCCTCTCCATTCGAATGGAGAGGGGGCAAGCCGAGCGTAGCGAGGCTGGGGGTGAGGTCAATACCCCGCGTCCAGCGAGTCGCTGACAACCTTTGCACGCACCCTGCCGCTCACGCACCTGGACTGCTCCCACCATCCCTGGTATGATCGCGGCGCGCCCGGACATACCGGGCCAAGGGACATCCCATGCGCGTGACCATCGAGCTGCGCCTGCTGCCCCGCTTCCGGGTGATGGACTACCTGACCCAGGCCGGCGGCGCGCCGACCGAAGCCCTGTCTGTCGCCGGGGACGGCTGGACGGCGACCATCGAGGCGCTGGAGCCGGACAGGCTGGGCCTCGTCGCCGTGCCGCGCGACTGCCTGGTCATCGAAGGCGAGGAGACAGCAGTTGAGCGCGTGCGATCCTTCATGCAGCGCCAGGTAGACCAGATGCGGCGGCGGCGCGCCTGGAGAATCGGGCCGGGTGATGTATAATCTTGACAATCGTCTTTGAAATTGGCCGGAATTGTGCACGTGACTGAAGCAGACACCTCCCCCATCGTCCAGGACCGCCTGGGCAGGCCCTTCCGCGATCTGCGCATCTCGGTCACCGATCGCTGCAACTTTCGCTGCGCCTACTGCATGCCCGAAGAGGTCTTCGGCGAGCGCTACCGCTTCCTGCCCAAGAGCGACCTGCTCACCTTCGAGGAAATCGCCCGCGTCGCCCGCGTCTTGATCGGGCTGGGCGCGCGCAAGATTCGCCTGACGGGGGGCGAGCCGCTCGTCCGCCACCAGATCGAGCGGCTGGTCGCCCAGCTTGCCGCGCTCGACGGGCTGGACGACCTGACCATGACCACCAACGGCTACCTGCTGGGGCAGCACGCGGAGGCGCTACGCGACGCCGGGCTGAAGCGCGTCACCGTCAGCCTGGACAGCCTGGACGATGCCATCTTCCGGCGCATGAACGGCGGCAAGGCGGGCGTTGTCCCGGTGCTGGAGGGGATCGCTGCCGCCCGGCGCGCCGGCCTGACCCCGATCAAGATCAACGCCGTCGTGCAGCGCGGTGTCAACGACCATACCCTCGTGGACCTGGTCCGCTTCTGCCGCGAGCGCGGCTACATCGCCCGCTTCATCGAATATATGGACGTGGGCAACCTCAACGGCTGGCGGCGTGAGGATGTGGTGCCCGCCGCCGAGATCGTCGCCCGCATTGATGCCACCCTGCCGCTGGAGCCGATCCCCAGCAATTACCCCGGCGAGGTCGCCAACCGCTTCCGCTTCCGCGACGGCAGCGGCGAGATCGGGGTCATCGCCTCGGTGACGCAGCCCTTCTGCGGAAGCTGCACGCGGCTACGCCTGTCGCCGGAGGGCCAGCTTTACACCTGTCTGTTTGGGACGCAGGGCACCGACGTGCGCGGGCCGCTGCGCGCTGGCGCGACGGACGATGAACTTGCCGTGCTGGTGAGTGGCGTCTGGCAGGCCAGGACGGATCGCTACTCGGAGATTCGCGCGTCGGTGAACTCATCCGGCGACAAGGTCGAGATGTTTCACATCGGCGGGTAGGGGCCGGGAGCGAGCGATGCGTGTGCAGGTGACTTTCTACGGCGGGCTGAAGCAGGACGTGGGCGCCAGGCAGCAGACGGTCGAGCTGCCCGACGACGCGCCGACCGTCAGCGCGCTGCTCGCGGCGCTGGCGGCGCGTTACCCGGCGCTGGCCGAGCGCTTGGCGACGGTCGCCTGCGCCGTCGGCGATACGCTCGTCGGGCCGGATCACCCCCTGCGCGATGGCGACGAGGTCGCCCTGCTACCGCCGGTGAGTGGAGGCTGAGCGATGGGACGCTGGATCGTGACCGAGCCGCTGGTCCTGGAGCCGCTGCTGCGCGAGACTGAGGACGTGTCCAGCGGTGCGCTGGTCGTCTTCTACGGGACGGTGCGCGATTACAACGACGGGCGTCCGGTGCAGTCCATGACCTACGAGGCGCATGTGGCCCTGGCCGAGAAGGTGCTGGCCGAGATAGAACAAGAAGCGCTGGCTAAGTTCGGCGCGCGGCGCTGCCGCATCCAGCACCGGATCGGGCACCTGGGGCTGGGCGAGCCGAGTGTGTTGATCGTCGTGCGCGCCGGGCACCGAGACGCCGCCTACGCCGCCTCGCGCTATGCCATTGACGCGCTCAAGCAGCGCGCCCCCATCTGGAAAGAAGAGCATTACGCGGACGGCGACAGCCGCTATCTGGACGGCATCCCGCTGACCCGGAAGGACGAAACCCCCACATGA
>JBBIHG010000108.1:1844-10071 GCA_037447125.1 Chloroflexota bacterium | reverse complement strand
GCTCGCGCAAAGTAAGCTCCGATAGTTTTCTCAACCGCTTTTCATGGAACTCGACTATGGTCCTGTTGACGTGCTGGCATACCTCATCAAAATCGAATGGGTTCATGGCGCTCTTCTCTCTCGATGGTTGGCAAGTGGGGCCGTGTTAGCCAGACGTTCCTCGGCCAGCGTAACAAACTCTTCCATGATGTCAATGCCGATGTAGTGCCGGCCAAGCTGTTTGGCTGCCACGCATGTGGTGCCTGCGCCATTGAATGGGTCCAGCACGACATCGCCCGGCAACGTGAACAGCCTGATGAACCACTCTGGAAGCGCCACCGGAAAAGTCGCAGCATGGCCCCGGTTGTAGCATTCGGTTGCCATGTGTAGCACGTTGTTGGGATAAACCCATTCGCGCCCGATCCAGTTGGACACGTTCTTGCCAAAGCCGCTGCCTACCCTTGAGTTATCACGGCGCTTATCGGTTTCACTAAGGTTCTTCAGGCGCTCTCTAGACCATTCACCCACGGGAACCATGACCGTGTTCTGGTACATATTGAACTTCTTCTTTTTCGTGAAGTGCAGCAGCCGCTCCCAGTTGTCACGGAACCGATTGGGCCATTTGCCGGGATGAGAGTTCTTCTTGTGCCACATATACTCCTCGGTCCAGAGCCAACCGCGTTTCCTCATTTCCAGGATTAGCTCCAAGACATAGGTGTGGCGCTCGCCATTGACGACCCGCTCCTTGATGTTGAGGACAAAGGAACCCGTTGGCTTCAGCACGCGATAGAACTGCTCTGCTCTGGGCATGAACCACTCTACATAGCGATCCGGGTGGACGCCGCCGTACACAGTCTCACGCTGGTCGGCATAGGGTGGTGAGGTGAATATCAGGTCTACCGACTGAGGAGGAATTGCCCGCAATACATCGAGACAGTCGCCGAGAAGAATTCGGTCTAGATAGTCCATTCTGCTCTGTCTCCCAGGCTGCAGGCCGAACACGTATTCTAATTTTAGCGCGTTCTGCCGCCGCTCTCAAGATCACATTCCCGGCTCACGAGGTGGACCCATTGGCATTGACATTGCGGAGAGAGCGTAGATACTCTCACGCCCGATCGCGCGATCGCGCCCCCCGTTTGCGTAACCCTTACCGCACAATTACAATTCCAGGGCATGACCGCAAACGCGCGCCCCCCGCTGATCCTGCCCGAATTCGCGCCGGCGCTGCCCGGCTTTCGCGCCGACGAATTCCTCGCCCTCACCGAGACGCTGCTCAAGATCCCCATCGAGCAGGGCCAGGAACGACTGGACACGGCCCCCTTCCGCCTGGACAGACCAGAGCCGCGCCCCGAAGCGCCGCTGCCGCCGCTGCCGGCGCGCTGGTACCCGCGCCCCGTCCCGGCGGTGATCGAGGCAGCGCGCGCCCGGCTCAAGCCGCCGCCGCGCCCGCGCATCTTTGAAGGGCGCGCCAACGAGGTCGCGCGCGTGCTGCGCCCGCTGCTCTCCGGCAGCCCGGTGCAGGTGCGCGGCGAGGCGGGCGCGGGCAAGACCGCGCTGCTGGCGACCATCGCTGTTCACGAGCGCACCCGCCAGCGCTTCCGCCGCATCTGGTGGCTTGATGACCCGGATCGCCTCGACCAGACGCTCGCTCTGGCCCTCAACCTGCCTCACGTGCTCACCGAGCCAGAGCCGGCTCGCCGCTGGGCGTGGCTGGCCGCTCAGTTGGACGAGCATACCCTGCTGATTGTAGACAACCTGGCCGATGGCGATCCCCGCCTCGAAGCGCTGCTGACCCTCACCGAGCACGTGCTGGCCGCTGTGGAGATCGCGCCGGAGGTGCCCGACCCGGACGCGCCGGCCCCCGACGAGCCGCCCCCCGACCCGGAGGGTGTGGTCACGCTGCGCGCCCTGGACGATCTGGCCGCCATTGACGCTCTGACCCGCCACGCGGGTCTCGAAGACGCGCGGCGGCTGCGCCCGCAATTGCTGCGCCTGGCCCGCGCGCTGGGCAACCACCCCTACGCGCTGATGCTGGCCGGGACGCTGCTGCACCGCGATGGGCTGAGTCTCGACGAACTGGAGCATCTGCTGGCGGTGGATGGCGGCGGGCTGGCCGCCGGCGAAGAGGCGCGCGAGCCGGGCGATCAGGCGTTCGCTGAGGACGAGGACACAGCGCCAGACGCGCCAGAGCCGGTCGTCGCCGCAGACGGAGACACGCCCGCCGTCAGGTTCAACCGCGCGCTGGATGCCTCGATCGCCGCCCTGCCGCGCGACTACCAGCGGCTGTTCGAGGCGTTCGCCGCCTTCCCGCCCGCTGGCGCTCCGCTGGACGGGCTGCGCGCGGTCGCGGGGATGGGCGGCGCGCTCAGCGCGCGGCGCGGCATGACCATGCTGGCCGAGTACGGCTTCGCCACGCGCGATCACCGCGATCCTGACCTCTACATGTTGCATCCCGTCGCCTATGCGCGCGCTGCCGCCGCTGACGACGAGCACCCCGCCCAGAGCAAGATCGGCAAGAAGATGCGCGCCTGGGCGCTGCGCTACGCCCGCGCCCACAGCGACGACCCGCTCGCCCTCTACCGGGCGCAGGGGGGCCTGCTCCACGCCTACCACACGGCCAGCGCGCACGGGCCGGTCTATATCAGCGAGCCGCTGGCCGAGGCGCTGCGCCCCTACCTGCGCGAGTACGTGCCCGGCCTGCCGCCCGGCGACGAGGAGCCGCCGGAATTGAGCGGCGCGCGGGCCGAGGCCGCCAACCTGCTGCGCTACGGCGTCGAGCTGACCGATCAGGGTGCGTATTACGCGGCAGAGGAGGCGCTCAACCGGGCGCTGGCCCTGCGCCAGGAGCACGACAGCGCCCACGCAGTCGCCGAAACGCTGGTCGCCCAGGCGCGGCTGCTGGATATGACCGGGCAGACGCAGGACGCCGCCGAGAAGCTGCTCGAAGCCGCCGAGATGGTTTTCCAGCTTGGCGCGGAGGAGTCGCTGAGCGTTATCCGGCGCGGGCTGGCCTGCGTCTACCGCCACCTGGGGCGGCTGAGCGACGCGCTGGAAGTGCTCGACGAAGCGCCCGAAGCGCACGCCGAGCGCGCGGCGATCCTGCGCGCGCGCGGCGAGTACGCCGCCGCCGTCGCCGAGATCGCCCAGGCCGCTGAGAGCGTGCCCTACGACCGCGCCGAGATTTACCTGCTGGCCGGGCAGTACGACCAGGCGATGGAGGCCCTGGCCGGGCAGGACGATCACGACTCGGCGCACCTGCGCGCCCAGATTCACCACCTGCGCGGCGATGTCGCCGCGGCCATCGCTGGCTATCGCGCCGCGCTTGAGGAGTTCGGCGACATCGCGCCGCGCGCTCGCGCCAAGACGCTGCGCGGGCTGGGGGTAGCGCTGGCCAGCGCCGGGGACTACGACGCCGCCCGCGACGCCCTGGGCGAGGCGCTGGCCCTTTACCGCGCCGAGCCAGAGCCGGACGCGCTGCAGATCGGGCGGACGCTGCGCCTGCTGGCCGCCGTGCACCTGGCGGCGAATGACGCCGACGCGGCCATTGCCACCGCCCGCGATGCCCTGATCCAGCTTCAACACGCCGAAGCGCCCGCCGACAGCGCCGACGCCTACCGCACGCTGGGCCGCGCCCTGTGGCGCCAGGGCGATTACGCGGCGGCGCTGGCCGCCTACCAGGGCGAGGTCGAGAACGCGCAGAGCGCCCCGGAGCGCGACGAGCGGCGCATCGGGCGGGCGCTGCACCGCCTGGCCGACGCCTGCCGCGCCGTCGGCCAGACCGAGCGCGCCATCGCCAATTATCGCCTGGCGCTCACCCACAAGCGCCCCTCCCAGCAGCCGGACGATACGCTGATCACCCAGCTTGCCCTGCACCGCGTCCTGGTCGAGACCGAGCGCCTGCCCGCCGCGCTCGAAATATCGCAGGAGATGGTTGACCATCTGGTGCGCCAGGCGCGCCCGGACCTCGGCCAGCTTGGCTATGTGCAGGCCCTGCGCGCCCGCACCCAGCAGGTGATGGAACGCCCGATCCGCGCCCGGCAGTCGCTCGGCGAATGGGCGCA
The DNA here is from genome assembly GCA_037447125.1 of Chloroflexota bacterium. GTDB lineage: Bacteria > Chloroflexota > Anaerolineae > Aggregatilineales > Aggregatilineaceae > UBA2029. The sequence continues at coordinate 6,031 of JBBIHG010000108.1, read as the reverse complement.
CGCCCTGGCCTCGCGCGCCGCTGAGGCGACCGTTGACGAGCGTCCTGGGTTGCGCGCGCTGGCGCTGGGGCTGGCCGTGCGCTCGCTGCTGGCCGACGGGCGTCCGGCCCTGGCTTTGGAGATCGCCGAGCGGGCGCAAGCCGACACCAGCGCCCATCTGCCGGGGACGCCCGCTGCCTGGGCGGCCACGCGCGACCTGGGCGAAGCGTACATGGCGCTCGACCGCCCCGAGGAAGCGATCCTCGTCCTGGAGCCATTGCTGAGCGAGACCGTCCGCGACGCGCCCGGTGGGGCGGCGACCTACGCCTGCGCGCACGCCCTCAGCGGGCGCGCCTGCTGGCGGATCGGCGAGGCGGATAGCGCCCTGGCGCATCTGCGGGCGGCGCTGGAACACGAGCCACATGACCACGAGCGGGCGCTGCTGGGCGAGACCATCGCCGCCATCCAGCTTGAGCTGGGCAGGCCGGGCGAAGCGGTCGAGAGCCTGCGCGTCGCTCTGCCTCTGCTCGACCACGAGCAGCACGCCGCCGACGCCGCCCGCCTGCTGACGACGCTGGCCCACACGCTCGGCGGGCTGAATCGCTACGCCGAAGCGATCACCGTCTATGAGGACGCGCTCAACGCCCTGCGCGCCGTGCCAGAAGCCAGCCCGACCCACATCGCCGACGTGCTGCGCTCGCTCGGCCAGACGCACGAGGCCCAGGGCCAGCTACCCAAGGCCGCCCAGGCGTACCGCCGCGCGCTCAATGTGTTGGAGCGGGCCGACGCTCCGCGCCAGTCGTGCGACATCCTGCACCTGCTGGCCCGCGTCACGGCGGCGATGGGCGACCAGAGCGCCGTCACCCTCTACGAGCAGGTGCGCGACGCCGTGCGCGAGCTGGGCAGCGGCCAGGAATTGGGCCAGGTGCTGTGCGAGCTGGCCGGCGTCCACCGCGACGCGCGGCGCTTCCCGCTGGCCATCCAGTATTACCAGGCCGCGCTCGCCCAGCAGCCGGCGCCGCCTTTCGCCCAGGACCGCATCAACTCGCTGCGCAACCTGGGCCGCGCCCTGGCCATGATGGGGCGCTATGACGAGGCACGCGCCGCCTGGACCGAGGCGCTGGGGCTGACCGCCTCGCTGCCCGACCAGTCGCCGCTTGAGATCGGGCTGACCCACCACGCCATCGCCGAGGCGCACCGCAGCCAGCACCATTACGTGGCGGCAACGGAGAGCTTCCAGGAAGCGCTGCGCCATCTGCCGCCGCGCACGGCGAATGCCGCGGCCACCCTGCGCGCCCTGGGCCAGACGCTGCTGGCCGCCGAGCGCCCCGCCGACGCCATTGAGCCGCTGCGCGAGGCCCTGGACGTGGAGCGCGCCCAGCCCCAGCAGGCCAACGCGCGCATCGTCCAGACGCTGCAACTGCTCGCCGACGCGCACGAGCAGACTGGCGACCTGCGCGCGGCCATCGCCCGCTACCACGAGGCGCTGGTCTACATGGACCGCGACTTGCAGCCGGTGGCCTACGCCGACGCGCTGCGCATCCTCGGCGCGCTCTATGGCGCGGGGGGCGATACGGGCGCGGCGATCAAAGCGTACAGCGAGGCGCTGGACATCGAGGGCGACTATGTGCCGCGCAGCGACCAGCGCATCAGCGCCACGCTGGGGGCCATCGCCGACACATACCGCGCTGCCGGCGAGCTGGAGCGGGCCGCCGAGTTCTACCAGAAAGTGACCATGATCTCGAACATGGCCCGGCGCGCCTCCGACGACTTGCGCGAGACGCTCGACGAATTGGAGCGACGGCGGGGCACGCTGCAGGCAGCGCAGCAGTCGCTGGCCCTGCTCAAGCGCCGCGAGACCCCCGCCCTCAAAGACCTGGCCTTCATCTACGCGCTGATCGCCTATGCCCACGACGAACTCAACCAGCCCCGAGATAGCGCTGAGACCATCGAGAACCTTCTCGGCGAGCTGGAAGACAGGGCCGCCGAGCTGAATGCCGACGACGACGACGACGATGCGCGGGCGCTGGCCTGGCTGCTCGCCGCCAGGCACGCCACCGGCGATCCCTCTACGGCGCAGTTCGCCTGCGGCTCGGCGCTGGAGGCGGTGCGCAATCGCAACCTGCGCTGGGTCATCGAACGAGTCGCGCAGACGTTGGACGAGCCATCCGAGACCTAGCCCTGCGCCTGCAGCGGCGCACGCCGGCCCGGGTCTATCACAAGAGCACAGAGTCTATGATCAGCGAAACAGACGTCATTGACATCTTCAAAGCCCTGGGCGACGCCAACCGCCTGACCTTATTCCGGCTGCTGTTGGCCAGCGACCACACCAATTCGGAGTTGATGGCACAAACCGGGTTGCGCCAGAACCTGCTCTCGCATCACCTCAATCTCCTGGTTGAGAGCGGCCTGGTGCGGGTGCAGCGCAGCATTGGCGACGCGCGGCGCCACTACTTCAGCGTGGACCTGGCGCAGACACAGCAGTTGACGGGGTGGTGGGCGCAGCACGGCCTGTGCTCGCCCGAACGTGAGCGCGTGCTGCCCGCCCTGCGCCGTCCCCAGCGCGTGCTTTTCCTCTGCCGGCGCAACAGCGCGCGCTCGCTGATGGCCGAGGCGCTGGCCCGCCATCTCGCGCCAGATGCGCTGATCCCGTTCAGCGCCGGGATCGAGGAGCCAGACGAGGCGCTGCCTGAAGTGGCGATGCGCGCGCTAGCCGAAGCCGGAGTGCCCACCGTCGGGCTGATGGCCAAGACGCTGAGCGAGCTTGCCGGGCAGCCCTTCGACCAGGTGATCACTGTGTGCGACATCGTCCACGAAGGCGAACGGATCAGCGCCCCGCTGCTGGACGGCGTGCGGCAGGCGCACTGGTCGTTGAGCGATCCGCTGGAGAAGGCTACCCCCGATGAACAACTCCAGAGCGCGCGCGAGTTGATCACCGAGCTGCACAGGCGGCTGACCTGCCTGGTGCGCCGCTTCGCCGCCGAGGAATCCGCCGAAACGTAGGGGGGACGCGCCCTGAGCGTATGCCATCTGCGCGGGCGATTTGCTAAAATAACAAGAAAGGGGGTTCGCGTTGGCTGAGCGGGACAGGGCGTGGCCTGCTGCCCGCCGCCCCGCACGCTTGTGGAGAGCGCATCGTGCTTCATCGCTGCCTTGTCATTGCCGTGATGGGCCTGGTGGCCCTGGGCGCCGTCCTGCCCAACGGCGTTGCGAGCGCGGCCAACCCAGACCGGGTGGCCTGCCTCAGCAACCCCTTCGGACCGGGCTGTGCCGCCGGCCTGCCCACCGTCGAATACCAGTTATTGCTCGATGAAATGCTGCTGCATCCCCAGCCAGACGTGCGCCCGCTGGCCCCGAACAAGGGTGAGATATCCCGCTTCGCCTTCCGGCGCGTTGTCGGCGGCGCGGCCACGCTCTACGACGCGCCGGGCGGCAACCCCATCGGGCAGATTGACGAAGGGTTCAACTACATCACAGTGACCAGCACGCAGGGCGACTGGGTGCAGGTCAACGCCGGGCAGTGGATGCCCGCCAGCCAGTTGGCCGTCGCCCGCCCCAGCGAATTCGCGGGCGTCCTCCTCGATGGCGGGCTGGCCTACCCGATGGCCTGGGTGCTCGTCCCGTCGTACCCCAGTCCGTATCCCGGCGCGGCGGGCGACCAGGCGCGCCCGAAGTTCGCCCGCTACACGCGCGTCAACATCTTCGCCACAGCCGAGATAGACGGCTGGGAGTGGTATCTGATCGGGCCGGACGCATGGATCCGCCAGACGAGCGTGGCGCGGGTTCTCTTCGTCGCGCCGCCGGCGCAGGTCAAGGGGCGCTGGTTCGCCATTGACCTCTACGAGCAAGTGCTCGTCGCCTATGAGGAGCAGACTCCTGTCTTCGCCACGCTGATCTCGTCCGGCCTGGAGAAATGGTCAACCTACGAGGGCCTCTTCACCGTCTGGGCGCGCCAGGTCAACGGCCATATGAGCGGGGCTGAGGAACCGTTGGGCGTCTATTTGCTGGAGAACGTGCCCTGGGTGATGTATTTTGACCAGTCCATCTCGCTGCACGGCACGTACTGGCACGACGGTTTTGGCTACCGGCGCAGTCGCGGTTGCGTCAACATGAGCATCACCGACGCGCATTGGGCGTACACCTGGAGCCAGGACGGCGGCTACGACAAGCCCTACGTCTACGTCTACAGCACGGGCCAGTACCGCTGA
>JBBIHG010000108.1:0-1744 GCA_037447125.1 Chloroflexota bacterium | reverse complement strand
AAAGGTCCGCGCCGGGCGCAACCCTGGCTGCGCTGCCGCGTAATGATCAGTGAGAACGCTCGTTAACGACCCCGCGACCGCCCTGAACCGAGGTCGCGCAGCAAGGAGAAACCGAGATGAACGACATGCTCAACAACCTGCCTTCGCTTGGCCAGATGGCCAAGCTGATCGTCTTCCTGATCCTCGCCCTGATCGTGATCGCGCTGCTGATGGCCATCGTCCGGGCGCTGGTCCCATTGCTGATCGTGGCCGTGCTCGTCGCTGGCGGCGTCTACCTGTACCGCCAGCTTCAGGCGCATGGCTCGGCTTCATAGCACCCGAACGGGCGCAGCCGCATAGCCACCAGGAGGCCACCCATGTACGAACGGTTTCGCACGATGTCGCTGCTGGGCCAGATCATCACCATCGTCGTCGTGCTGCTGGCCATCTCGATTGTCTTCCAGATCGTGATCGGGATCATCAAGGCGCTGATCCCGCTGATGTTCGTGGCGCTGGTCATCCTGGGGCTGCTCTGGCTGTTCGACCGCCTGCGCGACTGATACCCGCCCCTGCTGGCGCGCCCTCTGCCAGGCTGAACGGGCCACCCACGTCTGGGCGTGAGTGGCCCGTTGTGCTGCCTGCCGCAGCGGCGGACTGTCTCTCACTCGTGGCTCTTGCTCCGCGCACGACCGGGATCGTGAAGCTGGCAGTGGCGGGATGAAAGGGAGCAGAGTTGCTGGCTGGGCCGATGGCCAACCTGACAGGCGTGAGAGAAATCATGCCGCACGGGGCCAAATGGTTACTGGTGCTGCGTGGGGATTTCGTCTATCATTGCGGTGAAGGATCGCGGCCCGAACCACAGGGGCTGCTTTTGATCTTGCCGGCGTCGCCCACGGGTGCATAGTTTCAGGCTTCCAGGCGCAGGATGACCTGGGTGAAAAGGAGTGCGTGTGAAATGTCGCTGATTCAAGAGATTCGCCAGGCTGTGATTGATGGGCAAGCCAAAGTCGTCGTGCCAAAGGTCGAGCAAGCGCTCGCCGAAGGGCTGGCCCCGGATGTGATTTTGCACGAGGGCCTGATTGATGCCATGAGCGAAGTGGGCCGCCTGTTTGAAGAGGGCGAGTACTTTGTGCCGGAGATGCTCATCGCCGCGCGGGCCATGTCGGCGGCGCTGGAGCTGCTCAAGCCCCTGTTGGTAGAGAAGGGCGTCGAGCCGATCGGCAAGGTGGCCATCGGCACGGTCAAGGGCGATCTGCACGACATCGGCAAATCACTGGTGGCGATGATGCTCGAAGGCGCCGGGTTCGAGATCGTCAACCTGGGTGTGGATGTCGCGCCGGAGAAGTTCGTCACGGAGATTCAGAACGGCGCGCAGATCGTGGCCATGTCCGCCCTGCTGACCACGACCATGCCCAATATGAAGACGACCATCGAGGCGCTCAAGGCCGCCGGGCTGCGCGACCAGGCCAAGGTCCTCATCGGCGGCGCGCCGGTGACCCAGGCCTACGCTGACGAGATCGGTGCCGATGGCTACGCGCCGGATGCCTCGGCAGCGGTGCGCAAGGCCAAGCAACTCATCAGCGGCTAGCGCCCCGTTTACCCCCCCTCATAAACCATACGCGCGCCACGAGCAGCGATTGTGCTCATGGCGCGCGGTATTTCCTCCGAGGGGGTCCGTAGGGGCGGGTTTCGAAACCCGCCCCTACAAGCGGCTGCCGATCATGATCGTCAAAGCGCAGGAGGGCCACCGCAGAGCAGCGCCCCT
>JBBIHG010000107.1:0-10219 GCA_037447125.1 Chloroflexota bacterium | reverse complement strand
CGTCTGCGGCCTGTACGGTGAGTGCTCGCCTGCCCAGGCGACCAGATGGCAAGGCCAGCGAGTTCGACGCTTTTGTTGGTAACAGACAGCACACAGGACGTTGCATAAACGAGCCTTGTCAGGAGGTCTAGCATTGAAGTGGTCGTGGAAGTTGGGAAGGTTCGTCGGCATTGATGTCTTCATGCATGTTACCTTCCTTCTGCTGTTGGGCTGGGTGCTGCTCGCTCACTGGCTTCAGGGCGAGGGCCTGGCGGCTGCGCTGGAAGGGGTGGGGTTCATTCTGGCGCTGTTCGGCTGCGTCGTGCTCCACGAATACGGGCACGCCCTCACCGCCCGCCGATACGGGATCAAGACGCGCGACATCACCCTGCTGCCCATTGGCGGCGTGGCCCGCCTGGAGAAGATGCCGGACGAGCCTGTCCAGGAGCTGTGGGTGGCCCTGGCTGGGCCGGCGGTCAACGTGGTCATCGCCGCTGTGCTCTTTGTCTGGCTGCAGATCACGTCGAGCCTGGTCCCGTTGTCTGAGCTCGAAGTCGGCTCAGGATCGTTTCTCGAGCGGCTGATGGTGGTCAATCTCTTCCTGGTGGGCTTCAACATGCTTCCTGCCTTCCCCATGGATGGCGGGCGCGTGGTGCGCGCGCTGCTGGCCATGCGCATGGAATACACGCGCGCCACCCACATAGCGGCCAACCTGGGCCAGACCATCGCCATCTTCTTTGGCTTCCTGGGGCTTCTCACCAACCCGTTCCTGTTGTTCATCGCCTTCTTCGTGTGGATCGGAGCGGCGCAGGAAGCGAGCATGGTTCAGATGAAGTCGGCCCTGGCCGGCATCCCGGTCAGCCGGGCCATGCTGACCGATTTCCGCACGGTGGCCCCCACCGACTCGCTGGCCCACGCCGTGCAATTGATCCTGGCCGGCTCGCAGCAGGATTTCCCGGTGGTCAGTGACGGTCAGGTGGTCGGCGTGCTGACGCGCAGCAACGTGCTGCGAGGACTGACCGAGCGCGGCCCGGAAACACCGGTCGCTGAAGTGATGCACCGCGAGTTCGAGATCTTCGACTCCTACGAGATGCTGGAGATGGCCTTTGCCCGCTTGCAGGCATGCCAGTGCCAGACAGTGCCGGTCACGCATGGGGGGCAACTGGTGGGGCTGCTCACGATGGACAACGTGGGCGAGTTCCTGATGATCCAGGGCGCGACCAAAGCGGCTTAGTCAGCCAGCATCCGTCTGGCCTCAGCGCTTCGGCCCGCCGGCGTCAGCGTCAGGCGGGGATGCCCGCCGACCGCACGATCATGTCGCTGACGGCCGTCACCTCTGTGGGACGGATCATATGCTCGGAGCCTGGCTGAATGGCCACCTGGACGCTCCCACCCAGTTCCTGCAAGACCTGCCCGGTGAGGTGTAGCTGCCGCTCCGTCACCCAGGGGTCGCGCTCGCACCCCGCGATGAAGACTGGAGTGCCATCCAGCGAACCCGCATAGTGGCGCAGCATATCGGGCGGCCCCAGCAGCGCGCCGCTGAGCACGAACAGCCCGCCGTAGCGCCGCGGATTCCGCGCCGCGAACTCCGCGGCGAGACACGCCCCCTGCGAGAACCCGCCGAGCAGAGTTCGCCCGGCGGGGATGCCAGCGGCAGCCACGCGAGCGAGCAGATCGGCCACCGCCTGGAATGCTGAGGACACGTAAGGCTCGTTGGACTCAACGGGGATGAATCCCGAGTTCGGCCACCAGGTGTTGTTGGCCGCTTGCGGCGCGAGATAGGCGATCTTGGGCTGTGGCAGGTGCGCCGCCAGAGCCAGGATGCTCTGCGCGCTGCTGCCCCGTCCGTGCAAGAGGATCACAGCCGCTTGTGCGTCGCGCAGCGCCGCGCCGTGGCTGGCGACGGGCTGGCCCTGGTGAATGGTCTGATCGGTCATGTCACGTCTCTCGCATGGGCGAGCACGGTGCGAGTGCGCCGCCCCCCTGCTGGCTCTACGCCCCGCTGACCACGATCGGTTTCAGCCCGGCCTCGATCTCCGCGCGCCGCCTCTCCAGGAAGGGCGGCAGGGCCAGCTTCTCGCCCAGCCTGGCCGGGTCCTCGTCCGCGGCGAAGCCAGGCCCGTCGGTGGCGATCTCGAACAGGATGCCGTTGGAAATACGGAAGTAGATTGACTGGAAGTAGAAGCGGTCAATCAGCGGCGAAACGCGCAGCCCCGCGCGCGAGATGCGCTCGTGCCAGTAACGCTGCTCGCCGTCGTCGGCGACGCGAAAGGCGATGTGATGGACGCCGCCAGCGCCGAGCCGCGCAACAGGCTTATCCGGCTCCACGACGACCCACAGCTCGCGCCCTGGCCCGCCCGCGCCGGTCTCATAGACCACCGCTTCCGCGCCGTCTGGATGCTGCGCACGCCCGCTCGGACGAAAGGCGAGCACATCCGTCAGGATGGGAGCGATCCAGTCCAGGCGGGGGATTGAGAGCATCGCCGCGTAGAAGCCGCGCAGGGCATAGGCCACCGGCACCTCGCCCCCATCCCATGGCTCGCCCTTATAGGCGGCGCCGCCATCGTCCACCAGCATCAGGCGCTGGCCCTCGGGGTCCTCGAAACGCAGGGCGGAGCGCCCCACGAACGACTCGATGCCGTGATGCGCCGCACCGTGCTCAGCCAATCGCTGGGCCCAGTAGTCCAGCGCCGCGCGTCCGTTGACGCGGAAGGCGGTGGTGACAATGCTGTCCGTCCCCCGGCGGTCCTGGATGACCTGCGGCCAGTCGAAGAAGGTCATGTCCGTGCCTGGGCTGCCCAGCTTATCGGCGTAGAACAGGTGATAGGCGCTGACATCATCCTGGTTGACGGACTTCTTGACCAGGCGCAGGCCAAGCACGCGCGTGTAGAAATCGAGATTGCGCCCGATCTGCCGGGTGACGGCGGTGACGTGATGAAGGCCATTGAGGTTCATGCGCTTGCTCCATTGAGACAGCCCTGCACGGCAACAGGGTTTTCATGGGCGGTTACGAACAGTTTGAGTTCAAACTATTTCAATGTGAAGAATTTAAGCTGATATAATGGCTTTGTCAAGCGATTCTGGATAAGAGTTTCATGAACGTTCCGCGGCGCGTGAGGAGCCGGCCATGCCCACTCGATATGAGGGAACGCCAGAGGAAAGGCGCGCGCTGGACGCCTACATCAAATTGCAGCGTGCCGCGGAGACCGTCATGGCCCACACCGCAGCGCATCTGGCTGACCACGACCTGACTCCCAGCCAGTTTGGCGCGCTGGAGGCGCTGCATCATCTGGGCACACTCTCCCAGCGCGATCTGGGTCGAAAACTGCTGAAGAGCGCGGGCAACATCTCCACGGTCCTCAAGAACCTGGAGAGGCGAGGGTTGATCGCCCGCGAGCGCAGCGCGGCAGATGCCCGTTACATGGAGGTCTGCATCACAGAGGCCGGGCGGAGGCTGCTGGTCAGTTTCTTCGGACAGCATGTTCGGGGTATTGTAGAAGAGATGAACGCGCTTTCCCCTGAGGAGCAGGACGAACTGGCGCGGCTCTGCCGCAAGCTGGGCCTGCGGGGGTGAGTGCTTCGCCTGGCCCGCTGTACCGGGTGAGGGACGGGCCGGCGCTCAACCGCCCGTTATATCCTGTGCGCGACAGAGCCAGACGCAGTGACCATGCCACGACTCATTTGACCGGCGGCGCACGTTGGTGTTCAATAGGGGGTAGCAGCGGCGCTTAGAGCGACGTGGCGCGCGATTGCCGCATCATATACGGCGCTGGTTTGGACGCGCTGCTGCCCGCCGTCAATTCAGTTACGCCCAAACCCAGGTGCATTTTCTATTACCATCATGAGGAGAGGCTATTTTGAACCGCAGACTTCTATCACTTCTGACCAGTTTAGTCGCGCTAGTCCTCGTCGGCGCACTGTTGAGTGGATGCCAGGGCGATACAGGCGAGCCAGGAGAGCGCGGTCCCGCAGGCCCTGCTGGTGTTGCTGGCCCCCAGGGAGAACCTGGCCCGGCTGGCTCGCAGGGTGAGCAAGGCCCTCCAGGTCCCCAGGGCGAGACTGGCCCCGCTGGCCTGGCTGGCCCGAAGGGCGATCCGGGTCCCCAGGGCGAAACTGGCCCGGCCGGCCCGCAGGGTGAGCAAGGCCCAGCGGGACCCCAGGGCGTACCCGGCCCCGCTGGCCCGGCTGGCCCTGTCGGCCCGGTTGGCCCGCAGGGTGAGCAGGGGCCGCAGGGCGAACCCGGCCCGGCTGGCCCGGCTGGTCCTGTCGGCCCGGTTGGCCCGCAGGGTGAGCAGGGGCCGCAGGGCGAACCCGGCCCCGCTGGCCCGGCTGGCCCCGCTGGCCCCGCTGGTCCGGCTGGCCCGCAGGGTGAGCAGGGGCCGCAGGGTGAACCCGGCACACTGGCCGGTTATGAGATCGTCATGCGAGAGAGCATAGTCACCGGTGAAGCAGTGCTCATCCTCTCCTGCCCGGAAGGAAAGCGCGTGCTCGGTGGCGGGGCAAGCGCCTCCAGCGCGGCGGTCAGCATCTACGTCAACGCTCCCCGCGACGACTCAAGCTGGCTCATCCGCGCAAACGGAACGGAGAGGTTCACCCTCACCGGCTACGCTATTTGCGCGGTGGCGGAGTAAGCACCTTCACACCCAATGCACCAGTGACAACATGCCGGGGCGCTCGCTCCGGCATGTTGCGCCTGCGCGGGGTGCGTGCAAAACCTGTCAGGTAGCGGGGCTGGGGGTGAGGTCAATGCCCTGCGTCCAGCGAGTCGCTGTCAACCTTTGCACGCACCCCCTGCGCGCTGAACATTGGCGCGGTCGGCCTGCTCTGCTACAATCACGCGCGTTCGCAGTCATGCGCCCTTGAGGGGGAACCGGGATGGAGCACCCGCCCGCGGCATCGCTCGACCTCTCCGTCGTGGTGCCCGCCTACAACGAAGCCGAGAGCGTGCCGCTGCTGCACGAGCAGATTCGCGCCGTCGTCGAGCCGCTGGGCCTCGCCTGGGAAGTCGTCTACGTGGACGATGGCAGCACCGACGGCACGCGCGCCGCCCTGCGCGCCCTGCAGGCGGCGGATGCCCACGTCGTGGTGGCCGAGCAGCGGCGCAATTCCGGCAAGAGCCTGGCCCTCAACACTGGCTTCGCCCTGGCGCGCGGCGCGATCATCATCACCATGGACGCCGACCTGCAGGACGATCCGAACGAAATCCCCAACCTGCTGGCCAGGCTGGACGAGGGCTACGACGTGGTGAGCGGCTGGAAGCATCAGCGCCAGGACCCGCTCTCCAAGCGCGTCCCGTCGTGGATCGCCAATCACGTCACCGCCTGGATGACCGGCCTGCACCTGCACGACATGAACTGCGGGCTGAAGGCGTACCGCGCCGAGGCCGTGCGCGAGCTGCACCTCTACGGCGATCTGCACCGCTACATCCCCATCCTGGCCCACTACAACGGCTTCCGCGTGACCGAGATTCCCGTCGTGCATCACAAGCGGCGCTTCGGGCGCTCCAAATATGGGCCGGGCCGCCTGCTGCGCGGCGGGCTGGACTTGCTGACCGTGCTCTTTCTGAACAACTTCCGTTACCGCCCGCTGCACCTTTTCGGCGGAGCGGGGCTGCTGCTGCTCGTGGCCGGGTTCCTGGTCAACGCCTACCTGTCCATTGAGTGGTTCCAGGGGATGCGCCCGCTCAGCCAGCGCCCGCTGCTCACCCTGGGCGTGCTGCTCATGGTGATGGGCGTGCAGTTGGGCACGATCGGGCTGCTGGCCGAGTTGGTCGTCTCGGTCGTGCAGCGCGGGGAAGACCCGCTGCGCGCCACGCGGGCGGTGCTGCGCGCGCCCGATCCATCGGAGGACAAACGCCCGCGACGCCGGAAAGCCAGCGCGGTCAGCACGGAGGAGAGGAGTGGCGACACACCATGATCAAGCGCCTCCGCCAGGCCATCTGGCACAAGAGCTTCACGCCCGACCAGTTACGGCGCTACGTCGGTGAGTTCGAGCAGTGCTATTTCACCTACGCCGCCGACGAGGCCGTGCGTGCCAACGCTGCCTCCGGCGGGAGCGTCTCGGCGCTGCTGATCTACCTGCTGGAGAGCGGGCAGATTGACGGCGCGCTGGTCTGCCAGACGGCCCTGCACGACGGCAAGCCGCGCCCGGAGTTCGCCATCGCCCGCACTCGCGACGAGATCATGGCCGCCCAGGGTAGCAAGTACGCGGCGGTCTATTTCAGCAACGACGCCCTGCCGTTGATCGAAGCCTTCGACGGGCGGCTGGCGGTCGTCGCCCTGCCCTGCGACGCGACCATCCTGGGGCGCACCCGCGCCAGGAACGCCGCGCTCGACGCCAAGATCGCCCTGGTGATCACCCTCTTCTGCGGGCACAATTCTGAGCCGGTCCTCACCGACGCCATCGTGGACAGGCTGGGCCGGGGGCGCGGCCCACTGACGGACTACCGCTGGCGCACCGGTCACTGGCGCGGCAACCTGGAAGCCACCTTCGCCGACGGGACGCAGATCGTCAGGCCATTCGAGACCTTCTCCGACTACCGCAACCTGTACTTCTTCGCCCAGCCCAAGTGCCACCACTGCTTCGACCACTTCGGCTACCACTGCGACATCTCCGCCGGAGATATCTGGTCGCCGCGCATGAAGGCCAACCCGATCAAGCACACGGCGCTGATCGCGCGCACGCCCGCCGGCAACGCGCTGATTGCGGCGGCGTTAGGCGACGGGGCGCTGGTCGGGAGCCAGGAGCCAGTAGACGAAATCGCCAACGGCCAGGCGCGCACAGCGCCCTTCCACTACAACGTCACCTCGCGGGCGCGCGTGGGGCGGCTCTTCGGCGTGCGCATCAAGGATCGCACCGATGCCCGCGTGCGCCCGGTGGACTACGCCATCGCCTTCATTGCCCTGCTCAACGAGCGCGCCTCGCGCACGCGGATCGGGCGGGCAGTCATCCTGCGCGCGCCGCGCCCGGTGATCCGTCTCTACCTCTATCTGCTGAAAGGGTTGGAGAGCCTGTAACATGGGCAGCGAACCGACTATCGCCATCACCGGCGCGACCCTGTGGGGCAATCGCGGGGCCGAAGCCATGCTCGTCACGACCATTGGCCAGGTGCGCGCCCGCCGCCCAGACGCGCGGATCATCATCTTCTCTTACTTCCCCAGGCGCGACCGCGCCCTGGTGCAGGACTCGCGGATCACCGTCATCGGCGCGCGGCCCAAAGACCTGCTGCTGCGCACGTTTCCCTTCGCCGTGCTGATCTGGCTGGCCGGGCTGCTGCGCCTGCGCTGGCCCGACCGCCTGCTGCCGCACCCGGCCCGCGCGCTGCGCCGCTGCGAGGCCCTGCTCGACATCAGCGGCATCTCCTTCGCCGACGGGCGCGAGAAGTTCCTGCCCTTCAACATCCTGCTCATCTGGCCGGCCATGCTGCTCGGCGTGCCGGTGATCAAGCTGGCCCAGGCGCTCGGCCCGTTCAAGAACCCGCTGACCCGCCTCAGCGCCCGCCTGTTCCTGCCGCGCTGCCGGCGCATCTACGCGCGCGGGGCGGTCACCGCCGAACACCTGCGCGACCTGGACCTGCCCGCCAGCAAGTGGGAACAGGCCGCCGACATCGCCTTTCTGTACCAGCCGGAATACAGCCTGACCGCCGAGAACGAAGACCGCGTAGACGCCCTGGCAACCAGGCTGGAAGGGCTGCGCGCAGCAGGCCGGACGATCATCGGGCTGGCGCCCAGCTCGCTCGTCCACGCCAAGACGGCCAAAGAAGGCGGCGACTATCCGGGCGTCTTCGCCCGGCTAGTGCGCGACATGGGCGGGCCGGATGTCCATTTCGTGGTCGTGCCCAACGCCACCCGCCAGGGATCGGACTCCTTCGCCAACAACGATCTGCCGGCCATCGCCGCCCTGCGCGAGCGTCTGGCCCGCGACCTGCCCGATGCGCTTGGCGTGTCGGTGGACGTGGTGGACTACGACCTCAACACGGCGGGCAGCCGCCGCCTGTTCGCCCTGTGCGACGCCGTGCTGACCTCGCGCTTCCACGCCATGGTCTCGGCGCTGACGCTCGGCGTCCCGCCGGTTGTCATCGGCTGGAGCCATAAATACGCCGAGGTGCTGGCCGAGTTCGGCATCGAGCGCTTCGCCGTGGACTTCGCCGATCCGCACGCCGACATCCCCGCCCTGGTGCGCGCTCTGCTGGACGAGCGCGCCGCCCTCAGCGCGCAGATCACCGCGGCGCTGGAGCCGGTGCAGGCCTCGGCGGCGGCTCAGTTCGCCAGCCTGGACGCGCTGCTGACGTGACCGCTCGCCTGATCCGCGTCGCCAAGTGGCTGTGGCTCATCCTGGTGGCGGGAGCGGTCGCCCGCTACCTGTGGACGCACTGGGACGAGATCGGCCCGCAACTGCGCGCCATCTCTCCGGCGCGGCTGGCGTTGGCTGTTGCCTGCCTGCTTGCCTCCAAACTGCTGCTGGTCGTCGTCTCGCAGCGATCGGTGGCCCTGGCCGGGCACCACATCGGCTACCGGCGCATGTTCGCCATCAACGCGCTGAGCCAGCTTGCTAAGTACCTGCCGGGTGGCATCTGGCATTTCGTCGGGCGGGCGGGCTTCTACCACGCCGACGGCCTGCCCCTGCGCGCTATGACGCGAGCGATGGTCGTCGAGAACCTGTGGCTGGTGCTGTCGGCCTTCCTGGCCGGGCTGATCGGGGTGCTGGCCTATTACCTGCCTGGCGCGCGGGCGGGGATCGCCGCCGTCGGGCTGATCGCCGTGTGGTGGGCGCTGCTGTGGCTGATTCGCCTGCGCTTTGGCGGCGGGCGAAGCTGGCGGGCGGGCCTGGGAGGGCTGGCTTTCCAGGCGACGATCTGGGCGCTGCTGGGGGCCAGCCTGTGGAGCATTCTGCCCGGTCTGAGCGGGTGGCGGTCCGCTGCGCTGGCGATTGGCGCGTTCGGCCTCAGTTGGGTCGTCGGCTACGTGGCCGTGTTCGCGCCGGGCGGCATCGGCGTGCGCGAGACGGTCATGACCGCGCTGCTCGTCCCGCTGCTGGCCGCGCCAGAGGCCCTGGTTTACGCGGCGGTACATCGCTTCATATGGGTGGCGGCTGAACTGGCCCTGGGCATCCTCGGCAGGACGGTCATCGCCCCGCCGCTGCCCGCGCCGCCCGCGAGTGCTGCCGCCGGGCAGGAATCCGCGCTGCACTGAGGCCGCCCCCATGCGCCGCTATCGCCGCCAGGTCCTCGCCGGACTGCTGTTCATCACCGTCGTGCTCATCGCTGTGATCGCCATCACCGGCGCGGATGCCCTCGCCGAGAATCTGCGCGACTTCCCGCTGTGGCTGCTCGTCCCCGTGCTGCTGCTCAAGTGCGCCAACTGGGCGCTGCGCTACTTCGAGTGGCGTTACTTCCTGAGCGTGATCGGCGTGCGGACGCTGCGCGGGCTGCCCGCCCCGCCCCCGCCCAACCCTGCCGCGCCCGCCATCCGCGAGCGGGACAGCGCCGTGCTGTGGCTGGCCGGGCTGGCCCTCTCCGTCAGCCCTGGCAAGCTGGCTGAAGTGCTCAAGGCGCTGGTGCTCAAGAACCTGAGCGGCGTGGAGTTTTCGCGGGCAGCGCCGGTCGTCTTCATGGAGCGGCTGGTGGACGGCCTGGCCGTGATCCCGCTGACGGCCATCGCCATGCTCGCCGCCGGCAGCGCGGTGGACGTTGAGGGCGTGCCCCTGGGGACGGTGCGCGCGGTGCTGGTCGGGGTGATGGCAGCGCTGGGCGCGGGCATGGTGCTGATCCAGAGCCGCGCGCTGGCCGACTGGGCGCTGGGCCTGGTCGCGCGCTGGCCGGGCGTGCGGCGCGTGCACGGAGTCTTGCGCAACCTGTATGAGTCCAGCTTCGACCTGATCAAGCTGCGCCATCTCGCTCCCATGACGCTGATCGGGCTGGCCGCCTACACAACGGACAGCATCGGCTTCACCCTGCTGCTGATCGGGCTGGGCCGGGAGCCGTCGTGGACACTGTTCGTCCAGGCGACGTTCATCCTCAGCTTCTCGGTGATCGTCGCCTCGCTGTCGGCGCTGCCGGGCGGCGCGGGCGGGCGCGAGCTGACCATTGGCCCCCTGCTGACGGCCATCCTCGCCCTGTCCAGGCCAGAGGCGGGCACAGCCACCTTCCTCATCGCGCTCTTCCAGTTGTGGGTGGGTGTGCTGCTCGGCCTGGTGATGATTGCCCTCTTCCGGCGCACGCTGTTCCCCCCGGCGCTGGAAG
>JBBIHG010000106.1:0-10226 GCA_037447125.1 Chloroflexota bacterium | reverse complement strand
CGCAAGGTGTCTTCTGCCCACAGGGAACTGATGGCGCATCACTCCCTGTCCTCCCAACGCTTGGCCCGCTCGACCGCCCGCTGCCAGCCCGCCAGCAGGGCCTCGCGTTGATCGGCGGCCAGGCGCGGCTCGAAGGTGCGCTCGACCGACCAGGCCGCTTCCAACGCCTCCACGCCCGGCCAGAAGCCCACCGCCAGCCCGGCCAGGTAGGCCGCGCCGACCGCCGTCGTCTCGGTGACGGCGGGGCGCTGCACTGGTACGCCGAGCACATCCGCCTGAATCTGCATCAGCAGGTTGTTGGCCGCCGCGCCGCCGTCCACGCGCAGTGCGCTGAGGGTGATGCCAGAGTCCTGGTGCATGGCGTCGAGCACATCCTTCGACTGCAGGGCGATGGCGTTGAGCGCCGCCCGCGCAATGTGCGCGCGCGTCGTGCCGCGCGTGATGCCGACCAGCGTGCCGCGCGCGTAGGGGTCCCAGTGCGGCGCGCCCAGGCCCACGAACGCCGGAACAAAATACACGCCGTCGCTACTCTCGACGCTGACCGCCAGCGTCTCGACTTCTGGCGCGCTGTGGATGATCTGCAGGCCGTCGCGCAACCATTGCACCGCCGCCCCGGCGATGAAGACGCTGCCTTCCAGCGCGTAGATGACCGGCTCCCCGCCGATCTGCCAGGCGATGGTCGTCAGCAGGCCGCAGCTTGACGGCACGCCGCCGGTGCCTGTGTTGAGCAGGACGAAGCTGCCCGTCCCGTAGGTGTTCTTGGCCATGCCCGGCTTCAGGCACGCCTGGCCGAATGTCGCCGCCTGCTGGTCGCCGGCGATGCCGGCCAGGGGGATCGGCGCGCCGAACAGATCGGTTACCGTCTCGCCGTAGACCTGGCTGGAGGGGCGCACCTGCGGCAGCAGGCCCCGCGGAATCTTGAGATAGGCCAGGATTTCGTCGTCCCAGTCGCCGCTGTAGATGTTGTAGAGCAGGGTGCGGCTGGCGTTGGTCACGTCGGTGATGTGCAGCGCCCCGCCGCTCAGATTCCACAGCAGCCAGGAGTCCACCGTGCCAAAGGCCAGCTCGCCCGCCTCGGCCCGCGCGCGGACGCCCGGCACGTTATCCAGCAGCCAGGCGACCTTCGTGCCGGAGAAATAGGCATCGGTCACCAGGCCGGTCTTAGCCCGCAGCGTCGCGTCGAAGCCGTCCGCCTTGATCGCGTCGCAGAGGGCCGCCGTGCGCCGGCACTGCCAGACGATGGCCTTGTGCACCGGCTCGCCCGTCCGGCGATCCCACAGGACGGTCGTCTCGCGCTGGTTGGTGATACCGATGGCCGCCACATCGGTCGGCGCGACGCGCGCCCGTTCGAGCACGGCGCGCGCCGTGTCACGCTGCGAACGCCAGATGTCGTGCGGGTCGTGCTCGACCCATCCGGGCCTGGGGAAGTGCTGGGGGAATTCCTGCTGGGCGACGGAGACCGGCTTGCCGGCGTCGTTGAAGAGGATGGCGCGAGAGCTGGTCGTGCCCTGATCCAGCGCCAAAATGAACCTGGCCATAATCGCTAAACACCTTTCGCAAGCGCATTCTTCTGGCTGAACTGCGCCCCATTATAACAGGCCCGCGCCGTTTCGCGCCGCGCGGGGTATTTGTTGTTTGTCGGGGGCGTGTACAGGTTGTCAGAGATTCTCTTGCCCGCGTCAGTGGGCCGAGCGGGGGTGTAGGGGCGGGTTTCGAAACCCGCCCCTACAGTTCTGGCATCGGGTGATCGGCGTCTTGTCAGGACGCGCTCACGGCATGTGCAGGACGGGGGCGATGCGCTCGATGGCCCAGTCAATGTCGGCGCGGGTGATGACCAGCGGCGGTGCGAAGCGGATGATGTGGCGGTGCGTCTCCTTGGCCAGGATGCCGCGCTCTTGCAGGGCCTCGCAGAAGCGCCGCGCGCCGCCCGCTTCCGGCTTCAGTTCCACGCCGATCATCAGCCCCCTGCCGCGCACTTCCTGGACGTGCGGACTGTTGATCTCGGCCAGCCGCTCCTGGAAGTACTCGCCCATCACGGCGGCGTTCTCGATCATGTGCTCCTCGACGAGCACCTGCAGCGCCGCCCGCCCCACCGCCGCCGCCAGCGGATTGCCGCCGAACGTGCTGCCGTGGTCGCCGGGGCGGAAGACGCCCAGCACCTCGCGATTGGACAGCGCCGCCGAGACCGGGTAGAAGCCGCCCGACAGCGCCTTGCCGATGGTCATCACGTCCGGGCGCACGCCTTCATAGTCGCAGGCGAACAGCTTGCCCGTGCGGCCCAGCCCGGTCTGAATCTCGTCGGCGATCAGCAGGACGCTGTGGCGGGTGCACAGCTCGCGGACGCGGCGCAGGTAGCCGTCCGGCGGGACAATGACGCCGCCCTCGCCCTGGATCGGCTCGACGATGAAGGCGACCGTGTGGGGCGTGATCGCCGCTTCCAGCGCGTCGGCGTCGCCGAAGGGCACCAGCGTGAAGCCGGGCGTGTAGGGGCCGAAGCCATCGCGGTATTGCGGCTCGGACGAGAAGCTGATGGCGGTGATCGTCCGCCCGGCGAAGTTGCCGGCGCAGGCGATGATCTCCGCCTGGCCGTCGGGCACGCCCTTGACCTTGTAGCCCCATTTGCGCGCGGCCTTGAGCGCGGTCTCGACGGCCTCAGCGCCGGTGTTCATCGGCAGGGCCATCTCGTAGCCGGTCAGTTCGCATAGCTCCTGGTAGAACAGGCCGAGCTGATCGTTGCGGAAGGCGCGGCTGGTCAGCGGCAGGCGCGCGGCCTGCTCGACCAGCGCCTGGCGGATGCGCGGGTGGCTGTGCCCCTGGTTGACGGCGCTGTAGGCGCTCAGGCAGTCCAGGTAGCGCTTGCCCTCCACGTCCCACACCCACACGCCTTCGCCCCGGCTCAACACCACGTCGAGCGGGTGGTAGTTGTGCGCGCCGTAGCGATCTTCCAAAGCGATAAGTTCTTCAGAGGACAGATTGACTAAGGTTTCCATCGTTGGCAAAACCTCGGAAGCGTAGCTGCTCGTTGGCAGAATCGGGAACAGCCAGTACCGATACACCCATTGTAGCAGCACCGGCAGACCATTGGCAGTCCAAGTAGGGCCACGAGCGGACTCTTTGGAGGCGATTAGCGGTCTGGCGGCGGCGAGCGCATTTCGTTCCAGGTGACCCAGCATGGCCCTGGGTGATTTGTAGCTACCGTTCGATTGCTGGCACGGCGCACAGACCAGGGGGCCGCCATTCCTGAATGTCAGGCCGCATAAGAACGGCTCACCGCAACACGCAGGTGAGCCGTTCTGCCATGGGCTGACCAGTCGCGATCAGTCGCGATCACGCTTCTCCGCTCACAGCCAGCGAGCGGACGAGGGGAACCAGCACCTGTTCGTCCAGTTCCAGCGCGTTGTAGCCCGGCGGGGCGACGACGGTCACGACCGCCCAATCGTCCGCGCCCAGGGCCAGGGCGTAGGCCACGCTCGCGCCGGCTGGCCGGGCGATCACCGCCCGCGCGGCGGGGTACGCGGCATCGAAGGGCTGAATGCTCTCCTCCGGCACTGCGAACAGGCTGACCAGCACCGCGGCAGGCTCTTCGCCCGCCAGGTCGAGCGCATAGTCGCCGGGCATCACGCGCAGCGCGAGCAGCGCCGGATGCCCGGCCCTGCCTGACGGGTTGGCAGCGTCGTCCGCAGCGGCGTAGAAGATCACCCCGGCCACGTTGCCATCGGGCAGGTTCAGGTCTGGCGGGGCAGTCTCCGTCCAGCCCTGCGGCGCATCAAAGGTCAGGCCCAGCGCCGCGCTGCTGGTCGAGACCAGCGTCAGTGGTGCGGTTGTGGGCGTGGCCGTGGGCGGGATGACGATCGGCGTGCGCGTCGGCTGCGGCGTGCGCAGCGCCGGTGGGGCGGTGGGTGGGACGATGGTCGGCGTGGCCGTGGGTGGGATGACGATCGGCGTGCGCGTCGGCTGCGGCGTGCGCATGGCCGGTGGCTCCGGCCCGGCGACTTCCAGCGAGAGCAGCAGCGGCTCGAAGACCTCCGCCTGGTACGTCGCCAGGGCATCCGCCGGCGCGCTGCCAGAGAGCAGCAGCCAGTCGCCATCGGCCAGCCTGGCCAGGTAGAGCACGCCTTGCTTCCCTTCGCGCACATCCGGCAGCAGGACAGGAATCGCCGCCTTGCCCTCGTAGGGCTGGATCGCCCCGCCGGTGTGTCCGGCCAGCGCCTCAGCGGCGGCGACCAGATCGGTCTCATCCGCCGGGATGCCCCACGGCTCGAAGAAGGCCGCACCGCCGCGGTAGAGGAAGATCAGTGCCGTCCCATCGCTGAGTTGCAGCGTGTTCAGATCAGCCTGAACCGGCGTGCCCCAACCCGGCGGCACATCGAAGACGAGGCCGAGCGGCTGCGCGGCGACGGCTTCGGCGGTGGCCGTGACCGCGGCTACAATGGCCGTGGCCGTCGCGTTGAGGTCTATGGTGGGCGAGGGCATCACCGTTTGAGTGAGGAGCCAGGCAGTCTCGGTCGCCCGCCTATCGAGCGCGATCTGTGTCTGGGTCGCTCCGGCCATGGCGACCTCGGTTGCCTGGATGCTCATCTGCGTCGCCGCCAGAGCGGTGGCCGTGGCGAACAGATCGGTGGGGGGCCGGGTTGCCGTGGGCGGCTCGGCGGTGGGCAGGATCGGCGGCACCAGCGCCGTATGGCTGGGCGTCAGCGTGGGAGCGGGCGTCTCTGTCGGCGGCACGGCGGTCGGCGTGGCTGTGGCGGTCGGCCAGGCGGTCAGCGTGGCTGCGTTCGCCGCCCGCGTGCCGGCCAGGTCAATGGTCGGCGTCAGGGTCGGTGCCGGCGTATCAGTCGGCGCGACCGTGGGCTCGAGGGTCGGGCTGGGCGTCAGGGTGGGGGCGGGCGTCTCCGTCGGCGTCAGCGTCGGGACGGGCGTCTCGCTGGGCAGCGCCGCCACCGTCGCTTCCACCGCGCTGGCAATTGCCGCCGCCAACTCCGCCCGCGCGGCCTCATTCGCCGTCCGCGTCCCCTCCAGGTCAACCGTCGGCGTCAGGGTGGGGCTGGGCGTCTCCGTCGGCGTCAGCGTCGGGACGGGCGTCTCGCTCGGCACCAGGGTGTAGGTCGGGTAGGGCGTGGCGCTGGGCAGCGCCGCAACCGTCGCTTCCACCGCGCTGGCAACTGCCGCCGCCAACTCCGCCCGCGCAGCCTCATTCGCCGTCCGCGTCCCCTCCAGGTCAACCGTCGGCGTCAGGGTGGGGGCGGGCGTCTCCGTCGGCGTCAGCGTCGGGACGGGCGTCTCGCTCGGCAGCAGGGTGTAGGTCGGGTAGGGCGTGGCGCTCGGCAGCGCCGCCACCGTCGCTTCCACCGCGCTGGCAACTGCCGCCGCCAACTCCGCCCGCGCAACCTCATTCGCCGTCCGCGTCCCCTCCAGATCAACCGTCGGCGTTAGAATGGGAGCGGGCGTCTCCGTGGGTGGCAGGGTCGGGACGGGCGTCTCGCTTGGCAGCGGCGTGTAGGTCGGGTAGGGCGTGGCGCTCGGCAGCGCGGCCAGCGTCGCATCCACGGCCACAGCAACCTCGGCGGCCATCTTGGTGGCATCCCGCTTGGCAGTGGCCGTCAGAAATGGCGCAGCGCTGGTGGGCGCAGGCGTATCTGTGGGCGGAACTGTCGGCGAAGGTGTGACGCTGGGGATCGGCGTGGCAGAAGCGGTGGGTGGAGGGACTGTCTCGGTTGGGATCGTCTCAGTGGGTGGTACCCGCGTTGGTGGCTCGGTCGGGATCATGACCGATTCAGTGGCAGGGAGGGTGTTGGTCGCCGTGAGTTCGACCGTGCTCACCCGCCCCTGGCACGCCGCCCCCCCCAGCAGCAGCCCCAACAGAAGCACAGAGATAATGACCCGTCGCACCACGTTCGCCTCCTTTTGCAGCCGCTGGCCCTGTCAGGAACAGCGCTAGCAGCCGTTTTAGCAGGAACTCACGCCGGACGTGAGTATACACTAGGCAGGCTATCAGCAAAAAACGCGCCGCAAGATGCGCGGCGCGGGGTGGTCAGAAGTGGTGACTGGATGGTCCCAGGAAAGAGAACAGGCCGGGGCGTTGGCGGCGACCTACTCTCCCAGGGGGCTACCCCCCCAGTACCATCGGCGCGGGTGGGCTTAACGACCGGGTTCGAGATGGGTCCGGGTGTACCCCCACCGCCATGGCCACCAACATCCGGCCTGGGCTGCACTGTGTGCTTGTGGATGAGCAAGCTGACGACAAGAACACCGACTTCTCCGTATCACCGAGGATAAGCCCTCGACCCTTAGTACCGGTTGGCTGCACGCCTTACGGCGCTTCCACCGCCGGCCTATCGAGCTGGTCGTCTTCCAGCGGTCTTACCCGGTTGCCCGGTGAGGAGGCTCATCTTGAGGCCAGCTTCCCGCTTAGATGCTTTCAGCGGTTCTCTGCTCCGCAGGTCGCTACCCAGCTATGCCACCGGCGTGACAACTGGCACACGAGCGCTGCGTCCACCCCGGTCCTCTCGTACTAGGGGCAGCCCCTCTCAACCTCCTTGCGCCCACAGCGGATAGAGACCGACCTGTCTCACGACGGTCTGAACCCAGCTCACGTACCGCTTTAATGGGCGAACAGCCCAACCCTTGGGACCTGATCCAGCCCCAGGATGCGATGAGCCGACATCGAGGTGCCGAGCCTGGTCGTCGATGTGAACTCTTGGACCAGACTAGCCTGTTATCCCCGGGGTAGCTTTTATCCGGTAAGCCACGGCCCTTCCACTCGGTACCGTGGGATCACTAAGCCCGACTTTCGTCTCTGCTCGGCTCGTTGGCCTCGCAGTCAAGCGCCCTTCTGCCTTTACACTCTGCGGGTGGTTTCCATTCACCCTGAGGGCACCTTTGGGCGCCTCCGTTACCCTTTCGGAGGCGACCGCCCCAGTCAAACTACCCACCTGCCACTGTCCCGTGCCCGGTTCACGGCGCACGGTTAGGGCCAAGACTTCGCCAGGCTGGTATCTCAACGTCGGCTCCACCGAGACTGGCGTCCCAGCTTCTCCGCCTCCCAGCTATCCTGCACAAGCCAAGCCCTAACGCCATAGCAAGTTGTAGTAAAGCTCCACGGGGTCTTTTTGTCCTGCTGCGGGTAACGCGCATCTTCACACGTACTTCAATTTCGCCGGGTCCCTCGTTGAGACAGTGCTCCACTCGTTACGCCATTCGTGCGGGTCGGAACTTACCCGACAAGGAATTTCGCTACCTTAGGACCGTTATAGTTACGGCCGCCGTTCACCGGGGCTTCGGTTCCGAGCTTCGCTCACGCTGACCCGTCCCCTTAACCTTCCGGCACTGGGCAGGCGTCAGCCCCTATACCTCCGCTTGCGCGTTTGCAGAGACCTGTGCTTTTGTTAAACAGTCGGCAGAGCCCTTTCACTGCGACCCCCAAGGGGGCGCCCCTTCTCCCGAAGTTACGGGGCCATTTTGCCTAGTTCCTTAACGAGGGTTCCCCCGTTCGCCTTGGTATCCTCTACCCGTCTACCGGTGTCGGTTTGCGGTACGGGCACCTGAGGTTCGTCACTTAGAAGCTTTTCTTGGCCGCCGGGCTCACTCACTTGTGGCCCGCAGGCTCCGCACTCGCGCCTTCGCCTCCGGGGCGGGCTTCCCTACCCCTTCTCAGGCTATCTCGCTTGGCACCGCCATCCACTGCGGCGGCTGAGCTACCCCGCGGCGTCCCTTCTTCGCTCCCCTCAGGTGGTACAGGACTATTCACCTGTTGTCCATCACCTACGCCTTCCGGCCTCGGCTAAGGCCCGACTAACCCGACGCGGACTGACCTTCCGTCGGAACCCTTAGACTTCCGGCGAACATGGTTCTCACATGTTTGACGCTACTCATGCCAGCATTCTCTCTTCTGGTCGCTCCACACATCCTTGCCAGATGTGCTTCGCCGCTCCCAGAACGCTCCCCTACTGCGCCTTCTCAGGCACCCCGAGCTTCGGTAGCAGGCTTTAGCCCCGTTACATTATCCGCGCAGGAGCGTTTGACCAGTGAGCTATTACGCACTCTTTAAAGGATGGCTGCTTCTAAGCCAACCTCCTGGCTGTCTGTACACTCCCACCTCGTTTGCCACTGAGCCTGCATTGGGGGACCTTAGCTGTGGGTCTGGGCTGTTTCCCTCTCGACTACGAAACTCATCTCCCGTAGTCCGACTGCCGCGCCCCTGTGCGGGCATTCTGAGTTTGGTTGGGTTTGGTAACCTTGCGGCCCCTAGCCCATCCAGTGCTTTACCTCCCGCACAGTCCACGCAACGCTAGCCCTAAAGCTATTTCGGGGAGAACAAGCTATCTCCAGGTTCGTTTGGCATATCACCCCTACCCACCGCTCATCCCTCAACTTTGCAACGTTGAAAGGTTCGGCCCTCCACGACGGGTTAGCGTCGCTTCAGCCTGGCCATGGGTAGCTCACCTGGTTTCGTGTCTAATCCCTGCGACTGCGCGCCCTCTTCAGACTCGCTTTCGCTTCGGCTCCGGGTGTCCCTCCCTTAACCTCGCCACAGAGATTAACTCGCTGGCTCATTCTCCAAAAGGCACGCCATCAGCTCTTCCGAGCCTCTGACTGTTTGTAGGCGTACGGTTTCAGATTCTCTTTCACTCCCCTCACCGGGGTTCTTTTCACCTTTCCCTCACGGTACTTGTCCGCTATCGGTCACCAGTTGTATTTAGCCTTGGAGAGTGGGCTCCCCAGCTTCCCACAGGGTTAGCGTGCCCCGTGGTACTCAGGGTCAAGGCCCCCCGCCTCCGCTTGCGTCTACCGGGCTCTCACCGTCTCTGGCCGGCTTTCCCAATACCGTTCGACTTCGCTTCAGCAGCGTCCCGCCTTGCCCTCCAACCCCCGATGGCATGCCATCGGGTTTGGGCTGCTCCCCTTTCGCTCGCCACTACTCAGGGAATTCTCTCTTCTCCTCCGGGTACTGAGATGTTTCAGTTCCCCGGGTTCCCCTCCTGAAGCTATGTGTTCACCCCAGGATGCGCGGGCATTCCCCCGCGCGGGTTTCCCCATTCGGACATCTCCGGCTCTTGCGGGTGCACACCCCTCACCGGAGCTTTTCGCAGTGTACCACGTCCTTCGTCGGCAACTGGCGCCTAGGCATCCCCCGTACGCCCTGCGTAGCTTATCCTACATGTGATACGGAGAAATTGATGTTCTTGCGCTTTCCGCTTGCTATCCACTTGTTAAGGTGCCCGGAGTTCGCACCCCGTGGCTGCCCGCAAGTCCCCTTGCGTCCACCCACCAGGTGCCTACTCGTCGTTGGTGATTGGTTATTGGTGATTGGTCGTTGGTGCCCCGCTGCCAGCACTCAGCGCTTGCTGTTCGCTGACGCCTCCCCGCCCCCATGGAGACGAGGGGACTCGAACCCCTGGCTTCCTGCTTGCAAAGCAGGCGCTCTCCCAACTGAGCTACGTCCCCTCGTCAGGTTGTTGGTTGTTGGTTCTTGGTTCCTGACTTAGTGCTCAGGGCGGCTCACCGCCTTACCAACTACCAATCACCAACGACCCCCTGTGGGTCTGAGCCGGCTCGAACGGCTGACCTCTCGCTTATCAGGCGAGTGCTCTAACCCACTGAGCTACAGACCCGTTCAAGCTGCCTGCCCTTAACCCCAGCACAGTGACAGGAAATCGCTCGTGCTCTCCATCCGGCAGAGCACTCCCGTGCCCCACCTTCCGCTCCGGCTGAAAGCTCGCGCCCCCAGCCCAAGCTCTTAGAAAGGAGGTGATCCAGCCGCACCTTCCGGTACAGCTACCTTGTTACGACTTCGTCCCAGTCACCAGCCCTGCCTTTGGCGGCTGCCTCCTTGCGGTTAGCCCACCGACTTCAGGCATGACCAGCTCCCATGACGTGACGGGCGGTGTGTACAAGGCCCGGGAACGTATTCAACGCGCCATGGCTGATGCGCGTTTACTAGCAACTCCGACTTCATGCAGGCGGGTTGCAGCCTGCAATCCGAACTGAGACCGGCTTTATAGGATTGGCTCCCCCTCGCGGGTTGGCTACCTGCTGTGCCGGCCATTGTAGCGTGTGTGTAGCCCTGGACATCAAGGCCATGCTGACTTGACGTCATCCCCACCTTCCTCCCGCGTTCAACGGGCAGTCCCGCCAGACACTTGTAACTGACGGCGAGGGTTGCGCTCGTTACCGGACTTAACCGAACATCTCACGACACGAGCTGACGACAGCCATGCAGCACCTGT
>JBBIHG010000105.1:6595-10410 GCA_037447125.1 Chloroflexota bacterium | reverse complement strand
GGTAGTGACGTGAGATTATCTCCAACCGGATAGAAGGAGGGCGTGTGAATGAGGTAGGATCGTGGCATGAACAAAAACACACCTACCACTACACGACCTCCGTTGGAAACTTTAGCATGTGTCAATCATCGGTGCGAATGGTACGGGCAAGCAGGGCGAAACAATCTGACCGTGCGCAAGACGTATGGAAAGGATGCGATACGGTACTTGCGGTGTCGCGCGTGCGGAAGTGAGTTCAGTGAGCGAAAGAACACGGCCTTGTGGAATACGAAAATCGCAGAAGCGAAAGCCAGTGCTGTGGGAGAGCATTTGGCCGAAGGATGTTCGCTGAAAGGCACAGCGCGGCTGGTGAAGGTGGATGCCAGTACGGTGCGGCGCTTGAATCAGCGGCTGGGTGAGCATGGCGAAGCCTTCCATCATGCGCGTGCGCAGGGGGTTGAGGTGGAGCTGCTGGAAGCAGACGAGCGGCATGGCTATGCGGGTGAGAAAGGGCAGCCGGTCTGGGAAGCCGAGTTGATCGACGCAGAGAGCAAGTTTATCCTGTCGCATGTGCAGGGGCCGCGCGATGAGCCATTGATCCGGCAGTTGCTCAGCGACGGGGCCAGTCGTCTGGCGAACCGTCACGACCTGGTGTTGATGACCGATGGTGATGCCAGCTATGCCAGCCTGTTTCCTGAGCTGTTCGGCCAGTCCTATGACCGAAGGGAACACCGAAGGTATCGCCCTCCCCGCCAGGGCCAGTGCGGTCGCCTGCCTCACCTGCGGTTCCGCATCCCGCGTACTTTGGCACACGTCCAGATCATCAAACGACGGGAAGGCGGTCGGGTGACGCAGGTGGATATCCGCTACACGCACGGCTCCCGCAAGCGCGTCCACCAGGCCCTGGAATGTTTGGGTTACCTCACGCCCAATACCTCCGCTATTGAACGACGCAATGGCACGGCGCGACGCATGAGCGCGCACCAGGTGCGCAAGTCTCTGGCCTTCTCCCGCCGCCCCGACACCAAACTGGCTCTCGGATGGTGGGGCGTCACCGTCTACAACTGGTCGCGTCCGCACCGCACCTTACGTCAGCCCTTGCGGGCACCGCTGGGTAAAAAAAAGTATCAGCCCCGCACGCCGGCCATGGCCTTGGGGCTGGCCAATCACATCTTTACCGTTCGGGAGATTCTCCTCTCGCCGGTGTTTCCCCCCGGCGGTTGGAGATAATCTCATGTCACCACCATCCAAAGACGGGCGAGTCAACCACGTTTGAGCGGAACCCGTCCCCGCGGCTACACATGTGGCGCTTGGGTTTGGACACGGTACAAGGGCCATGATGACCTCAGTGAACGCTCAGCACCCAGTATCGCTCCCCCTGCTTCGCGCCGCTATCGTTGCCCCTTGCACCGCTTCAGGTAATCCCAGTACGTCTCGTCCTCTCGGATGGGCTTGGGGTTGCTAGGGGCGAACCCAGGCGAGAGTTCCTCTCAGATCAGGCCATCCTGCTAAAGACGTCTTTCAATGCAGGGTATAGGTCGCGGAACAGCGCGTACTGCCTGTTGTAGTGTGACGAATGCCGCGTATCCGGCTTCAGAGCCACATCCGAAGGAACGAGACCCTCAGGCGCGTAGCTTGGTTGCTCGCCGTTGACGACCTGTGCAGCCAGGACCGCTCCACGGACGCCCACATTCCCCCCATCTGGCGAGACTACCACCGGCACACCGAGGATGTCCGCGAACAACTGGCTCCACTGCCTTGAGCGCGCTCCTCCCCCCGTCAAGACCAGGGATTTGGTGGAATCGAGGACCAGTGCATCGAGAGCATGCCGGTAGGCAAACACTACCCCTTCAAGTACGGCTCGATACAGATCGCACTTGCTGCAGCCCATGTCCAGCCCCACGAAAGCTCCGCGTGCGAGCGGATCGCTGAATGGCGAGCGCTCACCTCTGAGGTACGGCAGATACACAGGTTTCGGCGGCGGCGTTGCCAGTGCCCTGGAGATCAGGCTGTCGTAGTCATCCGTGTCGAACAGGTTACGCACCCATTCAAGGTTTCCGCCGGCTGTGAGCAGCGGCGCCACCTGAATGTAGAGGGCAGGATCAGGGTGGGCCAGCGTGATGACTCCCCTCCCCGGCAATGCCCTGTGCGCCGTTGTGAAGGCAATCCAGCCACTGGTGCCGAGATAGGCATAGGCCGCGCCTATCTCGCCACTGCCCACGCCGAGGGTTGTCGCACCGGCATCTCCTGGACCGCTATGGACGGGCAGACCTGGCCTGAGGCCTAGGGCGGTCGCAGCGTCCTGGGTCAGCTCCGCTACCCTGGTGCCGCCCGGCAGAAATGGGGGCAAGAGGCGCAGGCTGTCTCCGATGCCGACCTCATCGAGAACCGCCTTGTCCAGCACCTCCCGGCTCTCCAGGTTCATCAGGCCGGTGGTTGACGCTGTAGTCGTGTCGGTAGCAGCGATACCAGTCATCCGAAACGCGATGTAGTCGGTTGCGCCGAGCAGCAGCCAGGTGCTCTCCGCCATGGAAGCCGGCTCATAGGTCCTCAGCCACGCCAGCTTAGCCAGCACGCTGCCGGCGTCCTGATCGTTGCCGGTCAGCTCGCGCAGCCGTTCGGCGCCCACCACCTCAAGGATATGGGCGGCCTCAGCGCGGGCGCGCGTGTCGCTGTAGAGGATGACGGGACGGGCGGTCTCGCCATCTGCTCGTAAAAGAATCGTGTCCTGCATCTGTCCGGTGAGGGCAATCGCTTCTGCCTCGTCGCCTGCATCAAGCTCATGACAGGCGCGAAGGACAGCCGCCCACCAGTCGGCGGCGTCCTGCTCCACGACACCACCCGTCCCGGTGTGAGTCGGATAGGAGTAACTCGCGCTGCGCAGGACTACTCCCTCACCGCTCACCAGAGCGGCCTTTGTGCCTGTCGTCCCGATGTCGAATGCTAACCAGGTGCCCGTCATCAGTTACACCGTCGAAAGATGAGTGGCGTCCCGCAAGGACTGGATATACTCCACCAGCGCCTGCTCGCCAGTCTGCAGACTCTCGATGATTCTGGTGCCAACGATCACCATGTCTATGCCCAGGCGGGCGAGAGCGGCCACCTGCTCCGGCTTCTGCAGGCCTATGCCCACCGCGATAGGCGTGCTGGACGCGAGCCCGCGTATGCGGGTGACAGCCTGTGCCAGGAGGTTGCCCAGGTCACCCTCGATATCGGCTGGCTGGCCGGTGCGACCCGTGCCAGCCTTCAGATAGACGATGTCACCCAGTTCAATGCGCTGACGTAGCGTGGCATTGGCCGCACGTGCGTCAATCATGGTGAGCACAGCGAGATTGAGCGCCTCGGCGATGGACTTGACGTAGTGTCCTTCCTCGGGCTCAATGTCCGGCGCGATCATGCCGTGTATGTTGTTCTCGGTACACAGGCGCAGGAATCCCGGGAGCGCCCGCCCGACTTCAGTGTAGGTCATGACAAAGCGTGGCTGCGAGATATGACGCAGGCCCCCGATCAGCGCCATGGCGGCCTCCGCGCCAATGCCGCGTTGCTGGGTGACAACCTCGTGTGCCCGGGCGATCACGGGCCCGTCCAGGGTGGGATTGACGGACGGAATGCCGAACTCGATCACGTCAAGATCGCGGGCGGCGCGCACGGCGCGGAAGAACTCATCTGGCGTAGGATAGCCCGCCAGGAAGTAACCACACAGGGCAATCCGCCCGCTCATCCTGATCTCGCGCAGCCGCTCTTGGAAAGCCTTCTGGCCCATTTCGCGAGCGGCCTTCTTCACGTGCTCTGGAACCGCGTCCTTCTCCTCCTGACTCACCTTTTTTAACGGCATT
>JBBIHG010000105.1:6301-6585 GCA_037447125.1 Chloroflexota bacterium | reverse complement strand
ATTCTCGTTCGCCACGGTCATTGCCTCTCAGCTCATTCGTCGAGATAGACTGCTAAGCGTAACGGCCAGAATGATGATTCCGCCCGTCAGAATCTGCTGGACGTAGGTGTCAATCTGAAGCTGCGTCAGACCGTTGGCCAGCGCGCCGAGGATGAGCACGCCCAGCAGTGTGCCCAGCACATGAGGCTCGCCCTCTTCGCTCATGGTCATGCCCAGGAAGACCGCGGCAATGGCCCTGAGCATGAGCCCATCGCCCTGCGTGGGATTGGCTGAGGCCAAGCGGC
>JBBIHG010000105.1:0-6284 GCA_037447125.1 Chloroflexota bacterium | reverse complement strand
GAACAGCATCAGTCCAGCAATAGCCGCGCCCAGCCCGCTGATCACGAAGGCCAGCAGCCGCAGCGAGCGCACCCGAATACCGGCCAGTCTCGCGGCCTCCGTGTTGCCGCCTATGGCATACAGGCGCCGGCCGAATACCGTCTGCTCCAGGACCAACCAGACGATCACCAGTACCACAAGTGTGACAATGGTCAGGTTCGGCAGGGTAACGCGCTGCCCGTCGATCGTTCCAAGGAAGATCCCATTACGCCCGAAGTCGCTCAGGGCCGCGGGAATCACCCGTCCGAAGATGGTTGTCCCGCTGCTTATGTACAATGACAGGCCGTTGAACATGGTGAGCGTGCCAAGCGTGGCCACGAAAGGAGAAATGCCGACGTACGACACCAGTATCCCATTGAAGAGCCCGCCGGCCATCCCCACAGCGACCGCTGCCCCCAGGGCTATGCCCAGCGAGTATCCGTCACGGAGCAGCGTCCCGGCGACGATGCCAACCAGGCTGGCCATCGTTCCCACGCTCAGGTCAAAGTCATTGAGGACCATCACCACGGTCATGGTACAGGCTACGACGCCCAGAATGCTCACCTGCTGGGTGATGTTGAGCCAGTTGCGCACGCTCATGAATGTCGTGGGCTTCTGCCAGGAGAAAAAGGCCACGATCACCAGGAAGCCGATCACGGTGCCGAAGCGCCGCAGCAGGCGCAACCACGGTATGTGCCGTGCTCGCAACGCGTCAGCGGCTCTAGGGGCGGTTGTCATACGACACCTCTCCGTAGCATAGGGCTAGTAGTTCCTCTTCAGTCAGCCCGTCGGCGTTGACAGTCTCGGCCAGGCGTCCCTTGCGCATGATCAGGATGCGATCACACAAGCCCAACAACTCGGGCAAGTCCGATGACACCATCAGAATGCCTGTGCCGCCGGCGCTGATCTGGCGGATCAGGGCGAAGATGTCACTCTTCGCACCTACATCGACCCCGCGCGTTGGCTCGTCGAGCAGCAAGACGCGCGGAGATCCGGCCAACGCCCGCGCGAAGAGTGTCTTCTGCTGGTTCCCTCCACTCAACTGCCGGATCGTCTGGCGGACTCTGGCTGCTTTCAAGCGCACGGCGGTTCCCAGCGACTCGCTAGTCTCCTGTTCCAGGCCATGATTCAGCCACATACCCTGACGAGCCAAATGGGCCAAGTGGGGCAGCGTGATGTTGTCACTCACACTGCGGGTGAGGATGAGCCCCTGCGAGCGACGCTCTTCTGGCACGTAGGCCAGGCCTTTCTTCCAGGAACCGGCCGGAGACTTGGCGCGCATCAGCGAGGAGTCCAGCGCAATTTCGCCCGCAACCGCGCGGTCGACCCTCATCAGGGCGCGCAACAGCTCGGTCCGCCCAGAGCTCTTGAGGCCCGCCACTCCCAGGATTTCTCCGCTTCGCAGCTGGAAGGAGACGCCCTTGACCGAGCGCGTGGTCAACTCCCTCACATCCAACAGAATGCGTTCGCCAACGGACACGCCCAGCTCCCGGCCGGGATACGTGTCCTGAAGTTCGCGGCCCGTCATCTGGCGGATCAGGTCAGGAGGCGCAACGTCTGCGACTGAGCTGGTGGCGACCACGCGCCCATCTCTGAGGACGGTCACCCGGTCAGCGATGTTGAAGATCTCGTCGAGCCGGTGCGTGACGTAGAGAATGGCCGATCCCTGCTGGCGCAGGCGATGAATCACGCGGAACAGCAGTGACGCCTCCTGTGCGGTGAGTGCCGCTGTCGGCTCGTCCATCACGTAGATTCGCGGTTCCGAGCCTCCGCCGAAACCGATCTCCTCGCCCACAAACGCGCTCGCGATCTTGACGAGCATCTGGTCGCCAGGGCTCAGGCGGGCCATGGTCTGCCGGGGAGCGATGTGATCGACCCCCAGCTGAGCCAATACCGCCTTCGCCTGTCTGGCGAGCTGGCCCCACCGCACGAACCCGCCGAGCCGCGCGGGGTAGGGCTGGCCGAGGAAGATGTTCTCGGCCACGGAGAGGGTAGGAACGACATTGAGCTCCTGGTGAATGAAGCGCAGCCCGGCCCTGTAGGCATCTGAGGCCTCGTGGAACTTCGCCGGTTCGCCGCGAACTCTGATATCAATAGAATCGGCAGGCAGCACCCCTGCCATCAGCTTGATTAGCGTGGACTTGCCAGCGCCGTTCTCACCGATCAGCGCGTGGACCTCTCCGCTCCGCAGCTCAAGCGAAGCATCAATAAGCGCGGGTATGCCGTGATAGGCCTTGTTGGCCCTGGACAGCTCCAGTAGCGCAACTGGACTCGCGTGGGGAACCGCTTCAGGCTCTCGCAGCGGTGACATGGCGGAGATCATAGGGTTCTGAACCGGAAGCAATGGCTTCCAAGCGGCAGGAGTCTCCCCGGCAGGGCTGGGTGTATTCAGGCTCAAGCCTTGGCCGGCAGCAAAGCCTCACGCCCTGGCTCCAGCAGGCCGGTACGAACATGGGCGAGCGCCACAAACGCTCGCCCATGTCAGGAGAATGCGGCTACTCACTGGCTGCGTTGGCCGCCGTGACCAGTACCGTGGGCACATAGTACACGTTCTGAGCGATTTCCCCACCCGCCAGGTAGAGCTCGACGAGATCGGCCACGGTCTGAGCAATACCTGGGAAGTCCTGGGCAACTGTGGCCGCGAAGTTGCTGCCTCTGGCGATTGCGTCACGGGCCTGGGGAGTCGCATCGATACCCACGATTACGATGCCCTCGCCTTCACGGCCGGCCGCCTCAATGGCTTGCAGCGCGCCGAGGGCTGGATCATCCCAGGCAGCCCAGACGGCCGATATGCTGCCAGGCTCTGGGTTGGCCAACAGAACGGCCTCCATCGCGTTACGAGCGCCCTCGAGCGGGCCCGCGTCGAAGCTGGGCGTGATCTTGTCGAGAATCCTGATATCGGGCGTGTTGTTGAAGATCGTCTCCGCAATGACACCTCGCTTCTGGACCGGCGGATAGGGCTCAAAGATGAACATGACCACGTTGCCCTCACCCTGGAGGCGATCCACCACGTACGTCGCGGTCTCAGCCGCCATTGCGTAGCCATTGCTGGTCACATTCGTCACGAGCAGCGGATCAACGCCGGAGTCCATACCGAACACAGGGATGCCCGCCTCCCCCACGGCCTGCAGGCCAGCGGAGATCTGCGTGGGATCGACGTTGATGACGATGGCGTCCACGTCCTGCAGGGCCACGTCCTCCATGCGGCTGATAAGGGCAGCTACGTCGCCGGCCGTGTCCACCACATTCATGGTCCAGCCTTTGTCCGCCGCGGACTCTTTGAAGGCGTCAACCATCAGCTGCGTGCCCGGCTGAGCAAGCCAGGGAGTCATCACTACGACTGTGGCGGGCTCCTCCTGAGCCAGCGCAGCGGGAACGAACAGGCCTGTCGCCGCAATTCCTAGAACTAGAACCAGACGGAGTACTGCTTTCATGGGCCGCCCCTCCTTCGCCAATCGCGAGCCAAAGTGCTCTAGTTGCAGAACGTGGCGGGATTATACCTTGTCCCGCTGATCCTGCACAAACCCCAGTCCCGACAGCGCAGGATGGAGCCCAACGGAATCGCGGACAGAACGGCGCTGTTCTGACGACTGACGAGTCGCCCAGTCATCGCCGGTATGGCCCATCCAGCGACGGCCTCTCCTCCTTCCGCTTCAGATAATCCCGGTACGTCTCGTCTTCGCGGATGGGCTTGGGATTGAAGCGTAGCCCGCCGCCCCTGGATAAGGACCGCCCTGATCATCACGGGATTCGTCAGCGTGTCGAGGCTGGCAATGTGGCTCTGCATCGCCCGCTCAAGTTCGCGGATTCTGGTCGCGGTGTGCTTGCGGGTCTTGTTGAAGCGCTCCGAGAATGCGTCCAGCGTCTGCGACCAGACCTCCGGGTCAAACGTCTCGCGCAGCTTGTCCAGTAGCATCGCGGTGATGACCCCGTCTACGAACTTGGCCGCCTTGCTCCACACATAGGTGTCCACATAGGTGTTTGACAGCAAGGTATAGGTATACTCTATCTTTGCACTTTTTGAGTTGACGAATTGAAACATCGCGTCCCTGGTGGTACAAGATCAGTTGCTTAGGCCATCTGAACCAGCGAGGAACGCGATGTCGATACCGATTATTTGCCTGGATGGACGATTGCGCCAGTTTTGCGAGACGTTTCGGACGTGCTTCAGCCAACCCCAGTTCAAGTACCTGGTGACCGTACTGCTGGCGCTGATGCTGTGTCAGGAAACGCATACGCTGACCGGACTGCTGCGCCAAATCGCCAATGGGCAGAGTGTGAGTGGACTGTCGCGGTTTTTGAGCCACTCCCCCTGGTCGGCAGCGGACGTAGCGGGAGCCTGGATTAAGCGATTTCATGAGCAGATGGCTGAGCAGGTGGAAGCGGAACACGAGCGGCAGCGTCGCCAGCGACCGAAGCGCCAGGGGCGACCCCGGCCAACGGTCGTGACCGGGTATCTGATTGGGGATGACTCGACGCAGCACAAGCCGAAAGGTAGAAAGATGGGCGGCTTGGGCCAGCACTACTCGACGACTGCCGAGCAACGTGTGACCGGCCACAGTCTGGTGCAGAGCCTGTATGCGCTGTTGGGGCGGCGGTGTCCGCTGACCCCGCAGATGTATCGCCAAAAAGCCGTGTGTGAACGGGAAGGTGTCCCCTTCCAGAGTAAGGTCGATATGATGGAAGCGAGCCTTCGAGACTTCCAGCCGGTCGCTAACACCCTGACGCATGTCCTGGTGGACAGTTGGTATACCTGCAAACGCATCTGGCGCGCCGCACGGGAACGAGGCTTTCTGATGACCAGCGGGCTGAAGTCCAATCGGGCGCTGTGGGTGCTCGACGCCCAAGGGCAGGGTCACTGGATGCGCCTGGATGAGTACGCCGCACGCCTGAAACCCGAGCAGTACCACAAGCTGACCTGGCCGAGCCAGGAAGACCCGCGCACGGTCTACGTGCACGTGGTCCACACGCGTGTGCGCAAGCTCTACACCTGCCAGGTCGTCATCACGCGTTTCGCGCTGGACTGTCCGCTCAAAGCGGTGCGCTATTGGGCATCCAGTGACCTGGATGCCGATGCGCACACCCTGATCGATCATATCGCCACCCGTTGGGACATCGAGGTTCTATTCAGCGATGCCAAAGACCTGCTCGGCCTGGACCACTACCAATTGATGGACGCCACCGCGATTGTTCGCTTTTGGACGCTGATGAGCAACGGGACCGGCTGTACCGGGAGCGACGCTCCCACCTCCCCCTCGGTGATGCCCGGCGTGAGGTCCAGCGCTGCCACTGGCGTCATGTGTTGGACTGGATTCATCAGCAGTTCTTGTCCGGGGTCTCGCTCGACGAGCTACACACCTTGCTCGTCGCCTGACCGCTCAAAAGTGCAAAGATAGAGTATTCACCTTGTCTGAGAAAAGGCCTGAAATTTCGCGGTTTTGGATACGTTTGACCCTTTGTGACCCTTAAATAACCCGTTTTCCGGGATCATTTGGGCGCAAAACGGACATTCTGGCAAACAAGGTGAATAGATACCGAAAACAAGGTGTCCATCGTTTTGTACAAAGTCGAGCTAAGAGTCCAGCATAATATACCTCATCGGGATGGAGCGTGCTGCGCGAGAACAAGAAGTTGGCACCGTGTTTACTTTAAGGAGAGAGCTATCAACGTACACGGCTGCACGAGCAATATGGCGGGTAGCAACAAGGGGGAATCAGCACGCCATCCCAGCACGACA
Organism: Chloroflexota bacterium; assembly: GCA_037447125.1. GTDB lineage: Bacteria > Chloroflexota > Anaerolineae > Aggregatilineales > Aggregatilineaceae > UBA2029. The sequence goes on along the minus strand of JBBIHG010000105.1, from coordinate 529 downwards.
TCATAATGCTGTTCACTGGCCAGACCGGAGAGCAGTATGGGTATTCAGACAGCTGGACCGAGGATGGGCTCTTCTTGTACACTGGCGAAGGCCAGGTCGGTGATATGACCTTCGTCCGGGGCAACGCAGCTGTCCGGGATCACCTTCAGGATGGCAGGGATTTACATCTTTTTTGGTAACTACTCAGGCATCTTTTTCCCCTCGTTTTGAGGGATGTGAATGTCCAAATGCGAAAAAACCTGATCATTTCTTCCCTCAAAGATTTGGAGAGATTTGGTCGGGCTTGGGCATTCTTCCCTCAAATGCAGGCTGAGTAGTTACCTTTTTTGCCTATGTGGGCCGGGGCCGGGTGCGCTACATCGGACAGATGATGTGTATCGGTTTCCATTACCGACCAGGATCGGATCGAGATGGCGGGATGCGGGAAATGATCATCTTTGAGTTAGCGCCTGTGAGTATCGCCCTGGACTTCTCCCTAGAGCGTGTTATGCACTTCTCAACCCCGACTGCCGGCCTCTTTCCTCGCCAG
>JBBIHG010000104.1:5821-10608 GCA_037447125.1 Chloroflexota bacterium | reverse complement strand
TTTTTTCTTTGCCATGCTCCCAGCTTACCTCAGGAACATTCATTCAACAACGCCCGTCACTACCTATAACGCAAAGCCGGGCAGATGACCAGGGAGTCGCCTTCACAGGGTCCACGAACAAGTTGTCAGCGGATTATCTGCTGCCGATGGTTAACCTCACCCCCGCTCGACGCTGGCGCGTCTCGCCGCCCCCTCTCCCTTCGAATAGAGAGGGAGCAAGCCGAGCGCCGCGAGGCTGGGGGTGAGGCTAACCCAGAGCGGCGCAGAGCAAGGCATCGCCCTGACAGGTCGTTCGTGGACCCGCCCTCACATGGCCAGGGTGAGCACGAGCAGGTCGTCCGCGCCGCCGAGATCGTGCCCGCTGATCATGCGCACCCGCGTGTGGACGATGTGCAATCTGGCGGCGAGCACTGTGCCCAGCAGGACAAGCTGCCGCCCATTGATGGGCAGGACCAGGCCCATCTGCCCCAGGCGCTCGGCGTAGGCTTGCATCTCGCCCAGGTAGCGCGGCCAATGCTCTGCCGCCTGGGGCAGGCAGGCCGCCGCCTCGATGGTCAGGTAGGTCTGCATCCCTTCCAGGCGGCGCGGTGTGTGACGCAGCGCGGCGAAGGCCACCGGCTCGCCGCCTTCGCGCCAGATCAGCGTGCGCCCCGCTTCTTCGCCGTCCAGCCAGCGCGCCGCGGGTGTGGGGTCGAGGCCGGGGGCCAGCCGCCCGCTGATGTCGCGCAGTGCGCTCCCGCCGTCCCAGACTTCGAAGTGCACGCTGTTGGCGGCAGGAACCACACCCTGGAAGAGACAGGTGATGCTGCGTGGCTCCAGGCCCAGCCGCGTATAGAGCGCGATGTTCTTGCCGCTCTCTGGCATCGTCTCCAGAGCGAGAGTCTGGCAGCCAGCCTGTCGCAGCAATTCCAGTCCGGCGGCAGTCACCGCCCGCCCCAGGCCGAGGCCCTGACTCGCCGGGGCGACGCCCAGGGTGCCCAGCCAGCCGAGCGTCCCCCACACGTGAGTGAAGCAGTAGCCGACCACGCGCCCTGGCGGAGACTCGACCACCACGCCCGGAAAGGGACGGCGCACGGCGGCGTTCATGTTCTGTGGCGTGCGCAGGCGCAGCGGCTGCACCAGGCGGCGCTGCTGGCGGCGGTACATCTCGAAGGCGTCACGGTCAATCTGCGCCACCACTTTGAGATCGGCGGGCGTCATGATGCGCGTGCGGTGGGGCACAGCCTGGCGGGACTCGTCGGGCAGGACAGGCACGGTGCGCGACCTCGAGGGTAGAGGGTGGTTGGTGATTGGTTGTTGGTTGTCAGTTGGAGGTGATCAGTGATCAGTTTTCAGTGATCAGGCAGGAGCGCTGCCCTGCGATCTTCCTTGGGGATCGCTGCCCGCTGATTGTATTGAGAGTGCACAGCGATCACACCCTGACTACCAACCACCAAAAACCAACCACCAATAACCAAAGACTCCTCTCGCCCATTGTGGGCCAGGTGTGCCGCTCACGCAAGCGCGCGGACGCGCTCGCGCACCCAGGCGTAGCGCCGCGCGCGCTGCGTCGGCAGGTCGGGCGGCGGGTCGGCCACGCCGGTCACTTCCAGGGCGAAGGAGGCCGCGACCGCGCCGTAGCAGGCCGCTTCTAGCAGGTCCCCCGTCTCGGCCCAGCCGATGAGAAAGCCCCCGCAGTAGGTGTTGCCCGCGCCGGTCTGGTCCACTACCTGCGCGACGGGGACGGCGGGCACGCGCAGCAGAGCGCCCCGCTCGCGCGCGCCGACGAGCGATCCCTGCGGACCCAGGCGCAGCGCCACGATCCGCGCGCCATCGTCCAGCATGGCCCGCACCAACGCCGCCGGATCGTCGAAGCCATAGACGAGCGTCGCCTCCAGGTGATTGGGCGAGACAATGTCGGCGCTGGCCAGGGCCGGGCGGAACTCCGCGCCGTAGCCCGGCACCATGATCTGCTGCAGCGGCTCCCACAGCAGCGCCGCCGCCGGGAAGCGCGCCCGCCACAGAGGGAGCTGGGCCGCGTCGCGCAGCACATAGACCGCCCGCACCCCGTCGTAGGCCGGCGGGAGTTGGTCGGGCAGCGGCTCGTGGATGAACGGGTCGAGCGCGTCCACGCGCCACACCTCGGTTCGTTTGCCGTCCCACTCGAACAACTGCCAGGCGCGCGCCTGCGGCAGATCGTGCACGACAAGGCCGCGCGTGTCGAAGTCGCGCACCAGACGGCGATACGCCTCCGGCGGCAGGTCGCGCCCGGCGCTGGCGAACAGCCCCGGACGCTGCCCCCAGATCAGCATCCCGGCAGCGGCATGCGAAACCCCACCGCCGAGCACGCCCATCTGCGTGCGACCATCAGGGTAGACGATGTCGTCAATGATGATCCCGCCCACGCACAGGTAGGCGGGCGCGGCTTTGGGCGTGTGTGTCAACGGGTTGTGCTCCGCGAGAAGAGTCTTGAGTCGTGAGTCCGGAACGGGTGGCAGGCTCATGATTCCAGACTCGTAACTAGCAGACGCCACCGCCCAAGACCCTGTTTGACGACGGTGCGCAAGGCATGGCGAGTGCTCCACCACACTCCGCCCCAACTCAGCACCAACTCGCGCGTACGGAGTGGCATCGGAGGGTTGGGTTGTGCACCCAGTGGCGCAAGTTTGCGCATGATGCCCATGCCCGTACTGCCGAAGTGATACTCCAGAAAGAGCTGATCTTCATTTGCATAGAAGAACTCTCTGATCACCTGCGCAACGCCAATGGCTTCTGGCTCATGACGCGGATTGTCCTTACGCTGACCAGGTAAGTAGGGCGTTGGATCGACATCGTGGAAAGTGATGTAGCCGCCGGGCTTGACATACGGAAACCACTTCATCAGCAACTGCTGCACATGGGCGCGCCTGTGCAGGCTGTCAATATGAAGCAGATCAATACCCAGGGCAAGCTCAGAAGCCTGCTCCAGAATGGCTTCGATTTCCTGATCGCTTTGCCGAATGAAAGTCCATGCCTCCGAATCGGCTACCTGGGAGCAATCCTCAATGTCAACTGAATAGAGGTGGCCGCCAGTCCCTTCACAGGCGGCTAAGAGCACGCAGGTTGAACGCCCTTTGTCAACTCCAAACTCCAGCACAACGGGCCGTTCCATCCTCGCAACAAGGTGAAATAGCTTCATGTGATGCGTAGCTATCTTGCCTTCCAGTCCGGGTTGACCCTCCTGCCTGCGCAGTTCGTCAAAGTCGAAGTACTTGCACTTCGCCATAGTTACCTCCAGAGTCTCACGACGACGACATCCCGCTCTTGTCCAGAGAACGCATCCCCGCCCGCGCCTCGGCCAGGCGGCGCGCGTAATCGCGCGTGTCGAAGTCGCGCACCAGACGGCGATACGCCTCCGGCGGCAGGTCGCGCCCGGCGCTGGCGAACAGCCCCGGACGCTGCCCCCAGATCAGCATCCCGGCAGCGGCATGCGAAACCCCACCGCCGAGCACGCCCATCTGCGTGCGACCATCAGGGTAGACGATGTCGTCAATGATGATCCCGCCCACGCACAGGCAGGCGGGCGCGTTGTTGGTGGTCATCGCCATGGATGTCAGTTCGCTGTAGGGCCTCTGAGGGCCTCCCCGCCCACCCTAGCACATCAGGGCGACGGCGATCTGCGCCCCGACGCGGGCGTTGTTGACCAGGGCGGCGATGTTGGCCCGCTGCGAGCGCCCGCCGGTCAGTTCCAGCACCTTGCCCAGCACGAAGGGCGTCACTGCTTTGCCGTGCACGCCGGCTTGCTCGGCCTGACGTGTGGCCTCGGCGATGGCCCGCTCCGCCTCTTCCAGGGGCAGCGCATCCGCCTCCGGCACGGGCACCGTCACCAGCGTGCCGTGCCCCAGGCCCAGCCGCCTGCGCGCGGCGACGATGGCCGCGACCTGCTGCGGCGTATCCACGCGCTGGTCCACGGGCAGGCTGCTGGAGCGGCTGTAGAAGGCGGGCAGCGTGTTGGTGCCATAGCCGAGGACGGGCACGCCCTGCGTCTCCAGCACTTCGAGCGTCAGCGGCAGGTCGAGGATGGACTTGGCCCCGGCGCAGACCACCGTGACTGGCGTGCGCCCCAGCTCGATCAGGTCGGCGGATACATCCTGCGGGTGCCCGCGATGCACGCCGCCGATGCCGCCGGTGGCGAAGACCTCGATCCCGGCGCTGTGGGCGACGAGCATTGTCCCGGCGACGGTGGTCGCGCCGTGCGCGCCCAGCCCGACGACGATGGGCAGGTCGCGGCGCGAACACTTGCGCACTCCCATTTGGCCCAGCCCGGCCAGCAGCTCGATCTGCGCCGCGCTCAGCCCGACGGTGATGCGCCCGTCGAGCACGGCGATGGTCGCCGGGACGGCCCCCTCCGCGCGGATGGCCTCCTCCATGGCCAGCGCCGTCTCGACGTTAGCCGGGTAGGGGAAGCCGTGCGTGATCAGCGTGGATTCGAGGGCGACGACCGGCGACCCGGCCAGCAGGGCCGCGCCCGCTTCATCGGAAAAGACCAGCGCATCGTGCATCGTGCAGCCTCTCTCGCAGAAGTATGGTGGGCGTCAGCGCGCGTCGAGCAGCACCGCGTCCGCCCAGAAATACGGGTACAGGGTGCGCGCGGTCACCTGGGCGAAGCCCGCCGCGTGCAGATCATCGCTCCAGCCCTGGACTGGCCCCTCCCAGTTGGTGCGCGCCCCCGTCCGGTCGAAGGCGCCGAAGAACACCGGCAGCAGAAAGCCCTGGGCAACCAGCCCATCGTCACCGTCGTACTCGGCCAGGCCGCGCTCGTAGCGGGC
>JBBIHG010000104.1:0-5721 GCA_037447125.1 Chloroflexota bacterium | reverse complement strand
CCGGCTCGCCCTCGGCGAAAGCGATCAGCGCCAGGTAGAAGCACTCATCCGCGCCCACCGGAGTCGCGTCGCGCACGGCGACGTACCCGCCGGCGACGTAGTGCTGCCAGAGCGTTTCCAGGGTCACCGGCCCGTCCTTTCTTATCTCGCCAGCCGGGGTCTATTATGCTATGGGAGAGGGAGAAGGCCAAAAGGAGCGAATTATGTGCGGGGGGCGCTCTGCTGCGCCTGTTTACCTCACCCCCGGCCTCGCTGCGCTCGGCTTGCCCCCGCTCCATGCTGGAAAGAGGGGGCGGCGAGGCCCGCGTCAGGGGGGCCGAGACGGGGGTGAGGTCAATGCCCCTGCTCAGTCGGGCAGCGCGAACCAGAAGGTAGCGCCCTGGCCTGGCACCGACTCCACGCCAATCTCCCCGCCATGCTCCTCCACCACGCGCCGCGCGATAGCCAGTCCCAGCCCGGTGCTGCGCTCGTCACCCGTAGGCTGGGCCGACAGGCGCGAGAAAGCCTGGAACAGCCGCGGGCGGTCTTCGGGCAGGATGCCCGGTCCCTGGTCGGCGACGCTGATCCGCCATGCGCCAGGGACCCGCCTGGCGCAGACCTCGACCGCGCTACCCGGCGGGGAGAACTTCACCGCATTGGAGATCAGGTTGTCCAGGGCCTGGCGCAGTCGTGCCGGGTCGCCACGCACCGCGCCTTCCCCGCCATCGAGAACCAGGCGCACTTGCGTCCCTTTGGGCTGAGCCATGCTGTGGTGAAGCTCGACCGCTTCGGCCAGGAACGGCCGCAGGGCGATAGACGTCACATCGAGACGGAACTGGCCAGATTCGATGGCGGTGACGTCGAGCAGGTCGTCCACCAGTTTCAGCATGTGCCGCGCCTGGCGCTCCATGCTGCGCAGGAGGGTTTCGCGCTCCTCATCGGTGAATGAATCGCCTGCATCGAGCAGGATGGCAGTCGTCATCTCAAACAGGCTGAGCGGGCTGCGCAGGTCATGCGTGGCGATGCCCAGGAACACGTTCTTCTGCTCGTTCAGCCGGCTCAGCTCGCGGTTCTGCCGCTCCAAAGAGCGTTTCTTCTCGTCCAGTTCGGTCGCCAGCCGCCCCCGCTCGACAATGGTGGATAGATGGCTGGCGACGCGCGTGAACGTCTCAACATGGGCGCCGCGATAGGTGCCTGCGTGGGCGCTGGAAAAGAATAGAAAGCCGACCGGCACCCCTTCGGCGATCAGGGGACAGGTCAGTGAGGAGCGCATGCCTTCGGCGACGATCAGGCGCGTGGAGTCGGAGTCGGGCTTGTGGCGCAGGTACTCCGGCAGGTCGTTGAGGATGCGCGGCTGGCCCGTCTCCAGGATCGTTCGCAGGCTGCTGCCCGCCATAGACGCGGCATACCCCCGGCGCAGGTGAATCTGCCCGCCATCAATTCTGGCCCAGCGAGCGCGCACTGTCTGGCCATCGTCGTCGAGCAGCGCCAGCCCAAGACGGTCATAGGGGATCAAGTCGCGGAAATCGTCGTAGACGCTGTTCAGGATTTCGTCGAGCAGCAGGCCGGCGTTCACCCGCTGGATGAGGCGGTCAAAGCGCTCTGTCTGGCGGGCGCGCAGGTCGAGCGCATGGGCCAGCGCCTGCAAGGCAGCGCCCAGGGGATCGGCCTCTCCATTGGACGCGGCGCCGCGCACAGCGCCAGCGAAATCACCGCTCTGCATGGCGCGCAGCGTTTCAAGATACTGCTCAAGCCGGTTCGACAGGCCGGTTTCCACCTGCGACATATATCTCTCCTCCGCCGCGTGGCACATCCTGGGATAGCCTGGTCGGGCGGTTTCTCCGGGCTGGAATTGGGGGCGGGCGTCGGCGTCAGAGCGCCCTGAACCCTGCGCCGTCCAGGGACTCTCAGCCGCACGGTATTCATACTGAATCAACAGATAACGCCTCGCCCGGTTGCGCTCAGGGAGGCGTGTGCCGGCGAGCGGTAGCGCTACTTCTGGACCTCACCCAACTCCATCTCGCGCTCGCCCAGGTTGATCAGGGCGGTCAGGGCGGTCAGCGGATCTTCTCCCTCCGCAAACCCCCGCGTGAACAAGGCGTTGAGCCGGTCATTGAACCTCGTAGGCTGCAATCCATTGCGCGAGCTGGTCAGCTCAACGATGGAGGGGTGGACCGTGGGCTTCATCGTCTCAAACTCGGCATAGAGCTCTTCGCGGAGCTTCTCGCCGGGGCGCACGCCAGTGAACACGATCGGGATGTCCACATAGGGGCGCAGGCCGCGCATGCGAATCATGCGCTCGGCCAGCTCGACGATGCACACTTCTTCGCCCATTTGCAGCATGAACAGATCGTCGCCTCTGGTCATGCACGCCGCGTGAATGACCAGGTTGACCGCTTCGGGGATGCTCATGAAGTAGCGCCTCATCTCGCGATCGGTCACGGTGACCGGCCCGCCCAGGTCAATCTGGCGGTCAAAGGTCGGGACCACGCTGCCCCGGCTGCCCAGCACATTGCCAAAACGCACCGAGGTGAACAGCGTGCGGTTGCCAGGCTGCTGGGCCATGGCGTGCATGAGCAGCTCACACAGGCGCTTGCTGGCCCCCATGACGCTGGTCGGGTGGACGGCCTTGTCAGTGGAGATGAGCACGAAGCGCTCAACCCCATAGTCGCGGGCCAGCCCGGCGACCTGCTGCGTGCCGCCGATGTTCACGCGCACAGACTCGGCGGGATAGTGCTGCAGCATGGGCACGTGCTTGTAGGCCGCCGAGTGAAAAACGACCTGTGGCTGATACTGGGCGAAGAGCTGGCTCAAGGCCGGGCGCTGGGTGACATCGGCCAGATAGGGTGTCAGGATGTCGCGCGTGCGGTCATTGGTCAGCTCGGTGAGCAGGTCGTGCAGCCCGCTCTCATTGTGATCGAGCAGGATCAGCCTGACCGGCTGGTAACGCAAAAGCTGGCGGCATAGCTCCGCGCCAATGGAGCCAGCCGCCCCCGTCACCAGAGTCACCTTGCCGGTCACGGCGCTGGCGTCCACATGCTCATGCCAGTTCACTGCCTGGCGGCCCAGCAGGTCTTCGGCGCGAACGTCGCGCAGGGCGGGGATGCCCGTCTTGCGATCTATCTGGGCGAAAAGGTCAGGAACGATCTGGATGCGCGCATCGGTCTTCTCGCACTCGGCCAGCACCGTGCGGAAATCGGCCCCGCTGATGTTGTGAATGGAGACGACAATCAGCTCGACCCCATGCTTCTTGACCAGAGCGGGAGTGTCGGCGCAAGTGCCCAGCACCTGGCAGCCCTCGATATACCTGTGCTGCTTGTCGGGGTCGTCGTCTACATAGCCGACCACGTCATACCTGTGTTTGTGGTTGGGCGCGCGATGCTTCATGCGCCAGGCGGTTATCTGGCCTGAAGCGCCGGCTCCGACAATGAGCACCCGTGTGCCCGCTTGTTGGGGGAATTGCTGGTGCCAGACCGCGCGCCAGCGCCAGGACATGCCGCTGATCAGCCGCGACCGGTAGCGCACGGCGACGAAGCCCATCATCGCCATGCTGTTGCCGACGATGACCACGCTCAACGGCACGGGGCGTGGCCGCCAGAAGAAGTTCAGCGGGATGAGCACTGCCGAAGCCAGCACAACCCCGCGGACGATGACTGTCACGTCGTGGCCGCTCATGCGCGACCAGATGCGGTTGTAGCCGCCAGCCACAAACAGCGCCAGCACCATCGTCGCACAGGCCAGGGCCATGAACTCGGCCCCTTGCTGGCCCAGCCTGGAGAGGGCGCTCATCGTGCGCACGGAGTACACAGAGACGTAAGCCAGGAGGAGGACAACAATGTCGAGAATAGCGAGAGGAATTGCGCGGCGAAGGTCGCTGAGCAGTCGTCTAAGTTGTTTTTTGCGTGGCATAACTGTCTTGCCCCCCACCAACTCAACACCTGGCAGCGACTCAGCGCACATTGCCGGGACATAAGCTGGGGCGGCAGACGTTCCCCCTCAGCGGACGCACGCCTGTTCCACAGAGTAATATTGCGACGCGTGCCCTGACGGCAGCTCGGAGATCGCCTCTCGCCCTGAACTCTCCCCACCCAATAGAATAGAGTTGGCTGAGTGTCTCAGCGTAAGATTTGTCCTAGAATCTGACGCTGCAATCGGCTTAAGCTATCTTCCTACATAATTGGGTAATTTGCAAGTGTTCTGGTTGGGGACTGCATCCTTTTCGCCGAAAATTCAGACATGGGGCAGGTCCCCTGCTGATCTGCTCATGGACCACGCGCTCGCCGGCTTGTGGAGCCTGACCGCCGCCATCCCGCTCGCTGCCCCTCTGCCGCGCGCGGCTGTGGTATACTCCCGCGCGACACACGGACAGGCGATCACCCACAAGAGGAACGAACAGCCGATGCTGACCGATCTGACGCTGAGCGAGGCGCGGGCCGCCCTGCGCGCAGGGGCGATCACCGCCGTCGCCCTGGCCCAGGCTCACCTGAAGCGCATCCGCGCGCTGGAGGACATCCACGCCTACCTGACTGTGACCGAAGACCTGGCCCTGCAAGCCGCCGAGGACGCCGACCGCCGCCGCGCCAACGGCGACGATTCCCCGCTGCTGGGCATCCCCCTGGCGATCAAGGACGTGCTGATGACGCGCGGCGTGCCGACCACCGCCGGATCGCGCATCCTGGAGGGCTTCATCCCGCCCTACACAGCCACCGCTGTGGGGCGTCTGCTCGACGCCGGGGCGGTCATGCTCGGCAAGACCAACACCGACGAGTTCGCCATGGGCTCGTCCACCGAGAACTCCGGCTATGGCCCCACGCACAACCCCTGGGACGTGACCCGCGTGCCCGGCGGCAGCAGTGGGGGCAGCGCCGCCGCCGTCGCCGCGCGCCTGGCCCCCGGCGCGCTGGGCACGGATACCGGCGGCAGCGTGCGCCAGCCGGCGTCGTTCTGCGGCGTGTGCGCGCTCAAGCCATCCTATGGCCGCGTGTCGCGCTACGGGCTGATCGCCTTCGCCTCGTCGCTGGACCAGGTGGGCGTGTTCGGGCGGTCAGTGGAAGACCTGGCCGCGCTGTTGGGCGTCATCGCCGGGCACGACCCGCGCGACAGCACCAGCATGGCCCTGCCCGTCCCCGACTACGCCGCCGCCCTCACCGGTGACATTCGCGGGCTGCGCGTGGGCGTGCCGCGCGAGTATTTCGTTGAGGGGATGCAGCCGGAGGTCGAGGGAGCGGTGCGCGCGGCCATTGACCGGCTCGCCGCGCTCGGCGCGGAGGTGCGCGCAATCAGCCTGCCGCACACCGAATACGCGCTGCCGGTCTATTACCTGATCGCGCCGTCGGAGGCGTCGGCGAACCTGGCCCGCTTCGATGGAGTGCGCTATGGCCCGCGCGACGCGCAGGGGGCGCTGTGGCCCACCTACAAGGCCACGCGCGGCCAGGGCTTCGGCCCCGAAGTCAAGCGGCGGATCATGCTGGGCACCTATGCGCTCTCCGCCGGCTACTACGACGCTTATTATCTGAAAGCGCAGAAAGTCCGCACGCTGATCCGGCAGGACTTCGACCGGGCCTTCGCCGAAGTGGACGTGATCGCCGCGCCCACCACGCCGACGACCGCCTTCCGCATCGGCGAGAAGGCCGATGATCCGCTGGCCATGTACCTGTCGGATGTGCTGACTCTGTCGGCCAGTCTGGCGGGGATCGTGGGGGCGACCGTGCCCTGCGGCTTCGATGGGAGCGGCCTGCCCAT
>JBBIHG010000103.1:0-10675 GCA_037447125.1 Chloroflexota bacterium | reverse complement strand
TTTTCTTTGCCATGCTCCCAGCTTACCTCAGGAACATTCATTCAACAACGCCCCCAATATCCGAATGCACCCGCGCCGGATGCGCGGCTGACAGGGCGGTGGGGGTGTGGTATCTTAGGGAACAGGTGCGCGCTTGATCGCCGCCAACTGACGCCTGATGACCGGATACTGATCACCACCTGCCATCCCCCATGCCCACGCCGATGCACATCGTCATCCTCAGCGACATGCTCCCCCCCGACGAACCGGGCGGTGCGGGCCGCGTCGCCTGGCAACTGGGGCAGGGCTTCGTCGCCGCCGGGCAGCGCGTCACCTTCATCACCTCGTCGCCGGGGCCGTCACGCACCGAGAAGCGCGACGGCTTCACCGTGCACGTGCTCCATTCGCGCTACGCCGAGCGCTGGCGAGCGTGGTTCGGCCTGTTCAACCCGCAGACCGTCTGGCCGCTCAACCGGCTGCTGCGCCAGTTGCGCCCCGACGTGGTGCACGCCCACAACGTGCACGGCCATCTCAGCTATCACAGCCTGGTCATCGCCCGCCATAGGGGGGCGGCGACCGTCTTCACCGCCCATGACGCAATGACCGTCGCCTATGGCAAGCTCACCCATTTCATAGACCCGTCCCGTCCGGAACAACGCGACGGCTTCAACTACCGGCTGCCCTTTGGCTACAACCTGCGCCAGATGCGTTTCCGCTGGAATCCGGCGCGCAACCTCTCGATCCGCCACACGCTGCGCTACTACACCGACGCCCGCATTGCCGTCAGCGGCGAACTGAAGAAGGCGCTGGAAGCCAACCGCCTGCCGCCGTTCGAGGTAGTGCACAACGGGATCGACCCCAGCCGCTTCGATGCGCCCGAAGCCGCCGTCGCCGTGCTGCGCCAGCGTTTCAAACTGGATGGGCGGCGGGTGATCCTCTTCGGTGGGCGGCTCAACCGCGCCAAAGGCGACCAACAACTGCTGGCCGCGCTGCGCTGCGTGCGCCAGACCGTGCCGGATGTGGCCCTGCTGGTGCTGGCCCGCTCCGACGCTTATTTGCAGCGGCTGCTGGGGGAGCACCCCGACCTGGCGGATGTCATCGTGCCCGGCGGCTGGCTGGAGGGGGCGGAACTGGCCGCCGCCTACCGGCTGGCGCACGTGGTGGTGTTGCCCTCGGTGTGCTTTGAGACGTTCGGCCTGACGGCCCTGGAAGGCATGGCCGCTGGCGCCGTGCCCGTCGTGACGTGTTTCGGCGGCCCGCGCGAAGTCGTCGCGGATGGCGAGACGGGTTTCGTCGTCAACCCATACAACACCGATGCCCTGGCCGACCGCCTGATTCGCCTGCTGACGGACGAGCCATTGCGTCGGTGCATGGCGGAAGCGGGGCGTGCGCGCGTCGAAGGACATTTCACCCTCAGGCACCAGGTCGAGACCATGCTAGACGTGTTCGAGCAGGCCATTGCTCGCCGCCATCCCGGACGAGCGCCCAGACTCCCGACTCAAGGCTCCTGACTCAAGACGCCTTTCAGGAAGGCACGCTCATGAAACTGCTGGTTATTGTCTCCTCGCTCGACCTGACCCAACCGTTCAGCGCCACCCCTGCCTGGTGGCAACTGCTCAAGGCGCTCTATGAAGTGGGCGTGGATGTGATCGCCACCCCCTATCAGGGGCCAGCCATCGAGTCCCCCTGGTGGCGCGCCGCGCCCAACCCGGCCAAACGTGAGGGCGACGCCTTCAAGTTGGCCCGCGACACGCTGCGCCGCCTCACTGGCGTCCGGCAGACGCAGGCCGCCGGGACGCAGGTCGAGGGCGAGAGCCTGTCCGACCGGTTGGTGCGCCGCGCGGCGCAGACGGTGATCGCCCCCCGCTGGCGGCGGCATGTGGATCGCATCCTGCGCCAGCAGCCGGACGTGGACGCCGTGCTGATGATCACCGTGCCAGCCAACCATCTCCCCGGCGTGGCTCGCCACATCGTCGAGCAACACCACAAGCCAGTCTTCTTTTACGACGGCGACGTGCCGGCCAGCCTGCCCACCTTCATGGGCTTCGCCACCGGCTTCCGCATTTACCAGGGCGCGGACCTGTCCGAGTACACTGCGTTCCTCTCCAACAGCGAGGGCGGGCGGCAGGGCTTGCTCGACCTGGGCGCGCGCGCCGTGCACACGCTCTTCTACGGCGCGGACGAAGACCTGTTCAGCCCGGTGGACGTAGCCCAGGACATTGACGCTTTCTTCTACGGGCACGGGCGCGAGTACCGCGCCGAATGGATTGAGGCGATGGTGCGCGCGCCGAGCCTGGCTCTGCCAGAAGCGCGCTTCGCCGTGCGCGGGACGGGCCTGGGCGACCTGGGCCGGGCGCAGATGCTGCCCTACCTGTCATTCAGCAAGCTGCGCGAGTACGCCTGCCGCAGCAAGATCAACCTGGTCATCACGCGCAAGGCCCATGCCTCGGTGTTCGCCTCCTCGTCGTCGCGACCCTTCGAGCTGGCCGCGCTGGGCGCGTGCATGGTCTGCAATCCGTATGAGGGCATCGAGACCTGGTTCGAGCCGGAGACAGAATTGGTCATCGTGCACAGTGCCGAAGAAGCCATTGAGCGCTACGATTGGCTCTTGCGTCACGACGATACACGGCGTAAGATGGGCCAGGCTGCGCGCGAGCGCTTTCTTAAGGAACACACGTTTCGTCACCGCGCGCATCAACTGGTCAGCATCATCGCCAGTTATCTGTGACCTCTAAAAGCGAGAGCACTACCCAATCCATGAGCGTGTGATCCAGCGCTCATCTGCGAGGAGGCAAGGTTGTACATTCTGGGAATCAACGCCTTTCACGGCGGTGCATCCGCCTGCCTGATCGAAGACGGGCGGCTGATCGCCGCCGCCGAAGAAGAGCGCTTCACCCGCGTCAAGTATTGGGCTGGCTTTCCGGTCAAGGCGATCCAGTATGCGCTGTCCGAAGCGGGCATCGCTCCGCAAGACCTGGATCACATCGGCATCTCGATTGACCCCAAAGCCAACCTCATGCAGAAGGCCTTGTATGCCTTCCGGAATCACCCTACATTCAGTTTTGTGCGCGACCGCCTGAGCCACAGCCTGAAGACAGACTCGCTGAAAGCAGCGTTCGGCGAGCACCTGCACGTGGATTCCAGGAGCCTGAAAGCCCGGTTTCACAACATCGAGCATCATCGCGCGCATATGGCCAGCGCGTTCTTCGTCTCGCCGTTCGATAGCGCGGCGATTCTGTCGGTGGATGGCGCGGGCGATTTCGTCACGACGATGTGGGGTGTGGGGAAAGGCAACAAGCTCCAGGTACTCGGCGAGATCCTCTTTCCCCACTCGCTGGGCATTTTCTACACGGCCATGACCCAGTGGCTGGGCTTCCCCAAATATGGCGACGAAGGCAAGACGATGGGGCTGGCCCCCTATGGCGAGCCGCGTTACCTGGACGACATGCGCCGTCTGGTGCGCGTTCAGGCGGACGGCACGTTCGAACTTGACCTCGATTACTTCGTGCATCACGCCGAGGGCGCAACCATGACCTGGCAGGGCGGCGAGCCAACGCTCGGCACGCTCTTTTCCCCTAAAATGGTCGAACTGTTTGGGGAGCCGCGTGTGCCACGCAGCGATATCACGCACCATCACATGGATGTCGCCGCCTCGATGCAGGCTATCCTGGAGGAAGCCGAGTTTGCTATCGTACGCAAGCTGCAGGCGGAGACCGGCCAGAAAGCGCTGTGCATGGCCGGCGGCGTGGCGCTCAATAGCGCTTTCAACGGCCAGGTCCTGCCTCAGACAGAGTTCGAGGACATCTACATCCAGCCAGCGGCGGGCGATGCAGGCACGGCCCTGGGCGTGTGCTACTATATCTACCACCAACTGTTAGACCGGCCACGCGCGCAGGTCATGCTCGACGCCTCCACCGGGCCGCAGTCTGACAACGGTGCGATCCAGGCGGTGCTTGACCGGCATAGCCTGCCCTACCAGGTGTTGGACGAGGAGGCGCTGGTCGAGCAGGCTGCCGGGATCGTCGCCCATGGCCATGTGCTTGGCTGGTTCCAGGGGCGCATGGAGTGGGGGCCGCGCGCCCTGGGCAACCGCAGTATCATTGCCGACCCGCGCCGCGACGATATGAAGGACATCCTCAACGCGCGCGTCAAACACCGTGAGAAATTTCGCCCGTTCGCGCCCTCTGTGTTGTTGGAGGCCACTGGCGACTACTTCGACCAGACTTATCCCGATCCCTTCATGATCAAGGTCTATAACGTCTTGCCGGAGAAGCGAGCCGAGGTCCCGGCCATCACCCATGTTGATGGCACGGGTCGCCTGCAAACGGTTGACCGGCAGCACGCCCCGTTGTACTGGGCGCTGATCAATGCCTTTGGGCAGCGCACCGGCACACCTGTGGTGCTCAATACATCGTTCAATGAGAACGAGCCAATCGTCTGCACGCCGGAGGAGGCGGTTGATTGTTTCTTGAGAACGAAGATGGATGCCTTGGTCATGGGCAATTTCCTGGTTGTGAAATAGCCAGTGGTCCCCCTGTTGAGTGTTGGCGATCGGATGGCGGCGACTTCTCGCCTGGCTGGCCGCTGCGAACCACGCCCTCGCTGCGGTGAACGCGCTACGAAGCTCGCTGTCATGTCAGGCGAAGCAGCCTGACAACACTCGCCAGGGAGACTACCAAATGGTCAGGAGCGATGCTTCTCTCTAGGCTCACCACCCTGTCTGGCCGGCCTGCGTCATAGACGGAAGTGTTAATGGATGCGCTCGCCTATCTGCTGCTGATTGGCGTGCTGCTCGGCCTGGGGATTCTGGCCGCCGCCGCGCTGCCAGCGCGTGGAATGCGCGTCGGGCTGGGAGCGATCGTCGCCCTGGCCGCCATCGTGGACCTGACCTGGCTGCTGGCGCCGCTGATCGGCTGGTCTGCCGGGCTGGGCGACGCAGCCTGGATCGCCGTATTCGTGGCGGCGACCGGGTTGGGGCTGCGCCGCCAGCGCCACGTACTTGACGGCTGGGACTGGCCCCCCGCGCGCGACCTGGCCGCTCTGGCGTTGGTTATCATGGCCTTTGGCGCCGTGCTGCTGGTGCTGCCCGTGCCGCTCGACACGGACGCGCAGGGCTTTGGCTATCTGGCCCTGGCGCTGCGCGACGGCGGCAACTATACGACGCTGGCCCCCTGGCACCCGGAGATCGAGTATCTGTACGCGCCCGCGCAGCCGGGCCTGATCGCTCATCTGAGCGCGCGCTTCACGCCCGGCATCCACGCCTTGCAGATGGCGCTCGGCGCGGCAGTGGCGGCGCTGTTCGTCTGGGCCGCCTATGACCTGGGCTGCGAATTGGGCGACCGGCGGCTGGGTCGCGCCTTCCTGCTGGCGGCGCTGGGCGGGACGGGGCTGCTCACCGCCTTCATGGACTCCCACTACACGGCGCTGCTGGCGCTGGCCTTCTCCCTAGGATTCCTCACCTTCGCCCTGCGCGCGCTGCGCTCGCCGGACGCCTGGAATGGGGCGCTGGCAACGATCTGCCTAGCGGCGGTACCGCTCAGCCAGCCGGACACAACCATCGCCCTGGTCATCGGTTACGCGCCCTGGTTGTTGCTTTTGGGGCTGGCCCGCCCGCGCCCGACGCTCCGCGCCTGGCTGATGCTCGCCGTCTGGATACCGCTAGCGGCGCTGCTGCTGGTCGCGCCCTGGCTGGTGGGCCTGCGCGAACTGCTCGGCTCTGGAATCAAGTCGCCGTTTGAGGTCAGCACGGCGCACTGGCGGACAGTGGTATTCATGCATGGCGGCGTCGTGGTGCTGCTGGCCGCACTCGGCGCGCTCGCTTCCGTGCGGCGGCGCTCCCCGGCGACCCTGCTGGCGCTGGTCTGGCTGGTCGCCATCGTCGAGTTCTCCACGCTCGGCCTGTTGGAGCGCACCTTCCCGGCGTTGCTGGCTCCCCTGCTCAAATACGATTACCCCTTCAGCCTGGCCTGGCACGGGCCGATCATCCCCTACACGATTCTCGGAGGGAGCGGGCTGCTGTGGCTGGCCGACCGGCTGGGCGCGGCGCGCACGGGCCGGCTGGCGCGACGGCTGGCTTATCCGGTGGTGGCGCTGGGCGCGGTGGCCCTGCTGGTGATCGTGGTGCGATTCGATCCGCTGCTGGCGGCCAGCAAAGACGCGGGCGTGCGCTTCTACGGCGCATTCTCTTCGGCGGCGGACGTGGCGGCGATGCAATGGCTGCGCGACCACACGCCCCCGGATGCGCGCGTGCTGAATCACCCTGGCCCGCACGAGGGCGACTGGGCGCCAGTCATCGCCGAGCGGGAGGCGGTCTTCTTCCGCCCGCAGCCCTTCTTCCGCGGGACGGCGCGCGCCGAGGCCGCGCAGGACGCCCTGCGCGCCTTCTGGCGCGATCCCGCCGATCCGGCCCATCGCTGGGCGCTGCTGGCGGCAGATGTGCGCTATGTGCTGGTGCCGCAGGTCTTCGCCAACCCGGACGCGCTGGCGGACATGGTGCGCTGGCGTCCGCCGCTGGACGAGGCGGCGTCATATGCGGCGGGGGCAGTGGGCGACGCGCCCTACCTGCGGCTGGTCTTCGACCGCGACGGGGCGCAGGTCTATGAGGTTGTGGCAGGGGGCGGCTGAGCAAAATGAAAGTCCCGTCTGAGCAATAAAGACGGGACTATCAGGGATGATGCGCGTCGCACTGCCATGATAATATGGCCACTGTGTATTGTAGCGCAAGCAGGCGGGGTGCTGTCAAGTTTTCGCGAGGCGCGTGCAGGGCAAACGCATCAAACTTGAGTGAGTAGCTCCAGCAAGAAAGAATCATCGAGCGCGGCTCGGTAACGTTTGCGCTTGAGACTGATCTTGGCTGGATGGGACTTGAGCAGGTTGAGCACCACCCGCCGCAACACGGCGAAGTTTTCGGCGCCGTTGCCCACATGCAGGCGCGAGTCATCCTCATGGAAGATGACATCCAGCACCCAGTGGAGGTTGTTTTCGATCTGCCAATGGGTGCGGACGGCGGCCAGCAGGCGCGCGGCGTCAGGGGGCAGGCTGGAATCGACCGCAATCACCTGCTCACGCTTCACCCCAAAGGTCTGTTCCGCCCACGCCACGAAGCGCTTTTGAAACACCCGCGCATCCAACAGACTGAAGACCCGTCGGAACGTATCATGCGACGGGATCCCCTGCGGCAGTTCCAGAAACTGCTGGAGCCACTCCCGCTTGGCTCGGCCGAATTCTTCCACCCCATTCCAGCTCTCAGCCCCGCTTAATACCGCGCAGATCGCGATCAGAATGATGTCCAGCAACTTATGGTCGCACCGTCCCACCACCCGCGGGTCGGGCATATCCCCAAAGTACTCGGCCAGGCTGCTCCCCCTCAGTTCGCTCATCGCCATCCCTTCTCCTTCAGCAGGCGATGAGTCTATCCTGTCTTGTCCCTTCTTCGGCTTTTGATGCGTTTGCCCTGGGCCAGAGTGAGCGAAAATAGCGCTAGATCGCCCCATGCGGTAAGGTAGAGGAACGGTCCGCGTCGCCCGCGCCGGGGCTGGCTGCTGACCGCTGAATGCCGATCGCCGAGAGCTTGGGTGACTGCCATGAGCGACGTGCCGCAGTACATTGACGATGACGAGTTCAACTACGCCGACGCGCTGATCCGCCCGCCGCGTCCCCAGGGTCCGCCCCCGCTGGATCGCCAGGAAGTAGCCGAGCGCCGCCGCGCCTACGCCGCCGGGTTCGACCTGTACCTGGCGCTGGTGGTGGCTGGGCTCTGCGCGATCGGCCTGATGATGGTCTACAGCGCCTCGATTGACGTCAGCTACCAGGTGACCGGCAACGCCAGCAGCACGACCTATTTCTTCGTGCGCCAACTGCGCTCCATGGTGCTGGGGGTGGCCGTGCTGCTGCTGTTCTCGCGCCTGGACTACCACATCTGGCGGCGGCTGGCCGTGCCGATGATTGGCGTGGTCATCGTGCTGCTGCTGCTGGTGCTGCGTTTCGGCGACGTGCGCTTTCAGGCGCAGCGCTCGCTGATCGAGGGATCAATCCAGCCGGGCGAGCTGGCCAAGTTCACGGTGGTGCTCTACATGGCCGCCTGGCTGGCCGCCAAGCGCAACCGCATCCGTCGCATCACCTATGGCATCATCCCCTTCAGCATCCTGGTGGGCACGATCGCCTTTCTGATCGTGCTGCAGCCAGACCTGAGCACGGCGACCAGCATCCTGGCGACGGCGCTGACCCTGTTCTTCATCGCCGGGGCGGACCTGTTCCAGATGGTCGCCATTGGCGGGCTGATGGGCGTGGCCGGCTGGCAGCTCATCAGCCGCCTGGACTACGCCCAGCAGCGTCTCACCGCGCACTGGGGTGCCATCGAAGACCTGCGCCAGGCCAGCGATCACGTCCAGCAGGCGGTGACGGCCTTCATCAACGGCGGGCTGACTGGGGTGGGCCTGGGCGAGAGCAAGCAGAAGTTCGCCAACACCCTGCCTTTCCCGCACACGGACAGCATCTTCGCCGTGATCGGCGAAGAGCTGGGGCTGCTGGGCACCTTCCTGGTCATCGCGCTGTTCGTCGCCCTGATCTTCCGCGGCTTCACCATCGCCCGCTACGCGCCGGATGCGTTCGGCGGACTGCTGGCGGCGGGCGTGACCTGCTGGATCGCCTACGACGCGCTGCTCAACATCGCCGTGATGACGGCCATGATCCCGCCGACGGGGGTGCCGCTGCCCTTCATCAGTTATGGCGGGTCGAGCCTGGTGGCGGCGCTGGCCGGCGTGGGGGTGATGCTCAACGTCTCGCGGGCGGTCAGCCGCAGCGCGATTCCCAAGCGGCGGCAGGAGTGAAATGGAGACCAGAGTGCTACCGTGTAAACACAGGGAAGAGGTTATCGTCCAGGTTCAACCCACCATAGACTTGCTCACTGATCTGGGCGAGACACATCCGCAAGTCTTGATTGAACACGAGATTCAGCCTGAGGACTACAAAGATGGACTGGTGTTCCGGTCTGCTGTGGAAAGCATTCGAGGGCGGTTTGTCGCGTCGTCCATGACCGCGCGAGAAGGCGTTGTAGGAGAAATCCTGGCCAATCTTAAAGGACGCTCTGCTATTGCTGATTACGAGCACAACCGCGGTCAGCAGCGTTTTGATTTCACTCTGGTGATAGAGCGCGATCCAAACTACTTCGCTGCCCTGGAGGTGAAGGGTGGTGAAGGAAACAGCATTAACATTTCCGAGCGCCCAATATGGGCGCAAGAATTCGCGGTCTGGTGCCATCTTGATGGGGCGATTGTTAATCAACCGTCTCAGGGAGCGCATTCAATTATCAATCGCTTAACCAATGAGATGGTGAGGAGAAAAAAGCTCGTAGATGCTGCCTTCTTCAAGGATTCTCTGTGTGGCACACGTCTCAGGCCATGTCCTAAATACGGAGAGCTGATGCAGAATCCCTCACTAATTGCGCCAGACGTGTTCTTGTTTCCGTGCCGTGCACCAACTTTGCGCGATCCCCAACCTCCGATGCATGATTTGAGTTCACTGCGTTTGCCGAACCTGATTCGGGACCTATTTGGAGTGGACGAAGAGACCAGAGCAGCCCATGTGTGGTATGTGAATGTCGAGATCATTGAGGAAAGTTCGGGGAGAGCGAGACGGAAGATTGAGGTTCGCCATCGAAACAAGGTAATTGAAAGTTGGGTGTCCCGGTCTTGGAAAGTTGATAGTTGAGCAGCAAACGTTATGAGCAGGATTGAACAGCTTCCCCTATTTCCAGAAGAACGAACATCTGCGCTGGGTCTTGATTCCCGCCTGTGGCATGGTTCCTTCAACAAGCGTGAGAGCAGCCTTCAGCAGTTGTCGCCGTATGTTGGTAAGATGAAATCAGGGATGGCGAGGGTGCTGATCGAACTCTTTTCTAAGCCCGGGGATGTCGTGTTTGATCCATTTTCTGGTTCCGGAGTTGTCCCACTTGAGGCCGCTCTATCAGGTCGAAAATCCTGGGCCAATGACCTAAGCCCATACGCCTATGTATTAACAAGAGGGAAATTGGAGGCACCTGCGACAAGACAGGAAGCGATTGAAGCAGCGATTAGAGTCATCGGGCTGGTAGAGCAGAAAACCTCGTCTGTTAGGATAAGCGAAGTTCCAGACTGGGTCCGTGAGTTTTTCCATCCAGACACACTTCGAGAAATCATGGCTGCGTTTGAGATTCTGTTGCAGGAGAAGAATCATTTCTTGCTCTCTTGCCTATTGGGCATTCTTCACCATGTTCGTCCTGGCTTTCTGTCATATCCAGCAAGCCATTTGGTGCCTTATCTTCGCAAGAAAAAATACCCCCCTGATGAATTCCCGCAGATGTATCGCTATCGAGATCTGCGCTCACGATTGCTGGCAAAGGTTGACCGTGCTTATAAGCGCCCTCTCATACCTATCAACTGGGAGCAACGCAGTTTTAAGGTGTGGCAGGTCAATTCGATGAATCTGCCAATAGTGTCTCAGGAGGTAGATGCCCTAATCTCAAGCCCGCCGTATTTCGGAGCACTGGATTATGCTCGTGACAACAGGCTGCGTCTGTGGTTTCTGGGAGTCAAGAACTGGAAGAAGCTCGATAAGAGTCTAACTGCTGATGCACAAGTCTATCTGCCACAGATGGCTCTCTGCCTGTCCGAAATGAATCGGGTGTTGAAGCCAGGGGGCTATTGTGTGTTGGTTCTAG
>JBBIHG010000102.1:1683-10682 GCA_037447125.1 Chloroflexota bacterium | reverse complement strand
CGTCGCGGAGAGGGGGCGGTGAGGCGCGCCAGCACCGAGCGGGGGTGAGGTAAACCAGGGCGCAGCATACTGCCTGACAGGTTTTGCACGCACCCGACCCAGCGCCATCCTTGACAGTCCGGCCAAATGGAGTATAGTTGAGAGGAGAGAGTTAATTTTTCACGTTACTTAATTAATTCTATTCTCGCGGACATGGCGCACAGCGATGGCAACCCGGCGTTCCCTCCTCGGCAGCAGTTCCAGTGCGATCAAGTCGCACAACCTGCGCGCGATCCTGCTCACCCTGCTCGCCCACCAGCCCGTCTCGCGCGTGCGCATCGCCCGCCTGACCGGCCTTTCGACCACGACCGTCACCAACCTGATCACCGAGCTGCTGGCCCAGGGCATTGTCGCCGAGGACGGCGCCGAGCAACTTGACGAAGAACGCGGCGTGGGGCGTCCCCGCGTGGCGCTGCGCCTGGTGCCCCAGGCGCGCTTTGCCGTCGGTGTGCACATTGGCGTGGGCCATGTGCGCGTGGCCATCACCGATCTGTTCGCCCGCCCGCTGCACCTGGCCGAAATCGAGCACTCCATTGACCAGCCCGCCGAGCGGGTGCTGGAGGCCATCGCCGCGCTGATCGGCGAAGCCATCACCGCCAGTAGCGTCCACCCCGCGCAGATTCTGGGCATTGGAGTCGGCGCGTCGGGGTTGGTGGACCTGGCGTGTGGCGTCAACGTGCTGGCCCCCAACCTCGGCTGGCGCGATGTGCCCATCCACGACATGCTCGCCGACTGCTGTGGACTGCCCGTCTTCGTGGACAACAACGTGCGAGCAATGGCCCTGGCCGAGGCGCTCTTCGGCGCCGCGCAGGACGTGCGCGTGCTGGCCTTCGTCTATGCGCGCATTGGCGTGGGCGCCGGCTTCATCCTCGATGGGCAACTTTATCGCGGCGGAGCCGGGGCCGGCGAGATTGGGCACATGACGCTCATCGCGGATGGAGGCGAGCCGTGCCGCTGCGGGAATACCGGCTGCCTGGAGACGCTCGTCTCAGAGCCGGCCATCCTCCGCCGGGCGGAGGCCCTGGCCATCCAGCAGCCGGATAGTCTGCTGGCCCGCGCGGTCAGCGCTCCTGCGGCAGCCCCGGCTATCGAGCGGTTGTTTGCGGCGGCCCGCGCCGGTGACCCGGCGGCGCTCGCCCTGCTCGACGAGCGCGCGGCCTATATGGGCATCGGCCTGGCCAACCTGGTCAATACGCTCAGCCCAGAGCTGATCATCCTCGGCGGCATCTTCGCCCAGGGCGCGGACCTGCTGCTGCCGGCCGTGCAGCAGACGCTGCGCGAGCGCGCCTTCGCCGGGCTGGGCGAGCGCGTCGCCCTGCGCACCCCTACCTTCGGGCAGGAGGCGGGCGTGATCGGCGCGGCGGCGCTGGCGCTGGACGCCTTCTTCTACGAGCAAACCGAAGGGACCTTCTAGATGGCTGCGCCGCCTTTGGCGCTGGGCTTCGTGCCCATCGCGCGCACGACCTTTGACATCGCCCTGGCCGGGCAGGTCACCGCCGGGGCGCGGGCGGCGCTGGCTGCGGCGGGCTATACTCTGAGCGGGCCGCAGGCGCTGGTCACCTCCGCTGACGAAGCTGCCGCCGCCGCGCAACTGGCCACCCAGCCGCTCGACCTGCTGATCATCTTCCAGGCGACGTTCGCCGACAGCACCATGCTCATGACCCTGGCCGAGCGCATAGACGCCCCGCCCCTGCTCTGGGCGGTGCCCGAAGCGCCAAGCGGCGGGCGGCTGCACCTGAATGCGCTGTGCGGGATCACCCTGGGCGCACACGCGCTGACCCGCGCCGGGAGGCGCTATTTCACGGTCTGTGCCGCCCCGGACGACCTCGCCGCGCTGGACCAGGTAGATGTGCTGGCCCGGGCCGGGCGCGCGCGGCGGGGGCTGCGCGGCGCGCGCATCGGGCGCATCGGCGAGCACCCGGAAGGCTTCGAGACGTGCATCCCGCACCCGGTGGCGCTGCGCGAGCGTTTCGGTGTGGAGCTGGTGCAGATGGCCCTTGAAGATGTCTTCGCTGGAGTGCGCAGTGCCAGTCCCGGCGCGGTGGACGCGCTGCACGAAGCGCTGCGCGGGCGTGTCGCCGGCATGGAGAACGTAGACCAGAGCGCGCTGCGCGGCACGCTGGCGACTTTCATCACTCTGCGCGAAATCGCCGCCCGCGAGCGCCTGGCCGGCTATGCTGTGCGCTGCTGGCCGCAGTTCTTCACCGACCTGGGCTGCGCGGCCTGTGGGGCGCTCGGCCTGCTCACCGACGACTTGACACCCGCAAGCTGCGAGACGGACGTCAACGGGACGGTGACGCAGCTCATCCTGCAGGGGATCAGCGGCGAGCCGGCTTTCGACTGCGATGTAGTGTCCTTCGACACGGAGCAAGACACGGCGGTCTTGTGGCACTGCGGCAAGGCCCCGCTGAGCATGGCCGATCCGGACTTCCAGCCGCGCGCGACGATTCACTCCAACCGCCGTCTGCCGCTGCTGCTGGAGTTCCCGCTGAAGCCCGGCGTCGTGACGCTGGCCCGGCTGAGCGAGGCGACGGGCGGCTTCCGCTTGGTCGCCGGGCGCGGGGAGGTGCTGCGCGCGCCGATCAGCTTCGGCGGCACGTCGGGCGTGGTGCGCTTCGAGCGCCCGGCGCGCGATGTGCGCGACACGATCCTGTCCGAAGGGCTGGAGCATCACCTGGCTCTCACCTATGGCGATCATCTGGACGCGCTGCTGGCGCTGGCCCACATGCTCGACCTGCCCGTGCTGCGCCTGTGAGTGCGTCCGTCCCTCAGCACGCTGTGTAAGGCTGGATGAGGAGTTGTCATGACTGGACCATACCCGTTTCTGATCGGCGGCCAATGGCGCACCAGCGACCGCGTCGCCGACGTGCGCTTCCCCTACACGGGCGAAGTCGTCGCCCAGGTGTACCAGGCCGGCGCGCAAGACCTGGAAGAGGCCATCGTGGCGGCAGAGCGCGGCTTCGCCATCACGCGCAGGCTGCCCGCCCACGCCCGCTCGCGCATCCTCTATAACCTGCTGGCGCAGATGGAGCGACGGGCCGCAGACCTGGTGACGGCGCTGACGCTCGAAGGCGGCAAGACGCAGAATGTGGCGCGGGGCGAAGTCGCTCGCGCCCAGGAGACGGTGCGCATCGCCGCCGAAGAAGCGAAGCGCGTCACCGGCGAGATCGTCCCCATAGACTGGACCGAAGCCGGCGAGAATCGCTACGGCTTCGCCCGCCGCCTGCCGTTGGGGCCGGTGCTGGGCATCGCTCCCTTCAATTACCCGCTCAACCTGGCCTGCCACAAGCTGGCCCCGGCCATCGCCGCCGGCAACTCGTTCATCCTCAAGCCAGCCAGCAATACGCCGCTCTCCGGGCGGCTGCTGGCCGAGGTGACACTGGAAGCCGGGTTCCCGCCAGAGGCGCTCAGCTACGTCGTCTGCCCTGGGAGCCTGGCCGAGACGCTGGCCCGCGACCCGCGCATCAAGTATCTGAGCTTCACCGGCAGCTCGGCGATTGGCTGGCATCTCAAGGCGGTCGCCGGGCGCAAGCGCGTCGGGCTGGAACTGGGCGGCAACGCGGCGGCCATCGTCCACGAGGACGCCCACCTGGACTACGCCGTCAGCCGCATCGCCATAGGCGGCTTCGCCAACGCCGGGCAGAACTGCATCTCGGTGCAGCGCGTGCTCATTCACCGCCCCGTCTACAACGAGACGCTGGAGAAGCTGCTCGACCGCATCAGCCGGATGAAGGTTGGCGACCCGCGCGACCCGGCGGTCGAGGTCGGGCCGATGATTGACGTGCGCGCGGCGGCAGAGGCCCTGGCCACCGTGCAGGAGGCGGTCGCCGGCGGGGCGCGGGTGCTGCTCGGCGGGACGTGCGCAGGGACGCTGTTTCAGCCGACGGTGCTAGGCAACACCACGCCCGCCATGCGCGTCAACCGTGAAGAGATCTTCGCCCCGGTGATCACCGTCACGCCCTATGACGACTTCGACGAGGCGATCCGCCTGGCCAACGACACCGACTACGGTCTGCAATCGGGCGTCTTCACCCAGAACGTCAACCGCATCATGCGCGCCTTCGAGCTGATCGAAGTGGGCGGTCTGCAGGTCAACGATGTCTCGACCTTCCGCGTGGATCAGATGCCCTACGGCGGGGTCAAGGGGTCGGGCGTGGGGCGCGAAGGGCCGCGCTACGCCATCGAGGAGATGACCGAACTGAAGCTGATGGTCATCAACCTGAACGGCGGCAAGGAATAGCATCCGCTCCGCAATGCCCGGTGCGGGCGAACTCGCGGAGCGATACCTGAGAAGGGGTCCACGAACGACCTGTTGGCAGCGGCTACTTGGCCGCAAGGACTGCCCCCATCCCCCCATCCCCCCAGCCCCTTCCCCTGCGCTGCGCGGAGGGAAGGGGAGCAGGTCCGCCGCTTTCTCCCTTCCCTCCTTGTGGGGGAAGGGCCGGGGATGGGGGGACAAGCACGCCAACGACTTGTTCGTGGCCCATACCTGACGAAGGAGCAGGCCATGAAGTTCTTTCTCGACAGCGCGCACGTCCGCGAGATCGAGCACGCGCTGACCATGTGGGACATTGACGGCGTGACGACCAACCCGCGCCACGTCCAGGCGTCCGGCAAGCCGTTCCTGGCCGTGATCCAGGAGATCGATGCGCTGTTCGCCGGCACCGAGAAGACCGTCTCCGTCGAAGTCAACCCGTACCACACCCAGGCCGAGGCAATGGTCGCCGAAGCGGTCACGCTGGCGGCGCTCAGCCCCAACTTTGTGATCAAGCTGCCCGCCACCGAAGCGGGCTTCAAGGCCATCGCCCTGCTCAAGGCGCAGGGCATCCGCAGCAACCTGACGCTCGTCTTCTCGGCGGCGCAGGCGCTGCAGGCCATGCGCATGGGCGCTTTCTACGTCTCGCCGTTCATCGGCTGGAAGGAGTCCAACGGCGAGGAGATCGTCGCGATGATCGAGGAGATCGTCGCCATCCGCGACAACTACGACTTCAGCACCGAGGTGCTTGTCGCCGCGGTGCGCAATGGGCGCCAGATCGTCGAGGCGGCAGTGGCCGGGGCGGACATCGTCACTGCCGGATTCGCTGTGTTCCAGGAGTCGTTCGATCATCCGTACACGGGTGTCGGGCTGGCCCGCTTCCAGAGCTTCTGGGACCAGACGCCTTACGAGTAAGCCAGCAGCCAATCACCAACAACCAGCTATTAAGAGGAGCCAGCCGGGCATGAAGAAAGTGTTCGTCGTCGAGAAGGAAGACAACGTCGGGACGGCGGTCGGCGAGCCAATCCGGGCGGGCGAGACCGTTGGCACCGAGGGCCGCGAGCGCGAGCTGACCGTCGTCGCCCGCGCCGACATCCCCTATGGGCACAAGATCGCCCTGCGCGACATCCCTAAAGGGGCGCAGGTGACCAAGTACGGGCTGAGCATCGGCTCGGCGCTGGCCGATATCCAGGCCGGCGATCACGTCCACGTTCACAACGTCGAGAGCAATCGCGGGCGCGGCGACAGGGCCGCCCGGTCCGCGGGGTAGCGGGGGAGCGAGCGAGCATGACCGAGTTCATGGGATACGTCCGGGCGGATGGGTCGGTGGGGGCGCGCAATCACGTCCTGCTCCTTTCGGCCACTGTCTACGCCAACAAGGTCGCTGAGAAGGTCGCCGGGCTGGTGCACGGCGGGGTGGCCATCACTCACCCGCTGGGCCGCTGCCAGGTGCGCCCCGATCTGCGCATGACGCGCCGCTTCCTCTCCAACACCGGCATGAATCCCAACGTCGGCGCGGTGGTCATCGTGGATCACTTCCGCGAGGAGGGCATGACCGCCGAAGACATCGCCCACGACATCCAGTCGGCCACTGGCAAGCCGGTTGCCACGGTTAACATTCGCGGCGACGGCGGCATGATTGCCGCGCTGGAGAGGGCGCTGCGCTATGCGGCGAGTTACACCCGCGAGCTGAGCGATCTGCGCCGCGAGGCCGTCCCGCTGAACAAGCTGCTCTTCGGCACTGAGTGCGGCACGTCCGACACGACCTCCGGCCTGGCCAGCAACCCGGCGACCGGCATCTGCTCCGACCTGATCATTGCCGCGGGCGGGCGCTCGATCCTGGCCGAGTGCACCGAGTGGATGGGCTGCGAGACATGGCTGACCAGCCGTGCTGCCACGCCCGAGATCGCCGCGCAAATCGTGGCCGGCGTGGATCATATGGAGCAGCGCGCCCTGGCCAGCGGTGAGGACATTCGCGGCTCGCAACCGACCGGCGATAATATGGTCGGCGGGCTGACGACCATCGAGGAGAAGTCCATGGGTGCGGTCAAGAAGGGCGGCAGCGCGCCTGTGGTCGGCTATCTGGACATTGCCGAGCGCCCGGCCAGCGATGCGCCCGGCCTGTACGTCATGTACGGCCCCGGACATGGCGCGGAGTCGATCAGCAGCATGGCGGCGGCGGGCTGCCAGGTGCTCGTCTTCTCGACGGGCGGCGGGCATACTTCGTCGCACCCGATCATGCCCACCATCAAGGTGACCGGCAACGCGCAGTCATTCCAACTGATGCAGGACACGGTCGAGCTGGACGTCAGCGGTGTGCTGCGCGGCGAGATCACGCTGGAGCAGGCTGGGCGCATGGTGCTCGACGAGGTGATCGCCGTCACCAGCGGGCGGCTGACCAAGTCTGAGGTGCTGCGCGACGACAACAGTTTCGCCATTCACCGCGTCGGGGTGAGCATCTAGTACATCAGGGCGGAAATCGGTGCGCGGTTTGGCCTGATTGACCCCTATCCCCCCCGGCCCCCTTTCCCCGCTAGCGGAGAAAGGGGGAGCAGACTCAAGTCCCTCCCTGCTTGCGGGGAGGGATTTAGGGAGGGGTTGGAACCCGCGCTAATGTGACATTGTCAAGTAACCAACAACCAACAACCAATAACCAACCACTACTCCCCATGCCCACCTACCGCCTCC
Organism: Chloroflexota bacterium; assembly: GCA_037447125.1. Classification (GTDB taxonomy): domain Bacteria; phylum Chloroflexota; class Anaerolineae; order Aggregatilineales; family Aggregatilineaceae; genus UBA2029. The sequence continues at coordinate 3,700 of JBBIHG010000102.1, read as the reverse complement.
CCTACGGCAAGACGCACCTGACGCTGACGCTGCCCGACAGCCTGGCGGTGACCGTGCTCGCCCCACGCGACGCCGATCCCCTGCCCGACCTGCTTGCGGCGGCAGCGGCAGCCCTGCGCGATCTGCGCGGCGCAGTGGAGGCGGACGCTCTTGCCCGCGCGCGGACGGCGGCGGTGGCCCTCAGCGACAAGACGCGCCCGGTCCCCCAGGCGGTGCTGCGCGCGACGCTGGCCTGGCTGCAAGATGAAGTGGGGCTGCGCCCGGAGGCGATCACCCTGCTGATCGCCAACGGCACCCACGCGCCGATGACGCCGGACGAGTTCCCCCAGGTGTTGCCGCCCGATCTGCTGGCTCGCCACCCGGTGATCTCGCACGACTGCGACGACGACGCGGCGCTGGCTTATCTCGGCGAGACGCCGCGCGGCACGCCGGTCTGGATCAACCGCGCGTTCCTGGCCGCCGACCTGCGCCTCGTGGTGGGCAACATCGAGGCCCACCAGTTCATGGGCTTCTCCGGCGGGGTCAAAGGCGCGGCGATTGGCCTGGCCGGGCGGGCGACGGTCAGCGCCAACCACGGTCTGCTGAGCGATCCGCGCGCGCTGGCGGGCTGCTACGATGACAACCCCGCCCGCCAGGATGTCGAGGACATCGGACGGCTGGCCGGGGTGCACCTGGCAGTCAATGCCGTGCTCAACCGCGACAAGCGGGTGGCGCGCGTGCTGGCCGGTGAGCCGCTGGCGGTGATGCGCGCCGGCATCCCCCTCGTGCGCGCGCTGGTCGAGGTGCGCGTCCCCGCCCCCTTCGACCTGGCCATCGCCGCGCCGGGCGGCCATCCCAAAGACCTCAACCTCTACCAGGCGCAGAAGGCGCTGGCCCACGCCGCGCCGGTGGTACGCGACGGCGGCGTGGTCATCCTCGTGGCGGCCTGCGCGGAGGGCACCGGCAGCGCCGCTTATGAGGCGTGGATGGCCGGCATGACCTCGCACCAGGCCGTGCTCGACCGCTTCGCCCGCGAAGAATTTCGCCTGGGGCCGCACAAAGCCTTTCAGATCGCCCGCGATGCCATCCACCTGCGCGAGGTGATTCTGGTGAGCGACCTGCCGCCAGAGCAAGTGCGGCGCGCCCTGCTGACTCCCGCGGCGTCGCTCGACGAGGCGGTCGCGCGGGCGCTGTCCGCCCTGGGGCCGGTCGCGCGCGCCGCGATCATGCCCGCGGCCAACGCGACCGTGCCCGTGCTGGCGGGGTAACCGTTCGGGCGGCAGGGGCGAGGGGATTGAACCGCAGAGACGCAGAGAGCGCGGAGAAAAGCAAGAGAACCTCGTAGCCCTTCTCTGCGTCCTCTGCGCCTCTGCGGTGATGCTTTGCCCCAGAAGAAGTAGAACCCGCCCGCGCGGCCCCCTCAGCCGCCGCGCCTGTCCACCAGGAAGGCCAGCTCGGTCTTGAACTCAAAGCGCTGCACCGGCCAGCGCCGCTCGGCCAGCAACGCCTCCAGCCGCGCCTCGTAGTGGGCGACCATGCCCCTATCACGCCCGCCCAGGCTGCGCGCCGGGAAGGAGACAAGCGCGTAGTCGGCGCGCACCGCGTCGAGCAGGCGTAGCCCGGCAGCCTTGTCTACCTGTTCCAGGCAGGGGATCGTCTTGAGAATGAAGGCGATCTGCGCCCGCTCTTCGGGCGGCTCGCCGACGGCGTCGCAGATGAAGGCGCGCCCGGTCACGCCCGCCAGCGGCAGGAACGCGCCGATCAGGTCCATCATGTCGGCGTAGATGTCGCAGGCCAGATACAGCGCGCCGGGGGCCAGCGGCATCCAGGGGATCGCCAGCGGGTTCAGCCCGCAGGCCACGTCCAGCACGGACGTTACCGGCGCGATGCCCGCCAGCGTCGTGGCGAAGAAGCTCTCCAGGATAGGCAGGCGCTCGCGCGTCGAGGCGTGATGGGCCATGACGGCACGGCAGGCGTTGCGCAGGGCCGGGTCGCCCTGGGCGGCGGCTTCCTGCAAGGTCGCCAGCCAGCGCGGGTA
>JBBIHG010000102.1:0-1583 GCA_037447125.1 Chloroflexota bacterium | reverse complement strand
GTCCAGGCGTAGAGCCGCCCGTTGCGCGCGTCGCGGGTGGGCATGGCGCTGTCGAACAGGGCGTAGCCCAGGCGCGCGCAGGCGACGACGTTGGCCGGATGGCCAACGCCCAGCGCGTGCACGGGCAACTGCGGCGGCACCAGCTCGCGGGTCAGGGCCAGCATGTCAGTCAGCAGGCTGCCGTCCGTGTCGAGCGGCCAGCCGCCGTAGCCGTAGCCGTCGAAGCCAATGCTCAGCAGTTGCTCGGCGCACTCGCGGCGCAGCGCCGGGCTGCCGCCGCCCTGGATCACGGCGAAGAGCAGCGGGCGCTCGCCATCCGCCAGCGCCTTCTGCGCGACCAGGCGGGCGTACTCGTCTTTGGCGCGGCGCGCCCAGGCCACCGTGCGCCGCACCGAGCGGCGCTGCTCCTCCAGCGGGTCGGCGGCGTGCGTGCAGTCGTCCAGGCAGATGAGAATGTCCGCGCCGTAGCTCATCTGCAGTTGGATGCTCTTCTCCGGCGTCAGGTTGATCTTGCGCGCGCCGCCGTCCGGGGTGAAGACCGCGCCCTTGTCGGTCAGCTGCCCGTACTTAGGGTTCTGGCGGATCAGCGAGTAAATCTGGAAACCGCCGGAGTCGGTCATGATCGGGCGTGGCCAGGCGGCCATGCGGTGCAATCCGCCCAGCGCCTTGATCGTCGAGGAGCCGGGGCGCTGCATGAGGTGGTAAGTGTTCATGACCAGGGCCGTCACGCCCGCCCCCTCCAGGTCGGCGCTGTCTACCGCGCGCACGACGCCGCGCGTGGCGTCCGGCAGGAAGGCGGGCAGGGGCAGATCGCCGTGCGGCAGGGCGAGCCGGTCGGCGTTCATCGCCTGCCTTCCTCATCTTCATCCTCTTCGTCGCCCGGCCCCTGCTCTGAGTCCGCGCCCTTGCCGGCGATGACGACCGTGTATTCGCCGCGCGGCTCGCTCTGGCGGAGGAGCGCGATCAGCTCCGACAGCCGTCCGCGCAGCACCGTCTCGAACAGCTTGGTCAGGTCGTTGCTGACGGCGGCGGGGCGGTCGCCATAGACGGCCAGCGCGTCTTCGAGGAACCTGACCAGCCGGTAGGGGCTTTCGTAGAAGACGAGCGTGTGCGGCGAGTCCTGATCTACCGCCAGGAAGCGGCGGCGCGGGCCGCCCTTGCGCGGGGGAAAGCCGCGAAAGGTGAAGGCGTGCGCCGGCAGGCCAGAGAGCACTACAGCCATGATCAGCGCCGCCGCCCCGGGGATCATCGTCACGGGGAGGCCCGCCTCCAGCGCGTCGCGCACCAGGGTGAAGCCGGGGTCGGAGATGCCGGGCGTGCCGGCGCTGGTCACCAGGGCGACCGACTGCCCGGCGCGCAGCGCCTCGATGATGCGCGGGCCGGCGCGCCCCTCGTTGTGCTCGAAGAAGGCGATCTGCGGCTTGTGAATGTCGAAATGCTTGAGCAGCAGCCCCGTCTTGCGCGTGTCTTCGCTGGCGACGAGGTCAACGGCGCGCAGCGTTTCCAGCGCGCGCAGGGTGATGTCGCCCAGGTTGCCGATCGGTGTTGCGACCAGGTAGAGCATGGCCCTCTTGATTGCGGAT
>JBBIHG010000101.1:0-10716 GCA_037447125.1 Chloroflexota bacterium | reverse complement strand
GTTAGGAGTTAGGAGCAAAAAGGGTTATGCTGGAAGAAAAAGGAGCATGACCCATGATCAAGCTGACGGATGAAGAACGAACCGAAGTCGAAGGATTTATCCGACGCGGTAAGGCGAATGCTCGGAACGTGACCCGCGCCCATATTCTGCTCAAAGATAGCGAAGGATGGAGTATCGAACGGTTGGCCGAGACGTTTGGGGTAAGTGAAGCAACGGTGAGTAATGTCCGCAAGCGCTATCGCGAAGGTGGGGTCGAAGGTGTTTTGAAGGATAAAGTGCAGCAAAAGCGCCGCCGCGCATTGAGCGGGGCGGAAGAAGCCCTGGTGGTCGCGCTGGCCTGTAGCCCGGTTCCTGAAGGGCATGACCATTGGACACTGCGGATGTTGCGCGACAAGTTGGTGGAACTGGATGTGGTAGAAAGTATTTCGGCGGCGACCATTCACAGCCTGCTGAAAAAAATGAACTTAAGCCCTGGCAGCGGGAACAGTGGTGTCTCCCGAAAAAGATCGATGTAGGCTTTGTGGCCGCGATGGAAGACGTGTTGAGTGTCTACGAACCGCCCTATGATGAGGACTATCCGCAAGTGTGCCTGGATGAGAAACTGGTGACGCTGCACGCCGATGTGGTCGAGCCACTGCCTGTTCAACCCGGCTATCCTGAGCGGGTCGATTACGAATATGAGCGGTTGGGAACCGCCAACCTGTTTGTGATGGTCGAGCGTCTGACAGGGTATCGACACGTCGAAGTTACGGCGCGCCGCACGGCGCAAGATTATGCCCACCGCTTGCAGTGGTTAGCCGATGTGCGCTATCCCCATGCTAAGAAAATTCGCTTGGTGCAGGATAACCTGAACACCCACCGCCTAGCCAATCTCTATCTGGTCTTCCCGCCCGAAGAGGCGCGTCGCCTGGCTGAACGCTTTGAACTCCATTTCACGCCTAATCATGGCTCCTGGCTCAATATGGCGGAGATTGAGATTGGTATTTTTGAGCGGGGTTGTCTCCGGCGGCGTGTGCCCAGTGTCGAGGCACTCATTCAGCGGGTGGCGGCTCTTGAAGCGGAGCGCAATACCGCCCAGATGACCATTCACTGGCGTTTTACGACGGGCGATGCTCGTCTTCGTCTCGAACGGCTCTATCCGAAACTCAATGAACCTGAGCCGAAAGTTGTCTCTGAAACCTAACTGATCGCACCACTAGCCGCAGCAGTGGCATGGCGGCGGGGCGTCTCCGTCGTCCGTGGCCAGCTCGAAGCTGCGCGGCATCTTGGCGACGAACGGGCAGCTCCCGTTCTCTCCGCAGGTGGTGCAGGCCGCGCCGCTGCCCGTCTCGCGCAGCCTGCCCTTGCGTACCCAGTGATCGATCATCCCCTCCAACATGCCAGACGAGATGTCCAATTCGCGGGCGAGCTGACTGAGCGTGCGCGGCGCGCGCGCTTCTTCGAACGCCTGCAAGACCTGGCGCAGAGTGGTGGGCACCGGTGTCATCCTATCCCCAGCAGCAGGCCGCCCTGGTAGACAATGGTTGCTGCCAACCAGGCGACGAACAGGGTGTAGGTCACCTGGGAGAGCATCCAGCGCCCGCCGAGCTCGTGGCGCATGGCGGCTACCGTCGCCATGCACGGCACGTAGAGCAGCACAAAGACGTTGAAAGCCACCGCCGCTAGCCTGCCTTGTTCCGCAGAGCCGGCGGTGCGCGCAAATGAAGCGGTCAGCGCGCTCTGCAACGAGGTCAGCTCCTGGGCATCCTCGCCGCGATCCAGCCAGTCGCCCAGGCCGATGTCCACGACGGGCAGCAGGTTAGCCGTGCGCGGGACGATGTTCGCCGTCTCCTGGACGGTGAGGATCGCCGCTTCGCCGAACGAGCGCGCGACCTCGCGCAGGTCATCCACGAAGCCGGGCGTGCCCGCGTCGTCGGCGGCGCTCACATCCCCCGCTGCTTCCTCCACGTAGATCTGGCTCATCGTGCTGACGACGGCTTCTTTGGCCACGAAGCCGGTGATCAGCGAGCCGGCGGCCTCCCAACTGCCGAATCCGGCGGGCGCGAAGACCGGCGCGAGCGCCCGGCTGACCGAGCCGAACAGGCTAGCGCTGGTGGGCACATCGTTGAATGTCCCCTCACCGCGCACGGGCAGCGCCAGCAAGAACCAAATGCTGATCGAGGCGGCCAGGATGATCGTCGCCGCGTTGCGCACGAAGGCCGCCGTGCGCTCGCGCACCTGGCGCAGCACATTGCGCGGGTGGGGCAGGCGGTAGGGGGGCAGCTCCAGCACGAATGGCTGGGGCGGTTTGTGGCGGTAGACAGTGCGCTTCATGACGAAGCCGGTCAGCAGGGCGATGGCGATCCCCAGCAGGTACAGCCCAAAGATCAGGTTGCCGGCCCCGGCGCCGAAGAAGGCCGCGCCAAAGACGACATACACCGGCAGGCGCGCCCCACAGCTCATGAAGGTGGTGATGAAGGCCGTCAGCTTGCGGTCGTCTTCTTCAAGGGTGCGCGTGGCGTAGATGGCCGGCACCGTGCAGCCGAAACCCACGATCAGTGGCAGGAAGCTCTTGCCGTGCAGCCCAATGCTGCGCATGACGCGGTCCATGACAAAGGCCGAGCGCGCCATATAGCCGGAATCCTCCAGCACGGCCACGGCCACATAGAGGAAGAACAGCACCGGCACGAAGACCAGCACCCCGCCCACACCGGCGATTACCCCATCCACGGTCAGCGCTGCCAGCCACGTATCGCTCAAGCCAGCCGCTTCAAGCACGGCGAGCGCCCAGCGCGTGAGCGGCCCGCCGACCAGCGTATCAATCCAGTCCAGGAAGGGCGCGCTGACGTAGACCGTGAACTGGAAGACGATCCACATCAGCAGCAGGAAGATGGGCACGCCCCAGATGGGATGGGCGATAATGCGGTCGGCCCGGTCGGAGCGAGTCTCGACGGCCCGATCGGGGCGCGTCACCACGCCGCGCAGCAGCCCGGCGATCACCTGGTAGCGCCGGTCGGTGATCAGCGTCTCGGCGTCCTCACCGGTCTGCGCGGCGATGCGGGTCATGGCTGCGCCCGTCGCCTCGATCAGCGCGTGATAACCCGCGCCGGAAAGCCGCGCGCGCAAGTCCTCGTCGTTTTCGAGCAGCTTGATGGCCAGCCAGCGCGGGCGGAACTGGTGGCTGAGGATCGGGTCGGCCTCGATCTGCGCCTGCAGCGTGGCCATTTCGCCTTCCAGGGGCTGGCCGTAATCCACCGGCGTGGGCAGCAGGCGAGGCGCCGGGCCGCTCTGGGCGGCGATCGCCTGGCGGAGCGCGTCGAGGCCCACTGCCCGGCTGCCCACTGTCGCGACGACGGGCGTCCCGTTCAGCCGGGTGGAGAGCGCCGCCGTGTCAATGGTGATGCCGCGCCGCTGCGCCGTGTCGGCCATGTTGAGCGCCAGCACAACCGGCACGCCCAGCTCCAGCACTTGCAGCGCCAGGTAGAGATTGCGCTCCAGGTTGGCCGCGTCGGCCACAGCCACGATGGCGCTGGGGTGCTCGTTGGTGATGAAGTCGCGGGCGATGATCTCTTCGCTGGAATAGGCGTTGAGGCTGTAGGTGCCCGGCAGGTCAATCACTGTGAAGGCGCGCCCGTGAAAATGGGCGGTGCCGGCCATCTTTTCGACGGTCTTGCCCGGCCAGTTGCCCACGTGCTGGCGCTTGCCGGTCAGCGCGTTGAAGAGGGTGCTTTTGCCGACGTTGGGGTTGCCGGCCAGGGCGATGGTCTGCGGGGTTGGCATAGGCGCTCAGCCTTCGCTCTGCGGTGCGGAATCGCGTGGGCTGACGCGAATGTGGTGGGCCATGCCACGCCCGATGGCCAGCCGCGAGTCCTCGCGCACGGCCAGGATCAGCGGCCCGGCGAAGCTGTTCTGCACCACGCGCACGCTCAGGCCCACATTCAGGCCCAGGTCGGCCAGCCGCTTGCGCAGGCGGCGCCCTTCCTCAATGTGGATCAGTTCCACCGTCTGGCCAGCGGCGACCATGCTCAGCGGCAACGTGGCATCAGCGCCGTGAAGGCGGTGATGCCGGTGACGGTGACGGCGGAAGACAGAGGGCATGGGCGGTCCTCGAAAACGCGGCGATCAGCGCGAGGGCAAATTGTGTCGCAATTGCGAACAATTCTCAATTATCATGGCGCAGATGTCAAGGCAGGGGTGACACTTGACATCGCGCTCGGTGCCTAACGTCACCCAGGTCCACGAACGACCTGCTGCGGCTGGACGCCTGAGCGGGGGATGTGGTGCGGGGGATGCCCTCCCTGCTCGGCTGGAGGGGGATCAGGGGGAGGCGCTGGCCGAGCTTCTTTGGCCTCCCCCTGGGGACAAGTCGTTCGTGGTCTCTCAGCGTTTGGCGGAGCAAGCCTCAGCTTGTAGCGGACGGCGCGGGCACGCGATCCCGCCCGCCTGACAACCGATCACCGGGAGCCGATCACCGCTCTACTTTCTATACGTCCCCATCAACTGCCCTTCGGCCAGGACATGCCCGGCCAGCGCGTCGAGCACCTGCTGCCTGGTCGCACCAGGGGCCAGGCCGAGGGTTGTGTCCAGCGCGTAGAGCTTGAAGAAGTAGCGGTGCGTGCCGCTGGGCGGGCAGGGGCCGCCGTAGTCGTTGCGCCGCCAGCTATTCTGGCCGTGCAGCGCTTCACCCGGCAGGTCATCGTCGGAGCGGATGGCGGCGGGCAGGCCGGTCGCTTCCGCTGGCAGGTTGAACACCACCCAGTGCACCCAGGTGCGCCCCGGCGCGTCGGGATCGTCCATGATCAGGGCGAAGCTCTGCGTGCCGGGGGGCGCGCCGCGCCAGGCCAGCGGCGGCGAGATGTCTTCGCCAGTGCAGGTGTAGCGGGCGGGGATCGGCTGGCCTTCGCTGAAGGCGGTGCTGGTCAGCTCAAGTGTCATGGCAGGAACCTCCTCTGTCGTCGCCGGCAACGGGGTCTCGCCGGCCTTCTTCTCTCCCGAACAGGCGGCCAGGGCCGTCAGGGCCAGGACGAGCAGCGTGATCGGCAGGGCGGGGCGTAGGGTGCGCATGGCGCCACCTCGGGGCACTCCCATCTGCCCTCATTGTACCGCTAATCGCCGGCCAGCCGCAGCCGCTCGCCGGTCTGGACGCGCCACAGCGTCGCGTAGATGCCCTCGCTCCGGATCAGATCGTCGTGGCGGCCCTGCTCACACAGCATCCCATCCTCCAGCACGAAGATGCGGTCGGCGTTGCGGATGGTCGAAAGGCGGTGAGCGATGACGATGGTCGTGCGCCCGACGATGATCCGCTCCAGCGAGCGCTGGATGGCCGCCTCGGTCTCGTTGTCCACCGAGGACGTGGCCTCGTCGAGGATGAGCACGGGCGGGTTCTTGAGGATGGCCCGCGCAATCGAGATGCGCTGGCGTTGCCCACCGCTGAGCTTCTGCCCGCGCTCGCCGACGATGGTCTCGTACCCCTGCGGAAGCTGCATGATGAAGTCGTGCGCCTCGGCGATCCTGGCCGCCGCGATGATCTGCTCGTCGGTCGCGCCGAACGTGCCGTAGGTGATGTTCTCGCGCACCGTGCCGTGGAAGAGGAATACGTCCTGGCTGACCAGGCCAATCGCCCCGCGCAGGTCGGCCACGTCCAGCGTGCGCAGGTCGCGCCCGTCGAGCGTGATCCGCCCGCGCTGCACGTCGTAGAAGCGCAGCAGCAGCTTGATCATCGTGCTCTTGCCCGCGCCGGTCGCGCCGACGATGGCCGCTGTGTCGCCCGCCGGGATGTGCAGCGACAGCCCGCGAATCACCTCCTGGCCGTTGTTGTAGGTAAACTCGACATCCCCGAAGGCGACTTCGCCGCGCACAGACTCGACGGGCAGCGGCTCGCCGCCGTCGGTGATCTGCGGCTGGATGTCGAGCAGGTCAAGGATGCGCGTGGTGGAGGCCATCGCCCGCTGGTAGAGGTCGAACGTCTCGCCCAGGCGGGTCAGCGGCCACAGCAGGCGCTGGACGATGAAGATCATCAGGCTGTAGACGCCCACGTTCAACGCCCCGTCCAGCGCCAGCCGCCCGCCGAAGACCAGGATGGCGATGAAGCCCATGACGATGACCATGCGGATCAGCGGGGAGAAGGCCGAACTGAGCACAATGGCCGCGCGGTTGCGCTCGCGGTAGAGCGCGCTGGCCTCGCTGATGCGGTTGATCTCGTGTTCCTCGGCGGTGAAGCTCTTGATCGTGGCGATGCCGCTCAGGTTGTTGGCGAGCTGGCTGTTGAGCATCCCCACCTGCTCGCGGACGGCGGCGTAACGCGGCGTCAGCTTGCGCTGGAACCAGACCGAGCCGTAGACAATGATCGGGATGGGAATGACCGCCATCCAGGCCACGCCCGGCGCAGCGACGAAGAACATGCCGCTGATGACCAGCACGGTGGTCGTCACCTGGATCAGGTCGTTGGCCCCCACATCGAGGAAGCGCTCAAGCTGGTTGATGTCGTCGTTGATGATCGAGAGCAGGCCGCCCGTGCTCTGATCCTCGTAGTAGGCCAGCTCCAGGTCTTGCACGTGAGCGTAGGTTTCGACGCGCAACTCGTGCTCGATCGTCTGGGCCAGGTTGCGCCACAGGACGCGGTGCACGTACTCGAAGATCGATTCCCATATCCAGATCACCAGCGTGATCAGGGCCAGCACGAGCAACTGGTCGTGCACGTTGGGAAAGCCCAGGCTGGCGATGAAGGAGTCCTCGCGCTGCACGACGATGTCCACCGCCGCGCCGATCAGCGCCGGCGGGGCCAGATCGAAGAGTTTGTTGAGCACCGAGAACAGGCTCGCCAGCAGCACACGGCGCCGGTGACGGCGCGCGTAGCCGAGCAGGCGAGCGAGGGGATGGTGTGAAGAAGGATGGGTCATGAGGTGCCCCGTTGAAGAACCGTAAACTGGATGTTGCGGTCCGGCGACATCGCGCATTGTAACGCAGCGCTCCGCGTTACCCTAGCCCCCCTAGCCCCAATCGCGTGGCGGGTCCACGAACAAGTTGTCAGCGGATCATCTGCCGCCGCTGGAGAGCCTCACCCCCGCTCGGCCCACTGACACGGGCCTCGCCGCCCCCTCTCCATTCGAATGGAGAGGGGGCAAGCCGAGCGTAGCGAGGCCAGGGGGGTGAGGTTTGTAGGGCGGGAGGATTCCGAAGCGATCACCTGATCATGCGGCGCTATAATCGGGGCATCCATCCGCCCCTACGAATGGACTAAGGCCGCGCCATGCCCGCCCCTGACGGCTCCACCGGCCCCTGCTGGGCCAGCATCATCGTGACGACGCTCGACCGCGCGCCACTGCTGGCTGCGCCCCGCCTGGCGCGCCTCGCCTGCGCCGCGCTGGCCGGCTGCGCGCCGGACGCGCCGGGCCGTCTGTGGGGCTACGTCGTGCTGCCGGATGCGGTACGGCTGGTCGTTGGGCCGGCGGAGGGCGACGCCCTCAGCGCCTTCGTCGAGCGGGTGAAGGCGCGGGCGACTGGCGACTTGCTCGCCGCGATCCGCCAGGGCGAGGATGTGGACGCGCTCGATGCCGTGCTGCGCTTCAACCCGGTGTGGGGCGGGGTGATCTACCGGGTGTGGGCGGCGGGCTTCCACTGCGCCCCGCTGTGGACGGAGTACCGGCTGAGCGGCGCGCTCTACGCGCTGCGCCAGGCCCCGGTCAGCGCTGGGTTGGTGGCGCGGGCGGAAGACTGGCCGCACCAGTGCCCCGCGCCGGCCTCTGCCGCCCCCTGATAGATCGTTTATTACTCGCTGCCAACTTCTCCATAGCCAACCACCAACAACCCATCGCCGAATCGCCGATGACTCTTTTGACACGAGAGAAAAGAGCATTACAATTAAGGTCAGGTGTGCGTTGGTACTCTGGTCATGGGCCGGTGCGCTGAGCGATACGATGGGGTTGTCATGAGCCGGCTGCCTGCCTATGGGGGGCGGATTGCGCTGGCCTGCGCGGTCGCGGCGCTTGTCGCCGCGACGATCCTGGTTGGCAGGTGGCCCGGCATCGGCTCGCCGCAGGTCGCGCGCGCAGGAGGACTCCTGCAGCAGACACCCGTCGTACCCGGCGGCCCGACCAAGCCGGGCGCACTCTGGGGGGAAGGGCAGCCGCCGCTGCCCGCATGGGGGGAAAGCATCGAGGTGGGTCCGCGCGAGGAACTCTTGCCCCGGACCGGCATCATCGAAGTCCTGGTCGAGCTGGGCGATCCGCCCGCTGCCAGAGCCTACGCCTTCGCGCGCGCGCTGCGCCTGCCCGAAGCGCTGGCGCGGACCATGGCCGAGCAACAGGCCCAGGCCATTGACGCCGCGCAGCGCGCCCTGCTCCCTTCACTGACCGCCCCCGACCTCAACGCGACGATCATTGGCCGCACGCAGCACACGTTCAACGGCATCCTGATCCGGGTGGACGCCAGCAAGCTCGACGCGATTCGCCGCCTGCCCGGCGTGCTGGCCGTGCGACGGCTGCGCATTGGCGAATACACCGGGCAACCAGCCCCATCGGCGCTGCCCGGCCCGGCTAGGCCGGTCAACCCGGCCCCGGTGATGCCCGGCCAACCCGACGGGCAGATGACTGGCTAGTACATCAGGGCGGAAATCGGTGTGCGGTTTGGCCTGATGGACCCCTATCCCCCGGCCCCTTTCCCCGCAAGCGGAGAAAGGGGAGCAGCCCGTCCCTCCCCGCCAGCGGGGAGGGACCACAGGGTGGGGTTCAGGTGATCGTAGGGCATCGCGAGTTGCCCGCCGCGCCGAGTGCACAGAGTTCATAACACGCTCTAGACTTCACGAAGTTTTGGAAACTTCGGAAGTCTGCTTGAGTTCGATCCCTCACTCGTTGGGGCGTGAGCGCCGCCGAAGATCGGGTACAATAGCGACCAGGCGACCTGTTGTTACCGATCGGGGCAGGCATTCATGCAAGACCTTGCGGGGACGACCATCGGGCAATACGAGCTGCATAGCCTGCTGGGGCGGGGCGGGATGGCCAGCGTCTACCGCGCCTACCAGCCGAGCATGGAGCGCCCGGTGGCGATCAAGGTGCTCTCGCCGGACCTGGCCAGCGACGCTGAGTTCATCGCTCGCTTCGAGCGCGAGGCGCGCATCATCGCCGGTCTGCAGCATCCGCACATCCTGCCCGTCTTCGACTTCGGGCGGGCCGGGGCGTACACCTACCTGGTCATGCGCCTGATTGACGGCGGCACGCTGGGCGACGAGCTGCGCGGCAGGCCGCTGCCCCTCCCCCGTGTATCGCAGATCACCGCCCAGATCGCCGACGCGCTCGACTACGCCCACCGCCACGGCATCGTCCACCGCGACCTCAAGCCGACCAACGTGCTGCTCGACGGGCGCGACCGCGTCTTCCTGACCGACTTCGGCATCGCCAAGCTCGTCTCCGGCGGGGCCTTCACCGGCCTGACTGCGCCCAACGCCGTGATGGGCACGCCAACCTACATGGCCCCGGAGCAGTGGCGCTCTGAGCCAGTAGACGCGCGCACCGATGTCTATGCCCTGGGCGTGATGCTCTACCAGATGCTGGCCGGGCCGGTGCCCTTCGCCGCCGACACGCCGCACGGGCTGATGTACCAGCATCTCGACCAGCAGCCAACGCCCGTCCGCCAGATCAACCCCAGCCTGCCGGTCGCCGTCGAGCCAGTGATGCGGCGGGCGCTGGCCAAAGGCCGCGGCGCGCGCTACGCATCGGCAGGCGACCTGGCGCGCGATCTGGATCGGGCGCTGAACTTCCCGCCGCGCCTGCCCGAACAGACCATCTTCGACAGCGCGGCGCCCGAGCTGCTCGACCTGCCGGGCGATGCAAGCCTGCACGATGCCCTCGCCGAAGAAGACCTGCTGGCCCATGCTGACGACGACCAGCCCGATATGGCCCTGACCAATCGGGCCGTGCCCGCGCCGCGCCCGCCCGCCGAGACGATCCCCCCGGCGCGGCGCGCAGTCCCGCCCGAAGGCCGCCCCCCTGTGACCAGCCTCCCGCCTGCCGCCAGCGCGCCGCCGGTCTACCAGGCACCGCCTCAGCCTGTGCCGCGACCCTCAACGCCGCTCATCACCGGCTACGCGCCGCCCTACCGCGCGCCAGAGCCGCCTCTCCAGCCCGCCCGAAGCGCCTTCGCGCGCCTGCTGACCATCGTAGTCGTGCTGATCGCGGCGCTGATCGTCATGGCGGGGATTGTGCTGGTCGGGGCGCTGCTGCTCGATTCCGGCCCTGGCGCGGCCCCTGCCGCCGTCGCCCGCCCGAAGCTGACGATCACAGCGCCCGCGGACGGGATGACGGCCCAACTGGGCGCGCTGGTCGCCGTGCAGTTCACCGCCAGCGCCGAGGATGGCATCACCCGCATCGAGCTGCGCCGTCTCGGCCAGGTGCTCAGTACCATCGAGGGCAGCGGAGAGAGGATGTTCCAGGGCTGGTTCACCTACTCGGCCAACAGCACTGGCACGCACGAACTGACGGTGATTGCCTACAGCGGGACGCACGCCAGCGAGCCAGCGCGGGTGACCGTCTTCGTGCAATAGCGCGTCTGCCCGCGCGAGCGGGCGCGCCGCAAGGGGAAGTCCGCTGGGGGTGAGGTAAACCGCCGCCCGCCGAATCCGGGTATACTGGGTGCGAGAGAGAAGTGCATTGCGGATTGCGAATGGCGAATGGCGAATTTCAATTCGCAATGGCTTTGTTGAATGAATACGATGGATAGGCACACGGGTCCTAAACGATGCTG
>JBBIHG010000100.1:0-11186 GCA_037447125.1 Chloroflexota bacterium | reverse complement strand
TTGATAACCTATGGGCCGCAGCCTGATATTCTGCCCCAATATCCGAATGCACCCCCATCCGCGCATCCGCGCCTCATGTTTTTCTCGCACGCACTGTTGGCTATAATCGCCGCAAGGGTCAGAAGGATCGAGCAAGGAAACCACATGCAGCAAGGTTGGCAGAGGCTGCGCCGCGCGCTGGTCGTGACCTTGTTCTTCGCGCTGCTGGCGGGAATCGCCGTCGCGCCGCTCAGCATCCGCCTCAACTCGTTCGTCCCGATAGCGGCGCTCGATTGGGGGCGCCCGCTGGATTACTACCACTTCCACTGGAACCTGTGGTGGCTGCGTCACGCCGTGCAGACCGGGCAGAGCATCTGGTACACGGACATGGCCCTGGCCCCCTTCACCCACAACCTGACCTATCACTCGCTCGCCGCCTCCATGCTGCCCTTCTACGTTGTGCTGGAGCCGCTGCTGGGTCACCTGCGCTCCGCCAATGCGATCATCTGGATCAGCATGGCGCTGACCGGCGCGCTGATGGCCGCCTACCTGCGCTGGCGGGGCATTGGCTGGGATGTGGCGCTGACCGGCGGGGTGGCGCTGGGCCTGTCGCCCTACATGCTCGACCGCGCCGCCAGCGGGCACTACAACCTGCTCACCGTCTGGTGGATGCCACTGATCCTCTTCACCTGGGAGCAGACCGCGCGGACGCGGCGCTTCCGCTGGGCCGTCCTCACCGGCCTGGTCTTGTGGGGCATGTGGTTCACCGACACGGTGAATGCCCTGTGGGGCGGGCTGCTGCTCGGCCCGCTGGCGCTGGTCGCGCTGTGGCGCGGCCCAGACCGGCGCGCCCGGCTGCATCTGGTCGCGCTGGGAGTGCTGGCCCTGCTGGTCACGCTTGGCCTGGCCTGGCTGCTGGGGCCGCTGCGCCCCGCGCTCGACTTCGAGACGGAGCAACTGCCCCCTGCTGACCTCTACACGCTGCGCTTCTACTCGCTCGCGCCCGAAGCCCTGCTGTTGCCCCGCCCGGGCCGCGCCCAGCAGGTCGGCGGCGAGCACGACGAAACACTCGGCCTGACGCTGGTCGTCCTGATCGCCGCCGCGCTGTTCGTTCGCGTCCGCGCGCGCCAGCGCTGGGTCTGGCTCTTGCTGGCGCTGCCCCCGCTGATCCTGGCAATGGGGCCGGACGTGGAAGTGCTCGGCCTGCGCCTGCCGCTGCCCTTCCGCCTGATCCACGAGCTGTTCGGCGGGCAGATGCGCACGCCGATCCGCTTCCTGCCGCCGGCGATGGTCGCGTTGGTCGTCTTCCTGGCCCACAGCTACCACGCCTGGCTGCGCGCCCATCCGCGCCTGCCGGGGCGAGCGCTAGTCAGCGGCGTCCTGTTCCTGCTGCTGGTGGACTTCGGCGCGTTCGTCCCCCTGCGCACGCTGCCCGCGCTGACGCCGTATGCCTTCCACCGCATGATAGGCCAGGAGCATTACGACGATTACGATTACGTGGTGCTCGACGCACCATCCGGCCCGTGGAGCGGCTGGCGCAACGTGGGAACGCACCCGGAGGCGATGGTCTACGGCATCGTCCACGGCAAGCGCCAGGTGAGCGGGATGCTCGCCCGCGTCCCGCTTGAGCAGCACCTGTTCTACGAGACCGATCCGCTGCTCGGCTGGCTGACGGACTCGCGCCCGCTGGAGGCTAGCGCCGCCGCGAGTAGCCTCAAGCGATTCGCCGGCGAATGGCCGCTGGGCTACGTCGTCGTTCACCTGAACTGGCTGGAGCCGGCGCGCGCGCAGGAAGCGCTGGCCTTCTTCAACGCCCAGGACGACATCTGCCCGGTGACGGTCGAGCGCGACGCCGTGCTCTACCGCACAGTCAGCCATCCCAAAGGCTGCCCGCCGCGCACTCCGCCGCAAATCGCGCCCGGCGAATTCACCCTTTACCTGGGCGAGCCAACTGTCGCCGCGCTCATGCCCGATGCGCCGTTCATCGGCCACGGCTGGTATTCGCCAGAGGACATCGGCGGGACGCCGGCGCGTTGGGCGGGCGACGGCCCGGAGGCCCTGCTCTACGCCAGCCTGCCGCCGGACAGCGCCTACGCCGTCACCTGGCGCGCGGTGGCCTTCTACGAACCGCGTACCGTGCGCGTCGTGGTGGGGAATCTGGTAGATGGAGAGCTAGTCGTCGCGCGGTTAGGCACGTTCGTTGTCCCCCCAGGCGACTGGACCGAGCACACGCTGACCATCCCCGCCGGCCTAGTGACGGCGTTGGGCGGCGACCTGGTCATCTCGCTGGTCGCCGACGGCGCGATCTCGGCGGAGGAGGCGGGCCTCTCCGCCGACGCGCGCCCGCTGGCCGTGGCCTACGACCGGGTGCGCTTCGCCGCTGTGTTCGGCGAGTAGAGACGTGGCAAAGAAGGCCCCTTCTGCCAGCGGGGGCGCGGCACTACCCGCTTTCAAGATCGCCGCTGCTGCCCTATAATGAGCGGGCAGGAGCGAGACTATGGGTGTGCCGGGTGTAGGCAGCGGACCGGCGCGCACGCGCCGCTGGCTACGCCTGGCCGTGCGAGTCATCGGGCTGGGCGCGCTGGCGGTGATCATCGCGGTAGTGACACTGGCCACGGCTATTGTCCGCTACGGCGCGACCGAACGCGCCCGCCCCGCCGACGTGATCGTCGTGCTGGGTGGCGGGGACGCCGGCACGGTGCGCCGTGCCGAGCACGCGGCGGCCCTCTACCACGCCGGGTATGCGCCCAATGTGCTGTGCACCGGCGGCTACGGGGCCAGGGAGTCAATGATCGAAGCGGAGCGCTGCGCTCAGGTGATGCGGGCCAGGGATGTCCCGGCCAGCGTCATCAGGTTGGAGCGGACCAGTCACAGCACCGCCGAGAACGCCCGCGCCACAGCAGCGATCATGGCCGCGCACGGCTGGCGCGACGCCGTGCTGGTCAGCGATGACTTTCACCTGTGGCGGGCGCGCTGGCTGTTCGACCGGCAGGGCGTGCGCGTGTACCCCAGCCCGGCCCAGCGCACCACGGGCGCGCTCGCTCCCACCGAGCAGGTCTACGCCGTGCTGCGCGAGATCGCGGCATGGGGCTGGGGGGAAGTGCGCGTCCAGCTTGGCCGCTAATGAGCGTGGCCCCGCGCCAGCGGAGCTAGATCAGGAGACTGAGCCGCCATGTCACGACTCTTGGTCATCGAAGACGACGACGACCTGCGCTTTCTCTACGAGACCACGCTCGCTCGCGAAGGGCACGAGGTCGTTGCGGCGCCCAACACCGTCGAGGCCCTGCTCCAACTGACTAACAAAGACTTCGACGCGATCATCCTCGACCTGCAGATGCCGGACATGCCCGGCCAGCGCGTGATCGAATTCGCGCGCGAAGATGTGCGCCTGCGCCACGTGCCGATCATCGTCGTCTCGGCCAACGAGCGCTGGCGGAGTGCCGTCAACGCGCTGGGCGTCCATACATATCTGGTCAAGCCGGTGAGCATGGCCCAGCTCACCGCCCAGGTCGCCGACGCGCTGCACGGATGATGATCGCCCCCCTGCCGTAGGCCATCCGTCACACAGACGGTTCCCCCTGGTCCTGCGATATGCCCTATAATGAGAGTCCCGGAGATGATCGCCGGGGACATGCCGCACCCGGCTTGCACAGAGGCGCGCAGGTCCGATTATGTCCCGCACAGCAACGGACACAAGCCTATTCCCAGTCATCTACAAGCTATAGCCACACGAACCAGGTGGGAGGAAAGACTTATGCAAGCGCAACGAGTACGGTTGTTGAGTGGTCTGGGCGCGATCCTCCTGCTCGCGCTGGCGCTCGGGGGGGCCGGCAGCCGGCTGCCCGCGGCGTCGGGCGCGCAGGGCGAGGCGCTGCCACCCCAGGTAGTGGATACCATGCCGCTGCCCGGCGAGGAGCTGGCGCTGGAAGGGCCGGTCGTCTTCTACTTTGACCAGCCGATGGACGAGACAGCGTTCCCCGGCGCGCTCAGCGTCGAGCCAGCGGTCGAGGGCGCGCTGAGCTGGTCCGCCGATGCCAGTGCCCTCACCTTCACGCCCGCCGCGCCGCTCGCCCGCGCCACCGAGTACACTTTCACCATCGGCGCGGGCGCGACCTCGGCGGCGGGTGTCGCCCTGGAAGAGCCGTTCGTCCTGGCGCTGCGCACCATCGGCTATTTGGAAGTGGCCGAAGTGCTGCCCGCCGCTGGCCTGCGGGCGGTGGACACCGATAGCGTGATCACCGTCATCTTCAACCGCCCGGTCGTGCCCCTGCTGACTGTCGAGCAGATGGCGGCGCTGCCGAGTCCGTTGGCCCTCGATCCGCCCGTCCAGGGCAAGGGCGAATGGCTCAACACGTCCATCTACCTCTTCACACCAGAGACGGAACTGAGTGGCGGCACCACCTATACGGCGACCATCGCCGCCGGCCTGACCGACGTGACCGGCGGCGTGCTGGCCGAGGATTTCCGCTGGCAGTTCACCACCGTGCGCCCAGAGGTGGTCGAGATCCAGCCCTACAACGCCGCAGACACCATCCCGCTGGACTCGCCCGTGACGGTGCGCTTCAGCCAGGCGATGGACGCCGCTTCGCTGGAAGCGGGCGGCTTCGCCCTGCAATACCTCGGCCTGTTCCCGCTGCCCCAAGGCGCTGCAGAGCCAGCGCCGCAGCCAGTCAGCGGCTCCTTCGCCTGGAGCGAAGATGGGCGCACGCTGACCTTCACCCCTGACGGGCGGCTAGAGCTTGGCTCAGCCTACCTCGTCACGGTCAACGCCGACCGGGCGCTCAGCGCAACGGGCGCCCCCTTGAGCGCAGATGCGACCAGCCGCTTCCTCACCGTCCCCTACCCGCAGATCGTGCGCACCTCGCCCGCCAACGGCGAGCGGGAGGCCTCGCCCTACGGCGGCTTCACCATCTACTTCAACACGCCGATGGACCTCAAGTCGCTGGAAGACAAGGCGATCATCAGGCCGGAGCCCTGGCGCGAGTTCGACTCGTACTACTACGACTGGGAGCGCAGCTACACCCTGGCCTTCGACACCGAGCCGAGCACCGACTACACGATCACCATCCTGCCCGGTATGCAGGACAGGTACGGCAACACCATCCGCGAGGGGCTGACCGTCACCTACACCACCGCCCCCTACCCGCCGGAGCTGTCCATCCAGGCACCGGACTGGGTGGGTATGTACAGCAGCCACACCCCGTCCACGCGCGTCTTCGTCACCCACCGCAACATCAGCCGGCTGGACCTGAGCCTCTACCGCCTGGGGCTGCCCGCCCTGGCCGAACTCACCGGCCCGAACCAGTGGGATGTGCGGTACACGTTCACGCCCGCGCCAGCCGATCTGCTGCGCCGCTGGACGATTGATGTCTCCAGCCAGCAGAATGCGCTTCGCTACGAATTGCTCTATATCTCCGCCAGCGGCCCCAGCGGTCTGGAGAACATCGAATGCCTGGGCGCGCCCGCGCCGCAGGTGACTATCGGCGACGTGGTCATCGTCACCGACAAAGACCAGCGCCCGCTCAACGTCCGCGCCGCGCCGAACCTGGGCGCGCAGGCCATCACTCAGGCGGCTGTCGGCGAGACGATGCAGGTCATCGGCGGGCCGTTCTGCGAGGGGGGCCACCTGTGGTGGAACGTGCGCCTGAACAATGGCATCACCGGCTGGGCCGCCGAGGGCGACCAGACCGTCTACTACTACGAGCCGCTGGGCAGGCGTCAGACCGATCCGAACCGGCCCGGCGCGCAGCCACCCGCCGAGCCGCAAACGCCCCCCGCGCTGGCCCCTGGTATTTACTATCTGCAAGCCAGCTCGCCGGAGACGGATCAGTGGGACGACGGCCCGCGCTGCCACGTGCTGCTGGTGCAGTCGGTTAACATCACGCTCAAGTTCAGCCAGGATACAGCCCTGGCCTGGGTGACCGACCTGGACAGCGGCGACCCGGTCGCCGGCGCGCCGGTCATCTTCTACAACCAGGACTTCAACCCGGTCGCCCGCGTGGTCAGCGACGAGAGCGGCCTGGCCGTGGCGACTATCCCCCGCCTGGGCGACCTGTACACGACCGTCTATGCCAGCGTGGACGAGGGCGCCTGGTTCGGCTTCGCCGCCAGCGCCTGGTCCGACGGCATGGACCCCTGGCAGTTCGACACGTGGGCCGACTACCAGCCGGAGGACCTCACCGTCTACCTCTACACCGACCGACCGATCTACCGGCCCAACCAGCCCGTGTACTTCAAGGGCATCGTGCGCAGCCGCGACGACGTGAGCTACACGCTGCCGGCCCTGCGCGAGGTGCCGGTCAAGATTTATGACGACCGCGGCGAGGTGATCTACGACCAGATGCTGCCCGTCACGGCGCAGGGATCGTTCAGCGGCGAGCTGCTGCTCGGTCCCGAAGCGCCGCTCGGCTACTACCGCATCGCCGCCGAGGTCTCCAGCAACGCCCGCGAGTCGTTCAGCCTGGGCTTCAACGTGGCCGAGTACCGCGCGCCGGAGTTCCAGGTGGAGGTCACCCCGGCCCAGGATCAGGTCGCCCAGGGCGATACCATCGAAGTGCTGGTCGAGGCGCGCTACTTCTTCGGTGGCGCGGTGTCCAACGCCGCCGTCGGCTACAGCGTGCTCGCCCAGGACTTCGCCTTCAACTACACGGGCGACGCGCCGGGCTGGTGGTCGTTCACCGACGAGAACTACGACTTCTACGCGCCGGAGTACTACGGCCCCTATGGGGAGGTGATCGTCGAGGGCGAAGGCCAGACCGACGCGCTGGGCCGCTACCTGATCACACTGCCCGCCGACCTGGGCGAGCGCGTGCGCAGCCAGACCTTCACCATCGAGGCGCGCGTCACCGACGAGAGCGATCAGCTTGTGGCCGGTCGCGCCCAGGTGATCGTGCACCAGGGCCTGGTCTATGTCGGCGTGCAGCCGGAAGAATACGTCGGCTTCGCCGGGCAGGACACGGCCATTAACCTGCTGACCGTGGACTGGGACAGCGCGCCCGTCGCCGGGCAGGAAGTCGCCTATGAGGTCGTCGAGCGGCGCTGGTTCAGCGTGCAGGAAGAGGACGAAGTTGGCCGCACCGTCTGGACGTGGGAAGTCGAGGAGCAGCCGGTCGAGGGCGCCAGCGGCACGGCCAGCACGGACGCTGACGGCCTGGCCCAGATCGGCTTCGTGCCGCCGGTGGGCGGCGTCTACAAGGTCTACGCCACCACGACCGACGCAGCGGGCAACCAGGTACGCTCCAGTGCCTTCCTGTGGGTCAGCGGCGAAGAATTCGTCAACTGGCGGCAGGAGAACTCCAACCGTATCCAACTGATCACCGATGCGAACGAGTACGCGGTCGGCGACACCGCCGAAATCCTCATCCCCAGCCCCTGGCAGGGGACGGCCTGGGCGCTGATCACCGTCGAGCGCGGCGACATCCTGACGCACGAAGTCCTCAAGCTGGAGACGAACAGCACCGTCTACCGTCTGCCGATCAGCGAGGACTTCGCGCCTAACGTCTTCGTCAGCGTCGTGCTGGTCAAGGGCGTGGACGAGAATAACCCGACGGCGGCCTTCCGCATGGGCCTGGTCAATCTGACCGTAGACACCAGCCGCCTGGTGCTGGACCTGGCCGTTGAGTCCAGCGTGGACGTGGCGGCGGGCGAGTTCGCCGGGCCGGGCGACACCGTGGAGTACACGATCACCGCCACCGACTGGGAAGGCACGCCCGTCCCCGGCGCGGAGATCGGCGTCAGCCTGACCGACCTGGCCGTGCTGACCATCGCCCCGGCCAATAGCGAGCCGCTGCTGCCCTTCTTCTACTCGCAGCGCGGCATCAGCGTGCGCACGTCCAGCCCGCTGACGATCAGCGTGGATCAGGCCACCCAGGTGATCATTGACACGATCAAGGGCGGTGGCGGCGGCTACGGCGAGGGTGGCCTCTTCGAGGTGCGCCAGGAGTTCGTGGACACGCCGCTGTGGGAGCCGTTCGCCGTTACCGATGAGAACGGCCAGGCGACCGTCTCCGTCACCCTGCCCGACAACCTGACAACCTGGCGGCTGGACGCCCGCGCCGTCACCACGGGCGAGGACGGCCCAATGCTCGTCGGCGAGACGACCTTCGACCTGCTCAGCACCAAGCCGGTGCTCGTCCGGCCCGGCACGCCGCGCTTCTTCATCGCCGGCGACAGGGCCACGCTGAGCGCCATTGTCAACAACAACACGGACGAAGCGCTGCTGACCGAGATCGCCCTGGAAGGCACGGGCTTCCGCTTCGCCGAGGGCGTGCAGCCCGTCCAGCAGGCCAACATCCCGGCCCAGGGCCGCGCCCGCATCAACTGGCAGGTCGAGATTCTGGATGTGTCCCAGGTGGACCTGACCTTCTACGCCAACGCCGGCGACGGCCAGTACACCGACGCCAGCAAGCCGACCATCCTGGGCGGCGATCCGCTGCCGGTCTACAAGTACGAAGCGCCGGAGACAGTCGGCACGGGCGGCCTGCTGCGCGGCCTGGAGGCGGGCAGCCGCACCGAGGCGGTCGTGCTGCCGCGCCGCTACGACGTGACGCAGGGCCAGCTCACTGTGCGCCTGGAGCGCTCGCTGGCCGCGGCTACCACCGACGGGCTGACCTGGCTGCGCAACTTCCCGCACTACTGCATCGAGCAGATCATCAGCCGCTTCCTGCCCAACGCCGTCACCCTGCGCGCCCTGCGCGACCTGGGCCTGGACGACCCAGAGCTGGCCGGGCACCTGGAGACGGAAGTCAACTTCGCGCTGCAACGGCTCTACGCCCAGCAGCACGCCGACGGTGGCTGGGGCTGGTTCGTCCAGGACGACTCCAACCCGCTGGTCACCGCCTACGCCCTGATCGGGCTGGTCGAGGCGCAGCGTTCCGGCTTCGCCGTCGAGCAGAGCGTCATTGACCGCGCGGCGACGTTCGTCACCGGCTCGCTGCGCACGATCAAGGAACAGGATCAGCCCTGGGTGGTCAACCGCCAGGCGTTCCTGCTCTACGCCCTGGCCCGCACCGGTCATGGCGACTTCCAGCGCGTCGTGCGCCTCTACGACGAGCGCGAGACGATGAGCCTCTACGCCAAAGCGTACCTGGCCCTCACCTTCCACCTGCTGGCTCCCGACGACGGGCGGGCGATGGAGCTGGTCAACGACCTGAACTCGGCCCTGGTCGTCAGCGCGACGGGCGCGCACTGGGAAGAGGACTATCAGGACTGGTGGAACTGGAACACCGACACGCGCACCACCGCGCTCGGCCTGATGGCCGTGGCCCAGATTGATCCGCAGAACGAGCTGCTGCCCAACGTCGTGCGCTGGCTGATGGTCGCCCGCACCGCCGACGCCTGGGAGACGACGCAGGAGACGGCCTGGGCGGTGATGGCCCTCAGCGAGTGGATGACCCTCACCGGCGAGCTTTACCCGGACTACACTTTCGCCGTCTCGCTCAACGGCGAGCGCCTGGCCCTGGACGACAACGCGGCCACGCCGGACAACGTGCGCGAGACAGAAAAGCTGGTCGTGGACGTGGCCGACCTGCTGGCGGAGGGAGCCAACCGCCTGACCATCAGCCGGGGCGAGGGCGAGGGCAACCTGTACTACACCGCCCACCTCACCGCCTGGCTGCCCGTGCCGGAGATCGAGCCGCTCAACCGGGGGCTGATCGTCAGCCGCAAGTACAGCCTGCTGGGCGACCCCGATGCTGCGCCGATCACCTCGGCGGAAGTCGGGCAGCCGGTGCAGGTCACGCTGACCATCATCGCCCCCAACAACCTGCACTACGTCGTGGTGGAGGACCCGATCCCGGCGGGCAGCGACGCCATCAACCCGAACCTGGAGACGGCCAGCATCGTCGGCACGCAGCCGAGCCTGAGCCGCGAGCGCCCGCTCAGCCAGGGCTGGGGCTGGTGGTGGTTCTCTAACGTCGAGATGCGCGACGAGAAGGTGGTGCTCTACGCCACCTACCTGCCGCGCGGCACCTACCAGTTCAACTACGTGATCTACCCCGGCCTGGCCGGCGAGTACAACGTCATCCCGCCGACGGGCTACGCGTTCTACTTCCCGGAGGTCTATGGGCGCGGCGCTGGATCGCTGTTCACCATCACCGGTGGGACGGAGTCCGACGCCATGCAACCGGCTGTGGAAGGCGCAGGAGGCTCGTAAGAGGGCAACCGGCGGGTCGCTGTCCGTAGAAACTACGTGAATGCGTAGGGGCGTATTGCATTACGCCCCTACGCCCTCTTCTGCTGCGCGCTGCCTTCGCAGATGCCCTACTCTTCTTCCAGGCACTCCGGCCCGTCGTGGTACGTCACTGGCCAGGCCAGCGCTTCCAGCAGGTGATCGCGCACATTGCCCGCCTCGTAAGCGGCGCGACTCTCTGGCGTCGTCTGGCAGCGGCGATGAAACTTGACCAAGTAATAGCCGGTGATCAGCAGGTAGGCCAGGGCCGTGTAGACGACCGCGCGATAGAGCGTGTAGACCAGCGGGCGCACCCACGTCAGCACAGGCGACTGGTTCACGCCGCGATTGACCACCTCGCGGCGCTCGCGGCGCAGCCGCCAGATGAAGGTGGTCACAGTCAGCAGCACGCCTACCGTGCCCGCCACGCTTGCCGGGGTGATCAAGACGCTGTTTCCTCCCATTGCACAGCCTGATCCACAGGTATAGTCAGCGCCGCCTAAATGTCAAGTCAGCAATCAGCCGACAGAGAACATGCCTGGCGCATCTTCTCTTCACGCTCTCTGCGCCTCGGCGGTTCGATCTCGTGCCAACAAGAAGCCGGCGCGAGGCCGGCTCCCAGGCATGACGAACCAGACGGTGAGCCTCAGCACTCACTGAAGCCGCACGAATAGCACTTGCGGCAGCCCTCCTCATTGACCAGCGTGCCTGCGCCGCACTCCGGACACAGGTCGCCCAGCGGGTGTGTCCGGGGTCGCAGGGCAAGCTGCCCCGGCGGCACCTGCGTGCCCGCGTCGCCGCTCTGAAGCGCCGCCTCCTCGCTCTCGTCAATATACTCCTGCAGCACCTGGGCGATGCCGTCGGGCAGGCTGCTGACGCGATAGGGGCCAAAGCCGATCGAGCGCACGCCGCCGATGCCGCTCATCTGGCGCACGATCTCGCGCAGGCGGTTGCGCGGCGTCACCGGCGAGGCCAGGCGCAGAATGTACGAGATCAGGCGGCCCAGCGCCTCGGCGACCGCCGCCGTGTCCGACCCGGC
>JBBIHG010000099.1:0-11310 GCA_037447125.1 Chloroflexota bacterium | reverse complement strand
TCTAGCCGTCCGTAGCGAACTTCAAAACGCGGCAGCCGATCCAGCGCGTCGAAGAACTTCTGCCTCTTGGCAAAGAGGGTCTGTTCGCCTGGCGTAGCAGGGTTGGATTGGTAGGGCAGGCAGTGATAGTAGTAGGCGCGCAGCAAGTCCATCTGAGGAGAAACGTGGTTGACGATGGAACTACACAGCTTCGAATAGTCTATTCGGACGGCATCAAGCTCATTATTCAGGACTTTCTCGATATAACCGCCGTCAATGAAGATGGCGACGCGGCTTATCATACTCCCCCTCATCACAAGAAAGGCCACCTGCCTGGCGGTGGGTGGCCTTTCTAACCCGTTCAACTGTCTCCTGACATCTCCCATACCCATGATGGGTATGCTGGAAACGCCAGGGCGGATAGTGATCATAGTATAGACCTTGCGTCCCCCTTGTGTCAATAAGATTCCGGTTGGAAACCCGCATTCTTAGGCGAGAGATGCGCTACAATCGAGACAGTTCAAAACGTCGAATTGCAGCCAGGCAGCGCACACCCAATGGCCGACTACGCACCCTCCGAGCACATCCAGGACATCCTCGCCAACCTGCCCGCCGGCCCCGGCGTCTACCAGATGCTCGATCTCAATGGGACGATCCTCTACGTGGGCAAGGCCAAGAGCCTGCGGGGCCGCGTGCGCAGCTACTTCCAGCCCGGCAACCACGACCCCAAGGCACTCAAGATTCGCCACGAGACGGCGGACATTCAGTTCATTCTCACCGGCGACGAGTTGAAGGCGCTCATCACCGAGGCGGAGCTGATCCGCGTCCACAAGCCGCGCTACAACGTTATGCTCAAGGACGACAAGCGCTACCCGTACATCCGCGTGACGACCGCCGACGCCTTCCCCACCGTCGAGATGACGCGCCGCGTAGACCGCCGCGACGGGCACCGCTACTTCGGCCCGTTCACTTCGGCGGGCGGCGTGCGCGAGACGCTCGACGTGCTGCGCCGCGCCTTTCCCTACCTGACCTGCGACCGCGAGATCACCGGGCAGGACGCGCGCGCCTGCCTGTACTATGACATCAAGTTATGCGGCGCGCCGTGCATCGGGGCGCAGACGCGCGACGAATACCGCGAGAACATCAACGGGCTGATGCGCGTGCTCTCCGGCCACGCCCAGGAAGTGCTGGCTGACCTGCGCGCGGGGATGGAGGCGGCGGCGGAGGCGCTCGACTTCGAGCGGGCGGCCATCCTGCGCGACCGGATCAAGGTCGTGGCCCAGATTTCCTCGCGCCAGCGGCTCGTGGCCGACATTGACGCCGACCAGGACGTGATCGCCTTCGCCCAGGAGGGCAGCGACGCCGTCGTGCAGATGTTCCTCATCCGCAGCGGGCGGCTCATCGGCAGCGAGTATTTCGCCCTGGAAGGTTCCGAGGACACGGGTGCGGCGGACATCGTGGCTGGCTTCCTGACCCAGTTCTACCAGGACGCGGCAGACATCCCGCGCGAGGTCGTGCTGCCCGCCGACGTGCAGGAGGTGCGCATCATCGAGCAGTGGCTGGGCGACAAGCGCGGCGGCAAGAAAGTGAAGCTGACCGTGCCCAAGCGCGGCAACAAGCGCGAGCTGGTCCAGCTTGCCGCGCAAACCGCTGCCGAGAAGCTGCAAATCCTGCGCGCCCAGTGGGAGTCCGACACGGTTAAGCAAGAGGCGGCGCTGCGCGAGATTGAGGCGGCGCTGGGCCTGCCGCGCCCGCCCAACCGCATCGAGTGCTTCGACATCAGCACGACGCAGGGCACGGCCATCGTCGCCAGCCGCGTCGTCTTCGCCCGGGGCGTGCCGCGCAAGAGCGAGTACCGTCGCTTCAACATCCGCACGGTGGCCCACCAAGGCTCGGACGACTACCAGTCCATGCGCGAGGCGCTCACGCGCCGCTTTCAGCGCCACGCCGACGCCGTCGCCAACCCGCTGCCGGTCGAGCCGGGCAAGCAAGATCACGACGAGACCTGGCGTTTGCTGCCCGACCTGCTGATCGTGGACGGGGGCAAGGGCCAGCTTGGGGTGGCCGTTGAGGTGCTGGCCGAGTTCGGGCTGACGGAGCGCGTGCCGGTGGCCGGGCTGGCCAAGCAGTTCGAAGAGATCTTCCTGCCGGGCCGCCCGCACTCCGTGCTGCTGCCGCGCCGCAGCGAGGGGCTGTTCCTGCTCCAGCGCGTGCGCGACGAGGCGCACCGCTTCGCCATCACCAGCCACCGCCAGCGGCGGAGCAAGGCGGGCCTGGCCAGCCAGCTTGAGGAGGTGCCGGGCATCGGCCCGCAGCGGCGCAAGGCGCTGCTCAAGGCGTTCGACCGCGACATCGAGGCCATTCGCGCGGCGAGCATCGAGGAACTGACCGCTGTGCCCGGCATCACCCGTGAGATCGCTGAGAATCTCAAGGCGGCGCTGGGCGGGTAGCCGGGCGCCGCACGCCGATCCGTCGCGGGGGTGAATGCCATACGCCCCCGCAGACAACCTCAGCGCCGGAACCAGTGGCGATTCACGCCGGCCAGCTCGTCCAGGCGCAGCATCTCGTCCTCGGTCAGGTGGAGCCCGACCGCGCCCAGCGATTCGTCCAACTGGGCGACGGTGTTCGCCCCGACGATCGGCGCGGTGACGAAGGGCTGGGTCAGCAGCCAGGCCAGCGCCATCTGCGCGATGGTCGCCCCGCGCTGCTCGCCCATCTCGTGCAAGGCGTCCACAATGCGGAAGTTCTGCTCGGTGCGGTAGCCGGCGATGCGCTCGTTCTGCGCCCCGCGCGAATCGGGCGGCACCGTGTCGCGCGTGTATTTGCCGGTGAGGAAACCGCCCGCCAGCGGACTGTACGGGATCATGCCGATGCCCTGGTCCAGGCACAGCGCGGCCAGGTCCGGCTCGACTTCGGCGCGGTTGAGCAGGTGGTAGTGCGGCTGGATACAGTCGTAGCGGGCCAGCGCGTGTTTGTCGCTGATCCACAGCGCCTTGGTCAGCAGCCAGGCGGCGTGATTGCTGGCGCCGAGGTAGCGCACCTTGCCTGCCCGCACCAGGTCATCGAGCGCGCGCAGCGTCTCGTCCAGCGGCGTGTCCCAGTCCGGGTAGTGGGTCTGGTAGAGGTCAATGGTTTCCACGCCCAGCCGGCGCAGGCTATCTTCGACGGCGAGCATGATGTGCTGGCGGCTGAGACCTTCCCCGTTCGGACCGGCCCACATCCGCCCGCGCACCTTGGTGGCGATGACCACCGTGTGACGCAGCTTGGTCTTGAGCCACCTGCCGATGATCCGCTCGGCCACACCCCCAGGGTTGCCCGGCGCCCAGAAGCTGTACACATCGGCGGTGTCAATGAAGTTGATGCCCGCCTCGTAGGCCCGGTCGAGCACGCGCAACGCCTGTTGCTCGGTGCTCGTCCAGCGAAAGGTCATTGTGCCCAGGCACAACGCGCTGACTTTCAGTCCGGTCCGGCCCAGCCTGCGGTATTCCATGGGGGCTTCCTCTCTGCTCAGTGATTGCCATCCCTGTTCGCACCCCAAGTTAGTCCCAAGCCGCCGAAAAGTCAAACGCGCCGAAGGGAGGGCGTATTCCACGAGGGAGCCGAGCTTCTCAAAGGGCGGAGGCGCAAAGGACACAGACAACAAACAAGGAGAAACTCTTCTTTTCTCGGCGTCCTCTGCGTCTTTGCGGTGATGCTTTCTTCTGCCCGCCCCTAGCGCAGCAGGGCCAGCGCCACGCCCAGCATCGCCGCCAGGATGCCCACCAACCAGAAGCGCTGCACGACCTGGGTTTCGCTCCAGCCGCCCAGCTCGAAGTGATGGTGCAGGGGCGTCATGCGGAAGAGACGCTGGCCGTGCGTCAGGCGGAAGTAGGCCACCTGCAGCATGACGCTGAGCGTCGCGGCGACGGGGATGATGGCGATGATCGGCAGCAGCAGCCATTGGCCGGTCATCAGCGCCACTGTGCCCAGGGCCGCGCCCAGGGCCAGCGACCCCACATCGCCCATGAACATCTGCGCCGGCAGCGCGTTGTACCACAGGAAGCCGAAGCACGCCCCGACGATGATGAAGGAGAACTGTACCAGAAAGGTCTGCCCCTGCAGGTGGGCGATGGCCCCATAGGCGGCGAAAGCACTGGCCGTGATCAGCCCGGCCAGCCCGTCCAGCCCGTCCACGATGTTGACCGCGTTGCTCATCCCGACGATGATGAGCACGGCCATCGGAATCCACAGCAGCGCAGGAAGCTCGACGAAGTCAGGATAGAGGGGAATGTACACGCCGTTGGCGTTTTGGAAGCCCCCGCCGACGAAGGCCATGACGCCCGCCACGAACACCCCCAGCAACACCTGCACCCCGAACTTGGTGCGGGCGCGGATGCCCTCGCCGCGCTCGCGCAGGCCGCGCACCCCCTCCAGATCGTCCACCGCGCCCAGCAGCCCAAAAGCCAGCAGCACAAATAGCGGCAGCAGGATGCTGGAGCCGGTCAACGTCTCGCGCACCAGGCGAGCCAGGTTCAGCCCCAGGGTGATCAAAACCACCGGCACCAGGATCAGGATGCCGCCCATCGTCGGCGTGCCCACCTTGGCAAAGTGCGTCTGCGGCCCGGACTGGCGGATCTGCTTGCCGACGCGCAGCCGGCGCAGCACTTCGACAAAGGGATCGCCCCAGATGGCGGTGAGCAGGAAGGTGAATGCCCCCAGCGAGAGGGCAAATGGCAGTTCGGGGGTCATAGGGTGGCTGGCTTCGCGGCGGTCGCCGCTCAGGGCTTTGGCAAGCTCATTCTATAGCGCGGTCATTGTACGCCATAACCGCGCATCTGCCCAGGTGCGCCGCGTGAGACAAGCTCTGTCCCCGCGTAGAGCCGGAGGTCACCAAGGAGCCATAGCGCCTAATACTCGCGGGCGAGGGGATCGCCGCCCTGGGCGACGAGCTGGTAGCGCAGGCTGTCCGGCGGAATCTCCATCAGCACCACCAGGCGCTCCAATAGTTCTTCGGCCAGCGGCGCGGCGGTCATGCTGCCCCAGTAGCCCCAGGGGCGATCCAGCTTGATCAGGATGGACACCACCGGATCGTCGGCGGGCAGAAAGACGAGGAAGGACGCGATCGAATTGCCCGGCGCGAACGGCTCATAGCCGTAGGGTGCGGGGATTTCGGCGGTGCCCGTCTTGCCAGCGACAGTGTAGCCGGGGAACTCGAATTCAATCTCTTTGCTCTCGCGCAGCACGCGCACCATGATGTCGCGCGCCTTGTGTGCTGCCGCCTCGCTGATCGGGCGGTGAATGGCAGCGGGCTGCACCTCGATCACTTGCCCGTTGTCAATACGCGCCTTGACGATGTGCGGCTGCATCATCAGCCCGTTGTTGGCGATGGCGTTGGTGACGCAGAGCATCTGCAGCGGCGTGACCGACACACCCTGGCCATAGCTGGTGTTGAGAAACTGGGCCTCACTCCACAGAGGATCGCCCGGCTCGACCAGGATGCCCGGCGACTCGCCCTCCAGGTCCACACCGGTCGGGCTGCCAATGCCGAACTCGCGCAGCTTGGGATAGACCGTGTAGGGGCCAATCTCCTTGAAGAGGGTGGCTGTGCCCGTGTTGAGCGAGTCGATGAAGACCTGCGCGAAATCGGGGTTGCCGCGCGAGGCGCGGTCCCAGTTGCAGATGGCCACGCCGCCCGCCTCGAAACAGCCCGGATCATAGTACGACCAGTCGAGGTCATGCCCCCCGGCGTCGAGAGCCAGGGCCATCGTCACCACCTTGAAGACCGACCCCGGCTCATAAATATCGCTGACGGCCTGGTTGCGCGCGTACTTCAGATTGTCCGCCGACAGATCGCCAAGCTGGAAGAGCGGGTAGTTGGCCATGGCCAGGATTTCGCCATTGCGCGGGTTCATGATCAGGATCGTGCCGCCCGTGGCTGTTGGGTCCTTTTCGATAAAATCCGTCAGCACTTCCTGGGCCAGATATTGCAGGTCGCGGTCAATGGTCAGGATCAGGTCCGTGCCATCGCGGATGCGCGTGGCCTGGGCCTGGCTCTCTTCCAGCACGGGGATATTGCTGCGGGTGACGCGCTTGCTCTGGCCGGCCAGGAGCGGCTGGTAATAGCCCTCCACGCCATAGTAACCCTGGCTGGCGCGCGCGCCATCTGACCCGGCAAAGAGGCCGACGATCTGGGCGGTCAGCTCGCCCTGCGGGTAGATGCGAATCGGCAGTGGCTCGATGATGATGCCGGGAATGCCCAGGTCGGCAATAGCCTGCCCCACCTCGGCGCTGACGCGGTTGGCCAGCAGCACATAGGGGGCGAATGTGCCGTCCGCGCCCGGCTGCAGCAGGTTATAGAGCCGGTTCTCCGGCAGGCCGACCAGCGGCGCCAGGTCTATGGCCACCTTCTGACGGTTGACGATCTGGTTGGGGCTGATGCCAATGCGGTACTCGAACGAATTGGTAGCCAGCAGATGCCCGTTGCGGTCGAAGATCTGCCCGCGTCTGGGCAGCACCTCAACCGTCTGCTGGTAGCGGTTCCTGGCCTGATCTTCGAGCGCCTGCTTGATCTCCGGGTTCATGCGGAACTGAAATGAGAGCAGGCGCGCCAACAACACCAGGCTGATGGCGATGAACACAATGCCGACCAGGGTGAGTCGCCTGCTGAGAGTCTCGTCGCGAATCATAGCCGGGCCTGTTCTGCGGGCAGCGCCCTAGCTGCTGCGCCAGGTGTCCAACTGTCGCTTCAGGCCGTCCCACTGCTTGCGCAGCCGGCCGCCCAGCGTCTCGTCGTAGATCTGCTCGGCGGTCTGCGCGGTGGGCGACGGCGTTGGCGTGACGATGGGCCGGTCATAGCGATAGCCATCCACAATAATGTACTGAATTTCGCTCGGGTCCGCCGGGCGAAAGCCCAGTTCTGCCGCCCGCGTCATGACGCGAGGCAGGCTCTGCAGCTCGGCAATCTCGGCGCGAGTCCGCTCATTTTCGCGCTCAAGCCGGGCGCGATAGTCGCTCATCTCTCCCAGCTCGCGCGACGAGACAGTGCTGCGCGACGACTGGAACAGGTACAGCGTGGCGATGATCAGGCCGATGACCCCGATCAGCCCCAACGTCGCCACAAGCTGCCGCTGGTTGCGCCAGGGCTGCTGGACGGTGTGTGGCCTGGCCAAGAAGCGGGATTCGTCGCTGCTCATCTTCCCCTGTTTGTGGCCCTGACTGGCGCGCTGCCAGGACTGGGCCGCAGATTGATTATACTGCAAACCGGCCTGGCGAACCGCCGCCGCCAGGCCGGGGGGTGCGTGCAAAACCTGTCAGGCAGCAGGAGCGTCGCTCTGCCGCGCCCAGGTGAGAATTGCCAAGAATAGATCGCCCTCAGTCAGAGCAAGAGGGATTCGGACTGCTCCCTGCTCACAGAATGAAGGCGTTCGTCTCTGTCGAAGTTACAGGTTCCCTGGCGCCTTTGTCTCAAAGGCGCCTTCCAGAGTATACTCTGGTCAGACACTATGCTGAGCCAGAGCCTTCCCCACGGCAAGTGCTAGCGAGGTTCAATGATGCTCTTAAAACTAGGCCAGATACAAGCAGCTATATTCTTGGCTCATATTCAGCAGTCAACTCGGCTGAAAATAGCTTCTCATGTAATCGAAGCTGTGCCGGGGCTTTCAGGGGTAGACCCGATCATTTTTCCTTTGCCCAAAGATGCACCGTCAGAAGCTCCTCAGATAGTTATCCAGAATGCCCAAACGAGGTGGTCATTTCAGTTTGCACCAGCCAGGTGCGATTTATTCTATGCCCCTCAACAATATCTGTATAAACTTGAGGATTTCTCGCAAGCCTTCGAAATGATGCAAGATTCGGTCTTGCGGCTCTGGAATGCGCTTGAAGGTGGATTATCCGCCTTCGGGAACAGACTGGGCTTGGTCGTAAACTTCGAATCTGAAACAGAGAACGCGGCGCAAGAACTTAGGCGCCGGTACATTAATCCAGAACTGGCTCCCGATGCGACAGAAATCTAGTTTCACTATCTTCGGAACATCCAACGTGAGAACTTTGATCTCAACTGCTGGGTTCGGTTACGCAACCAGCCCAGGCAGGAAGAAACGCCTGAAGCAGTACTAATGCACATTGATGTCAATACGGTGACTGAGCAGCCACTTGAACGAGTTGACACGCCTACTATCCGGGAGTTTCTAAGACTGGCCCGCGAACTGGTGGAGGAAAATCTGGAGCTTCACTTGGGAGCTATCCGATGAGCCTGTCTTATACCGGTGAAACCGTAACGTCAACGCCATCCTCGACTGAAACACAGCGGGCGATAGATTACTCATTGCTACCCCGGTTTGTGCTTCTTGCACTCCGTGAGGAGCGCGAACGTTCTGCCGTAGCCGCCCCGTATCACCTGACATCAGAGACGCGGCGTTCTTCAGTTGAAGTAAGCCGGCTTATGCAGTATCTAAAACGGCTGTTGAGTACGCCGTCACCTTTCGAGTCCTTCTCCGACTGGTCTGATCCTATCAAAGAGGCGATCCCGTCAGAAGCATTGGGGCAGACTGCACGAGAAGTGTTCACCTCAATCCCGGAAGTAGAAGCAATCTATCAGGATAAGCTAGAAGGCGAAACCCTCTTCTGGGTCTTCATCAATAACGAAAAGTACGATGATGACTTGATGGAGCTTCTGATCTCGCGCGAAGAGGTGCTCATGGATAAGCACCCAGTGTCTCATATCTGGGTCAGATATATTCCTTTGGTCCTCTGCTATGATCCCAAAGAAGTGGTGGGGAATACTGCCCGGCTTGTTTTCACGAGGTAACTGTGGCAGACTTAATCTCGCATATTGACCAAGCGAAGCATAATGAAGAATGCGCGAACTATCTCCTGGAAAATGCCCCTGAGTTCAGGGATTGGGCGATCGCGGCGCGATATAGGCCATACTGAAACCGCTCTGGATCGCACGCAAGACGAGGAGAAACACAGATATCGTGCCAGGAAAGTGAAGGAATTGGCTCGTGGTGCTTATGATAGCTACAAGGGCCTCTATGAAGCGAGTTCCAATGTGCGCTACCTCACTAAACCCATCCAATACTACGATCAGGAAGCGGCTCATAAATTCGTTCGAAAGCATCTCTTAAACGTGCGTGCAGAGCTTGAAAAAGCTTTCGGGCTGAACCTCAAGTAAGCCAACGACTGCCACTATAGGCACTTTGAGCCTTCTGATCCAAGAAACACTTGGCAACTCCCGCTGTATCTCTTATAATCACGACAGTTATCCGGGCAACCTCAGGATATTGAGGAACTCTGGCCAGCCATGACCCCTCACGCTCAGGTTTGCGCTTGTATCTGTCTGGAGGCACGCAAGCAGCGCTTGTGGCGTGACGCCCTGGCCTGACTCTGGCCCTGGCAGATAGACGACCCGACCCGGTCACGCAGCAAGCGTGGCCGGTTTTTATTTCGCAGCAGCGCCCAAAGGAGCCATAGCACCCCATGTCCACTGTCCACGAGATGCACATCGCCGATAACGTCGCCCAGCTTGTCGGCAACACGCCGCTGGTGCGCCTCAACCGCATCACCGATGGCGCGCCGGCGACCGTCCTGGCCAAGCTCGAATACTACAATCCCGCCAAGAGCGTCAAGGATCGCATTGGCCTGTCTATGATCGAGGCCGCCGAACGCGACGGGCGCATTGGCCCCAACACCCTCGTTGTCGAGCCGACCAGCGGCAACACCGGCATCGCCCTGGCGATGATCTGCGCCCAGCGCGGCTACCGCCTGATCGTCACCATGCCGGAGACGGTGAGCAAAGAGCGGCGCAAGGTTTTGCGCGCGTTCGGCGCGGAACTCGTCCTCACGCCCGGCGACAAGGGCATGGCCGGGGCCATCGAGGCGGCCAACCGTCTCGCCGCCGAGCATGGGGACGCCTTCATCCCCCAGCAGTTCATGAACCCGGCCAACCCCGAGGTGCACCGCCGCACGACCGCCGAGGAAATCTGGCGCGACACGGCAGGCCAGGTGGACATCTTCGTCTCAGGCGTGGGCACGGGCGGCACGATCACCGGCGTGGGCGAGGTGCTCAAGGTGCGCAAGCCGGGCGTGCACGTGGTGGCCGTCGAGCCAGCCGATTCGCCGGTGCTCTCCGGCGGGCAGAAGGGGCCGCATCCCATCCAGGGCATCGGCGCGGGCTTCGTGCCGGACGTGCTCAACACGCAGATCTACGACGAGATCATCACCGTCAGCGGGCCGGACGCCTTCGCTACCGCGCGGCGCATGGCGACCCAGGAAGGGCTGCTGGTCGGCATCTCGTCCGGCGCGGCGACGTGGGCGGCGCTGCAAGTCGCGCACCGTCCGGAGAACGCCGGCAAGGTAATCGTCGTGATCATTCCCTCGTGGGGCGAGCGCTATCTATCTACGGCGCTGTTCGACGACCTGGGCGACTGAGGTAAAGCGCGCGGCGCGGACCAGCGCCGCCAGGAGCGTGAACCATGCTGAAAACCATCCGCCAGGACATCTGCTGCACGCTGGAGCGCGATCCCGCCGCCCGCCACTGGTTCGAGGTGCTCACGGCCTATCCGGGGCTGCACGCCATCTGGCTGTACCGCGTCGCCCACCGGCTGTGGCGAGCGCGGCTGCGACTGCTGGCGCGCTGGCTGTCGCACCTGGCGCGCTTTCTGACGGGGGTCGAGATTCATCCCGCCGCGCGCATCGGCCCGCGCTTCTTCATTGATCACGGTATGGGCGTCGTCATCGGCGAGACCGCCGAGATCGGCGCCGACGTGACCCTCTATCACGGCGTGACGCTCGGCGGGGTGAGCCTGGCACCGGGCAAGCGCCATCCAACCCTCGAAGATGGCGTCGTCGTCGGCGCCGGAGCCAAAGTATTGGGAGCGATCACTGTGGGCAAGAACTCACGCATCGGCGCTAATGCCGTCGTCGTCCAGGATGTCGAGCCGGGCATGGTTGTCGTGGGCATCCCCGGCAAACCGGTCAGGCGCGAGGGGCCAGAGCCGGACGCGCATCACCCCGATCTGCGCCATGACGTGCTGCCGGACGTCGTCGCCGAGCGGCTGGACCGCATCTTGCTGCGGCTAGACGAGGTCGAGCGGGCCATTCACCACAACGGCAACGGCGGCGACGCGCCGGACGAGGAGTTCGTCATGGCAGACGCGCCCGGCCTCTACGCGGTGGACTACACGATCTAGAGCGTGTTGTGCATTTCTCAACCCCTGACTCCCGGCCCCTTTCCTGGCCAGTGGCCCAGGGGTAGATGGGTACGTGCCAGGGGTGCTTGTGGCGGGGGCCGCGCGCGGGTTTACCTCACCCCCGTCTCGGCGCTGCGCGCCTCGACAACCCCCTCTCCATGCA
>JBBIHG010000098.1:0-11672 GCA_037447125.1 Chloroflexota bacterium | reverse complement strand
ACCCGCGATCTCCGGCTTGACAGGCCGGCATGTTAACCGCTACACTACGCCCCCAATGCCGAACGTGAGCAGATGATAGCATAGCCCACTTCCCCCGTCAAGGCTGAGTCGCCGCGAGTCTTCTTGCTTTCTGTTCCCCTTTCTTCCACCCGATCACCGCCTCATTTGTCCCGCGTCAGCGCGAACCCGCTCGCAAACTGCCGTTGCAGCAGCAGGAAGAACACCAGGGGCGGGATCGAGGCGACCACGCCGGCGGCCATCAACAGCCCGAAATCGGTCTGCGTGCCGCTGATCACCGAGTTGCGCACGCCCACCTGAATGAGTTGGTCCCGCGGCGAAAGCTGGAGGAAGACCGGCCAGGCGTACTGGTTCCACATGTAAATGAATTGAATGATGGCGTGCGCCCCGATGACGTTCCACGACATGGGCAGCAGCACCGCGAACAAAAAGACAATTGGGCTGGCCCCGTCAAGCTGCGCCGCCTCAACCATCTCGCGCGGGATGTTGCTGAAATGCTGCCGGAATAGAAACACGCCTACCGCGCTGGCCATGAACGGCATCGTCAGCGCAAGTTGCGGGTACTCCTTCACCCACTGCAATTCGGCGATCAGGTCAGACAGCGGCACGAGAATAAGCTCGGTCGGCATCAACAACGTCAGCAGCACGAAGAAGAAAAGCGCCCACTTGCCAGGAAACGAGAAATAGACGAAGGCCAGCCCGGCCAGCATGGAGAACAGCGTCTTGCCGATGACCACGGCCAATGCTACGGTGAAGGTGTTACCGATCAACCGGCCAAATTGCTGCCCCTCAAACAGGCTGCGCACGTTGTCCCCCAGGTCAGTGCTGGGCGGGAACAGCTTCGGCGGCACGGCGAACGCCTCTTCGAGCGTCAGCGTCGCCACTTGCAGCGCGTACAGCGCCGGCGCGGCCAGGACCAGGCAGGCCAGGATCAGTCCCAGGTGAACGCCGTAGCGCGGTCGTCGGCGGGCCATCCTCACCCCTCGTAGGTAACCCGGCGGTCAAGATAGCCGAACTGCACCACCACCAAAACTGCCACCATCAGGAACAGCATCACTGCCTGGGCCGCGCCAAAGCCCGCCGGCGCGCCGGTGTTGAAGGCATCGCGGTACAGCTTGAAGATCAGCACGTTGGTCGCGCCGCTCTCGCCGCCCGGCCCGAAACGCGGCCCTCCCTCGGGCGTCAGCGTATCCACCACGCCGTAGATGCCGTAGAACGAGTAGGTCACATTGGTGATCAGCAGGAACAACGTGTAGGGGGCCAGCAGCGGGAAGGTGATCCGCCAGAAGCGCCGCGACCGCCCGGCCCCATCCAGTGAGGCAGCTTCGAGCAGATCGGTGGGGATGTTCTGCAGGCCGGCGATGTAGAACAGGATGTTGAAGCCGAGCAGATTCCACACCGCGGAGGCGATGATCACCCAGGGGGCAAGCTGCCGGTCGGTGAGCCAGCGCACCTCCAGCCCCAACGACCCGTCCAGGGCCCAGTTGAGAATCCCGGTGCCACCCTCGCGGAAGATGGACAGGAAGATCACGCCTGTCACGACGGGTGAGATGGCGTAGGGCCATACCAGCAGCGTGCGGTACACTGCCGCGCCCCGCACTTTCTGCGCAGCCAGCACGGCTATGCCCAGGGCGACGGACAGGCTGATCAGCACCACGAAAATGGTGATGTACAGGGTGGCGCTGAAGCTGTTGCGATAGACGGTATCCTCGGCCAGGGAGAGATAGTTCTGCATGCAGGCGAATCGCTCTTGCGGCAGGGGAAAGATGCGCTGCTTGAGCGAGACGAGCATGACCTGCACTGTGGGGTAGTAGAGGAACAAGGCCAGGAACAGCACCGTCGGGGAGAGCAGCAGGTAGGGCAGCGCTCGCCCTCTGAACAGGCCCGTTGGCCGCTCGCGCGACCGTTGCACAGTCTGGCGCAGCAACGTCCACAGAGGGACAAGGAGGAGCAAGGCGCTCAGCGCCGTCACGAAGAGACCCATCCGGAATTCCGCGCCGCTCGCGCCTGGAGCATACGTGCAGTGGCGCGTGGGCACCATCAGAATCTGCCCGCCCAGGCCGCCCGCCAGCGCGCCGGCGCCCGCAGCGATCCACAGCCAATGCGGCGAGTGGGGTATTGACGGGTCCCTCAGACGGCGCGTGTAGAGCAAGGTTGCCAGCAGGCCGAATGCCGCGCCGACTCCCAGCGACGGCGCAACCGGTTCTGCGGGCGCTTCCGCGAAGTAGGCCGCCGTCTCCTGGATGAAGGACGGCAGCGAGAGGGCGGCATCGCGCAGCAGCGCCCAGAGTGACCGGAACCCGCCGCGCTGCGCCGCGACGAAGATCAGCAGGAAGGCTACCGCCCCTACCAGCAGCAGCCGTTCCAGTAGCTTGCGCGACCTGTACGTCCCGGCCCGGTCGTCCACTGAGATGATCCGCTCCCGCGCAGCGTTCCGTGTGCCGGATAGTGTTCCTGGCGAGTCGCCTGAGTGCCTGTGTCACAGGGGTGTCCCTGCGCTGTAACCCGTAGGGGCGTACAGCAAATACGCCCCTACGAAACCAGTGTGCCTGGGGTACCGATCACCGGGTGACCAGCTCAACCGCCGATCACTGCGTTGTACTCCTGGATGGCCTTGTCAGCGCGCGCTTTGGCCGCGGCCAGCGCAGCGGCGGGGTCTTCGCCGCTGTCAATCATCGAAAGCGCCGCCTGGATGACCGCCTCGCGCACCTGGCTGGCCGCGCCAACCGTCGCCCCGGCATTGGCTGCGTTGGGCGTCGAGTCCAGTAGTTGGTCGAGCGCGATGCGGAAGAACGGGTTAGCCTCGAACCACCCTTCGGCGGTGAGCTGGTCAATCGAGCTTTGCCGGATCGGGAAGTACCCACTGGCCTTGTGCCAGGCGCTCATGTTCTCGGTGTTGATCAGGAAGAAGGCGAAATCCACCGCCGCGCGCGTCTCTTCATCCGGGTGCCCCGCCATCACCCATACCGCCGCGCCACCTGCCGTGATGCCGTTGGTCGCCTCAGTGTCGGGCAGGGGGAAGCGGGCCACGCGCGGCGAGAAGCGACCCATGCTCTCGCCGAACTTGAGGATGTTGCTCAGCCCGGCGCTTGTGCTCAGGTGAATAGCCGTCTTCTTGGTGATGAAGGTCAGCCCTTCGGGGGTGTAAGCGTTGGGCACCCCGCTGTATATGAAGTAGCCCTTGTCTACCAGGTCTTTCCACCAGGTGAAGACCCGCAGCATGGCCGGGCTGTCCAGGTGGGCCTCTGTGGCGCGGCCCGCCCGCCCGTTGTCATTGTCCACGAACAGCGCGTTCTGCATCGAGACCCACTGCTCCACTAGCCAGCTATTGACCGGCCAGTTGATGCACGCGCTCAATCCCTCGATCTGGGCGTTCATCAGCGTGTCGCAGGCGGCGGTGATCTCGTCGAAGGTGCGCGGCGGCGTGTCGGGGTCCAGCCCGGCGGCGATGAACAGGTCTGGATTGTAGTACATCACCGGGTTGGAGGCGTTCCAGGGCAGGCCCCAAATCGTCTCGTCCAGGTTGTAGAAGTTGCGCATGGCCGGGATGATATCGGCGATGGTGGCAAGCTGTTCGGCGCTGGCGTAGTCGCCGATCTTCACGAACGCCTGCGAGTCGACGGCGATCTGCGTCAGCGAGTCCTCGACCTGGATGATGTGCGGCGCGTTGCCCTGGCTGGCTGCGCGCAGCGCCCCTTCGAACAGCCCGCCATAGTCGTCGGTGGTCGTCTGGATGGTGACGACGATGCCGGGATTCTGGGCCATGAAGGCGGCGGCGATCTCCTCGATGACTGTCCGGCGGATGTCGCGCTCGTCGGGAAAGATGTGCACGAACGTGATCTCAATCGGGTTCTGGGCGCGGGCGGCGCGCCCCGCGGTGCCGGGTAACAGCCCGGTCACCAGGGCCAGGATCAGGGTGAGCCACACGAGCTTCTTCATGCCGATTCTCCTTAAGGTCTCGGTTATTGGCTGCTGGTTATTGGCTAAAGACAGGCGCACGCGCCGCGCCATCGTTCTCAACGTGTCTGGTTGCTGGTTATTGGTTTAACACGCACGAACCGAAGCCGTTTCACCCATCACCAGGAACCTCCACCTATCTCACGCATGGACGACGAGCGGCACGTCGGCTCGCGGCCCGGCCTGGCCCACTTCCCACCAGGGCGCTTGCCGGGCGGCCATCTGGGTGGCGAACGCCTCCCGCTGATCGGGCGGCAGGGCGATCAGCAGGCCGCCGCTGGTCTGCGCGTCAAAGAGCAGCATCAGCCGGTGCGCCGGCAGATCGCCCACCACGCGCACGCCGCGCTCGTAAGCTCCCTGGTTGGCAACGGAGCCGCCAGGGAAGATCCACGCGCTGGCGTATTGCTCGGCGCCGGGCAGCAGCGGTATTTGCGCAGCGTCCAGGTACAGTGTGACGCCGCTCGCCTCGGCCAGCTCGGTGGCGTGGCCCAGCAGGCCGAAGCCGGTGATGTCGGTCGCGGCGCGCGCGCCGACATCGAGGGCGACCTCTGCGGCGTCGCGGTTGAGACGCATCATCCAACCTGCTGCGTCCGCGAGATCGTCCGGCCTGGCCTGGTCGGACTTGGCCGCGGTAGTGATGCAGCCGGTGCCCAGCGGCTTGGTCAGGATCAGCCGGTCGCCGGGGCAGGCGCCACCTTTGGTCAGCAGGCGGTCGGGGGCAGCCAGCCCGATCACGGCCAGGCCGACCTTCGGCTCCTTGTCCTGGATCGTATGCCCGCCAGCGATGACCGCGCCCGCCTCGCGCACCTTCTCGGCCAGGCCGACCATGATCTGCGTGGTCATCGCCGGGGGTAGGTCGGGCGGCAGCGCGGCAATGTTCAGGGCCAGCAGCGGACGCCCGCCCATCGCGTAGACATCGCTGAGGGCGTTGGCGGCGGCAATCGCGCCATACTGGTACGGATCATCCACGATCGGCGTGAAGAAATCGGTCGTGACGATCAGCGCCCGCTCCTCGTCGAGTCGGTACACGGCGGCATCGTCCGGCGCGCCCAGGCCCACCAGCAGGTCGGGATGGTCCGCCGGGCGGAAGAGGTCTTGCATGGGACGCAGCACGTGCGCCAGGGCCTCCGGGGCCAGCTTAGACGCTCAGCCGGCGCACGAAGAGAGCGCCGTCAGGCGGATAATTTCCTCGCGGGTCATAGGGAAGGTCTGTCTCCTGCGCGGAGCCGATGCGAGCAGAGTATAGTGCGTATCACGGCGCGCGCAAGGCGGCGGGGGATAAGGTTCTTTAACGTTGGCGGCTTCGTGCTGCCGATGGCCAGTGCCGCTTCGTGCAGTTCGCCCAGGCATCGCGTTTGACGAAGCGTGAGGCACATGCTAGGCTCTTGCGCCATCGGGAGTATGCAGCGCGGCGCGCAGCCCAGGAGAGAGGAACGTGGCAGAATCCCGGCAGATTCCCTTGATCATCGTGGGTGTGGGCAACGTGGGGGGTGCCTTCCTGGCACAGGTCGCTCAGACGAAGGATGCGCTGGCCCACCGCTACGGCGTGATACTGTACCCGGTCGCCCTGGCGGACAGCCGCGCTGCCCTGTGCAAGGCGGACGGGCTGTCTCCGCAGACGGTGCGCGTCGCCGGCGACCTCAAGGCCGCCGGGCGATCATTGGCCGAAGTGAAGGGCGCGCAGCCTGGGCTGACGGCGCTTGATCTGGTGGAGTGGGCAGCGCGCGCCGGGCTGGAGCGCGCCATCGTCGTGGATACAACAGCCGCGGACGGTATGGAGCCGGCGCTGCGCCGGGCATTGGCGCTCGGCTACAGTGTGGCCCTGGCCAACAAGCGCCCGCTGGCCGGTCCCTGGGAGGGCGCGCAGGGCTTCTTCGAGTCGTCGCGCATCCGCTTCGAGGCGACCGTCGGCGCGGGGCTGCCCGTCATCAACACGCTGCGCTACCTGGTGGACACTGGCGACGTGGTCACGCGCATCGAGGGTGCGCTGAGCGGCACGCTTGGCTACCTGTGCAGCCGCCTGGAAGATGGTGAGCCGTTCTCGCTGGCGGTGGGCATGGCCAGGTCGAGGGGCTATACCGAGCCTGACCCGCGCGACGACCTGAGCGGCATGGACGTGGCGCGCAAGGCGCTCATCCTCAGCCGGCTGGCCGGTTGGCCGATGGAGCTAGAGCAGATGCATGTCGAGCCGCTCTATCCCGGCGAGATGGCCTCGCTGAGCGTGGACGAGTTCATGGCCCAGCTTCCGCGCCTGGACTCCGACTTCGCTGCGTACATGGGGGCGCTGGCCGGGGTGCCGCGCTACCTGGCCGAGATCGGCCCACAAGGTGGCGTCGTGGCGCTGCGCATGGTCGGCGAGCGGCTGGCGGCCCAGTTGCGCGGCACGCAGAATCAGGTGTCGTTCTCGACTCGCCGCTACGACGAGCAGCCCCTGACCCTGATGGGACCGGGCGCGGGCATTGACATTACCGCCGCCGCCGTGCTGCAGGACTGCGTGCAGCTTGCCCGCTCCTGCAACTGACGCCCGTCATTTGTACGTTTCGACCAAACCGCCCGCCTTGTGCGAATGTCTCGCCTGTGCTATTGTCGTGCGCGTTCGCGTTTGTGTGCCTGTTAGTGGGTGATTGTGCCATGCTGCTCAGCCTCGCGCCCCGCCGCCCTCGTCGCCGTCCGGCTCCCGTCACCACGGGTCCGGCTTAGCGGGGTTTGGGGCGGCGTCAGCGCGCAGCGACCGCCAGATAGCAACAACCGCTCTCGGACCCGAGAGCGGTTTTTTTGTTGAGCCGACGCAGCTTGCGAGGGGACCATGACCGTTCGGGTCGGAATCTACGGAGCAACCGGGTACACCGGGCTGGAGCTGGCGCGTCTGCTGGCGGGTCACCCGGCGGTGACGGTGGCCTTCGCCACCTCGGAGACATCTGCCGGGCAAAGCCTGCGTCAAAGCTGGCCGCAAGCGCCCGACCTGCCGCTCATCTCCGCGACTGGCGCGCCGCTGGAAGAAGCGGATGTCGTGCTGCTCTGCCTGCCGCACACGCGCTCCGCGCCCATCGCCGCCCAGGCATTGGCGCGCGGCGTGCGCGTTGTAGACCTCTCCGCCGACTTGCGCCTGGACGATCCGGCGGTCTACGCGCAGTGGTACGGCGTCGCCCATCCCGCGCCGCAACTGCTGCCTGTGCCCTACGGTCTGCCAGAACTGGGGCGCGACCGGCTGCGCGGCGCGCGGGGCATCGCCAA
The DNA here is from genome assembly GCA_037447125.1 of Chloroflexota bacterium. Taxonomy (GTDB): domain Bacteria; phylum Chloroflexota; class Anaerolineae; order Aggregatilineales; family Aggregatilineaceae; genus UBA2029. The sequence continues at coordinate 4,463 of JBBIHG010000098.1, read as the reverse complement.
CCCCGGCTGCTACGCCACGTCGGTGCTGTTGGCCCTGGCACCGCTGGCCCGCGCTCATGTGCTCGTGCCCAACGCGCCGCTGATCGTGGACGCCAAGTCGGGTACTTCTGGGGCGGGGCGCGCGCCCAAGCAGCACATCCTCTTCGCCGAAGTGCACGGCAACTTCGCGCCCTACAGTATCGGGCGGGCGCACCGCCATCTGGCCGAGATCGAGCAGGTGCTGGCCGGCGAGGATTCAACGCTGGGGCCGGTGGTCTTTTCGCCGCACCTACTGCCCACCGACCGGGGCATCCTGTCTACGATCTACGCGCCGGTGACGGACATGGCCACCGCGCAGGAAGCTTTCGCCGCCTGTTACGCCGGAGAGCCGCTGATTGACCTGCTCCCGTCCGGTGAACTGGCGACGCTGGCGCACGTCGTGCGCACGCCGCGCGCCGCGCTCTCGCTGACTCCTGTGAGCGAGGGACTGCTGATCATCGTCTCGGTGATTGACAATCTGCTCAAAGGGGCGGCGTCGCAGGCCGTGCAGAACCTCAACCTGATGTTCGATCTGCCCGAAACCGCCGGATTGCTGCCGGTTAGTGCTTGAAGGAGCGCCGCGCATGGACACTGATGCTTCTGGTGCTGATGCTTTCGCGCCGCTGGTCATCAAAGTGGGCGGCAACGATCTCGATCAGCCTGGCTTCCTGGACGCGCTGGCGGCGGCGGTCGCGCGGCTGGCGGAGACGCAGCGGTGCGTCCTGGTGCACGGCGGTGGGCGGGCCATCAATGAAGTGGGGCGGGCGTTCGGCTTGCAGCCGGTCTATGTGGACGGGCAGCGTGTGACCGACCAGGCCGCCCTCGACGTGGCCGAGATGGTGCTGTCCGGGCAGGTCAACAAGCAGATCGTGCGCGCGCTGCTGGCCGCCGGCGTGGACGCGCTGGGCCTCAGCGGCGTGGATCGCGGCCTGTTGCGCGTCGAACCCTGGGCGGCGAACCTGGGGCGAGTGGGCCGCATCGTCGCTGTGCGCGTTGACGTGCTGCGCGACCTGTGCGCGATGGGCGTAGTGCCGGTCATCTCGCCGATCTCGCTCGGGCCGGATGGAGCGTACAACGTCAATGCCGATCACGCGGCGGGGGCGGTTGCGGCGGCACTCGGCGCGCCGCGGGCCGCCTTCGTCACCAACGTGCCCGGCGTACGCGCTGAGCATGGCGTGGTGCCGCGCCTGTCTGTCGCCGAGACGCTCGACCTGATCGCGCGCGGCGTGATCAACGGCGGGATGATCCCCAAGGTACAGGCGGCGCTGGCAGCGGTGGGGGCGGGCGTGCGCCAGGCCGTGATCACCGACCTGGCGGGGCTGGCGGCGGGCACTGGCACCGTATTCGTGGCTTGAGTGGCAGCGCAAAGAAGGCGAGGATTCATGTCTGGCTCCACTGTGGAAAAAACCGCCCAGTACGTGCTCAATACCTATGCGCGTGCGCCGTTTGTGCTGGAGCGGGGGCAGGGCGCGACGCTCACCGACAGCGACGGCAAGAGTTATCTCGACTTTGCGGCGGGCATCAGCGTCAACGCGCTCGGTCACGGCGACTCTGAGCTGATCGCCGCCGTGAGCGAGCAGATGGCCCGGCTCGGCCACGTCTGCAACCTCTATCACTCCGCCCCCCACGCGGACCTGGCCCAGATGCTCTGTGAGAGTTCCTTCGCCGACAAAGTGTACTTCTGCAATTCGGGGGCGGAGGCGGTCGAGGCGGCGATTAAGTTTGCCCGCAAGAGCGCCCGCGAGACGTTCGGCCCCGGCAAGACCGATCTGGTGGCCTTCAGCGGCAGCTTTCACGGGCGGACGGCGGGCGCGCTGGCCCTCACCGCCCGCGAGAAGTACCAGGCTCCCTTCCGCCCGCTGATGCCCGGTGTGAGCTTCGCCCCCTTCAACGACAGCGCCGCTGCCGAGAAGCTGATTGGCCCAGGGACCTGCGCTGTCTTCGTCGAGCCGATGCAGGGCGAGGGGGGCATCCACGCCGCGACGCCGGAGTTTCTGGCGACGCTGCGCCAGGCATGTGACAGGCACGGCGCGCTGCTGGTCTTTGATGAGATTCAGTGCGGGATGGGGCGCACCGGCAGGCTGTGGGCCTACGAGCACTTCGGGGTGCAGCCGGACGTGATGACCCTGGCCAAGGCCCTGGGCGGCGGGCTGCCCATCGGCGCGACGCTGCTCACCGACCGCGTCGCTGGGGTGCTCGCCCCCGGCGATCACGGCAGCACCTTCGCCGGCGGGCCGGTCATCTGCCGGGCGGCGCAGGTTGTGCTGCGCCGAGTCAGCGATCCCGCGTTCCTGGCCCGCGTGATGGCGCTTGGCGCGCGGCTGGTTGAACGGCTCCACGACCTGCGCTCGCCGCATATCCGCGAGGTGCGCGGCCTGGGCCTGATGATCGGCGTGGAACTGGATATCGAGGTCGCGCCGTTGATCAAGGCGGGCTACGCGCACGGCGTGATCATGATCAACGCCGGGCCGCAGGTGCTGCGCCTGCTGCCGCCGCTCATCGTCGAAGAGGCGCACATTGACCAGTTCGCCGAGGTGCTCGGCACCATTCTGCACGAGGTCAACAGTCAATGATCATTCGCCGTCCCCACGCCTGTGAAGTGGAGGCGATCCTGACCCTGTTCGCGCGAGATGTCGCTGCCGGGCTGATGTTGCCGCGCCCTGCCGACGAGATGCGCCAACAGCTTGACCGCTGGCTGGTCGCCGAGCAGGAGGGGCAGGTGATCGGCTGCGTGTCGCTGGTCTACTACAATGGCTCGCTGGCCGAGGTGCGCTCGCTGGCTGTGCGCCCCGACTGGCGTGGCCAGGGCATCGCCAGTCGCCTAGTGGAAGAAGCAATGGCGATGGCGCGGGCGCGCGGGCTGAAGCGCGTGCTGACCCTGACCCGCGCCGCCCGCCTGTTCGAGCAGTTGGGCTTCGAGCGCGACTCCGTCAGCAACTTCCCGATCAAGGTCTGGCAGGACTGTGCGCCGTGCCCCTTCCAGGATCGCTGCGACGAGATCGCGCTGGTCTACGAGTTGGAGTGAGAGAGCATGAGTGAATACATGCCACAGGGTTTTCGCCTCGCTGGGCTGCACTGCGGATTGAAGCGCGACGAGCGTAAAGACATCGCCCTGCTGGTCAGCGATACGCCGTGTGCCGTGGCGGGCGTCTTCACCACCAACCAGGTCAAGGCCGCACCCGTGCTGCGCGACCAGGCGATCCTGGTGGGGGAGGGCGCGCGGGTGCGCGCTGTGCTGGCCAACACTGGCAGCGCCAACGCCTGCACTGGCGAGCCGGGCCTGCGCGACGCGCACACGTCGGCGGAGCGCGCGGCGGCGCTGCTTGGCTGCGCGCCGGATGAGGTGCTCACCCTCTCGACTGGCGTGATCGGGCTGCCGCTGAACATGACGGCGATGGAGCGCGGGATCGCCGCTCTGGTTCCGGCGCTGCGCGCGGACGGCTGGGCGGACGCTGCCGCCGCGATCATGACCACCGACACGCGGCCCAAGCTGGCCTCCGCGCGCCTGTCGTCCGGCGCGGTGATCGCCGGCATCGCCAAAGGCGCGGGCATGATCGCCCCGCACATGGCGACCATGCTCGCCCTGATCGCCACCGACGCCAGCATCCCTGCCGCCGATCTGGACCGTCTCTTGCGCCGCGCAGTGGACGCGAGCTTCAACCGTATCGTAGTGGACGGCGACATGAGCACCAACGACACGGTCCTGCTGCTGGCCAACGGCGCGGTGGGCTTGGCGGAGGGCGATCCGGCTGAGTTCCAGGCGGCCCTGACCGGCGTGTGTATCGCGCTGGCCCAGGCCATCGTCCGCGACGGCGAGGGCGCGACGAAGTTCGTCACCGTGGAGGTCAGCGGCGCAGAGGGCGAGGCCAGCGCTCGCCAGATTGCCCGGCAGATCGCCGTCTCGCCGCTGGTCAAGACGGCCTGCTACGGCGCGGATGCCAACTGGGGGCGTATCCTGGCGGCGGCGGGCTATGCGGGAGTCGCGCTCGACCCGATGAGGCTGAGTCTGTGGCTGCTTGACGCGCAGGGGCAGCCGGCGATGCAGCTTGTCGAGGGCGGGCAGCCCACTGCCTACAACGAGCGCGCTGCCATCGCCCTGATGCAGACGGCCGAGTGGGGCGTGCGCCTCGACCTGGGGTTAGGTGCTGCCCGCGCCCACGTCTGGACGTGCGACCTCAGCCACGAGTACGTGACGATTAACGGCCATTACCGGACCTGACAGCCGGCATTGAGGAGACCGGGCGCGGCGCCGGCATAAGTTATCTGTTGGACGAAGGGCACAACGCGCCGCTCGATCCGCCGGCTATACTGGTTCTCAGCGTGGGCTGGCGTCGCGGTGCGCACGATGAAAAGCCGCGGAGTTGTTGACAGGTCTGTAAAAACCTGATAAATAACAAGCTATAGCACCAAAGAGATTGGCGATGTGTCTGGCCAGGAAGAGAGGA
>JBBIHG010000097.1:7504-11767 GCA_037447125.1 Chloroflexota bacterium | reverse complement strand
GAGCCGAGCATCTTGACCATCGAAGCCTGGCGCAGCAGGTCCACCAGGGCGGCTTCGGCGGCAGGGTCGCGCCAGTGGCCCTCGAAGTCGAGATAGAACCAGTACTGCCAGGCCCGCCCACGCATGGGCCGCGACTCGATCTTGGTCAGGTTGATGTTGCGCAGGGCGAACGCGCCCAGTGCGTCATAGAGCGCGCGCGGGCGGTGGCGCACGGCGAAGACCAGCGAAGTCTTGCTGGGGTCGCGGCGCTGGGCATCGTCCGCGCCGATGGCGAAGAAGCGCGTCGAGTTGCCGGGGTCGTCCTCCAGGCCGCTGTCCAGCGCAGTCAGGCTGTAGAGCCTGCCCGCCAGCGCCGAGGCGATCACCGCTGTGTGCGGCTCCGGATGCTCGGCCAGGGCGCGCGCTGCGCCCGCCGTGTCGTGGGCGGCGACCGGCTCCCAGCCGCGCCGGCGCAGCGTGTCGGCGCACTGGGCCAGCGCCTGCGGGTGCGACATGACGCGCTTGACATCTTCCAGCAGCGTGCCCTCTGAGGCCAACAGATGGTGGGTGATCGGCAGCAGGTGCTCTGCCTGCACGCGGAAATCGTGCTCGATCAGCAACTCGTAGACCTGGAAGACCGTGCCAGCCAGCGCGTTCTCGACCGGCACCATGCCGTGCGTGGCCCGCCCACGCTGGATGGCCGCGAAGACCTCGGCGAAGGTCTCGCAGGGCAGGGTCTTCGTGTCCTCGCCGAACTGGCGATGGATCGCCTCCTCCGAATATGCGCCGTGCTCCCCCTGAAAGGCGACAATGCGTTCGCCCATGTGTATGTCTCCTTGGTGGTTGGTAATTGGTAATTGGTGATTGGTTGTTGGTCTATGGTGATCAGTTTTTAGAGCAGCGCAGGCCTTGCCATCCAGTAATCTGCAACCAGTCACTGAGCACTGACCACCAAATACCAACAACCAATAACCAATCACTCTCTCTCCAGCAACGCTTCCAACGCCAGCCGATAGCCCAGCCAGCCCAGCCCGCTGATCTGCCCCAGGCAGACCGGCGCGATCAGCGAGGTGTGGCGGAACGGCTCGCGGGCGTGGATGTTCGATAGATGCACCTCGATGGCCGGCAGCCCGACCGCGCTGAGCGCGTCGCGCAGGGCCACGCTGGTGTGTGTATAGCCGCCGGGGTTGAGGATGACCCCGTTCGCCCAGCCGCGTGCCTGATGCAGCGCGTCAATCAGCACCCCTTCGTGATTGCTCTGCACGATGCGCAGCGCAGCGCCGTGCCCCGCCGCGTAGTCGCTCAGCCGCGCGTTGATCGCCTCCAGCGTCAGGTGGCCGTAGACCTCCGGCTCGCGCGTCCCCAGCAGGTTCAGGTTCGGCCCGTGTAAGATCAGGATGTTCATGGCCCCTCCTGCAAGGAGTCCAGCACGGCGATCACGTCGTCGCGCGGCACGCCGTCGGCCACACACGGCACGCCCACGTCGCGCAGCAGCACGAAGCGCGCCACCCCGCCGCGAAACTTCTTGTCGTGGCGCATGGCCTCCCATAGGGCAGCGGGGTCCAGCCCGGCATAGCGCACCGGCAGGCCCAGCGCGGCCACTGCCCGCTCGACAGTAATCGCCAGGTCGGGCGCGGCCAGCCCGCGCCGGACGGACAACCGCGCTTCTGCTACCAGGCCCAGGGCCACCGCCTCGCCGTGTTTCCAGGCATAGCCGCTGACCCCCTCGATGGCATGGGCGACGGTGTGGCCCAGGTTCAGGTGCGCCCGCACGCCGCTCTCCAGCCGGTCGCTCTCGACGATCTGCTTCTTGACGTGGGCTGCCCGCGCGATCACGTCTTCGATGGGGTCTAGCCCGCGCGCCAGCAGGTGATCCACCAGCGGCGGATCGGCGATCAGCCCGGCCTTGAGCACTTCGGCCAGGCCGCAGCGCCGCTCGACCGGCGGCAGCGTGACCAGCGTCGCGGTGTCGGCGAAGACGGCCAGCGCGTCTTTGAACGCGCCGACCAGGTTCTTGCCCTGGGGCAGGTCCACACCCACCTTGCCCCCCAGGCTGGCGTCTACCATGGCCAGCAGGCTGGTCGGCGCCTGGATCAGAGCCACGCCGCGCATGAACGTCGCCGCGACGAAGCCGGCCAGGTCGCCGATCACGCCGCCGCCCAACGCAATCACCAGCGCCGACCGGTCACAGCCTCCCGCCAGCAGCTCGCCGTAGAGCGCAGTCGCCGAGTCCAGCGTCTTGTACGCCTCGCCATCGGGCACAGTCACCAGAAAAGCGTCCGGCAGGCGGGCGACCAGCGCCTCTCCGTAGAGCGGGCCAACGGTCGTGTTGCTGATCACGACGATGCGCGAGAAGCGCCGCCCGGCCACGAAGGCGGGCAGCGCGTCGGCCAGCGCGCCAGGCCGGATGACGACCGGATACGCGCCGTCCGCGCCCTGGATGGTCAGTTCTGTTGCTGATTCCACAGGCGAATCACCTCCCCGGCAACCTGCGCTGGCGTGTGGGCAGTGGCATCTACCGCGTGAGGCAGGCTGGCGTAATGGGCCGCGCGCGCCGCGTAGAGTGCCGCCAGACGTTCGCGGTCGGCGCTGAACAGGGGCCGGGCCGGGTCGTCGCCCACCCGCCGCAAGACCTCGTCGAGCGCGCAAGTCAGGCAGACGATCAGGCTGGTACGGGCGAAGGCACGGCGCGTGCCGTGGTCGAGCAGCGCCCCGCCGCCCACAGCGATCACCTGATCGCGCCCGGCGGCGACTTCACGGCAGACCTCCGCCTCCATCCTTCGGAACGCCGCCTGGCCGTCTTGGGCGAAGATAGCGGCGATGGGCCGCTCCGCCCGCCGCTCGATCTCGGCGTCCGTGTCCACGAAAGTCAGCCCCAGCCGCCCGGCGACAATCCGCCCGACGGTGCTCTTGCCCGTGCCCATGAAACCGGCCAGCACCAGGTTGTGAGGGATACCCGTCATAGAGAGTCTCGGTAAAGCTCCGCGTTGCGCTTTACCTCACCCCCAGCCTCGCTGCGCGTCAGCGCCGAGTGGGGGTGAGGTCACGTCTCATAGCCAAAGCGCCAGGGTGTGTCGTCCATCGGCAGATCGTCCAGCCGGGCCTGGCGCAGCGCGGCGAAGCGCGGGCGCAGCTCGTCCAGGCTGTCGCCGCCCAGCTTGCGCAGCAGTTCGTCGGCCAGCACCAGCGCCACCATCGCCTCCAGGATCACCACGGCGCGCGGCGTGGCGCAGAAATCGCTGCGCTCGTATTCGGTGTGAGCGGGCGCGCCCGTCGCCAGGTTCACCGATTCCAGCGGCGTCAGCGTGGTGCTGATCGGCTTCATGGCCGCGCGCACGATCAGCGGCTCGCCGGTGGTCATGCCGCCCTCCAGCCCGCCAGAACGGTTGCTGGTCCGGCGGATGCGCCCGCTTTCGCCCAGGACCAGCCGGTCGTGGACCTGCGTGCCGGGGCGACGCGCGTTCTCGAAGGCCGGGCCGATCTCCGCGCCCTTGATGCTCGGCACGCTGCACACCGCCCCGGCCAGCCGCCCTGTCAGGCGGCGGTCGTAGTGCACGTGCGACCCCAGGCCAGGCGGCAGGCCCAGCGCTACCACTTCAATGATCCCGCCAAGCGTGTCTTTGTCCACTTTGGCCCCGCGGATGGCCGCGCGCATCCGTTCGGCGGCTGCCGGATCGGGGCAGCTCACGTCGGACGCCTGTGCAGCGGCGAAGCGGGCCGGGTAATCAGGCGGGTCATCGGCGAAGTGCACTTCCTCCGCGCCGATGGCCGTCACGTAGCCGCCCACGCTGATGCCGAACTCGGCCAGCAATCGCCGGGCAATCGCGCCGATGGCGACGCGCATCGCCGTTTCGCGGGCACTGGCCCTCTCCAGGGCCAGGCGCAGGTCACGGTAGCCATACTTGAGCGCGCCAGTGAGGTCGGCATGGCCGGGGCGCGGCGTGGTCATGGGCGGGATGTCGCGCCCAGCCCAGTTCTTCCAATCGCGGTTCTCGATCAGCAGCGCGATCGGCCCGCCGGTGGTGCGCCCGTTCATCACGCCGCCGGTGAGGCGCGCCTGGTCGTGCTCGATCTGCATGCGTCCGCCGCTGCCGTAGCCGGTCTGGCGGCGGGCGAGATCGCGCTCGAGGTCGGCGGGCGTCAGCGGCAGGCCGGCGGGCATCCCTTCCAGGATGCCGGTCAGCGCCGGGCCGTGACTTTCGCCCGCCGTCAGAAAGCGCAGCACAGTTCCTCCAGAAGAGCTATCAGCCATCAGCGATCAGCGAGAACGGTTGCGCAGGGGCG
>JBBIHG010000097.1:0-7404 GCA_037447125.1 Chloroflexota bacterium | reverse complement strand
ACTCCACGCGCAGCAGATGGTATTGCTTCTTGCCCTTGCGCAGGACGATGACGCGCCCTTCGATGGCGTCGGCCAGGGTCACGCGCCGCTCCACATCGTCGGCGCGAGTTGCGTTCAGGTACAGCCCGCCGCCCGCGATCAGGGTGCGCGCCTGCTTCTTGGAACGCTCCAGCCCGCATGTCACGGCCAGGTCAACCAGGCTCAGCCCCTCGCCCTGCAGGTCGGCGGCGGGCACAGCGCTGGACGGCACCTCGGCGAAGATGTCGAGCAAGTCGTCGGCGCTCAGCCCGGCCAGGTCGCGCTCGCCAAAGAGCACTTCGGTCGCCTGTTGCGCCTTGCGCAAGCCGTCTTCGCCGTGCACCGCCCGCGTGACTTCCTCGGCCAGGCGGCGCTGTGCAACGCGCAGGTGCGGTTCCGTGGCCACGGACCGTTCCAGCGCGGCGATCTCGTCGCGATCCAGCAGCGTGAAGTACTTGAGGTATGGCACCACATCAGCATCGGACGTGTTGAGCCAGTACTGGTAGAAGCGGAAGGGCGACGTGCGCCGGGCGTCGAGCCACACCGTCCCGGCCTCGGTCTTGCCGAACTTGACGCCGGTCGAGGTGGTGATCAGCGGCACGGTGAGAGCGTAGGCTTTGCCGTCGGCCACTTTGCGGATCAACTCGGTGCCGGCGGTGATGTTGCCCCACTGATCGCTGCCGCCCATCTGGAACGTGCAGCCGTAGTCCAGGTACAGGCGCAGGAAGTCGTAGGCCTGCAGCAGCATGTAGCTGAACTCGGTGAACGACAGGCCCTCCTCGCCCTCCAGCCGCGTCTTGACCGAGTCCTTGGCCGTCATGTAGTTGACGGTGAAGTACTTGCCGATGTCGCGCAGGAACTCGATCAGGTTGAGCTGGCACAGCCAGTCGGCGTTGTTGAGCAGCAGCGCCGGGTTGGGCACGCCCTCGAAGGCCAGGAAGTGGGCGAGCTGGACCTTGATTCCTTCCAGGTTGCGGGCAAGCTGCTCCTCGGAGAGTAGCTGGCGCTCTTTGGCCTTGAAGCTCGGATCGCCGATCAGTCCCGTGCCGCCGCCGGCCAGGGCAATCGGCGTGTGGCCGTGCCGCTGCAAATGCACCAGCACCATGATTGGCAACAGCGAGCCGACATGCAGGCTGTCGGCGGTCGGGTCAAAGCCGATGTAGGCGGTCACCTTCTCGCGGGCCAGGACTTCTTCGGCGTCCTCCGCCGCATTGTGGATCATGCCGCGCCAGCGCAGCTCCTCGAAGAGATTCTCTGCGGTCTTCACCTGTGCCATATGGTTCACTCTCTCATTGATCGCGTGCCGAATTACGTAGGGCGGCCTGGGCTGCTTCCCTCATTATATCTACCGACGGGACGATCCCCACCCATTGCTCGAAAGACAGCGCCCCCTGGAGGACAAGCATCCCCAGCCCGCCGATGGCGCGCGCTCCCGCCGCCTCCGCCTGGCGCATCAGCGCAGTGACCGGTGGGTTGTAGACCAGGTCGTAGAGCACGGCGCCGGGCGGGAAGGGCACTCCCTCCGGCCAGGGCGACTCATCCACGTGGGGGAACATGCCCACCGGCGTGCAGTTGACGATCAGATCGGCCTCTGGGGCGAGCGCGGCCAGGTCGCTGTAGCCGGCCTCGTTGCGGTCCGGCGTCCGGCTGACGCGCACGATACGCCCCGCCCGCAGATTCGCCAGCGCGATGCCCACCGCCTTCGCTCCGCCGCCTGTGCCCAGGATCAGGCACGTTGCGCCTCGCGCTTCGATCTTGTGCCTGCGCAAGTCCAGGGCGAAGCCTTTCCAGTCCGTATTGTCAATTTTCAGCATCCCGTCGGGCTGCACGACAATCGTGTTGGCCGCGCCGATGAGGAGAATTGTGAATTCCAGCTTTCGCACGCCCGGCAGGGCCAGCACCTCCTCTTTGTGCGGGATGGTCACGTTGAAACCGCGGTAGCCCGCCGCGACCAGCCGCGCCACCTCCTCGGCGAACCGGTCGGGCGGGACGGGCAGCAAATCATACTGCCAGTCCAGCCCCAGAGCCTGGAAAGCCGCGTTGTGCATGGCCGGGGAGACGCTGTGCGCCACCGGCCAGCCGAGCAGCCCCACCCGCTCAGTCATGGTTGCGCCAGTCCATCTCTGCGCCAAGTGCCTGCATGGTCTCGACGAAGCCGGGGAACGAGTCATGGGCGCAGGCGGCGTCCTCGATTACCGTCTCGCCTTCGGCGACCAGCCCGGCGACGGCCAGGGCCATGGCCACCCGGTGATCGTCGTGGCCCTGAACGACCGCGCCCCGCAAGCGCTGCGGCCCGACGATACGGAACCCGTCCGGGCGCTCGCCAATGACCGCGCCCATCTTGCGCAGCTCTCCAGCCAGGACGCTGATGCGATCCGTCTCTTTGACGCGCAGTTCCGCCGCGTCGCGCACGAGTGTCTCGCCCGCTGCCTGTGTGGTGATGACCATCAGCGCGGGGAACTCATCAATGGCGCGCACGATCAGGTCGCCGCCCACCGCTGCCCCGCGCAAGTCGGCCCGCCGCACGAGCAGATCGGCCACCGGCTCGCCCCCTTCCAGCCGCTCGTTCTCGCAGACGACCGGCGCACCCATCGCCGCCAGGATGTCCAGCAGGCCGGTGCGCGTCGGGTTGACGCCCACGCCCGTCACGCGCACCGCGTCGCCGCCCGCCAGCAGCGCCGCCGCCAGCACGAAGGCCGCCGAGGAAGGATCGCCGGGCACGGTCAGGTCGAGCGGGCGCAGCGCGCGGCCGGGAGTCAGCGTCACGCGGAAGCCGTCCACATCCACCCGCGCGCCCATTGCCCGCAACATGCGCTCGGTGTGATCGCGCGCCGGCCCTGGCTCGATGACCGTCGTCGGGCCGCTGGCGAACAGCCCGGCCAGCAGCAGCCCGCTCTTGACCTGCGCGCTGGCGACGGGCAGCGTATGGGCCATGCCGCGCAGCGTCGCCGGGCGGAAGTGCAGCGGCGCGCGCCCGTCCCTGTCGGCGATGTGCGCCCCCATCTGCCGCAGCGGTTCGGTGATGCGACCCATCGGGCGGCGGCGAAGCTGCTCGCTGCCGTCGAGCGTGCCGGCGAAGGGCTGCCCGGCCAGCACACCCGCCAGCAGGCGCATGGCCGTTCCCGCGTTGGCGCAATCGAGCGGGGCGGTGGGGGCTCGCAGGCCCGTCAACCCGTGCCCGCGCACGGTCAGGCTCGTCGCCTCCTCTTGCTCGACCGCGATCCCCAGTGCCCGCACGCAACCCAAAGTCGCCAGCGTGTCGCCGGCGGGCAGCCAGCCGCGTACGTGACTCGCGCCCTCGGCCAGCGCGCCCAGGATCAAGGCGCGGTGCGAGAGCGACTTGTCGCCGGGTACGCGCACCGTCCCGCGCAGGGCCGCGCCAGGGCGGACGCGGATGGCCGTCAATGGGACGTTCATGGCGTCACCTCGCAGGGGGTGACTAGATCGTGCTTTGCCTCACCCCCGCTTGGCGCTAATGCGCCTCGCCGCCCCTTCTCCATTCGAATGGAGAGGGGGCAAGCCGAGCGTAGCGAGGCTGGGGGTGAGGTCAACAGGTCGCTCATGTGATCAACCGCTCCCCGTAGCCTGCCGTGTAGGCACGGCGCGCGGCCACAATCGCGCCCAGCTCGCGCTCCAGCGCCTCGGCGTCGTCCAGGTTCGCCTCCAGGCGATCAAGGTGGGCGCGCAGTTCGGCGGCGGCCTGGCGAATCTGGCCAGTGTTGGTGCTGAACATGCCGACGATCATGGCCGCGTCGGTGCGGGCCAGGCGCGTTGCCCCGTCGAAGCCGCCCGCTGCCAGTTCCAGCAGCGCCGAATCGGCCTGAGCGCCATCCATCGCCAGGCGCATCAGGGCGAAGGAGAGCAGGTGGGGCAGGTGGCTGGTCAGCGCGGTCAGGCGGTCCTGGCGGGCGCGATCCATCCACAGGGGCAGGGCGCCGACCGCCCGCACCAGCATCTCGGCGATGAGCCGCGCTTCATCGGTGGTGCGCCGTGTCTCGCAGAGCACGAAGCGCGCGCCCTGGTAGAGCGTGGGGATGGCGTGGGCGTAGCCGTTCTCGGCCAGGCCGCACATCGGGTGCCCGCCCACGGCCAGCACGCCCGGCGGCAGGCCGTCCAGCGCCTCGCAGATGCGCGTCTTGGTGCTGCCCAGGTCGAGCACCAGCGTCCCCGGACGGAGTGCGAGTTGTGGGGCCAGGGCGATGATGGCGTGCGCCGGCACGGCCAGCACGACGATGTCGGCGTCCCTGGATGCGCCCGGCCCGTCAATGACGCCGCGGCTGGTGGCATCTTCGATCACGCCGGGGGCGATGTCCTCGGCGGTGATGCGCCCCACCTGGCCGCGCAGGGCCATGGCCAGCGAGCCGCCCATCAGCCCCAGGCCGACGATATGCACCGTGCTGCTCGCAAACGAAGCATCCATCGCGCTACACCCGCTGCGGCTCGGGGACCTGCCGCCCGACGATGGGCGCAAGCTGGCGCAGCCTGACCACCAGCTCGGCGAAGCGCTCCGGCTTGAGCGACTGCTGCCCGTCCGACTGAGCCATCTCCGGGTGCGGATGCACCTCCAGGAGCAGCCCATCCGCGCCGGCGGCAACCGCCGCTAGCGAGACGCTCTCCACATACTCCCACTTGCCGACGCCGTGGCTGGGATCGGCGATGACCGGCAGGTGCGAGATGCGCTTGAGCACGGGGATGGCGTTGATGTCGAAGGTGTTGCGCGTGTAGGTCTCGAAGGTGCGGATGCCGCGTTCGCAGACCATGACGCGCATGTTGCCGTGGCTGAGAATGTACTCGGCGGACATGAGCAGCTCTTCCATGGTGTTGCTCATGCCGCGCTTGAGGAGAACCGGGTGCTGGCTCTCGCCCACTGCGTGCAGCAGCGTGTAGTTCTGCATGTTGCGCGCCCCGATCTGCAGCACGTCGGCGTAGTGGCAGACCAGCGGGACAAGCTGCGGGTCCATCACCTCGGTGACGATAGGCAGCCCGGTCTGCTCGCGCGCCTCGGCCAGGTAACGCAGCCCTTCCTCGCCCAGACCCTGGAAGGCGTAGGGCGACGAGCGTGGCTTGAAGGCCCCGCCGCGCAAAGCCGTCGCCCCTGCTTCGCGCACGGCGTGGGCCGTCTCGATGATCTGCTCGCGGCTCTCCACCGAGCACGGCCCGGCGATAATGGCCAGGTCCGGTCCGCCAACCATGATCTCGTTGAGCGGGATCAGCGTGTCGTCGGGGTGGTACTCGCGGCTGGCGATCTTGAAAGGATGCGAGACAGGCATCACCGACTGCACACCGGACATCAGGGCCAGTTTCTCGCGATCAATGGGGCGGCCCCGCCCGATGACGCCGATGATCGTGCGCTCCTTGCCTTCCGACAGATGCACATCGTAGCCCATGGCGCGGATGCGGGCGATGACATCGGAGATCTCGCGGGCGCTGGCGTTGATGTTCATGACGACGATCATGTGAGGTATCTCCCGGTCGGTGGCGACCTGACTCGTGACCAATGGCGCTCTAGGCGGGCATGTTCACCGCGCGGTCGGGACGCAGGGCTTGCGCCTCGCGTAAGTACACGTGCTGAATTTCATGGGGGGCGCGCGTCGTGTTCCACAGCACCAGCACGCGCAGGCACATCGGCAGCGCGCCGGGGACGTTCATCTCGTGCCCGCACAGGATGGCCACGTCCGTCCAGCCCAATTCGCGCGCGGCGACGGCGGGGAACTCGGCGGTGAGATCGGGCGTGGTGGTGAAGAACGCGCCGCCGATGTCCTCAGCAGCGATCTGGTTGGCCGTCATCAGCGTGCGCAGCAGCTCGTGCGTGGCTTCGCGGATGGCGGCGGCAGTGTTGGCCGGGACGGTGATCGCGCCGCGCACTCCCTGGCAGCGTGTGGGCGGGTCGGACTGCATTGCGGTCAAGGCCAAGGCTCCTTTCGGGTGCCTGCACAGTGCCTGGAACGAAAAAGGGCGCTGAGCTTGGTGCTCAGCGCCCTGTGTCTCCGGGTTCTGTTGGGGTGTTACCCTGTGACACTGGCAGAAGGCACGCTCCGACCCGCCCTATGGCCGCCACCAAAATAATAAAAGCCAAACCAGACCCAGACGCTGCTGAGGCTTGTTGGCTGCATAGTGTGGCGCGGCGTGCCGATCATGTGTCTCTCCCAATGCTACGCAACACTGTAACACAGAGCGGGGAAGCTTGTCAATAATTCAAAAGGACCAAACCGCAGAGACGCCGAGGACACAGAGGAGAACTACAAACTCCTTCGCTTTTCTCTGCCCTCTCTGCGCCTCAGCGGTGACGCTCTACCGCCCACTGGCGCGGCGCTACTCCGGCGCGGCTGTTAGCGGCGCGGGCATGACCAGCACCTTGTCCACGCGGTGCCCGTCCATGTCCACTACCTCGAAGCGGTAACTGAAGGCCACAAAAGAATCGCCAGAGATCGGGATGCGGCCCAGCTCGCTCATCACAAAGCCGCCCAGTGTCTCGTAGCGGGCATTGTTCTCCAGCCCTGAGATGCCCAGCAGGTCGGCCAGGCGCTGGATGGAGACGGAGCCATCGAGCAGCCAGGACCCGTCGTCGCGCTGAATGACCTGCGGCTCCATCGTCTCCTCCAAGATGGCCACATCACCGACAATCTCTTCCAGGATGTCCGTCAAGGTGACCAGCCCCTGCACGCCGCCATACTCGTCTATGACCACGGCGATGTGCTGGCTCGTCTTCTTGAACATGTCGAAGACCCTCAGCGCCAGCGTCGTCTCTGGCACGAAAAGAGGGTGCTGCAGATCGGCCTTCACGTCGAGCGGCTGGTTGCAGAGCAGCCGCTCTAACACAGCGGCGGCGTGGACGATGCCCTGGATGCTGTCCAGGTCGCCGCTTGCCACCGGAAACCGCGAATGAGGGCTGGCGATTAGCTTGCTCCGAATCTCATCGGGAGAATCGCCCGTGTCGAACCAGTCAATCTCTGTGCGGGGCGTCATCAGGGCGCCAACGCGCAGATCGGCCAGGCGGAAGATGCGCGCGATCATGTCGCGCTCGGTCTCCGCGAAGGCGCCCAGATCGGTCCCCTGGCCGATCATCACGTTGATCTCTTCCTCCGTCACCGGCGATTCGCTCGCTGCTCTGACGCCAAACAGACGCAGCACCAGGTTAGTGGAGGCGCTGAGCGTGAAGACCAGGGGGGCGGTGAGCCTGGAGAGCAGACTCATCGGCCCAGCAACGGTCGCGGCGATGTCTTCTGGGCGGCTGAGGGCCAGGCTCTTGGGCACCAGCTCGCCAATGATCAGCGACAGGTAGGTGATGAGCAGCACGACGACGGCCAGGCCCAGGGCGTCGGCATAGCGCGCCAGGAAAGAGACATCGTTGAAGGCCGAGGCCAGGTGCCGGGCCAGCGTCGCCCC
>JBBIHG010000096.1:0-12102 GCA_037447125.1 Chloroflexota bacterium | reverse complement strand
CTGATAGGTGATGGTCGCCGCGGCCAGCCCGCCCACCGTCGTGGACGGCTCGGCGTCGGCATGGCGGACGTAGACGACTGGCTTGCCCAGCGCCGCCGCCATCCCCACTTCAATGCCCACGCCAATCGCCTTGTGCGTCACTTCGGCAATGAGCAGATCGGCGGCGCGCAGGTCGCGCAGCGCAGCGGCCATCATCGTGCAGGCGTCTTCCGGGGCAAAGGCGTGGTCTCTGACGAAGATGCGCGCCGTGATGCCGTGCGCGCCCAGGGCCACGGCGATGGCGTCCAGCTCGGCGCTGAGGGCGCGATGATGGGCGTAGCTGACAGACACGAACGCGGTGGCCATGGGGTCAGGCCGAAGGGGGTTGCTGCCCGGCGCCCCGTTCTTTCGCCAGGCGCTTGAGCACGACAAAAGTCATGTCATCGAACTGCGGCGCGCCCTCCACAAAGCGGTCGAGCGCGCGCACGAGGCCCTGCACAATATCACGTGCGGCCCCCTTGCGCAGGCTGGTGACGGTGGATTGCAGGCCGACGACTCCAAATTCGGCCTCGTCAGCGCGCAGGGCCTCGGTCACGCCGTCGGTGTAGGCGAGGAGCAGGTCGCCGGGCTTCAGGGTCACCTCGGCTTCGTGCAGGACGATCTCCGGCACCACGCCCAGGGCCAGCCCACGGGCGCTGAGCAGCTCGGCGCTGCCATCGGCGTGGACCAGCAGCGGCGGGTTATGCCCTGCGCTGCTGTACTGCACGCGGCCCGTCTCCACGTCCCACAGGCCGTACCAGACAGTCACGAACAGATCGGAGCGCGAATCGTGCAGCAGCAGTTGGTTGACGCGGCGCAGTGTCTCCAGTGGTGAGTGCCGGTTGAGGCCGACCGCGCGCAGCAGCGTGCGCGAGAGGACCATGAACAGCGCCGCCGGGACGCCTTTATCGGCTACGTCGGCGACGACAATGGCCCAGCGCCGCTCATCCACCTGGAAGAAGTCGTAGAAGTCGCCGCCGACCTGGCGCGCCGCGCGGTAATGGGCAGCGACCTCCCAGCCGGGCTGCTGGGGAAGGTCGTCCGGCAGGAAGCTGGCCTGGATGGTGCGCGCCACTTCCAGCTCGCGCTCCATGCGTTCGACGGCGGAAGCCTCGGCTTGCAGGCGAGCGTTTTCCAGTGAGAGCGCGGTCTGGTGGGCGATCCCGTTGAGGATGTTGAGCCGGCGCTGGTCCAGGCTCCCTTCCAGCCCCGGGTGATCAACCAGCATGGCCCCCACCAGATGCCCGCGGGCGACCAGCGGCAGGCCGACCAGCGCCGGAACCTCAAAGAGCTTTTGCAGAGCCGAGGGCAGCGGCACGTCCGTCCCCACGCCGCAGGCGACCGGCTCCGACCCTTCGATCAGTCGCCGCAGGAACTTGCCGTCGTGGTCGGTGCAGACCAGCTCGGCGAACTGAACCCTGTGCTCCGGCGTCAGGCCCCACGACGGGCCGCCGATGAAGTGCCCGCCCTCGCCGTCCCACTTCAACATGCCGCAGCGTTCGATGCCGACCAGCAGCGGCGTCAGGCGGACGAGCGTCTCCAGGCTCTGGTCGGCGTCTATCTGGGTGTTGACGGCTTCGGCGACCTGGAGCAGGGCGGTCGTCACCCAGGCCTCTTCCTGCTGGGCGGCCACAAGCTGGGCGCTCTCGATGGCCAGCGCGGCCTGGTTGGCGATGCCGCTGACCAGCTCGATCTTGCGGTCGGTCATCGGCTCGCCCTCGTCGCGCGTGCCGATCAGCAGCAGGCCGTTGATCTCCCCCTTGGCGAAGAGCGGCAGAATCACGCCCTGGCCGATGTTGAAGTCGGTGGGGAGGTCGGTGGGAGGCGGCGTGCTGCTGTCTATGAGCAGTGGATGTCCGTTCTGCCGCACCTGACTCAGCAGCGGCCAGGTCTGCGGGGTGAGCTTGTAGTTGAGCAGGGCGTTGCTGATCTCCGGATCGGCGCCGGCGATCTCGACCACGCGGAAAGAATCCGGCTCTTCGGCCAGCAGCACGGCGCTCCACTCGACGCCGACCAGCAGCGGGGTGATGTGGGCCACAGTACGCAGCACTTCGTCCAGATCGCTGGCGCGAGCGGTCGCTTCGGCCACCTGGAGCAGCGCCGTGCTGATCCACGCTTCTTCGCGCTGGGCCATGTACAGCCGGGCATTGGTGATGGCCACGGCGGCCTGGTTGGCGAAGGTGGTGATGATCTCGCGATCTTCTGGCGTGAAGCGATCCAGCTCCGTGCGCTCAACAGTCAGGAATCCGATCGGAGCGCCGGCGATGGCGAGCTGCACGACGATCTCATCGTGCCCGGCCAGAGCCGTCTCGCCCTGGTCCAGCCCGTGCAACAGCTCGATCAGGCGCGCGTCGCTGATCTGGCTGACCGGGATGCTCCGCTCATAGATGGCCGGGTCTGGCTCGCTGCCCCTGATGCGCGCCGTCTCGACCCGGTATTCCTGCTCGTCATCGTCGAGCAGCACGATCAGGCCGCTGGTGTAGGGCACCACACGCTCCAGCCCGATCATGATTCCGTTGAGCACGCTGGCGAGGTCGAGCGACGAGCCGAGCACCGTGCTCAGTTCGCGCAGCGTCTCTGAGAGCATCCGCCGCCGCGACTCGTTGGCGAAAAGGGTCGCGTTGCGCAGGGCGATGGCGATGGTGTCGGCCAGCGCCTGGAGCAGCGCCAGGTCGTCCGGCGTGAAGGCGTTCAGCTCGGGGCTCTGCACGTCGAAGACGCCGAGCACCGTCGAACCGATGCGCAGCGGAACGGTCAGCTCACTCAGCGTGTCTTCGACGCCATGCCCCACCCGGTAATCCGGGTGCTCGTGGACGTTTCCGGTGAGCACCGGCTCGCCGGTGCGCGCGACGCGCGGGATCAGGCCCGGCTCGTTGAGGTCATAGGACAGGCGCTCCAACGCCCAGCGCCCGCTGTGCACGCCGCTGCCACTGCGAAAGGCGATGCGCTCGCCGACGCGCAGAAAGAGGTGCACGCGGTCATAGCCCAGGTACTCGGTGACCAGGTCAATCACCTCGTCGAGCAGGTCGTCAATATCCAGGATTGACACGAGCGCGCGCGCCACCTCGGTCATGGCGTTGATGCGCTCGGTTTGCCGGCGCTCGGCGTCGAAGGTCTGCGCCTCTTGCAGGGCGAAGGCAAGCTGGCCGGCCAGAGTCTCGAGCAGGAAGACATCGTCCGCGTCGAAGGCGTCCAGATGGTTGCTCTGCACGTCGAGCACGCCCATCACCCGGTCGTTGACGACGAGGGGCACGGCGATCTCCGAGAGCGTGGCATCGAGCGTGGCCGTCGCCAGGTAACGCTCGTCCTGGCTCACATTCAGCGACAGCGCCGTGCGGCGATTCGTGGCGGCCCAACCGACCAGCCCCTCCTGGCAAGACACACGCAGGTCTGTTGCGGCGAACTGCTCGTGACTGCTGGACCTGAGGCTGAGACTCTGTGCCGCCTCATCCAGCGTGAAGATGCTCACCGCGTAGTAGCCGAAAGCGTCGTGGATCAGCGTCACGATCTGGCGGAACAGGTCGGGCAAGGGCTGGGTCGCCGTGACCTGGCGCGTCACATCGTTGATCAGCCGGAGCTGGCGGGCGCGCTCCTGGGCGGCCTCGAACGTTTGCGCGTTGCGGATGGCCGCCGATGCCTGGTTGGCCAGCAGGGTGAGCAGGCGCATATCCTCGTCGCTGAAGGCGTCCGGTCGGCAGCTCTGCACAGCGATGACCCCCAGCGTCGTGCCGGCGGACAGCAGCGGGGCAAAGATGGCTGAGCGGGCGGGGTCGGGTGAGCTGTGGGCCGGGCGAGCGGGCAGGCTATCCCATTCGCGCTCGAAGTCGTGGACGAGCAGTCCCGTCCCCGTGCGACGCACCCAACCGATGATGCCCTCGCCGGCCTTGCCCTCGAAGCGCTGGGCAGGCAGGCGCTCGGCATCGCGCAGCCAGACCTTGATGACGTAGTCGCTACCTTCGAAGATGCCGATCTGGAAGTTGCTGGTGTCTACGATGCGCGTGGCCTGCTGGTAGATGACCTCGCACAGGGCATCTACCTTGAGCTGCACGCTGAGGATGGCATTGCCGACGCCGGCCAGCACGTCAAGCTCCGGGCTGAGGCGCTCGTTGGCAGCCAGACTGATCCCGCGCTGGCGGCCACGCCAGTAGCCGACGACCAGGCCCAGCCCGACACCGCCGACGGCGAGCGTGGCGCCCACGATCATGACCAGGATCAGCGTAGTGTCCACCGCAATGTCACTTCCGGGGATTCGGTCGCCCGCTCCTGGCCGGGGCGTCAGCGATCGGCGGAGCGCGCGGTCAGGGCGCTGTCGAGGTCGGGGAAAACCTCAAACAGCGTGTCGAAGCCGACCATCTCGAAGATCTCAACGATGCGCGGCTGCAGGCCGCTCAGCACCACGTCACCGCCCCCCTGGCGAGCGCGGCGCCAGGCCGAGACAAGCACCTTCAAGCCGCTGCTGGCGATGTACTCGACAGCGGCCATATCCACATACAGCCGGGTCTTGCCGCTGCTGAGTTGCGCGTCGAGGGTGCGTTCGAGGCGGAGACTCGTGCTGCTATCCAGTCGCCCGGTGGGGCTGATCACCGCCGTCGTCGCGTCCAGCGCGCGGGCCGCGAACAGGTCGTCGTCGGATCGGGCTGGCACGGCGGAGCGGCGGGCGGCAGCGACGCGCTTGACCAGGGTAAGCTGGTTGCGATCCTCGACGCGCTCGTAGGTTACCTCGTCCATCAGCTTGCGCATGAAGTAGATGCCCCACCCGCCCGGCTCGCGGCTGTCCAGCGGCTCGGACGGGTCGGGCGCTTCGTACATCAGCGGATTGAAGGCGGGGCTGCTGTCGGCGATGGTGATGATGAACCGATCTCCCTCGGCGCGACAGATGATTTCGATGGGACTGCCGTCGTTGTTGTAGGAGAAGCCGTGCTCGATGACGTTGGTCAGGGCCTCGTCAACGGCCATTTGACAGTGGTAGACGGCGCGCTCATCCAATCCTGCTGCCTCGGCGGCCTCAACGACGGCATCACAGGCTTGGCGCACCTCTTCCAAGCGCGCGGAAATTGCGAGGCGGCATACTTCAGACATGAGCATCCTCAAGGAGGCTGCGGTGCGCGGCAGCGCACAGCCAGCCATCAGAAGCTGCCGACAGCCTCGACCTGGGTCGGGTAGATCTCGAAGATAGAGTCAAGGCCAGCCAGCTCGAGCACCTCCCGCACACGCTCCGACGGGTTGGCGATGCGCAGATCGCCGCCGCTGCGCTTGACGCGCTTGAGGACGCGCACCATCTCGCGCAGGCCCGCGCTGCTCATGTACTCGACCCCGCCGAGGTCCAGCACAAGATTGGTCTTGCCATCGTCAATTGACCGGTCCATGGCACCGCCGAGCTCGGCGGCGTTGGTGCTGTCAACGCGCCCCATCACCTCGAAAAGCTGGACGCGCTTCATGTCGGATGAGCTGATCTCCATGACCATTGTCTGTAGACTCCTTTCTGTGGATGTGGTGGATTATACCATGCATTCGCCGCGCTAATAGGAGTTGAATCAGGGCGATTGCATCAAACGTGTGTGTTGTTCTACCTCGCCCTCAGCCTCGCTGCGCTCAGCTTGCCCCCTCTCCGCCGCGGAGAGGGGGGCGACGAGGCGCGTCAGCGCCGAGTGGGGGTGAGGTAAACCAGGGCGCGGCGAACTGCCTGACAGATTTTGCACACACCCTCTGCCAACGAAGTGCTTGCGCCCGCCGGGTGCTGCACTATGATCGGGGGAGCGAAGACCGCAGAGAGGGCGGGCGAGGACGGCTGAGATGGCGTTGCACTCAGGCAAAGTGAGTTGGGCGACATGGGTAGTCGCCGCTGGGGGGGGCGGGCTGTATGCGCTGCAGTCGGCGAGCGCGGGTGCCAGTTGGCTGACGCCGCGCTACGTCGCCAGCGCCGGGCTGACGGCAGGCGCGATCCTGGCGCTGGCCTGCATCCGGCGGCGGGGTGCGCGCATCGAGCGCGGCCCTGACCCCGACCCGGCGACGCTCGCCCTGGCGGGCGTGACGGCGCTGTGCCTGTGGGCGATCGTGTGGTGGCTCATGGACTGGACGAACTACATCCTCAACCGTCACGCGGGGCTGTTGGCCACGCCGACGCCGATCACCGCCCTGGATGATAGGCTGCTTTCCCTCGATCTCAGCGCGCTGACCTATGAGCTTGGCATCCTGTTCGGCGTGGTGCTGCTGCCGCTGGTCCAGGGATGGCTGGTCTGGGGACTGCTTCAGCCGGAGATCGAGGCGCGCACGGGGACTCTGCGCGCGGCGGCCATCGCTGGATGGGCGGGCGGAGCGTTGATGGCGCTCAGCGCCGTGCAGAACGTCGCGCCGGCCATGCCCTGGGGTCTGGCCTCCTGGCCCGGTTACACGCTGATCGCCCTGATCGGGTCGCTGCTCGTTGCCCTGACGCGCTCCGCGTGGCCGGGGATCGTCGCCTATGCGACCTACGCGTATGCGTCGTTCGCGTGGCGTGCCGATCTGTTGCGCCAGTTCGTCGGGTTGGACTACTGGGATCCGAAGTGGCTGACGGTGGTCGTGCTCGGCGGGCTGGGGGCAGGGGTCTGTTTGCAGGTCATTCGCTACCGGGCGGAGCGTCCTCCAACGGCGCCGCCGGGCGATCGGCGGCCCTTCCGCTGGTGGGACTGGTTGGCGCTGGCCCTGCTGGCTGCTACTGTGCTGGTGATGGCATTTCGAGACGTGGATGCGCGCCGCGCCGGGAAGGGGGACGCCGCCGCGCCTGTGGTGCTACAATCGCCGCAAGAGTGACACAAGCAAGCCGACCATTCCCAGCGCGCCGAGCGCCAGGATGAACACGATGGGCGCCAGGGCAGTGTCGGCTGTGGTCGCCGGGTTCGTGCGCGGGAAGGCGACTGGCGTGACCGTGAACGGGGGAAAGGTGAAGGTCGGCAAGGGCTGGCCGGGGACAAGAACAGGCCCGCTGCCTGGTTCCGCCGTGAAGATGCCAGTCGGCGTGATCTGGGCCTGGGCGGTCAGCGTGGCTGCTGCCCCGGGCGTGGCCGTGATCGCCTCGGCAGTCTGCTGAACGGCCAGGAACCCCGGGTCCACGGTGGGGATGTTCTCCAGGTCAATCTCCTCAATCAGCCCGGCATCGCCCAACACTTTCACGACACTCTCGTGCACCCAGGCCGTGCCGCTTGGTGAATCGGGGAACTCGATCCAGTACCACTGGAAGCGCTTGCCCAGCACAGCAAAGGTCATGCCGGGGTAGATCTGGCCGAGGCGGGTCTCGCTGATGTCCGGCCCTGCGCGCACGTTGGTGGCGTCGGCCAGCGCCTCGACCTGAGGCCGCCCCGCCGAAGTCGGCGTGCGTGTGACGGTGGCCGTGGGCAGCCCCGGCGTCGCGGTGGCTGTGGGCAACTGAAGCTGCACCGGCGTCGGCGAAATCTGGGCGCGGGCCTGTCCTGGCGCCGGCCCGGCCCAGGCGAACGAGACGCCGCCGATCAGCATCAGCGCTGCCAGGGCGGCTGCCAGGTACGCGCGCTTCTCCACGGCCCTCATGCCCGTGCTGTCTCCATTCTCTGGGGCACTGCTCAATACCCTTCAGGCGGCGCCTAGCATACCGGAAACAGTTGGGCCGGGCAAGGTGGTGGCGAGGCATCTGCGCGTGGAGCAAGCGTGGGCAGGCGTGGCTCACCAGATGATCTTGTTCATATCGTCGTCGCGGAACTGATCGGCCTGACGATAGCCGTCGTCGCCGGAGCGGGTCATGTAGCCCTGGTATTCCTGGTTGGGGAACCCATAGACCGTCCACTCGCCGAGCACGAAGGGCGGCACGGTGACACCTGGCGCGCAGTCCTCGCAGGAGACCGGAATCCACTCGCCGTTGTAGCGGCGGGCCAGATGCAGATGGGTGCCGTTGCTGATCCCGCCCTGGCACGAGGGGTGGCCGAGCCGGTCGCCGGCCTGCACGCGCGTCCCGGCGGCGATACGCTCAAAATCGTCCAGATGCAGATAGACCAACGTCCAGCCGGTGTGTTCGTCGCCGTCGCCATCCAGGTCGAGGATCACGTACCCGTCGCCGCTGCGGGCGATGACGCCTGGCGCGGCGGCGGTTGCCCAATGGGGCGAGATGTAGCACGCCCCCTGCGCCTGCACCAGTTCGTCTGGCGGTTTCGGGGGGGCGAAGTCAACCGCGCCCCAGGCCGATCCGCTATTGTACGCGCCGTGCGGCCCGCCGGTGTAAACCCATTCCTCGCCCGGGGCGAAGGGCAGAGTCAGCGTTGGCTGGACGAGGCCCGGAGGCACAACCGGCTCAAGCGCGCCCGCGAACGGGTCGCCAAACAGGCTGAGGTACGTCTCGAAGAAGCCGGCGGGGTGCACGTCGCGCTGCCACTGGGTGGGGCTGGTCGTCCGGCTGAGCATGTATTGCACGGCGACCGTCCCGGCGTTGAGCAGGGGGTCAAAGAGCACGCGCTGGTCGTTGCCGAGCGTCATGGCGGTGGTGCCGCGATACTTCCACCCGTAGTAGCCGAAATTGAGCGCGTCGGCGGCGTCGAGAAGCTGCTTGAGCAGCCCTTCGCGCCCCTGCCTGACCATACCCAACGGGTAGTTGACCTTCTCCTGGGCGGGGTAGGGGTTGGACAGCCACTCGCCGCGATATTCCAGCAGCGCCAGCAGCAGGCGCGGGTTGACGCTGTACGACCGCGCGACGAAGTCCACAATCTTGACCCCGCTCCACATCTCCTCGCCGACCTGCTCGGAGTAAGCGCGCAGAAAGCCCTGGCGGAACTTGACCGCGCCGGTGATGCTGAAACCGCTGGCGGTGGGGCCGTAGACCAGCTCGCTGTCTGGGATCAGCTTGAAGGCGGGCGTGGTGATCCCCCCTCCGCCCGGCACGCTGATGAGTTGGCCCACGTCCAGCCGGTTCGGGTCGGTCAAGTCGTTGAGGGCCAGCAGATCGTCCACGGTGACGGCGTAGAGGGTGGCGATGGTGCCCAGGGTTTCGCCGGGCCGGACGGCGTGCGTCCCCCCGCCGGCCTGGGTGTAGCGCGGCATACTGGGCGTGGGTTGGAGGGGAGTGGGCGTCGGCTCGTCGGGCGTCATCGTCGGCGGGACGATCAGATGGCCGCTCTCGTCGTACTCCGGGGTGGCTGTCACGTAGATCACCTGCTGGCTCGAGAGCGAGCAGGCCGCGCCTGCGCCAGCCAGCGCGGTGAGCAGGAGGGTGAGCAGGGCACGGCGGGCACAGCGCCGGGGGCATCGCGGGGAGACCTTCATTGTAGCGCCTTGCTCAGCCGCTCCAGCGAATGGGCGTAGCGGTAGTCGGTGTGGCGGTGGCCATCCGGGTATTCCTCGTAGACGTGGGGGATGCCCAATGCCTGGAGCTTGCGGTGCAGCACCCGCGCCCCCACCTGAAGCTGGTACTCGTCGAAGGTTCCCACGTCCACATAGGCCAGGCGCATCTGGCGCAGGGCGTCGGCATAGGCGGGCGTGTCCAGCTTGCGGATCGGGTCGTGGGCCAGCCAGCGCCGCCAGACGGCCTCGTTGAGCGCGCCGGTGTGCGGATCAATCGGCAGGTCGAAGCCGCGCGGCTGCGCCGGGTTATCGCCGAAGGCCGCCGCCCAGCACATGGTCATGATCAGCTCCCAGAAGGCGCTGTTCTTGGGCCGGATGTCCGGGATGCGGGCGATGAACTCGTCCAGCGAGCCGTAGGGCGCGAGCTGCTGGTGCATCCGGCTGAGGCCAGGCAGACAGGTGTATTCCCAATAGAGATCGCCGCTGTGGCAGGCGAACGCGCCGAAGACCTCCGGGTGGTGCATGGCCTGGGTGATCGCCCCGAAGCCGCCGCTGCTGCGCCCGATGACGGCGCGGAAGTCGCGGTGGGGTCGCGTGCGGTAGTTGCGATCCACCAGGGGGATGACCTCCTGGATGAGGTAATCCTCATAGCGGCCCATGCCGATAGAATTGATGTACTGCGACCCGCCGAAGCGCGTCCACATATCGGGCAGGACGACGATCAGCGGGGCGATGCGCCCGGCGCTGAGCAGGGCGTCCAACTGCTCCTTGATCGTCAGGTCCCAGGGCCGCCAGTTGAGCAGGCCCGGCCCAGTGTTGCCGTGACTGCTCAGCAGGTACACGGTGGGGTAGCGCGCGTCGGGCAGGTCGTCGTGGCCGGGCGGCAGATAGACCATCAGGCGGCGGACGTGCGAGTCGCCGAGCGGATTGTCGCGCAGGACATCGCTGGTGATCAGCGGCTGCTCGATGCGGCTGGGGCTAAGGTACACCGTGTCTGCTCCTGGTCGCTGGACGGCCCCCATTTTAGCCGAGCAGGAGGTGCGCGGCAACCAAAGACGCGTGGGGCCTACAGGACAGCCACACGGTGAGAGACCTGCGCGCCTTGAGAGAATGCGGTAAGTGGGCAGTCCCTCTCGATACTGTTATAGTAGTGCCGCAAGGGACAGACCGCGTCTGCGCGACGGCACGGCACGAGGAGGGATCTGATGCCGCGAGTCACATCTATTCAGGAAATATTCGAGCACATCAATGAGGGGTTTAATCCGGCTAAGGCTGAGGGAGTTGATGCCGTGTTTCAGTTCGACCTGACCGGCGACCACGGTGGCCAGTACTGGGTCAAGGTGGCCGATCAGCGGGCCGAAGTCCACCAGGGCGTTCACGGCGCGCCGACCATGACTGTGACGGCGTTGGCGGACGACTACATCGCGCTGGTCAACGGCGACCTGAACCCAATGACAGCTTTCATGCAGGGCAAGGTGAAGGTTAAGGGCGATATGGGCCTGGCGCTCAGGCTGCAGGCGATGTTCGGCATCGGCTAGCAGCCCCTCCAACCAGCTCAGGCGAAGCACAGGCGGGCGCGATCTTGGACGAGATCGCGCCCGCGTTGTCATGCGGCCAGCCTACTGCGGGATGGGCACGTTGAGACGCAACTGCTGCAAGGTGCGCAGCGCCAGCAGTGAGCGCAGGGGCACGCCGAACTGGTCTCGTGCCGCGTCGGTCAGCACGTCGTTGGCCCCCGGCGAAGTGGGACGCAGCGCGCCATCCACACCGGCTCCTCCGAGCGCGCGGTTGATTGGGCGCCAGACGTTGGTCAGGGGCAGATCGTAACGCTCCGCCAAGCGCACGATGGCGCTGTTGTAGGCGTTGAGTGATGGATATAGATCCGGCGGGCCGGGGATGGTCGTCAGCACGGGGATCGCGCCGTAGCCCGCGATGGTGCGCACAATGCCGTCGAGCGCGCTCTCGAACTGGTCAAGCGGCGTGCCGGAGAGCACGTCATTGCGCCCGACGACGACGAACACCACGGCAGGCCGGTTGACACGCAGCTCGCAGTCGAGCGGCGTCTCACCGCCGCCGCAGAAGTTCCCGCTGGCGAGCGCTGGGTTGAGCAGGTCAGCCGCCCGCCAGCCCGAATCGCTGGCCAGCACGCCGCCTCCCTCGAAACTGTTGCGACCGGTCGGCAGCGGGGTGCTGGCGTAGTAGAAGACCACATCGCTCAGCTCCGCCGCATCCTTGAGCGTGCCGAAGTCGCCGCTTCCGTCGGCGAAATCGCCCAGGAATTCCGCCGGGCGCGTATCCCCTACCGCGCTGAAGATACCCGAATCCAGCCCCTGAGCGCGCCCGCGCGCATACAGGTCGCGCACTGTGTTCAGCCGGTTCCCTTCCAGCTCTGGCACGTTGGCGATGGCGTCAAGATCGATGCCCTCGACGGGTGGCGGGGGCACCTGAGTAGGCGGCTCTGGTGCCGGGTTGATGGTGACGGTGAAAGCAACGCGAGCCGAGCCGCCGCGCCCGTCCTCCAGCGAGAGGGTGACGATGCTGCTGCCGGGGGCCAGGGCGGTCAGGTTGATCGTGCCCGGCGCGGAGACGAAGGCGGTCACCACGGCGGGGTTATCGGGCAGGGCGAGCGGGTTGAGCAGCGGGTCACCGTCGGGGTCGGAGGCGGCGTAGAAGACATCGCGCACCTCGCCCGCGTTCAGCGTCACATCGGGCAGCGGCTCGATGAGCGGGTTGCGGTTGGGCTGGACGACGGTGACGGTGAAAGCAACGCGAGCCGAGCCGCCGCGCCCGTCCTCCAGCGAGAGG
>JBBIHG010000095.1:0-12337 GCA_037447125.1 Chloroflexota bacterium | reverse complement strand
GTCTATCGAGCCTCTCACCGCCTGGTTTTCGCTCACGTTGGGCCTGTAATACACTCACTCATTTTCCGTAGCTACCCCCGTAATTACGGGCCGGGGGTAGCTGGGCTGCATGGGCCAGCCGGTTTTTCGCGCTGGAGCAGTGTTCATTCGGCGCAAAAGCAGCGCCTCATGCGCCCGACTGGGCTTCCTGCGGCCAGGAGCCGCGCAATCAGAAAAGCGGTGATTGCTTGCTCCCGGCCTTAGTCAGCCAGCAGTCGGGCGGGCTTCTGGTTAGCTGGCGGGCACAATCCACTCCCACGTGGCCCAGCAGTTTTGAACCAGGTCGTCAATGGCCCAGTGCGCCTCGTGGTAAGGCTCACCGTTAACCAGCGTCGGCGGGCAGACGCCAGTGGCGCGCTCTACGCGCACGTCCACTTCGGCGTCTGGGTACTCTGCGGACAACGCGCTCTCAATCATGCTGGCGAGCGCGTGGGCGCTGGCCTCAAGGTCTACGCCGTCTGTATCGGATAGCAGGTTGCCCGTGAATAGGGTCACCGTCACGTCCTGAATGGGTGTGTCGCTCATGGCTCATTCTCCCGGCGCACGGGCCAGACGGCGCGCTGGGCCAGTTCGTCGGAGCACGGGTAATGCCCGCTGGCGGTAATCCAACCACCAGCTGCGTCTACCGCTTCCTCTGCGACTTCCTCAAGGTCTTCCCAGTTGGCGGCGTAGTTCCAGGTCATGCCGCCGTCCGGCAACTGCTCGTAGCGCGCCAGCCGCGCCCGGCAGTTCCACACGTCAATGAACACCTCACCGTTTCTCATCTTTCACACTCCCGGCGCACTCTGCGCCACTCAACGCGCGCCTTGCGCGTCGTCTGCTGACTGGCACGGGCGTGCCAGTAGCACTTCGCTCTCGTTGGCGAAGTTCACAAACTCCCCCGCGCCCAACACCAGGCGGTACTCAACATGGGAGTCGGCGCTCACCTTCCAGTCAACGGGTCGCTGGCCAGGCTCGCCAGCCACGCGCACAGTGATATGTGCCAGCACTGCGCGCACAATGGCCGGCGTGGTCATGTCTGTGCCCGCCGGACGGTAGAGCACGCGCTCGCCTGGCTTGAAGCGCATACCTGCGCGCCGCGCTAACAGCATGAGGTTGCCCGCGTCCAACTGTGCGATGTAGAAGCCTTGCGGTATTTCAGTCATGGCCGTTCGCTCCGTTTCCGTTTGCTGGCCGCACCAGCATACGCGCAGCCTGGCCCAGCACTTCGGTGCGCTGCGCCTTGTCGCCAAAGGCGGCCAGCGCCAGCGTCACGCGCAATTCGGCGTTTTCGGCGGCCAGGTGTTGCACAGTCGCCTGTAGCTGCTGTACCTGCGCAGTCAGCGCGGCCAGGGCAGCGGCCAGGTCTGCCAGTTCGGGGGCGGGGGTCGGCGGGGTAGGGCGGGTGTAGTGTTCACTGAGCGCCTGCCGGACAACCTCACTGAGGGCCAGCCCACGACTGCGGTCAGCGCGCAGCCTGGCCAGGATAGCCCTATCCCCTGCCCTATCGGGGTTCAGATACGCATTCAGCCGGTATGTTTTTCTGCCTTGCATGGCCGTACTCCCTTCCTATGTGCCCGTACCTTCTGTCACGTCTGCCGGCACGGGTGCGTTCACTGCCAGCGCCCGCCCTATGGCCATTGCAGCTTGCGCGTCCTGGCCAGCCAGGGCGTGGGCATAGATACTCATGGTCACTTGCGGGTTGGCATGGCCCAGCCGCGCGCTGACTGCCGTCACGGGCAAGCCCTCATGCAGCAGCAGACTGGCGTGCAAGTGCCGCAGTCCGTGTGGCGTCACGGGCGGCAGTCCCAGTCGCGCGCATTCGCGTTTGAGGGCGTGTTGGACAGTGCTGGCCCAGAGCGGTTGCCCGGCCCAGTTGGTGAATACGTACCCGCTCCAGTCACCCCCGGCGTCCTCTCGCCATGCATCTTGCTGGGCCTTCTGGCGCTTCAGGGCGTCTATGGCAACGGGCGGTAGCAGCACGGTGCGGGCGCTGCTGGGGGTCTTGGGCGTGGTGACAACCGCCGCGCCGTCAAGACGTTGTAGTGTGCCGCTCACTGTGACGGCCACGCCCAAGCCCACGTCGTTCCAGGTCAGGGCCAGCGCCTCACCGAGTCGCAGTCCGGTGCCCAGCAGCAGCAGCCAGAGGGGTTGCAGCCAGTGCTCCGCCGTGCCTTCCAGGAATGTCTGAAGTTCGTCGGGTGCCCATAGCTCGCGGCGCTGGGGCTGGTAGACGGGCGGTAGCACCCGGTCACACGGGTTGGACGCCAGCCAGCGCCAGAGCACGGCGACGGCGAAGGCACGATGCAGCAGCCGGTGCACATTGCTGGCCACAGAGGGCGTCAGGCCAGCGTACAGACGTTGCAAACGGTCAGGGGTGACTTTCTCAAGGCGTGTGTTGCCCAGCGCGGCGCGGGCGTAGGTATCGAAGAAATAGCGGTGCCGGGCAACCGTCGTGGGCTTCAAGTTGGGCGCGCTGGTCAGCCAGGCGTCTATGAGGTTGGCGACGGTGCGCTTGCCAGGCGTGGGCAGTGCGCCGTCGCTATCAGCTTGCCGTCGCAATTCGCGCAGCTTGGTGTGCGCCTCACGTTCGGTGCGCCCGTAAACAGTCCGGCGCACGCCGTTTACCTGTAGTGAGGCTTGCCAGCGCCCGTCACGGCGCAGCACAACCGTTCCCTGGCCAGGGCGATTGTTGGGCATGGTTCAGTCTCCAATCTCTGAACAATGCCCCGGCGCGGTGTTGTACAGTTGTTGTCACACGGGAGCGGCTGAGGGAGAGCGTCTACTACGGCAAAAAGCGCTCGCAGCAGAAGCCACGCGAGGAGCTGCTGCCCCTGCTCGATTGCGTGGATACAGAGATGTCGTTGGAGTAGCGGGCAGAGCGGGGATGAGGTTCGTAGGGCGTATGGCCATACGCCCTTACGGATTCCCGCCGATCAAGGCGTTCCCGTAGGGGAGGGTTTCGAAACCCTCCCCTACAAGGGCGCGGCTCTGCTGCGCCCTATGCGATCATCCCGATCTTCACAGATGCTAAGAGAGCAACCGGGTCAGCACCCTGGCCGACTGCTCCTCGATCTGCTTGTGCAGGCTGCCGCCGTGACTGTCCATGGTGACGACCGCCGGGAAGTCCTCCACGCGAATCACCCAGAAGGCCTCCGGCACGCCGAAATCCAGCTTGTGGACGGTCAGCACTTCCTTAACGCTCTCGGCGATGAAGGTCGCCGCCCCGCCGATGGCGTGTAGATAGACCGCGCCGTAGTCGTGGCAGGCTTGCAGCGTCTTGGCACCCATGCCGCCCTTGCCGATGACGGCGCGCACGCCAAAGTGCCCGATCACATCGGCCTGGTACGGCTCCTCGCGGATGCTAGTTGTCGGCCCGGCGGCGGCAAAGAACCACTTGCCATCCGCCTTCTGGACGACCGGTCCGCAGTGGTAGATCACCCCGCCGCCCAGAATCTTCTTGAGTTCCTCATAGAGCGCCGCTTCGGCGGCGGGGGGCGCGCCGTGCGTCTTGACGAAATTCTCAATCATGTACTTGTGCGCGGCGTCGCGGGCGGTGACCATCACCCCGGTCAGGCTGACCGGCTCGCCAACTGTCAGGGCGCGGATGTCCTGTTCACTGATGGGGATAGTCAGCTTACGCATAGGTGATTTCCTCTCCGACCACGCGCATACTGGCCCGGCGATTGGCCCAGCACATATAAGCGACCGAGACGAAATAGGACGCCGGCAGGCGGTGCAGCGCGCCGACCTTGACGCCGAGCAGCGTCGTCTTGCCGCCAAAGCCCATCGGCCCGATGCCCAGCTCGTTGCCCTCTTCTAGCAAGCGGTTTTCGAGATCGGCCAGCTTGGCGTCTTCGTTGGTGTCGTCTACGGGCCGCAGCAGAAGCTGCTTGCTCTTGATGTACGACGAGCCGCGGTCGCCGCCGACGGCAACGCCCAGCACGCCCGGCGCGCAGCCGAGGCCCTGGGCCTTGTGCACGGCGTCGAGCACAACGCGCCGCACGCCTTCCAGGTCGCGCCCGGCGCCCAACTCGCCGTGGGGCAGCTCGTACTGCGTGCTGACGTTCTCGCAGCCGCCGCCCTTGAGGATCAGGTTCACCTCCAGCCCTGCCTCGTCCCACTCCTCAAAGTGCATGGTGGGGAAGTCAATGCCGGTGTTGTCGCCGCTGTTCTTGCCGGTCAGGCTATCCACAGCGTTGGGACGCAGGTAGCCTTTCTCGGTGGCGATGGCGCACGCCCGGCGAATCTGCTCGGCCAGCTTGCGCGTGGAGACGCCGAAGGGGTAGTGAATGGTGAAGATGGGTGTGCCGGTGTCCTGGCAGATCGGCGTAGACTTGGCGCGGGACATCTCGACATTCTTCAGGATGGTGTCGAGCGCCCCTTGTGCCGCCGAACCCGGCTCTTCGTCCTTGCGGGCTTTGCGCAGCGCGCGCTCCATATCGGCAGGAAGAAGCGTGGCGGCGCGTCTGATCAGTTCTACAAAAGCATCGGTTAAGTCTTGCATGGGCGGATTTTTCCCTTTCCCTGGCCAACAAAAAGCATCTCAGGCGTTAGTGCCCGATTCCTATACTCATCATAATCATCCTGCGGGCGAATGCCAACAGAGAAGTGATGCCGGGTAGTGGAAGTAGGGCGAGGACGCAAGAGTCTCGCGCGGAGGTGCTCACTTGCTTGCCCGATTTGCCTGCTCGCCGCTGGCAGCGGCAGACATGACCCTGAGAGGGCAGGCCGGGGTCTGGGCGACCCTTACCTGTTCAGCCGTCGGCGCAGAACGTCGCCCAGCCAGCGCCACTCGTCCAGGCGCAGCCAGGACGCCAACACGCCGAAGGCCGCCACACCGATACCGCCCGCCCCCACGACGATGATCGCCCGTCCCAACACGTTGTCCGGCAGAGTGGCGCTCAGCAAGGCCAGCACCGCCCAGGTCAGCGCGCCCATGCCCGCCGCGGCCAGCGCCGCGCGCCCGATGGTCGCCCCCAGACGCTGCTCGCCGTAGCCGCCCATGCCGCGCCCCAGCAGGTAGGCCGATACTCCCGTGTGAATCACGTGCTTGACCGAGTCGGCGATCATCAGCGCGAAGAACGAGTACCAGGGCAGCAGGCCGAGCGCCACCACCATGTACGCGACCAGGCTGATCAGCCCGACGATGGCGGGAGTGAGCGTGTTCTGCCGCGCGTAGAAGGCGAAGACCAGCAGCAGGTCCACCGCCGCGAAGGGCAATCCCAGCAAGTACAGGCGCAGGGCCAGGGCCGTGGTTGCTGTGTCCGTCGCGCCGAACTTGCCGTGCTGGAAGATCAGCCCGACGACCGGCTCAGCCAGCACGAAGAGGCCCACCGTCGCCGGGATGATCAGCACAATGGCCAGGCGCAGCCCCTGGCCCAGCGTCGTCTTGAACTGGCGCAGGCCCGCGTCGGCGCGATCCACGGCCTGGCGCGAGAGCGTGGGCAGGATGGCCACCGAGATCGCCAGGGCGACCAGCCCCTGCGGGAACTGGATGAGCGTCGTCGCCCAGGCCATGTAGGAGATGCTGCCCTCGCCCGTGCCCGACGCCAGGTTGTACGAGAAGGGGCGGTTGACCAGCACATCCAGCGCCAGCGAGGCCATCACCGGCAGGTAGAGCAGGCCGATACGCCGCACGCCGGGATGCCGCCACGCTCCGCGCACACGCACGCGCAGTCGCGCATCGCGCAGGCCGGGCGCTTGCAGCGCGAGCTGCACCACCGCGCCGACCAGCCAACCGACCGCCGCCGCCGTGATGCCCAGTTGGCTGTAGAGCAGCACGGTGACAAGCAGGATTGTACCGTTGAAGATGGCTGAGGCGAAGGCGGGCCACGTGAAGCGGCGCAGCGCGTAGAGCAGCCCCGACAGCACAGCGAACAGGCTGAGGAACATCAGCGCCGGGGCGGTGACGCGCAGCAGGTCGGTCGCCTGGGCGATCACTTCGGGCGAGGCCTCGCTGCTGGCGACGATGCCGATCACCTGCGGCGCGAGCAGCTCCAGCGCCAGGACGAGGGCACTGAGGGTGACGACAACGATGCCCAACAGCGCGCTGACCAGCGCCCACAGGTCGCGCCGGTCGCCGTCCTCGGCGGCGTACTCGCTGAGCACGGGCACCAGCGCCGAGTTGACGTGCCCGCCGATGAGCAGGTCGTACAGGCTGCGCGGGACGATGATCGCCAGGTTGAAAGCATCCACCGCCGCGCCCGCGCCGAAGAGCGTGGAGAGCATCGTTTCGCGGGCCAGCCCCAGCACGCGACTGGCCACATTGCCCAGCGCGATCACGCCCGTGGCGCGGGCCATGCTCTCCGGCGGCATGGTGTCGCTGGCGGCCTGGGCGGGCGGTTCGAGCGGCGCGGTGTCGCTGAAGGGGGTCCTCATGCTGAGTCCTGGCGGGTTGCTGCGGGGCGCGCTGGCCCCAGACCGGCGTTGACTCTACCGGACTCGCGCCCAACACGCTACAACGCTCGCGCAGAGGATGCGGGCGCAGGACTCGCCGGGGACACCGCTACGTTGCGCCCTTGCGAGTTTCACTGCCACGCGAACCAGCGACGAGCGGGGGTGAGGGCATCCGCGAGTGTCAAGCGAACGGCTGAAAACGTCTGCACGCGACGGAAGGGAGGGAGGAGGTTGGTCAGGGGGAGGTTCTTTCACGCCCCCTGTGAGAAGAATCTGCGCGCTATTCCAGGCTGGACTCCCAGGCTACGTTCGGCAGTGTCTCAACGTAGTCCGCGGTCAGATACTGAGCATAGTCCTCGCGCCCCTGGAGGTAGTAGCCGAAGAAGGCCACAGCCATCTGGCGCAGCAGTGTCTTGGCGCTCCCAAGCTCCATGACCGCAGTATGCGAGGCACCCGGCAGGGTCAACAGGTAGCGCTCCGGCGAGCCCAGATGCTCGTAGATGACACGCGCGCCATCCGAGGGCTTGCAGATCTCCTCGCTCCCCGGATAAACCACCAGGGTCGGCACCGTGACAGCGGCGGGGCCTTCCTCCCCGATCAGCGGACTGAAACAAGGGGCGATGGAGAAAACCGCCCGGATGCGCTCGTCGGTCAGGGCCGGCCAGGGACCACTCTCTGCCAGGGGACCGAACTGCGCGCGATAGTCGGTCAGTTCCGTCCAGCGAGTGAAAAAGACCTCGCAGGACGAACCCGAGAAGCCTGTGTTGGGCTGGGCGGTCGGCTCGTTTTCGACGCACCAATTGCTCAGGTATGCGGGATCAACTGGTGCCCCGGTCATCCAGAGAGAGGTTATGCCTCCGTACGAGTAGCCTGCTATCCCGATCTTCTCCTGATCGATCATCCCGACCAGGTTCGCGTCGGGCAGCGCGGCGAGCTGATCCAGCACGAACAGCACATCCAGGGGGCGGTCAACGACGCCCGTCCAGAAGTTGGGATCGCCGACGCGCTCAGGATGCTGAATCGAGGCGACGACGTAGCCATGCGTGGTCAGGTATTCCCCCACCGACAGCGTGGCCGTACTCCACAGCGGAGTCGAGTAAATGATCAGCGGGTATGGCGCTCCGGCCGTGTCAGGCTCAGCGTCGCGCTTCGGCATGATATAGGAGACTTTGCCCGCGTCGAGCGCCGGGTACCAGAGCAGCGTAACCAGTTGCCGCCCGTCGCGGCCGTCGTCCATGAAGGTGAGACACTTCTCGCCGACCCCATACGGTCCCGGGTCGGCCAGCGGCATGGCAGGCGGCTCCTGGGCAGGAGCCAGCGCGGGGAACGCATTGAGCGCGAGGGTGACGATCACGGCGACGACAATGAGGCGTACCTTGTGGTTCAAAGCGACCTCCTGTGCTAACAGGTACCGGACGAGGGCACGGTATTGGGCCGCTGTGATGGAAGCTATGGTGCTATTGTCATCTTATGTCCGCTTTCTTACAGCGTCAATCATCCTCTGCTCGCCGGGTGCATTTCACGAAAGTTCACGGTCTCCCCCCATCCCCAGCCCTTCCCCCACAGGTGGGGAAGGGAGCGAGTCGGCAGGCCGCCGTGCATTCACCTCCTTGCCCCCCTCGTGGGGGAAAGGAGGCCGGGAGGATAGGGGGGAACCACCGCGCATGAACTAAACTGAAATGCACCCCTGCTCGCCATGCTTTGCGCGCCACTCGCGGGGGAGGCTACTCAGGACGCAGCGGGGTAGTGCCCCTACCGGCTGATAGCTTCCCTGCACCACGCCGCATCCCACCGTAGACCGGACGGGCAATTACGGTATAATAGCCGCCGCGCTGGGGTGGAACAGGGATGAAGGCCAGGCATGCCCGTACCGTACTGCCATATTTGCGAGCAGAACGAGCTGGAAAAACGCCAGTATGGCGAGGCCACGCTCGCCCAGGGCGACTACTGCCCGGTCTGCTTTCGCCCGACATGCCGTTTTCACATGGGGCGGGTGCGCTGGCGCTGGAAAGCGACCGGTCGCCTGGACAGTGCCCTGGTCTGCATGGAGTGCAAGAACGCCTATCGCCACCGCGACTGGGACGCGCACAACCGCGACTGGATCAGCTAGGACGCGCCACGCTCTGCTGCCGGGCAGATAGCATCCCTCACCCCCGGGACTCTTCTTCCCTGGCTCCCCGCTGTCGTCTTCGCCTGGCTGTTCGAGGAACATGAGGTGAGCTAATCGCACAGCCGTGTTACAATGACATCTGGCCGGTGTCCAAGGGGGGGATACACGCGCTGCCGGAGCCGCGGGCGGGTTGTTGTGAAGCAACGCTGGCCGGTCCGGCCTTGAGGAGTGCCTGTGACCCGAAAAACTGAACTGCTGCTGGTGACAGCGCTGTTGGTGCTGGCGGCGCTGCTGCGCCTGGCAGACCTGACTCATCTGCCGCCCGGCTTCAGCCGTGACGAGCTGGCCCATATCCGCATCACCGAAGCGGTGAGGGCGGGCGAGGTCTCGGTCTATTACCAGATCGGCGACCGCCTGACGCGGGCCGCGCTGTTTGGCGCGCTCAACGCCGTCAGCTCCAATCTGGCCGGCCAGGGGGTGCTCGGCTACCGCATCCTGCCCATCTGGAGCGGGCTGATCACGCTGGCGTTACTCTATGGGCTGGGCAGGCGGCTGTTCGGCGCTCCGGTGGCGCTGATCGCGCTGGCGGTGATGAGCGTCAACCTGCGCGCGGTGCTGCTGGCGCGCGCGGTGACCGCCGAGGCGCTCGTCCCTCTGTACACGCTGCTCGTGCTTCTCTGCCTGGCGGTGGCCTTCAACCTGCGCCGCGAGGTGGTCTTCCGCGTGCCTCACACGCTGCCCTTCGCCCTGCTGGCCGTCCTGCTCGGCGGATCGGGCTATCTGCACTATTCGGCGCTGGTCTTGGGTCCGCTGGCGCTGTTCTTCTTCCTGCATCTATGGCGGACGGACCAGCCGCTCGCGCGGCGTGTGTGGAACATGTGGGTCTTCGTGGTGGTGCTGGCGACGATCGTCGCCCTGCCTTATCTCGTCTCCACGCTGCGCGACCCCAGGCTGAGCGAGGCCTACACTCTGTGGCGCGACCGGCCGGCGAGCATTGGCGAGGCGGTTGAGGGCCTGCTGAACGCGGTGGGGGGATTGTTGTGGATGGGAGACAAGCGCGTCATCACCAATGCCGGCGGGTACGCGCTGCTCGGTCCGATCCTGGCGCTGTTGCTGGTCTTCGGCACGATGCAGGCGATCCGCCGCTGGCGCGATCCGCGCCACGCCCTGCTGCTGCTGAGTCTGGCCGCCGGCCTGCTGACCGACGCCTGGATCAAACCGGGGGCCACCTTCACGGCCAACCTGGTGGCGCTGCCCGCCGCCTTTCTGCTGGTGGGCGTGGGAGGGCAGGCTGTGTGGCGCGAGCTGGCTGGGCGCGGCGTGGCCCGGGCCTGGCGTCCGGTGACGGCGCTGGTGCTGGTTTGCCTGGTGGTCAACACGCTGGTCGTGCGCGACCGGCTCTTCCACGACTGGAAGAACAGCCCGGCGGTGCGCGCCGCCTACCACAGCGATCTGGCAGCGCTGGCCGCCTACCTGGATCGCACTTCCGGCGATCTGCCCGTGTCGTTGTGCATCACCGGCATGAATGTGCCGGGCGAGGCCGGGCTGTCACCGCGCCAGATCCTCAGCCTGATGCGCCACCGCACCAGCGAGGCAGTCCGCCACTCCGACTGCCGGGCCGGGCTGGTGCTGATCAACGCCGGGGCGCCAATGCGCTTCATCTTCGCCGACCCGGACGATCGGGCGACCATGCCGCCGGAGCTGGCCGACTGGCTGGCCGGGGCCCAGCCGGTCGCCGCTGAAGGGATGCCGGCCGGGGCAGTGCTGCGTCTGGATGTCGAGCAGCGCCTGCGCGACGCCGGTGGGCAGTGGGACCTGTTCGCACCCGTCTATT
This sequence comes from Chloroflexota bacterium, assembly GCA_037447125.1. Taxonomy (GTDB): domain Bacteria; phylum Chloroflexota; class Anaerolineae; order Aggregatilineales; family Aggregatilineaceae; genus UBA2029. Next base: position 1,976 of record JBBIHG010000095.1, on the reverse strand, counting down.
TCATGCCAGAAGCCGACGAGCAGCCCGTCCAGGCCAGGCTGCCCGTGCCACTGGAGGAAGGTCTGACCTTCGCCGGATACGATCCGGGCGTGTTCAAGACCGACCGGCTGGCCGGCGGCGATCCGATCGTGCTGGTGACCTATTGGCGCGTGGATGAGCCGCTGCCCGCCGATCTGGGCCTCTACGCGCATCTGCTCGGCTACACGCAGACCGACTCGCCCGTCCTGCAGATCGAGCCGTGGGCCGAGGCCAATTCGATTGATGTGCAGCCCGACGAGCTGGCGCCGCGCGATTTCTTCATTCAAGTGTTATACATCTGGCTGCGCGAGAATCTCAGACCGGACCGTTACGCGCTGACGGTGGGTGCCTACCGCGACGAAGTGGCCGTGCTGGAGAATCACCTGAGCGTGCTTGACGCGACGCAGCAGTACGCGCCGCACGGCGATCGCCTGCTGCTGGGGCATGTTAACGTCGTGGAGTCGTGAGTTGGGAGTGGTCAGGCGTCAGTGATCAGTTGTCAGCTATCGGCGATCAGTGACCAGGGTGCGTACAAAGGTTGTCAGTGACACGTATGACGCTGGCGAATAGCCTCACCCCCAGCCTCGCTACGCCCGGCTTGCCCCCTCTCCACGACGTGGAGAGGAGGCGGTGAGGCCCGCGTCAGTGGGCCGAGCGGGGGTGAGGCTAAGGAGCGCGGCCGCGCTGCCTGACAGGTTTTGCACGCGCGCGCCCAGTGACCATAAGTGTCGCTGATGACTGACCACTGAAAACCGATCACTGAAAACTAATCAACAACCAAGAACCAATCACCAACCACTGATGACCAGGAGCCGCCGTGCTGTACCTCGACGGAAGCCAGGGCGAAGGCGGCGGGCAGATCGTCCGCACGGCGCTGACCCTCAGCGCCATCAGCGGGACCCCCGTGCGCATTGAGCGCATCCGCGCCGGTCGCCAGACGGCAGGGCTGCGCCCGCAGCACGTGGCGGCAGTGCAGGCGGCGGCGGACATCTGCGCGGCGCACGTGGAAGGCATGGCGGTGGGGTCGGAGGCGATCACCTTCGCCCCAGGTGGGCCGGCCCGCCCCGGTCGCTACGAGTGGGCGATCGGCACAGCGGGGTCGGCGGCGCTGGTCATGCAGACGGTGCTGCTGCCGCTGGCGCTGGCCGCTGGGCCGTCCGCAGTGCGGGTGCATGGCGGCACGCACGTCCCGTACAGTCCATCGGGTCACTATCTGCGCGATGTATATGTGCCCTTTCTGCTCGGCCTCGGCGCGGACCTGACGCTATTCCTGGAGGCCTACGGCTGGATGCCGGAGGGCGGGGGGAGCATTGTCGCCCAGGTGAGCGGCGGCGCGCAGCTCAGCGCCACAGACATGCGCCAGCGCGGGCCGATTGAGCGCGTCTTCGGGACGGCGGTGAGCTGCAACCTGCCGTCGCACATCCCCCAGCGCATCGCCAGCCGGGCGATCAACCTGTTGGAGACGCTCGAAGTGCCCGCGGACGTGCGTCCGCTGCGGGCGCGGGGCCTCAGCAGCGGGGCGGGCCTCTTTCTGGCGGTGGAATACGCCAATGGGCGCGGCGGCAGCGATATGTTGGGGCGCAGAGGGATGCCGTCCGAGATCGTGGCCGAGAAAGCGGTCACGGCGCTGCTGGCCTTTCACGCCAGCGGCGCTTCGGTTGACGCGCACCTGGCCGATCAGATCATCGTGCCGCTGGCCCTGGCGGGGGGAGCCAGCGCCTTCGTCACGCCGGAGATCACGGCACATCTGCTGACCAATATCGGCGTCGTGCGCGCGTTCGTGGACCGTCCGATCGAGGTGGATGAGCGTTCGCGGGCGGTGGTGATCGAGTGAGTGGTTGCCAGTGATCAGTCTTCGGTGATTCAGTAACAGCATTCCGTTCCTGATCGCCGCTTATTGACGACTGATAACTGAAAACCGATCACCCGCAGCCAACAACCAACAGCGAGTCTGTTAT
>JBBIHG010000094.1:10969-12364 GCA_037447125.1 Chloroflexota bacterium | reverse complement strand
CGCCCCGGTGAGGGAGAGGGGTGCAGGGGTGAGGGGTTTCCGTACACGCTCTTAGGGCCGCCGAGCGCCTCACTGACCGGCAGGGCATCTGAAGTCCGTTCCGCGCCACTCCGTTCTTCGCGTAGGGGCGTGTCGCATACGTCCCTACGCGATGTTGCGGGCAACCGCGCGTTTTCTGCCCAGAGGCATGGCCAGGCTGCGCCCCGTTTGATCTCCCGCTTTGACTGCTCTTGCTAATCGCTGATGGCTGTCCTCTGACGGCTCCTACGGCAGCCACGCCGGGAAGAAGGCGTTCTGCGCCAGCATCCGCGCCTCGCCGGTGTGCGTATCCAGCGCCCAGACCTCTGGCTGCGCGTCCGCTTCGGTCAGGGCGAACCGCTGGTAGAGCACGAAGCGGCCCGTCGCGTCCCACTGCGCGGCGGCGTGCGTGTAGGCGGCGTCCACCAGCAGCGGCGCGGCCTCTCCCGTAGCCACATCCAGGATGTAAAGCTGCTTGCCTGCCGTGTAACGGTCGTCCAGATAGCGCCGCGCCACGACCAGCCGCGCTCCGTCCGGCGACCAGGCCGCGAAGCCGTCATCCACCGGCGCGCCCGGCTCGCCGCTCAGCGAGACCTGCGTCCCTGCGGACAGGTCGGCCAGCATCAGGTGCGTGTAGAACTCCTGGCCCAGCGCCCCGCGCACCAGCACCGGATAGACCAGATGCTCCCCGTCCGGCGCGAAGAGTCCGGTCTCCCCCGGCTCGCTGACCAACAGCACGGTGGAACCGTCCAGCAGATTGTGCACGCGGATGCCGCCCGCCTGCGCGTCGTAGACGGCAACGCCCCGCCCGTCCGGCGACCAGGCCGGGTCTGCGCCGAGAAGCTGTGTGTCGGCGAAGAGCAGCGCGCTCTGCGCCGTGCTCACGTCTACCACCCAGGCGCGCGTGGCGCGGGCAGCATCGCCGGGCGTGGCGCTGAACTCCTGGCGCTGGTAGGCGATGCGCGTCCCGTCGGGGTGCCAGGCGGGAGCCATGCACAGCGCGCGCACGCAGCGCGTCAGCGGGCGCGCCCGCCCGCTCTCCACCTCCACAACCCAGATGTCCGCCGTGCCGTCGTCGTTATTCTGCGTATAGGCGATTTGCGTCCCGTCCGGGCTGGGCGCGAAGTCCTCGACGCCATGCGCGGCATCGGTCAGCGGCGTGAGGGCGCCCGTCTCCAGGTCGGCCAGGTACACATTGCGCGGGTAGGCATTCGCCGGGGCGATGAAGGCAGCGCGGAGGAGCCGGGCGTGAGGCTGCTCGGCCTCGTCCGCGCCAACGATCACCCCGGCCAGCGCGGTGATCGCCAGCGCCAGCCCAAGCAAGGCGAGCACTGCCCGCCGCCGGGCGATGCTGAGCAGCAGGACGGTGCCGGTCAG
>JBBIHG010000094.1:0-10869 GCA_037447125.1 Chloroflexota bacterium | reverse complement strand
CTCGCGCCCGCTGGCGATCAGCGCGCGGCGCAGCCCGACGTGCGGCGGCGCGTCCGGCGCGGTAGGGGTCGGGCGCAACCAGCGTTCGCGCCCCGGCGCGAAGGCGGCCAGCGCCCCGATCAGCACGGCAGCGGCCAGGGCGACGGCGGCGCGCAGCGCCAGCAGCGACGGGTCACGGTCGCGCAGGGCGACATACGTCCCGGCCAGGGCGATGGGGCTGATCACCGGCCCGGCCAGCAGGAAAGCGACCGCCGCGGGCAGCGGCATCCCCCTGCGCAGCAGGGCGCGCGCCACCGGGATAACGCCGTATTCGCCCACCGGCAGGATCAGGCCCAGGACGCTCCCCGCCAGCGCCGCCGGCAGAGTCCGGCGTGGGATCAGGCGGGCCAGGTCGTCGCGGCTGAGGAAGCTCTCGATCAGCCCGGCAGCCAGCGCTCCAAACAGCAGGAACGGCGCCGCCCCCACCAAGACATCGAGGAAGCGCGCGGCAAATTGCGCGAATGGTTCGGCCAGATTCACAAGACGCCCTCCGGTGCGTGCTGCGCGCGCCGATTATAGCGGGTTGCGGGCGCTGGCTGGTGAGCGTTTGCTGAGAGGCGGGGGATGGGAGAGAATGATCCAGGCCGTTGCGCGGGCCTACACCTCATGCGCGCTGGCTGGCGTGGAGCACGGTGACGCCGACGACCTCGTCGTTCTCGCCGTAGCGGATGATCACATCTTCGTCGGTCAATTCGCTGTCAATAGCCAGGCTGGGTTTCTGAAAGTTGATATACAACACGTCCGCCTCTGCATCATAGGCCAGCCAGACATTGTATTGCGCGGCTTCCTTCAGCTTGGGCAGCAGGCGTAGATAGTCACGGTAATCAATTGCTAGGGCCATAGCTGCTCTCTCCTGTTCAGCGACCGTTCCCGGCGGCTCAGGAACGCCGTGATCACAAAACCGTCCTCGCCCAGTTCACGATATACCACAACCAGCCATTTGCCCACACCGGCCTGACGCACAGCCAGTAGTTCGCCTGCACCCCCGGCCAACACGCGTTCTGGCTCGGCCACTGTCTCTAAGAGGGTGTATGGTAAGCTCCCCCTCATCCCCCGACCCCTTCTCCCTCCAGGGGGAGAAGGGGAGCAAAGCGCGGGATTTCCCCTCGCCCCGGTGAGGGAGAGGGGTGCAGGGGTGAGGGGTTTCCGTACACGCTCTAAGACAGCCTTCTTTAGCTCGGCTAGCTCCCCATGACCCGTGACGATATGAGACCAGCGCTCATCCGTCAAGCGGATCGCAACCCCGTTTCTGGAAACTGCTCTGCGCGTTGTCATATGCCTCCATGATACCCGAAAACACATGGCAGCCGTAACTACTCAGGCATCTTTTTCCCCTCGTTTTGAGGGATGTGAATGTCCAAATGCGAAAAAACCTGATCATTTCTTCCCTCAAAGATTTGGAGAGATTTGGTCGGGCTTGGGCATTCTTCCCTCAAATGCAGGCTGAGTAGTTACTGGCAGCAACGCAGGTCTTGTAGGCGGGAGGACTGTGCGCCAGCACTCCCCGCCAGACAGAGCTTGATGCACGTCCCTCAGTCGGCGGCGGCGCCCTCGCCGCTCCCTCCCGTCATGCCCGGCGGCGGGTCGCTGGCAAGCGCGCGATGAGGAATTCAGTGCGGCGCAGCCCGAATCGCTGGCGGGCATGGACGAGGCAGTCGAGGAGGGCGCGGCGTAGCTGTTGCTCGCCCCCTTCCCATCAATGCATCACCCACAAGCCTCCTCCCATCCCCAATCTCTTCCCTTACCCTGCGCGGCGGGCATATAATGAAAGTAGGGGGTACTCTTCTGGCCACTCTGCCCAGGAGCCAGGTAGTTGTGTAAGGTGGTGAGCCATGACAGACCTGCTGACTCTGAGTGTCATCAAGGCGGACGTAGGGGGCTATGTAGGGCACTCGCGGATGCACCCCGACCTGATCGAAAAAGCCAGCGAATGCCTTGCCATAGCCAGATTGCAGCACCAGATCATTGATTTTCATGTCACTTCTTGCGGCGATGATCTGGGCCTCATTATGACCCACGACCAGGGCAACGACAGCAGCGAGATTCACCGGCTGGCGTGGAATGTGTTTGAGGCGTGTACGCTCGTCGCCAAGCAGTTGAAGCTCTACGGGGCGGGCCAGGACTTGCTGGCCGATGCCTTCTCTGGCAATGTGCGGGGGATGGGGCCTGGCGTGGCCGAAATGACCTTCGAGGAGCGGCAGGCCGAGCCTGTCCTCGTCTTCTTCGCCGATAAGACCAGCGCCGGGGCCTGGAACCTTCCCCTCTTCCGCATGTTCGCCGATCCCTTCAACACGATCGGGCTGGTCATTTCGATGGCCATGCATGATGGCTTCCGCTTCGAAGTGTATGATGTGAAAGGAAACCGTAAGATCGTGCTGGACACCCCGGAGCAGATGTACGACCTGCTGGTGTTCATCGGTGCGACGGGGCGTTACATCATTCGCAATGTCTTCAGCAGACGCGCTAACGAAATTGCCGCCGCGTCGTCTACCGAGCGCCTGGCGCTGATCGCGGGGAAGTATGTGGGCAAAGACGACCCGGTGTGTGGTACGTTCCCAGGGGGCGTTCCCGGCAATCGGAGAGGTGCTGGAGCCGTTCACCATGCCGCATATTGTCGAGGGGTGGATGCGCGGCTCGCACTACGGGCCGCTGATGCCTTGCAGCGTGAGCGAGGCCCATCCGAGCCGCTTCGACGGCCCGCCGCGCGTGATCGCGCTGGGCTTCCAGGTGGCGAACGGCCACCTCATCGGGCCGCAGGATATGTTCGACGACCCCTCCTTCGACGAAGCGCGCCATCTGTGCAACATCATCGCCGATCACCCGCGCCATCACGGCCCCTTCGAGCCGCACCGGCTGCCAATGGAGGAGATGGAGTACACGACCCTGCCGGAGGTCATGAAGAAGCTGGAGGGCCGTTGGCAGCCCCTCGACGAGCACGAGCCGGACGCGCTGGCGGCGAAACCTTGAATGGTTTTACTGCCGAAGTGGAGTTGAGATAGCGATGGTAAGGCCTGGAGCTGGTTTCCGGGCCTGGTGGTGGTGAAGGAGGCTGCGCCACCGCTCGCACTCTCACCCCAGCAGCGGCACGCGGACCTCTTCGCGCAGGGCGCCATCGGCGATAGTCCAGGCGGTCGTGGCGAAGCGATCCACGAAGTAACGGTCGTGCACCACGGCCAGCACGCTCCCCTGGAACGCGCCCAGCGCCTCCTCGAACTTCTCACGCGAGGGCACGTCCAGGTGATTGATTGGCTCGTCGAGCACGAGCAGGTTCGCGCCGCGCGCCACCAGCACGGCCAGCATCAGCCGCGCCCGCTCGCCGAAGCTGAGATCGGCGACGGGCATGAAGACATCATCCCCGCTGAAGAGGAAGTAGTGCAGGAACGAGCGCGCCTCGGTGTGGCCGAGCGGCGCCTCGGCCTGGATCACCGCCAGAGCGTTGCTGCCCAGATCGAGGATCTCCTGCTGCTGGGCCAGGTAGCCAACGCGCACGCTGGCCCCCAGCCGCACTCGCCCGGCCAGCGGCGGCAGCGCCCCGACGATCGTCTTGAGCAGGGTGCTCTTGCCGTGCCCGTTCGGCCCCAGCACGGCGACGCGCTCCCCGGTGCGCACGGTCAGCGTCAGGTCGCGCAGCAGCGGCGCGCGCGGGTCATAGCCGGCCGTCAGCTTGTCGAGGAAGACGACATCCTGGCCGGTCGGCGGCAAATCGCCGAAGTCCAGCTTGAGACCCCAGCGGGGCCGGGGCTTCTCCACGCGCTCGGCGGACTCCAGATACCGGCGCAGCCGTGTCTCCTTGGCCTTCGCCTTGTGGGCGACCTTCTTGGCGTAGCGTCGCTGCCGGTCGTTGTTAGTCGCGTTCTCCTTGCGCACGGCGCGAGCCATCGTCTGGCGCATGTCGGCTTGCAGGCGCGCGATCTCCACCTGCTGGTCGCGCCACTGCGCCCACTGCCTGTCCAGTTCGGAGCGCACCGCCGCCGCATAGGCGCTGTAGCTGCCCTCGAAGACGCGCGCCGTGCCCGTCTGGTCATCGAGGGCGACGAGGCGCGTCACCGTCTCGTCGAGGAAGGTGCGGTCGTGCGAGACGATCAGCGCCCCGCCGGGGAAGTCGCGTAGCCAGCCCTCCAGCCAGGCCAGCGCCGTCACGTCGAGATGGTTGGTCGGCTCGTCGAGGATCAGAAGCTGCGGGTCGTCGAGCAGCAGGGCGGCCAGACCGAGTCGCGTCTTCTGCCCGCCAGAGAGCGTCCCCACCGGCGCATCGAGCGGCAGAACGGCCAGGTCCAGCCCGGCCAGCACACGCTCAATGGTGCCGGGATCGGTCGCCCGGCCCAGGTGCTCGAGCCGCGCCAGGGCCGCGTCATAGGCGGGGGTGAGCGTCTTTAGGTCACCCCCGGCGCTGGCTAACGCCCCCGCCAGCCGCTCGACCTCGTCTTCGGCGACGCGCAAGTCGGCGGCGCGCGGGAACAGGACATCGCGCAGCGGCGTTTCGTCCGGCGCGGGCAACCCTTGCGCCAGATACCCCACGCGCAGATGGGGCGGGATGCGCTGCACGCTCCCGCTGCTGGCATCAATCTCGCCGGTGATGATGCGCAGCAGGGTCGTCTTTCCACACCCATTGGGGCCGATCAGTCCCACGCGCTCGCCGGCGTTGACGGTGAACGAGACGCGAGCGAAGAGCGGCGCCTCTGCGCCAGGAAATCGTAACGAGAGATTGGAGACGGATAACATGGCTGGTCCTTCATGGTCTAGCTGCGGACGGTGCGGGTGATGACGGCGACTCCAACAAGAACGCGCCGCCAGGAGCATCCCCGTGCGGCGCGCGAAGGCGTTCAGTCAGCGGACCCGATAGGCGTCAGTCAGCAAGCGTCACAGGCGTGCGAACGCACTCGTTCGCGGGCAGGGCACAGAGCCGTTCCCGGAGCGGGTTTAGCGTGCGGCGAACACCCGGATCATGAAGGACCTTTCCACTCGGACGACGGTGACGGAGTGAGCGCACAACTCGCCCGCCCGCCCCGACGCCCCTTATTGTTACGGACGCGGGCCGTCCTGTCAAGCGTGTTTTATTCGGGGGTCCACGAACGACCTGCCAGATCAGGGCTTTGCCCAGCCTCGTCCCGCCGGCCTCGTCCCACCGGCCCGGCCCTGTGCAACCAGATGCCCTTCCGCCTGGAAGTGGGCGAAGGCGGGCGCACGACGCTTTATCCGAGACTGAACACTAGCGTGCGCCGCGCGCCGGGTATGGATGGCCCGCTCTTTCGCCGGATTCCGCCGGGGCAGACGTTCGAGGTCAGCGCCGGGCCGGTGTGTGCCAACAGCATCGCCTGGTGGGAGATCAAGGGTTACGACCTCAGCGGGCTGTGGACGGGCTGGATCGGCGAGGGGCAGAACGGCACATACTGGACGAGCCGTTCGAGACGGGGCCGGTCTCTTGTCCTGGGGCGTTGGCGCCGCGCCTGGTGCCGGGCAGGACGGGGCGCGTCACTTACTCGCCGCCCCTGGAAAGCTGCGTGCGCAGCGCGCCGCGCGTGGAGACCAACCCCAACAACGTCATTGGCTTGCTCCAGCCAGGGGGCCAGTTCACCGTCGTGTCGGGGCCGGTGTGCGATACGACGCGCCAGATGCGCTGGTGGCTGGTGCGCACCGAGCGGCTGGAAGGCTGGGTCGCCGAGGGCCAGCCGGGCGAGTACTGGCTGGAACCCTGGCCGTGACCGACGCGCACCAGCGCCCTTGATGTGGTGGCGCGCAACCAGCAGCGCCGCTGAGCGGGCTGCTCAGCGCTCGCCGATCTCTTCTGCGTCCTGCGTATCCTGCAACCAGTGGGCAACCAGCCCCTGCAGGCGCTCGTAGTGCGACCCGCGCCAGTAGATCTGCCCGCACGCCCCGCAGATGCGAAACTCGTCGTGATGGGCGCGCACGTGCGGCGGCAGGCGATCCGCCACGACCTGCTTGGCGACAGGCTCCAGCACGCCGTTGCAGCGAATGCAGCGCGAGAAGGGCGCGACCAGGCGGTAGAGGTCGAAGCGGCGCAGCACTTCGCGCACCTGTTCGCGGGGGTTGGCCGCGCGCACGCAGTAGCCGTGCGTCACCTGACGGCGCTTGAGCAGGCCGCGGTCGCGGGTGAGCAGCGTGCGGCGCTCGCCCTGTGAGAGGGCGGCCAGCGTCGCGTCGTCGCAGTCCGAGGAGTAGCGCGCGTCGAAACCCAGCAGGCGCAGATAGCCCGCCAGCCGCCCCAGGTGCACGTCCAGCACGAAGCGCGGCTGGCGCAGCGGGCGAGATCGAACGCGCAGCAGCGGCGTGATGTCGAACGACTCGAAGACCGGATAGACGCTGATCCGGTCGCCGTCCTGCACCAGATGGCGAAAATCCACCGACTTGCCGTTGACCAGGATCAGGTCAATCTCGGTGTGCGGCACGCCCAGCGCCTCGATCATGTCCTTGACCGAGACGCGCCCGTTGAAGATATGCGCGAAGGGCACCTGGCGACGGCCGGGCGGCAGGAAGTCGTTCAGCTCGGCGTAGAAGCGAAACGTGGCCTGGGACATGACTCCATTATACGCCCGCCAAGCTGCCCCGTGCAGAATCGGCCCTGGTTTTGTGCGGCGAATTTGTCTAAAATCCCCGCACATTATTGGTTCATCACAAGCCGTTAGCCGTAAGGACGCCCTATGCGCTACCACATCTGGACCCTGGGCTGCCAGATGAACGTCGCCGACACGCAGCGGCTCGCCTCCGAGCTGGAGCAGTTGGGGCATCACGCCGCCGCCCGCCCGGACGACGCCGACATCCTGGTGATCAACACCTGTGTGGTGCGCCAATCCGCTGAAGACAAAGCATATGGACGGCTGCGCGAGCTGGCCCAGGTCAAGCGCGCCGATCCGGGCAAGGTCATCGGGCTGATGGGCTGCCTGGTCGGGGTGAAAGATCCACTGCGCCTGCGCGAGAAACTGCCGCACGTGGACGTCTTCCTGCCGCCGTCCGACCCCGCGCCGATGGTCGCCTTCCTGGGCGAGCGCGCCGCCGAGGGCGAAGCGCGCACACAGGACGCTGCCGCTCGTGCTGCCCGCGACCATCTGCAAGACTTCGCCGGCGAAGGGCCCGGCGCCATCCTGCTACCGGAGGGCGAGCGCGGGACGTTGGTCAGCGCCCATGTGCCAGTCGTCTACGGCTGCTCGCACGCCTGCACCTTCTGCATCATCCCCTACCGGCGCGGCGTCGAGAAGTCGCGCCCGGTCGGCGAGATCGTCGGGCACGTGCGCAGCCTGGCCCGCCAGGGCGTGCGCGAGGTGACGCTGCTGGGGCAGATTGTGGATCGCTACGGCAAGGACGTGCCCGACGGCCCGGACCTGTCCGCGCTGCTGCGCCTCGTGCATGACGCCGCCGAACAGGAGGGCCTCCAACGCATCCGCTTCCTGACCAGCCACCCCAACTGGATGACCGACGAGCTGTTCGACACGGTGGCCGAACTGCCGCGCGTCATGCCGCAGATCGAGGTGCCCGTGCAGGCGGGCAGCGACGAGGTGCTGGCGCGGATGCGGCGCGGCTACACGGTGGCGCAATACCGCGAGTTGGTCGCCCGCATTCGGGCGCGCATCCCTGGCGTGGCCATCCACTGCGACGTGATCGTCGGCTTCCCCGGCGAGACGGAGGAGCAGTTCCAGCAGACCTACGATCTGCTGGCCGACCTCAAGCTGGACAAGGTGCACCTGGCCCGCTACAGCCCGCGCCCACACACCGTCAGCGCGCGGACCCTACCCGACGATGTGCCCGCCGAGGAGAAGAAGCGCCGCCTCGCGGCGCTGGAGGCGCTGCAGGAGCAGGTCGTCGCGGCGATCAACCGGCAGTACCTGGGGCAGACGGTCGAGGTGCTAGTCGAGGATCAGGTGAAGGGCAAGTGGCGCGGGCGCACGCCGCAGAACAAGCTGGTCTTCTTCAGCGACGACTCGCGCGACTGGCGCGGGCAGCTTGCCCGCGTGCAGGTGACGTGGACTGGCCCCTGGAGTATGCAGGCGCGGCTGGCGGGGGCCGACCTCGCCCGGCGCGCTGACTCGGCGCTGAGGCGCTTCGCTGGAGAATGAGCGCGGCTCCCTCACGGGAGCCGCGTTGTTTCGGCGCGCACAGCCCCCTATAGCTCGCGCGTGTCAATGTAGATCGGGGCGTCCTGCCACTGGGGAACCCAGCGCGGGTTGAGCGTCTTGAAGACCATCCAGTAGTCCATCTGCGTCACCGCCTCGGCGAAGAGGAAGGCCGGCACGCGGTCCGTCCGGTCGAGCAGCAGCGACAGCTTGCTCACGCGCCCGCCCACCGCCTGGTCGCGCAGCATGTCGAAGATGGCCCGCAACAGGGCTGGATGCCCCGTCCCGACCTCGTCGAACAGGCGCAGGCTGGCCTGCCGGCGCGCGCGCATCTCCTCCGGGGAGGGGAAGGGTAGCTCGGCCGGCCACTGCTGGAAGACGTAGCTCTGGTCGAAGACGCTCAGCCCAGCGCGCTGGGTATCGTCCAGGTCAATGCTCCACCGCTCGAAGCCGCAGTCTGACACGCGCGCGGCAACGTCCGGCACGTACAGGTCACGCGCGGCGTGAGCGGCGCGCACGTGTTCCTGATCGGCCAGTGGGTCGGCCAGATGGCGCGGCATCCAATCCGGCGGAGTCACCACCGGGACCGGCTGGAAGGTCAGCAGAATCAACTGGCGCAGTCGCCGGTAGCCGAGTTTGGCGAACAGGCGCAGCGAGGGCAGGTTCGAGGCGACGACGTGCCCGTACACGCCGTCAGCGCCGCACTCCTCCAGGACGCCATCGAGCGCAGCGAGCAGCGCCGATGCCACGCCCTGCCGCCGCCACGCCGGGTGCGTGCGCGCGTCGAAGACATAGCCGAGGCGCACCGCCTGCCCGCCGACGTACGTCTGCTTGAGGCCGGCCGCCACACAGCCGATCAGCTCGCCACCTTCTTCGGCTACCAGCAGGTGATGCTCAGCGAAGAGCGCAGCCCGGTCAATAAAGCGGCGGCGGTAGTGGACGAACGGCTCCGGCAGCCCGCGCGGGCTGAGCCGCTCCAGGGCCATCAGCGCCGGGTTGTCATCGGGCCGGTACTCGCGGATGCGCATCAGGGCCTGCTGCCGTTCAGGGGCGCCACGGGGCGCCCGCCCGTGAACAGTGAGTCGCCCCATCTTAATACAATTTCGATCATCGGGACAATGTGCCTACGAGTCCCCGGACTGCGCAGACGCGCCAATCACCGCTTCTGGCGCTGTCGCAGAATTGACGTATACTGAAGCTGCGGGCGCCCACCGCAGGGTATCCGCAGCGCCACTCAGCGGCGGCCAGAACCAGTACATTTGGCGGAGGGTCAGGCACTATGCCACCGGAACCAAGCGGCTTCAACTACCCCAACAAGTTCGCCCGCATCATCTTTAAGTCGCTCGAAGAGGTGATGGGCAAGAATGGCTTCAACGCCATTCTGCACCTGGCGGACTTGCCGCAATACATCAACAACTATCCGCCTGAGAATCTGGACAAGCAATTTGACTTCGCCTATTTCACCGCGCTGTGCGTGGCGCTGGAGGAGATGTACGGGCCGCGCGGCGGGCGCGGGCTGGCCCTGCGTGCGGGCCGGGCCACTTTCGCCGACGCGCTGCGAGGGTTTGGGGCGCTGGCGGGGGTGGGCGACCTGGCCTTCAAGGTGCTGCCCCTGGCGGCCAAGCTGCGCATTGGCCTGCCGGCCATGGCCAACATCTTCAACCAGTTCTCCGACCAGATCTCCAACATCCACGACGACGGCGACAAGTACGTCTATACCCTCGAACGCTGCCCGATGTGCTGGAATCGCAAGGCCGACCGCCCGGTATGCTATGTCGGGCAGGGTCTGTTGCAAGAGTCGTTGCGCTGGGTGTCCGGCGGGCACGAGTTCAAAGTAGACCTGGCGACGTGCCTCGCCAAAGGCGACGACATGGGGCGCTACATCATCTTCAAGGACCCGATTGACTGAGCACGCGCACTCCTTTGCTCACCATGCCCCCGCCCTTGCGCGGGGGTTTTTGCTGGAGGGCTGCAACTCATTTCCGCACGGCGCGTATAGAATGTTCAGAAGGCGTTTCGCTGGGGGAGGGGCCTATGCAGCCGTTCGATGAAGACTATCTGGCCCGGCGCGAGAAGCAGATACAGGAGCTATACGAGCTGCGCGCCATGATCTGGGCCTGCCTGGTCACGGGCTTAGCTGTCAGCCTGATCGGCGTCGTCCTGCTGAGCGCCGGCTATGGGACGGCAGGAGCGATTCTGCTGATAGTCGCGCTGCTGTTTGGGATGGGATCGATCTTCATGGGGGCCAGCTACTTCGGCCAGAAGGCCGCCGACCGGGCCATTCAGAAGGAATATGAGCAACTGGCGCTCTACGGCCTGCCTGAGGCCAAAGCCAAACGCCGCGCCCAGGAGACGATCCGGCTGTCGGATGACGGAGAGATGGCCGTTGAGCTCAGCCCCGAAGATGAGATCATTTACCGGGAAGCAGAGGATGAGTGATCGCGCTTGACGGACTTCCCGCGCGGAAGGTCCCTGGACGGCACGCGGAGGCTTGCTCATGCTGCTGAAAGTTGCTGCGATCATCATCTTCTTGCACGGACTCATTCACCTCATCGGCGTGGTTGCCTTCTGGAAGCTCGGCCTTCGCGAGCAGTATTCGACGGAGGTTCTTGGCGGCGCAGCGGACATCGGCGAGCGCGGAACCTACGTATTGGGATTCGCCTGGCTGGTGGTGACCATCGCTTATGCCGTGGCCGCCTACGCCATGTTCACCGATCAGGAGTGGTGGCGGAGCGGACTGGCCAGCGTGACGGTGCTCTCGCTG
>JBBIHG010000093.1:0-12534 GCA_037447125.1 Chloroflexota bacterium | reverse complement strand
TATCCGGGTGGCGGGAGAAGGCCAGGGACTGGCGCACCTGGTGGGCGCTCATGCGGCAGCGTCGTGCCACCTTCCGCGCGAATCTCCGCCGCGAGTTGTTGCAGGGCGGAGGCAGTGCGCGCGGTGAGGACGACCATCGCGCCGGCGTCGGCCATCGCCCTGGCGATGCCCCAGCCGAGGCCTTTGCTCGCCCTGGTGATGAGAGCGATCTGGCCGTCGAGCCGGAAGTTGGGATACGCGCTCATTGCGACCACTCGGTGGGCACGCGATCCCAGCGATGCTCGCGCAGCTTCTTGAGCAGGTCAGGGGGCAGCGCGCGGCCATCGCTGGCGGCGACGTTAGCCTCCACATGGCGCAGCTTGCGCATCCCAGGGATGACCGTGCTCACCACCGGGTGGGCCAGGCAGAAGCGCAGCGCCAGCTCCGGCATGGTCATGCCCTGCGGGGTGAGCGGGCGCAGCGCCTCGGCCCGCTCGACGGAGGCGTGCAGATTCTCCGGCACGAAGTAGGTGTTGCGCCAGTCGCCCTCCGGCCACTTGCTGTCTTTGGTCAGCGTGCCGGTCAGCGTGCCCTCGTCGAAGGGCACGCGGGCGATGACGGCCACGTCCTGCTCGATGCATATGGGATAAAGCTGGTCTTCGGGAGCCTGGTCGAAGATGTTGTAGATGACCTGCACGGCGTCTATCAGGCTGGTGCGCAGCGACTCCAGCGCGTTCCACGGCTCCCAGCGATTGACGCTGATGCCCACCGCATAGATCAACCCCTGGCGCTTGAGGTCGTCAATGGCGCGCTGCCAGCGCTCGTCGTGCGCCCAGCAGTCTTCCCAGACGTGGAACTGGATCAGGCCCATGCTCTCCAAGCCCAGGTTCTCCAGGCTCTTCTCCGTGTATTCCTTGATGTGATCGGGCGGGAAGCACTCATCCAGAGTGTAGCCGCGCCGCGACGGCCACTTGAAGTTCTTGGGCGGGATTTTGCTGGCGGTGTAGAGCTTTTTGTCGGGGTGGGTGCGCACCAACTGGCCGAGCAGCTTCTCGCTGTGACCTGCGCCATAGGCCCAGGCTGTGTCGAAGAAGTTGCAGCCCAACGCGACCGACCGCTCCAATGATTCCAGCGACTCCTGATCATCGTGGCCCGTCCAGCCGGCCATGCCCCACATGCCATAGCCGATCTCGCTCACCTGCCAGCCGGTGCGCCCAAACCTGCGGTATTGCATAGCAGCCTCCTTAAGCAGCTTACAGCCCCAAACCCACAGCACGACAATGCCTGAGTTGGGCACAAGGATACCGTCTTTGGGCGCGCAGCAGCAATGGGGGCGCAGTGGCTCGCTGAGAGGTCACTTGAGAAGTCCTGATCGGCGGGTTTACCTCACCCCTCAATCCCCTCTCCACACGCGGAGAGGGGACTTGTCCGCCCAGTGACTCCCCTCTCTCCGTCAACGGAAAGGGGGCGGGGGGTGAGGTTCTCAAACGGTCTCTGAGAGCGTGTACGGAAACCCCTCACCCCTGCACCCCTCTCCCTCACCGGGGCGAGGGGAAATCCCGCGCTTTGCTCCCCTTCTCCCTCCAGGGGGAGAAGGGGTCGGGGGATGAGGGGGAGCTTACCATACACCCTCTGAGTCCTGCCTGAAGCGAAGACGATCCCTGGGCAGATTCACCAAGCGGAACGCTGGACGGCTCGCCGCGCATCGGATACTGTAGACACTCCTGTAGCCGGTATGAAAGGAACAGCGAGTCATGGCCCACAACCATCCTCCCATCCAGGTCGCCGTGCTGGGCGCAACAGGCGCCGTTGGCCAGCGCTTCGTGCATCTCTTGCAGCGGCATCCCTGGTTCCGCATCGCCGAGCTGGTCGCCAGCGATCGCAGCGCCGGTCAGCGCTATGGCGAGGCCGTGCGCTGGGTGCTGCCCGGCAATCCGCCCGCCGATCTGGTTGAGCGCGTCGTGCTGCCGCTGGACACTGATGTGCAGTCGCCGCTTGTCTTCTCGGCGCTGCCCGCCGACATCGCCCAGACGATTGAGTGGCGGCTGGCCGAGACGGGGCACGTCGTCTGTTCCAACGCCAGCGCCTACCGCATGCACGAGCACGTGCCGATTCTGCTGCCGGAGATCAACGCGCCGCACGCCGCGCTGGTGCGCGTCCAGCGCCGGAAGTACGGCTGGGGGACGGGCGGGCTGGTCACCAACTCCAACTGCACCAGCGCGCCGGTGGCGATGGCCTTTGCCCCGCTGCGCCAGTTCGGGATCGCCGCCGCCCAACTGACCAGTCTGCAAGCGGTGAGCGGCGGCGGCTACCCCGGCGTGCCTTCACTGGACATCCTCGACAACGTGATTCCCTTCATCAACGGCGAGGAGCCAAAGCTGGAAGCCGAGCCGCGCAAGATGCTCGGTGCGCTGGATGGCGAGCGCATCGCCGACCTGGACTACGCCGCCAGCGCCACCTGCACGCGCGTGCCCGTGCTCGATGGGCACCTGGTCAGCGTGGCCGTGCGCTTCCGTGAAGCGGTGAGCGACGCGCAGATTATCGCCGCCTGGGGGGACTTTCGCGGGCCGGAGCCGGTGCCGTCGCTGCCCAGCGCGCCGCCCCAACCCGTGATCTACCACAGCGCGCCGGACCGCCCCCAGCCGCGCCGCGACCGCGACGCCGGCGGCGGCATGGCCACGGTCGTCGGGCGGCTGCGTCCCTGCCCGGTGATCGGCGGCTGGAAGTTCCTGGCCCTGGCCCACAACACGGTGCGTGGCGCGGCGGGCTGCTCGATCCTCAATGCGGAGCTGCTCGTGGCCGAGGGGTTGGTGGGGTAGCTTGCGCCAGGATAACCACGCTTCAATCGCCAGGCGGTGAAGAAGAAAGCGCCCGAAGCGAGACTTTCGCGGTCTTGTGCCAGAAGTCCCCTTGCGTCTCGGCTGCGGGCTAAGCTCCGCCGCGGTCGGTGGGGATCAGCTCGCGGTCGTGCACCGATCGCTTGCTCATCCAGTCGTCAATCGCCACGCAGATCTCCCCGCCGAGCAGGATGATGATGCCGGTCAGGTAAACCCACAGCATCAGCACGATCATGGTGGCGACCGAGCCGTAGACCAGGCTATACGAGGCCAGGTTGTCCAGGTACCAGGTGAACAGGCGCTTGGCCGTCTCCCACGCCCCGCCGCCCAGGAAAGCGGCCACCCAGATGGCATCCCAGCGCACGCGCCGGCGCGGGATGAAGCGGTAGAGAAAGGCGAAAATGGCTACGCTCAGACTGAACGGAACGACCAGCGCCGTCGTCGTCAGCCACGACATGGTGCCGAAGACGAGCAGGTCCATCAGGTTGAAGACGAGCGTGGTGGCCAGCGACGCGGCCAGCAGCACCCCCAGCGCGATCATCATACCCAGGCCCATCAGCCGCGAGCTCCAGGTGTTGTAGCCCTTCTCATCGCGGAAGGTGCGACTGAGCGCTGAGGACAGGCTGGAGAAGAAGCCCAGCGACGACCACAGCAGGGTGACGCCCGCCACCAGGCCGAACGATCCGCGCAGGCCCAGAGTCTCGGCGATGCTGTCCTGCAGGAAATTGGCGGTGGAGGCGGGCAGAAAGACGCGCAGTACCCCGTCAATCTGATTACGGGCGGCAGCGGGGCCTAGCCAGGTGCCGATGACGATGATCAGCAGGATGAGCAGCGGGAACAGCGAGAAGATGGCGTAGTACGACAGCGCCGCCGACTCCCGCGTGCCATGCTTGGAGAAGCGGTCAATGGCCCACCACAGATGCTGCAGCAGGCCATCGGTCATCGTGTTGGCCAGCACCCACCACCGCTCATAAAAGCGCAGCCCGCGCGTGCGATAAGTTTTGGGACGAGAGTCCGCTGTTCGGGTTGTCACTGGTAATTCATGTCCTGGTTCGCTATGCTTGTGGCGGCGGCGGGCCGGTGCCCGCCGGCTAACCATTCATGACGATTTTAACACACAACGCCATGATAAAAGCGCTCATCTTCGACTTCGAGGGCGTGATCAGTCGCACGGAAGACCAGGGTCCCCGCCACGCCTGGGACGAGCGGCTCGGTCTGCCCACCGGCAGCGTCGAGCGCGCCGTCCGCCACAGCGATCTGTGGATTCAGGCGCAGTTGGGGCGCATCACCGACGCAGCCTATTGGCGCGGCGTGGCCGAGCTGCTGTACATGCGCGGCGATGACATCAACGAGCTGCGCCGCGACTATTTCAGCAGCGACCGGCTCAACTACCGGCTGCTGGACTACATCCGCGAGCTGCGTGGGGCGGGTTATGCCACCGCCTTGCTGTGCAATGAGTCGCTGCGCTTCGAAGACCGGCTGTGCGAGCTGGGCCTCCGCGACCTGTTCGAGCCGGTGATTGTCTCCGCCCTGATCGGGGTGATGAAGCCCGACCCGACCGCCTATCGCGTCGTGCTGCAGGAGTTGCGCATCGCGCCGCGCGAAGCGGTCTTCGTGGACGATTCGCTGACCCATATGCGCGGCGCGCAGGCGGCGGGCCTGCACACGATCCTGTTCCGCCCGGAGACGAACCTGCGCGACGACCTCAAACCCTACCTGGACGGCTCGATGGGCTAGGGATGAGCCGAGCGCAGCGAGGCCGGGGGTGAGGCCAAGCACCGGAAACAGGCGAATCACTGGCAGTTTCGCCTGTCTCCGCTAGGGAGGAGGCTCATGCCCATCCTGAACGTCAACGGCGCGACGCTGGACTACGGTGACACGGGCGGCGACGCGCCCGTCGTCGTGCTGATTCACGGCTGGCTTGGCGCGTGGGACCACACCTTCGGCCCGGAGATCGCCTGGCTGCGGCCCCATTACCGCGTGCTGGCCCCCAGCCGGCGTGGCTACGGGCGCTCTGGCCCCAAGCCGCGGGCCTACTCCCGCGATTTCTACCGCCGCGACGCCGAAGACATCGCCGCCTGGCTGGACGCGCTGGCTGTGCGCGACGCGCATATCGTCGGCTTCAGCGACGGCGGTGAGGTGGCGCTGCTGCTGCCTATCCTGCGCCCCGACCTGGTGCGCTCGGTGGCGGCCTGGGGCGCGGTGGGTTTCTTCCCGCCGGAGCTGCGTCCGCTCGTGCAGCAGAAGTGGCCGCCCAACTGGGTGGATGAGAGCTTGCGCGCTCTGCACGGGGCGGAGCACATCGAGCGCATGGTGCTGGGCTGGGTCACGGCCATGAAGCAGATCATTGACAGCGGCGGCGACATCAGTCTGAGCCGGGCGGACTCCATCGCCTGCCCGCTACTGCTGATGCTGGGCCGCCAGGATGAGCTCAATCCAGAGCACGTCGCCCGCCAGTTCGTCGCGCGGACGCCGCGCGGGCGGCTGATCATGTTCGACGGCGGCCATCCCATTCACCGCGAGCAGCCGGACGCCTTCCGCCAGACGCTGTGGGATCATCTGCAAGCCGCCAGCGCCCGGCCATGAACGCCCCCGCCCGTGTAGAGACCTTCGAAGGCGATGCGCTCGCCCCCTGTTGGCACCCCTGGACGGCGGGCAGCGGGTCGCTGCACCTGGGGGGCGGCGCGCTGCGCTGCACGCTCGCTCCGGCGGACATCCAGCACTACAGCGACGCGCAGATCAGCGACTACGCCGGGCTGCCGCGCCACGCCTTCCCCTGGTGGCCCCCGCTGCGCCTGACCGTCCGCGCCTGGGCCTCGCATGGCGCGAACGCGCTGCGCGGCACCGCCGGCTTCGGCCTGTGGAACGAGCCGTTCGTCTTCGGCGGGCGGCGCGTGCCGCGCCTCCCGCGCGCGGCCTGGTTCTTCTTTGCCTCTCCGCCGAGCAACATGGCCCTGGCCCGCGATGTGCCCGGCTGGGGCTGGAAGGCGGCCACCATTGACGCGGCCCGTCCCGCTTTCGTGGCGCTGGCCCCGCTGGCCCTGCCTGGCTTCGTGGCCATGCGCGTCCCGGCGCTCTACCGGGCGCTGTGGCCGCTCGCCCAGCGGGCGATCGGCGTCTCGGAGGCGCGCCTGCCCGCCGACCTTGCCGCGCCGCACACCTACACGCTGGAATGGCGGGCAGACTCTGTCCGCTTCGCCGTGGACGGGCAGACCGTGCACCGCGCACCCGGCGCGCCGCGCGGGCCGCTGGGCTTCATCGCCTGGCTGGATAACCAGTATGCGGTGGTCACGCCGGCCGGCCGCTTCCGCTTCGGCCTGCTGGCCACGACGGAGCGCCAATGGCTGGCGTTGGACTACATCGCCCTGGAGCCACTGTGAGCGCCTCGTCAAGGACTTCCATGCGCATCCTTGTGCGAACGCTGATCAGGCTCATCGCCCGGATAGTTGTGCGGGTGGTGGGGAGAGCGGTTCTGCTAGTCGTGTGAGAGGACAGCCACCATGCAGCAGCAGTCCACCCGCTTTGCGGGCAAGATCGCGCTGATCACCGGCAGCGGGCGCGGCATCGGCAAGATCATCGCGCTGCGCCTGGCCAGCGAGGGCGCAGACATCGCCCTCAACTACTTCCGCAACCGCGCTCCCGCTGAAGAGACCGCCGCGGCGATCCGCGCCCTGGGCCGCCGCGTGCACGTGGCCCGCGCCGATGTCGGCCAGCCGGACGACATCACCCGGCTGGTAGACGAGGCCGCCGAAGCGTTGGGCGGGCTGGATATTCTCGTCCACAACGCGGCGTCGGGCTACAACCGCCCGGTCATGGAGCAGCGCGTCAAGGGCTGGGACTGGACGCTGAACATCAACGCGCGGGCGGCGCTCTTCCTGGCCCAGCGCGCCGCCCCGATCCTGGCTGGGCGCGGCGGCGGGGCCATCGTCAATGTGTCGAGCATCGGGGCGCAGCGCGTGCTGCCGGAGTACGTCGTGGTCGGCGTGTCGAAGGCGGCCCTCGAAGCCCTGACGCGCTACCTGGCGGTGGAGCTGGCCCCGCTGCGCATCGTGGTCAATGCCGTGTCGGCGGGCCTGGTGCGCACCGACGCCCTGCAGCACTTCCCTGGGATGCGCGAGCACTTCGAGGAACGCTTCGCCTATGCCCTGGCGCGCACGCCCGCCGGGCAGGTTCTGGAGCCGGAGGACGTGGCCGGCGTGGTCGCCTTTCTGTGCTCGCCGGATGCCTTCATGATCCGCGGCCAGACGATTCTGATTGACGGGGGAGCGTCGCTCGGCTTCTGAGAGGGCCGCCATCATTCGGGCGGGATGAGCGGCAGGCGGATGGTCACCTGCGTGCCTGAGCCGGGGGCGCTGCTCAGGTCAATGGTGCCGTTGTGCGCCTCGACGATCCCTTTGACCAGAGGCAGGCCCAGGCCAACACCTTGATAGTCCCCGGCGGGGCGCTCAAGCTGGATCAGCAGATCCCAGATCATCGCCTGCTGTTTCTCGTCAATGCCTGTCCCCTGATCGGCCACCGTCAGGACGGCCTGCGTCTCCGTGCGGTCGAGCAGGATGGTGATGGTGCTGCCCGCCGGCGAGTGCTGCGCGGCGTTGCGGACGACTTCGCTGATCGCCGTGACCAGCAGCCCGCGCAGCCCCGCCACGCAAACAGCCTCGTCGCCGGGGTGGGCGTACTGCACCGTGACCGTATGTTCGTTGGTAATGTCGGTCAGCAGCGACAGCGCGTCGTGCACCAGGAAGATCAGGTTCAGGCGGGCCGACGCGGACTGCACCTGGCTGACGACCTGCCCGCTGGCGATCTGGGCGTAGAGCGCCGCCTGCTCGGCCAGCCGGTTGAGACGCTGCGTGCCGCTCCGGATCAGCTCCAGGCTGACGCGAATATCCTCGGTGAGCAGGCCAGGCTGCTGCCGCTCCAGTTCCTCGGCCAGCAGAGCGAACCCGCCGGTCACGTAGGTCAGAGGAGTGCGCAACTCGTGAGCCAGAAGCTGGATAAGCGTCCGGCGAGCGTGGGCCAGGGTTTCGTGGGCCACCTCGCGCATCTCGGCAGCGCGGCGCAGTTTATTCTTCACCGCAACCAGCAGCTCAGCCGAATCGAAGGGTTTGACCAGGTAGTCATCAGCGCCGAGCAGTCTGCCGATGGCGATGTCGCGGCGCGATCCGCGCGCCGTGAGGAAGATGAACGGTACCGGGCGCAGGTGGGGGTGCTGGCGGCGCACCACCTCAAAGAACTGGTAGCCGTCCATGCGCGGCATCATGATATCGCTGATGATCAGGTCGGGCCGGATGCCCGTTTCGACCAGGTCGAGCGCCAGGCGACCATCATGCGCGCCGATGACCGTGTACCCCTCCATCTCCAGGATAAGCGTGGCGTTGGCGCGCAGATCGTCGTTGTCCTCGACAAACAGAATATCCGCCCCCATCCTGTTCCGCCTTTGCTATGCGCGATGGGTCGAGTCGCGCATCTCGCCGGTCGCTCTCTGGCCGGCGGGCTGGGCGCCAGGCCAGTCGAGCAGCTTATGGGTATTATACTCCAATTTATGACTCGGCGAGCCAATTGCCTTTCCTCTCCCCTCACTCTGCTTAACCGCACAGCAGCCGCGCCCTGCCGCGCAACTCCCCAGGCGTCCAGTGCGTACTTATCCATAGCTGAGTCGAGGAGGAGATTCCATGAACGCATACGTCATCACCGACCAGGACCGCGAGATGGCGCAGAAGTGCGTCGAGTGCGCGATATGCTCGCGCGCCCGCCGCAAGGGGCGCGGCCTGGCTTTCTGGTTCGTCAAGTATGTTGAGGGCGGCCTGTGCCCCTACTGCCAGGCCTATGAGCGCGTCTACGGGCGCAAGGCGCACGAGCCTTTCCGCTAGGGGCGCTGCTCCGCCGTCCCCGGCCCGAAGATCAGACTTCCGAAGTCTGCCAGACTTCGGAAGTCTTGTGTTTTCGCCTCTCCCGCCGGCTCCCGCTTGAAGCGGTTGGATGACCCTACGCACCATCCGCCAAATAGCGCGCGAACCAGCCCACCACCCGCTGAGCGTACTCATCTGGGTGGCGCTTGTTCGCCTCGCGGTGACCGCAGTCCGCCAGCGACCATACCTCCGCTGGCCCGGCCACGCGCGCGGCCAGCGCGCGCACTTCGTCCGTGCGGACGAACGGGTCGCGCTCGCCGTGAATGAACAGCGCCGGCGCACGGATGCGATCGGCCAGGGCGATGGGGTTGGCGCGGGAAATCTGGTAGCCCGCGCGTAGCGACGCCACCCATAGCACGAGCCGGGCGAATCCACCCGCCAGCGGCCCCGGCACGCCGTGCCGGCGCAGGTAGCTTTGCAGGAGGCCCGCCAGCCGGGGGAACGCCCCATCCACGACCAGCACGGCCACGCGCGCATCCTGCGCGGCGACCAGCAGGGCCACGCCCGCGCCCATGCTGAAGCCGAGCACACCCGCCCGCCTCACAGCGCGTTCCTTTTCCATGTAATCGAGCGCGCCGAAGAGGTCGGCCTGCTCCAGCGCACCGAGCGTCACCAGCTCACCCTCCGACCGACCGTGCGCGCGGAAGTCGAAGAGCAGCACGTTGAAGCCCGCCCGTTGCAGCGGCACCGTCTGGGGGATGTCTTTGTCCAGGCTGCCGTTCTGGCCGGGGCACATCACTACCGTGCCGCGCGCATCGCCGCCGGCGGGAATCCACCAGCCGCCAAGCAACAGCCCATCGCGGCTGGGGAACCGCACCTCTTCGCCAGGCAGGTCGTGGTGGGTGGGCGAGTCGGGCGGGTCCGGCTCGCGGCGGCGCATGAGGGGCACCGTCGCGGCGTAGGCCAGGGCCAGGACGGCGAGCGCCAGCGCCCCGGCGATCCACAACGCGGCCAGGATGGCGATCATAGCTTCCTCGCACCAGGAACGATCGTCAGGGGAAGGCGCGCGCCCATGAGGCTAATCTCCCATGTTGGTGCCGATGCGCCGCGCGCTCTCAAGCCAGGGGTGGTCGAGCGGGACGGTCTTGCGCCGCCCGGCGATTTCGGCCAGCGGCACCGGCTCAACGCCATCCCCGCGCGCGGCGATCAGCACGCCGCTGACGCCCTGGGCGATCAGGTCGGCGCAGGCCGTGCCCAGCCGCGTTGCCAGCAGCCGGTCGGCGGCAGAGGGCGTGCCGCCGCGCTGCAGGTGACCCAGGATGGTCACCCGCGATTCCAGGCGGGTGAGCTGCTCAAGCTGCTGGGTGAGCCGCACCGTGTTGCCCAACCGCCCAGCCTCCAGCTTGGCCAGATGCGCCTCGGCCCTGGCCAACCTGTCCGCGTCGTCCCTCTTCTCGGCTCTGGCGACCTCCTTGTTGGCCTCGTCGAGGGCGGCGGCGGACTCCTTTGGTATAGCGCCCTCCGACACGGCCACAATCGAGAAGGCCTTGCCACCCCGGTAGCGCTCCAGGATGGCTTCGGCGACTTTCTCCACGTCGTAGGGGATTTCGGGGATCAGGATCACGTCGGCGCCGCCGGCGATGCCCGCCCCGAGGGCCAGCCAGCCGGTGTTGTGCCCCATGACCTCGACGACGATGATGCGATGATGGCTGTGCGCCGTGCTGTGCAGGCGGTCAATGGCCTCCGTGGCGATGCCCAGGGCTGTGTCGTAGCCGAAGGTGACATCGGTGCCGGCCACGTCGTTGTCAATCGTCTTGGGCAGCGTGATCACGTTCAGACCGTGCTTCATCAGGCGATAGGCGTTCTTCTGCGTGCCGCCGCCGCCCACACAGACGAGCACATCCAGGTTGTGCTTGTGGTAGTTGCCGACGATGACTTCGGTCATGTCCATTTCCTGGTCGCCCATCGGCATGCGGTGCGGCTTGTCGCGGCTGGTGCCCAGAATGGTGCCGCCAAAGGTAAGAATGCCCGACAGCGCCGCCCGGTCCAGGTGCATCGTGCGGTTCTCCATCAGCCCGCGAAAGCCATCGCGGAAGCCGATGACGTTCATGCCATAAGCGCCCAACGCCGCCTTACCCACACCGCGCAGGGCCGCGTTGAGGCCGGGGCCGTCGCCGCCTGCGGTCAGAATGCCGATGTGCTTGGCCATGATGCTTATCCTCGCGCAGAGAGTAGAGACCAGGATGAGATGAATGCTACCCACGAATAGTCCCTGAGTGCAACCGGTATTGGGGGAAAACGTACGAACGCGCGGATACTCCTGCGCGCGCCCCACGACGCTGAAGGCGCTGCCCTGGCATTGCTTCAAACGGGGGGGCGGTGGGGGACAGCCAGCCGCTCTAGAGCGTGTTATGCACTTCTGCCGGGTAGACGCCCCCCATCCCCCGACCCCTTCCCCCACGCAAGCGGAGGGAAGGGGCCAGGGCGGGCTTCTTCCTTCCCCCCTTGCGGGGGAAGGACCGAGGATGGGGGGGCAAGCACGGGAGCTACCCGCCTGCCAAAGTTCATAACAGCCTCTAGAGTGAGCGCCCGTGAAGATAGCGCAGCAGCAGGTCCTTGCGTACAAAGAAGAAGACGGTCAGCGCCGCCAGGAAACCGGCCAGATGCGCCAGGTGATTGATGCCCTGAATCTCCTCACCGCTGCGAATGGTTTCCAGCGACGGCAGGAAACTCCGCACCACGAACCAGATCAGCACCAGCCAGGCGGGCAGGGGCACCGTCCAGCGCCAGAACTTGTAGTCGGGGTCGCTGGTGGTCAGCTTGCGGATCGCCGCGTAAGGGACGCGCAGGATCGTCCCCAGGCCCCACAGGTTGTTGACCCATGCCCCAGGGAACAGCAGCAGGTAGGCGCCCATGACCCCCGAAATGGCGCCGCTGGCCCCGATCGAAGGCAACGTGTCTAGCTTGGGGTTGAACAGCACGCTCCCCACGTTGGCGACCATGCCCGCCAGCAGATAGAACAGCAAGAAGCGCCACGAGCCGCAGGCGTCCTCCACGCGCCGCCCGAATGCCCACAGGAAGACCATATTGCCGAACAGGTGCCAGAAGTCGGCGTGCATGAACATGGACGAGAAAGTGGCGAGCGCCACGATGCCCGTCCCCTGGCGCAGAGTCTGCTCGTTGAAGCCGTATGTATTGACCTTGCCCACGTAGTCTTCGAAGGTCGGCTGGATGGCGATGCCAGCTTCCTGCTGGCCGTAAAGGTCTGGCGCGATCCACAGCGCAAAAACCATCGTGTTGATCACAATCAGCAGCAGCGTCACCCAGGGGATCGTGCGGTAGCGCACCACACCCGAGTCGTTGACAGGCATGGGGAACAGCAGCGTGGACAGGAACAGGATGAGCAGGAAGTAGGCGAGAATGGCAACCAGCAGACACATGGCACGGTTCCTCTGGGGCCGTGGGCCTCACCAGGGCAGGTAGGGCGGGTGATTGTCACCCACCCAGCCGAGCGTGTAGTAGAAGACGAGCGCGAAGGCGATCCCCAGCAGTGCCACGCCGAGCACGCCAAACACATAGCGCAGGCCAGGCGGCAGTATGGGGAGCGCGCTAGGCTCTTCCAGGGCGCGGCCCGGCGCGCGAAAAGGCGGCGGATCGCCGGGCATACGCGGGGGTTCGGGCGGCGGCGGTGGCGGGACGCTGCCGCCCAGCCAGCCAGCCAGCGGGCGCTGTTGTGGCGAAGAGGTCGCCGTGACCAGCAGGTAGGCGCCGAGCAGGCTGACCAGCACGCCCAGCCAGCGCCGCGGTCCCAGGGCGAGCAGGTCCAGCCGGGCGTCCTGCCAGCCCAGCAACACGAACAGCCCGGCGATGCC
>JBBIHG010000092.1:0-12867 GCA_037447125.1 Chloroflexota bacterium | reverse complement strand
CTCCTCTCGCCGGTGTTTCCCCCCGGCGGTTGGAGATAATCTCATGTCACCACCCCTTCGTGTGTCGAGTGCCGAAACAGAGCAAGCTCCAGACGCGGTCATTGCGCGTATCGTCGCGCATCTGGATCGGCCCGCTGGTTAGTTGACTGACGTCTCTCCGCCTAAACCTCCCTCTATAGCTCTGCTGGAGCGAGGGACTTGAGACCGCGCCTCTCCAGCCCCAGACACCCTCTGGGGCGCTTCGTTTGCCATGCTCTCATCCCACGTTTAGGCTACGCTTGCCGTAGGTTATGAGTTTCAAACGATTCATGGGGACAGATACCACGTATAATGTTAATTAAGATTATCTTGGTCTGATGAAGAATGCCTGACAAGTGGTGTGGAGAGTTGGAAGGAGTAGAGCAACATGCGCTTCAGAATTCGGGTTGTATCACTTGTCGTGCTGCTTGGGCTGGTGCTGGCGCTGGCGTACGCGCCGCAGGTCGGGCAGGTTCACGCGGCGGGCGAGCAATGGCTCGTCATAGGCCGCATCTCGTCGGGCTGCCTCAGCGGCCAGACGGGCTTTGAGGTGGCGTTCCGCAACCTGACGCCGGGCGAGCGCTACTACGCCGATACCATCGTCAAAGACTTCGCCGGCGTCGTCTACATGGATGAGTATTTCTCACGTGTTGCGCCTAATCCCGCCTTCGACAACGACTGGTTTGTCTACGACCTCAACGACCGCGGCCTGCAGACCGGCTCGTTCCCCATGCCCGCGGACAGGGTGCTGACCCTGGTCGTCACCCTGCGCGACAGGCACCAGCACGAGCTGTGGAGGACCGAGGTCCACTTCACCTGCGGCGGTGACGACTTTGGCGTGGCCAGCATCCCCGGCTGCGACCAGTTCATGCCGATCACGGCGTCCTCGGTGGTGGGCACCTTCGTGTGGGACGCGCCGCTGTACTGGGCGCCGGGCGAGCTGGTCGCTCCCTATACCACGATCCCGGCCGGCAACACCGCCTGGGTATTGGGCACAGACGCGACTGGCGCGTACTACAAGATCGTGTGGGTGTGCGATGTGCTCTACGTGCCGCGTGGCACGATGGGGCCCAACTTCGACGCAGTGTGGGGCGGCAGGGCGCTGCCGATCAGCAACGCCCAATAGCCACGAGCATCGCTAGAAAGCACTAGAAGACGCCCCGGCCACTGACTGGGGCGTCTTGTTGTGGGGTGACGGCTCACCTGCGCCTGGCTTTATGGTCTACAAATAATAAATTAGCTATATAAATATTTGACAAATAAAATCGGATTGCACTACACTCAGGCCAGCCTCGCGCCATCAAAGCGACGGCGCCGCATCCACACCGGACCTCACAGGGAGACTCTGCATCATGACTCGTCACCGCCACCGCTACCGACATCAGGCCATCATCGCCCTGCTCGTGCTCAGTCTGTTGTGGGTCAGCGTCGTGGCCCCAATCCCGGTCGCCCTCGCTCAGGAGAACGGCGACATTGCCTACAACGATCCCCTCCTGCTGACTCTCGCCCCTGGCCAGACCCTCACGCGCACCTTCGCCGTGCTCGCCGGCGACTTGTTTCAGCTCCGGCTGACGCGCCTGGCCGATTTTGCCTTCAGCGCCGTGCTGCTGGACCCCGACCAGACGCCCTTTGCGCTCAGTCCCAGCGCCGATGGCAATGTGCTGGTCGAAATCACGGCGGCCCGCAGCGGCCTTTACACCCTGGTGTTGCAGGCGACGGCAGGTTCCGGCGATATGTTGCTGCTGATCAGTAGTGACGCGGTGAAGCCGCAGCTGCTGGCCCCAGGCGAGACGATCGTCGAGGCCGGCACGGGGCCGCTGCGCTATGAGCTTAGCCCGCAGCCGGGGCCGATGTCCCTGCTTGTGGAGGAGTTGGTGCTGCCAGGCCTGCCCACCCTCGGCCTGCCCGATCTCGCGCTGAGCCAGGCCGACGATGGCGAGCCTGTGCTGGCGCTTGCGCCGGGCAAGCTGCCCTCGCTGTCAACTGTGCTGCCCGCCCAGATGGGCTTCCTGCTCGCGCTCCAGCCGGGTGAGGCGATCCAGCAGGTGCGCATCGTTTGGAATGCCGCGCCGGAGTATGCCCTCGACGCAGGCGACCTGGCCGCGCCCGCCACAGCGCAGCCCGCCGGCCAGCCGACGCCGGGGCAGGCCGCGGCGTCCTGCGTGGTCTACGTGGTCAGCCCGGTCAACGTGCGTCCGGGTCCGGGCGTCGCCTACGCACCGCAGGCGGTGGCCCCTGCCGGGGTGACGCTGCCCGCTACCGGGCACAACGGCGACTATTCGTGGTATCAGGTGGTCTACAACGGCCAGCTCGGCTGGGTGTCGCTGGGCATCGCCGCCACTCAGGCCCAGGGCGACTGCTCGGCGCTGCCCATCGCCAGCTACGCGCCGCCGACCGGCGCGGTCTATACGGCGACTCCCATCTACACGCCCACCACCACTTACACACCGGGCGGCCCTACCCTCACGTACACTTATACGCCGACCAGCACTATCACGCCCTACGTCGCGTCGCTGACCCCCACAGCCACCTACACGCCGGGCGGACCGACGCTGACCTACACGGTTACGCCGCCCCCGCCGACGGCGACCTACACACCCAGCTTCACGCCGCCACCGCCCACCGCTACCTATACCTACACGCCCAGCTACACGCCGCCCCCGCCTTCAGCGACCTATACACCGACGGCGCCGGTGCCCACTGCCCCGCCCGATGCGAATTTCAACAGTCCGCTGAACATCCCGCTGGACAGCACCGCCTCGAGCACCGACTTCGTCTCGTACCCCGGCGGTGACACGGAAGACCGCGTGCGTTGGGACATCACCGGCATGAACCAGAACCCATCGCTGTCGGGTGGGCGGGCGCGCCTGGTCATCACGGCGTCCTGCTTCGGCACGGGCACGCAGAACATCCAGTTCTTCACCGGCGGGCAGATCTTCTCGTGCGGCCAGACACTCGTGGACCGCGAAGTGACCTACGACTCGCGCACGGGCCAGGTGACGATCACCGCTGTGGGCGGCGCTGCTACCTACGTGCAGTGGGTGCTGACCGGCTCGGCCACGAGGCTGAACTAGCCCACACGCGCCAATAACACCAACAACAAGATGGCCCATCCCGCGCGGGGTGGGCCGTCTTGCTGCGCTGTGAACAATCCGTCAGATCAGCTTTGGCGCTGCAGCGCCAGGAAGCGCACAATCTCACGGTCAGTCAGGTCGCGCGGCGGCGTGATGAAGTAGTAGCCGTCCGCCCACAGCGGCTGTCCGTAGGCCAGATCAGGGAATTCCTCGGCGCTGCGCTGTGCGGTCTCGGCCATCAGGTGGGCAATGGCCTGGTCCGGGCGGACCGTCTGTGGCACGTCAACCGACACCAGCACGTAGTCCGTCTGCACGTTGAGCGCCTCCAGCCGCCAGCGATCCGCCGCGACAGCGTCCTCAATCCAGTCGCCGAGCGAGTCGGCGAACTCGCCGCGCAGTTCCAGGCGGGAGTCGTGGGGGGCCCACAGGCAGGTGTAGCTCACATAGGGGCCCATGTCGGCCTCGACGACGGCGCTCTCAGCGGGCGCTTCCGCCTCGGCCTGAACCGCGACCTCAGCCACGGAGTCCAGCCTGGCTGCAAGGCCCTCAGGACGGCGCGGCCTGGTGCGCGCGGCAGGCGCTTCGGGCAGCTCCGGCATCAGGTTGAGCGATTCGCTCAGCCGCCGCGCCTGGCGACGGATGGTGCGCAGCGGCGTGCTGGCCCCGAAGACCATGCTCAGCGTCATGTCCGCCTCGACACGGGTGCTGTAGAGCAGGAACTCGCCCGCGTCTGGCAGCGCGATGTAGCGAATCAACGCGTCGGAGGCCGCGGGGCTGGTCCGCCAGGCGTTGTCCACCGTGTTGAACAGACGAGTGATGGCGTCCTCAGGCAGGTCGCCAGCGCGGGCCAGCAGACGCCCCGGACGGCTGAGCATAGTCGCCTGAGCCGAGCTTTCCAGCGAATACTGGGTCAGGTCCACCGCGATTTGGACGATGTCATCCTCGGCGGCGTCCTGGCCTAGTGCCAGCGGGACGGCCTGAATCTCTGACGCCGGAGAGCTCTCCTCAGCAGCGCCTGGAGGAGCCAAGGCCGGCTCTGCTGCCGGCGGCTCTGTCGGCTCGCTGACTTCATCCCAGGCCGGTGGCGCTTCCTCCTGCTGGGCCGGCTCCAGCCATAGCTCTTCGCCCGCTGCCAGGTCAAAGGCCAGGGGCGAGCCTTCCTCGGCTGGTTCCAGCCATCCTGGCTCCTCGTCATAGGGCAGTTGGAGCGGCTCCAGATCGGGGGGCTCGGCGAAGTCCCACGCCTCCTCGGAGGCGTCGTAGCTCACCCCGGCGTAAAACAGGGCGGCGATGTTCGCCTCCGAGACGTGAGTGTCCGAGGCTGACTGCGCGGCCTCGGCCAGGTCGCGCAATTCGTCGGGGAAGGCTTCTTCGCCGGGCGCAGGAGCATCCGGAGCCATGAAGAATACGTCCAGGCCGAGGGCATCCGTCGCTTCGGGGTGCGCGTCCGGCCTGGAAGCGGGGCGCGTATCTTCCAGCGACGGAGAGGGCAGCGAGGTCCCAGCCCCTTCCAACTCATCGAAGATCGCTGCCAGATCGCGCTCATCGCCCAGCCCGGCGTCCGTATCCCACGACGGGAGCGGCTTGAGGGAGGGCCGCCGCGCCGGCAGAGACGGAAGCTGCTCCTCAATCTGCTCCAGGAGTTGCGCGAGCGAGAAGACATCCCCATCTTCGGCATGGGCCACGGCGGCGAGCGCTGTGGTCGCCGGGTAGTGGCGCGAGTCCTGCGGCATGATCGGTGGCTCGGCAGGCGCTTCAGGCGGTGCCAGCTTATCCGGAGGAGGCACGATATCAAGGCCCAGTTCGGTCAGCCAGGCCGGGCTGTCGTCCTCAACCAGCGCATCGGGCGCGATCTGATCGGCGGCAGCAGGCTGGGCGGACAGCCCCGGAAACAGGGAGTAGGCAGGCTCATCGTACTCCTCATCGGCAACTTCCTCGCCAGCCAGGGCAGCCAGCACTCCTTCGAACGACGGCTCGAACAGCCCGTCAATCACGTCGCCGATCGTGGTCTCATCCTGCGCCAGTTCGTCCCCTTGCTCTTGCTCAGGTTGGGCGGGCGGCCCCGCGCGGCGAAGCGCGTCGAGGACGTAGTCAATGGCTGCGCTGCTGTCGGCGAGTCCCTCGGCCTCGCTCTTGTCGGCAGCAATGGAGGCCAGGAGTTCGTCGAGCCGCGTGCGCCGCTGTTGCGGGGCATCGCGCGGGCGCAGCGACTCTACCAGGTCGTGGAAAGCACGATCGTCCGGCGAAAGCTCATAGTCATCCGGCGACAGACGCGCCACTGCATCGAGCACATCACCGAACTCGCTCGGATCATGCGCGCTGTAGTCGGTGGCCAGGAACTGACGCATGCCGTCCAGATCGTGCACTGGCACGGACGGCGTGTCGCCTGTCTCTACGGGCGGCTCATCGTGGGGCGCGCTGCGCTCCGGCCATTCACGCGCATCCAGCAGCGTCTCCAACGTGTCAGTTTCCGCCAACTGGCGCGTTTCTTCGGGTTCTTCGTCATCGTCGAGCAGGCGAGTAGCGGGTGGTTCGTCGGCGGAGGCAATCCGGCGCGTGGGCGGCGGCTCGTCCGGCCAGGCCAACGGAGATGTCGTACCAGACGCTTCTTCCTCGTCCCAGGCCAGCGCGCGGGTGGGGGGCGGTTCCCCGGCCCCTGAAGGCGCGGCAGTCTGCGGCGCGATGGTCTCCCAGTCGCCGCCCCGGTCGTCCTGGAGACGGTCAAGCTGCCTAGCCCCAAGACGGTCGAACAGTTCCGCTTCGGTCAGCATGTCGTCCGCCGCCGACAGCAAGGTGTCCGCTTCCTCGCCCTCAGACGCCGCGACCAGCGCGCCGAACCCCTCCAGGTCTTGCAGCCCCTGGCGGATCTGAGCGCGCTCTTCCTCGCTGAAAAGCTCGGTGGGCCGGCGCCCACGCTCATCGGGTGGCTCGCCCGGCGCGCCCAGCGAAGCCTGGATGACCGGCGGCATGTCTGGCGCGGAGAACTCGTCGCGCGGCGCGACAGCGGGTGCCGAAGCGCCTTCGAGGAGTCTCCGCAGATACGCGATCAGCTCGCGCGCCGTGAACGGTTTGGTCAGCGCGCCCTGGACATTCATCATCTGGGCATAGGTAAGCTCGTGCTCCTCGCTGGGCATCATGATCACGGGCAGGTCTGGCCTGGCCTGAAGAATGAGGTCTACCAGCTCGTAGGGATCAATATCAGCCAGCTCAAGGTCCACCAAAGCGGCGTGATACTGGCTATGCAGCAGTGCCTCGAGCGCCGCCTGGCCATTGGCCGCCAGGTTGACGCGAAACTGGCCTGTGCTTTCGAGCGCTTGCTTGAGCGTGACGATGAACGAGATGTCGGCGTCAATCAGCAGAAGACGTGTGATCATGGTTGGCCCGCCCGATCTGGGGTAGCGTATGCTGACTCGATTGTACTGCGAGCCGGGATGGGGGGCAATGCGCTTCATAGCCCCTGACATGACGCCCCCTGCCGCTGGGGATCTCGATCTGCCAGGCCCATGCACAGTTGTGCGTGTGCCAATGACGAAAAGAGCGGTATTCTCATCACAGCGAGTCAATGTCTCCAGGAACTCCTGGCCCAAACGGGGAATCCTGCAGGGCTGAAGAGAGCGGTTTTCGGCTCACCGTACCGGCATGTTAGCCAAGAGGTCCGCCATGCTCATCCGCGAGCCGATGGTCCAGGCCACTCACTTCTATCTGCGCGAAGCGCCGGGCGACAATGACGCCCGCCATTGCGCCTGTGCTGAAGTTCCGGTGAGCGGACTATTGCGCTCCAAAGCATATCTGCTCTATAATAATGGCATACCCCCTCTGTCCGCTTCGGCGACAGAGTGCAAAGCCGCGCAAGCGGCTTTTGCCGTTTAAGGAGCCGCCATGCCCTACCTTACCAACGTGTACGTAGATGCCTTCAACGTCTACTATGGCTGCACCAGGAATACTCCCTACCGGTGGCTAGATCTCGCCAGGCTGTGCGAAGTTATGCTTACCAACAATACGATCAACCAGATCAAGGTGTTCACTGGTCTGGTCAAGCCGCGTCCCAACGATCCGACGCAGCCTGTGCGCCAGCAGATGTACTTGCGGGCGCTCAGGACAATTCCAAATCTCACCATTATTGAAGGTGCCTTCCTCAGCTACGTGCGGAGTTTTCCCAAAGCCAACCCAAGACCTGACGGCAGTCTGGAATACGTACAGGTGTTATATACCCAAGAAAAAGGGTCGGATGTCAATCTGGCGTCGCACCTGCTTTACGATGCCTTCACCGACAACTACGAGATGGCCGTGATTATCTCCAACGATTCCGATCTGGCTGAACCAGTTCGCATGGTGCGCGTGCTTATGAAGAAGAAGATAGGCATTCTCAATCCACACATCAACAGCCCCAGGTATCGCGACGAACATGGCGACATTGATTATCGTAAAGTCAAGGCGAGCTATGCCCTAAGCCGTCATGCCGATTTCTGCAAGCCGCTGACCCTGGAAGCGCTGCGCCAGAGTCAGTTTCCCGATGAACTGACCGACGACAAAGGGACGTTCCGTAAACCCGATAGCTGGTAATCAGGGGCAGTCTCATTTTCTGACAGGGAATCAGATGTCTATGCTCATCCGCGAGCCGATGGTCCAGGCCACTCACTTCTATCTGCGCGAAGCGCCGGGCGACACCGACGCCCGCCGCCGCGACCGGCACGACGCCTTCGTGACTGATGCCCGCCGCCAGTTGGAGACGCTGGCCGGCTGGCTGGCGCTGCCCGCCCCGCCGCTGCCGGCGATCCCCGCCTGGCAGGGCGCGCCCCCGGACGAGCCGCAGCCGCTGGCCGCTATGACGCCGTTCCAGGGGCTGACCAATGCGACCGCCATGCTCGACGCCTATGCGTTGCGCAACATGCTCGTGCTGCGCCTAGCAGTCACCCGCGCCGGAGAGCACGATCAGGGCACCTGGGCCATGCTCGACCAGGTGCTCAACCGCTCGTCGAACACTCCCACCTGGCTGCACATGACCCGCTACTGGTGCGGCATCGCCCCGCGCCCCCCCGAAGACCTCGAACAGAAACGCCTGCAAGCGATCAAGACCCATTTCGGCGTGCTTTGCCTGAGCAGCGCCGACCAGCCGCACATGCTGGTCTACCCCGACGCGCGCACCCAGGCGCGGGCCGATGCTTTCCTGCGCGCGCAGGCTCCGCAGATTGACTGGTACCCGGTGCAGGCCCGCTACCGTCTGCAGGCGTACAGCGATCACGCCTCGCGCGCGGCGCGCCAGCAGCAGGCCGCGCTGGACAAGGTGATGCAGGCGGCCCAGGCGTGGGGGCCGCCGGATCAGTTGGGCGGCGTGCGCGCTCTCACACCCCTGCAAGCTGAGCTAGACACGCTCGAAGCGACCTATGGCGCGGTGCTGGCTGACCTCACCGAGACGCACGCGGTGGCCCAGGAGTTGCACACGCTGGCCCTCGAGTATCGGCTGGCGCTGATGCGCAGCGGCCTGTGGGACGCCGCGCCAACCATCTGGGAAGCCCAGGTCAGCCGGCTGGAGACGCTGCACGCACAGGTGCGGGCCGACATTCACTACATTGACGGCACGCTGCGCCGCATGGACCTGATGCTGCGCGTGCTCAACACGCGCGTCGCTCTGCTGCAAGGCGAACGCGAGCGCCTGCTGGTGGGCCTGATCGCGCTGGTGGGGCTGGCCCTGCTCGTCGTGCTGGTGGCGGATACCGACCCGCTGCGGCTGGCGATCCGGCTGGCGGCGCTGATTGTCATCGCCCTGGTGGGCTGGTGGGGCTGGCGGCGCTGGTCGCGGCGAGACGTATCCCCGCCCGATGCGTGATCGCGGAGTCGTTGGTGGTTGGTTAATGGCTGTTGGTAGAACCAGCGCCAGATCAAGGCGTTCTTACCAAGAACCAATCACCAAAAACCAAGAACATTTTTCCCTCACGGCGTGGGATTGAGCGCCGGATAGAGTGCCTGGTAGCGGGCGTGCTGCGCGGCGTAGAGGGCTTGATCTGTCGGGCAGGGCGTCTCGGTCGCGCCGTAATGCACGACGCTGGCGACCGCCTGCGCCAGGTCGTAGAAGACGCGCGCGCCCAGCCCGGCCAACATCGCCGCGCCGGTCGCCGTGTGCTCGGCCCCTTCGACGGTCTGCAGCGACACACCGAGCGCGCTCGATAGAATCTGCCGCCACAGCCCGCCCTGCGCGCCGCCCCCGCCCACCAGGAAATGATCGGGCACCGGCCCCGCCTCGCGCAGCGTCAGCAGGCAGTCCTTGAAGGCGAAGGCCACGCCCTCCAGCACAGCGCGGGTCATGTGTGCCTGGCTATGCCGCAGCGTCAGCCCAACGAAGGCCCCGGTCGCGTTGGGATTCATGTACGGCGTGCGCTCCCCCTCCAGATAGGGCAGGAAGAACAGCCCCTCCGCACCCGCGGGCACCTGCGCCGCTTCGGCCAGCAGCGCATGGTAGGTGGTGGTCCCGCGCCCGCCCAGCACGTCGCGCCACCAGCGCAGCGCGATCCCCGCGTTGAGGATGGCGCCCATCGTGTACCAGCGGCCCGGCACGGCGTGGCAGAACGTGTTGAGGCGCAGGTAGGGGTCAATCATGGGCCGCGTCGAGACGACGGTCATCTGACCGCCCGTGGCAATCGTGATCGAGCCGCGCCCCTGCTCGACGACGCCGGTGCCCAGCAGCAGCGCGGCCTGGTCGGCGGCCCCGGCGACCACCGGAATATCCGGGCGCAGGCCGAGGTCGAAGGCGGGGGTGGGGCGCAGCCCGCCGACCACGGTCGTTGAGGCAAGGGGAGTCGGCAGCGCCTGGAGGGGCACGCCGCAGGCGCTCGCCAGCGTCTCCGACCAGCGGCGCTGGCGGATGTCGTAGAGCCACGTGGCCGACGCATCGCTCGGCTCGCTGCTGATCTCGCCGGTCAGGCGCAGCACGATGTAGTCTTTGGGCTGGATGATGGCCCGCGCCCGGTCGAGAGTCTCCGGCTCGACCTCGCGCAACCAGGCGGCGCTGGCCCCAGCGAAGCCCGGAGAGAGGCGGTTGCCCGCTTCCATGAGCACCACGTCGGGGGGGACGCGCTTGAGGATCGTCTCGCACAGGTTGGCGCTGCGGCGGTCCATCCAGATGATCGCCGGGCGCAGCGGCTCCAGGTCCGGGCCGATCAGCACAGCGCCGTGCATTTGCCCGGTGACGCCGATGCCGCGTACGCGACCCGCCGCCATCTCAGCTTCGCGCATGGCCTGGCGCACCGCGCTGACCACGGCAGCCCACCAGGCGTGCGGGTCCTGCTCGATCCACTGTGGGCGTGGGGTGAGCAGGTCGTACGCTTCCTGGCCGGTGCCGCGCAGCGTGCCAGAGTCGTCGAGCACGACGCACTTGGCGCTCTGCGTGCCGACATCAATGCCCAACACAATATCGGTGCGCTCCGTCAATCGCATCGTGCACCCTCTCCTGCAAGCCCGGCGTCTCGGCCAGAGGCCCTCAAGCGGTAGGGCGTCCTGTGCCGTTTCTCCGCATTTCTTACGCGATTTTCCTTGTGACCGCCTGTGAAATGGATTATACTATACTGTTGGCGTGAGATAACTGAGGGAAGCAGATGCCAATCTATACCTATGAATGCGCTGAATGTGGCGTGCGCTTCGACAAGCGCCAGCGCTTCAGCGATGCCCCGCTGGCCGGGTGCCCGGAATGCGGCGGGCACGTTCACCGCGTGCCGCAGCCGGTTGGCATCGTCTTCAAGGGGTCGGGCTGGTATGCGAAGGACAGCAAAGGGGCCAACACCCTGGCCACCCCACCCAGGCGCGAGAATGGCACGAGCGATACTAAGAGCGAGGCGAAGCCCGATGCGTCATCGGCCTCGACTTCATCCGGCTCTGGCGCGGCCACCGGCGAGTGACGGCTGGTCAGGGCACGCCAGCACAGCGCGACACACAACAAGAGCGACCCTCACGGGCCGCTCTTCTCTTTTCTTGGGGGGAATGAGGCGGCTGGGCGCGCTCAGATCTGAAAGCCGGTGTTGGCGCGCACAAGCTTCTGGTGGTAGTTGTCCACGAAGTCGAGCAGTTGCTCGTGCAGGGCGGCCCACTCGCTGCTGCCCAGGATTTGCTGCATGGTGGGGATGTCTTCGGCCACCCCCTCCATCATGATCTGCGGACAGTCCCCATAGACGGCGAACCAGGCTTCGGTCGGCATGAGACCCAGGCGCTGCACACCGGGCGCGAACTCGCGCACCATGAACTCGAAATACTCCTGGTCGCGGCCCGGCTTGATGTCCCAGGTGAGCAGCAGTTTGATCATCCTCACGTCCGTTTCTCTAGCAGGTGATGTATCTGGGGTTTTGAGTCACGAGTCCTGAGCGGTGATCCTATCCCATGTTCCAGACTGACGACTCCTGACTCAAGACTCAGGACTCGCACCCGAACCGCGCCGTGCGTTGCACGGGCTAATGCTGGTAGTCCAGCAGCACGACCTGCGTCTGTTCCGGCAGGATGCCAGGCGCCACGCGCAGCGTGGCCTGCGCCTCGATGGTGTTGATGCCCATTTCCTTCAAGAAGCGGTCAACCGGGTCCAGTTCCATGCTGCGCAGGGCCGGCGTCTGGAAGTGCATGGGGATGACGATGCTCGGCTCAAGCAGGCTGATCACCTCAGCCGCCTGGCCCGATGACAGCCCGCCACCGCCGCCGACCGGCACCAGCGCGATGTCAACCGGGCCCAGCGCGTCAATCATGGACTGGCTTGGCACGTGGTCCAGGTCGCCCAGATGGGCGACGGTCAGCGCGTTGTAGTCAAACACGTAGACCACATTGCGCCGTGGGACTTCGCGCGTCTGGTCGTAGGTAGCCACGCCGATGATGAACACCTCGCCGATCTCGTACTCACCTGGCCCCTGGATGATGCTCTTGGCCCCTTTGACCCCGTCCAGATGGCTGTGGCCGGGCGCGTCGTGGCTGACCGTGACGATGTCGGCTTTCAGGCGCAGCGGCTCATAGCCCAGGCTGGCGTCGAACGGGTCGGTGACGATAGTAGCATAATTGCGCTCGGCTATCCGAAAGCAGCTATGACCGTACCAGGTGATGTCCATGCTTACTTCCTTGCCCACTTGGTCGCGAAAAATCCCGTGGAAATCTTGGAAATTATACCGTATCTGGCGGGGGCTGCCCAAAAGGAGCGAGGGCGTGTAACAGGGCTGTTGGCAGCCTGCGGGCCGGTGTTGTGTCTCGTCCCCACAATGGGCTATGCTAAGGGCACCTTGACACGCCATGACACAGACGGAGGAGACCCCGATGGACCTCAAGCTGAGCCTGGTCACCATTCAGAAACCGGAACCGATCAACTTCATCCTGGGCCAGAGTCACTTCATCAAGACGGTGGAAGACGTGCACGAGGCGCTGGTCACCGCCGTGCCGGGCATCAAGTTCGGGCTGGCCTTCTGCGAAGCATCCGGCGCGTGCCTGATTCGTCACACCGGCACGGACGAGGCGATGCAGGCGCTGGCCATCCAGAACGCGGAGGCGCTCGCCGCCGGGCACAGCTTCATCCTGTTCCTGGGCGAGGGCTTCTACCCGGTCAATGTGCTCAAGACAGTGCAGGCCGTGCCCGAAGTCGTGCGCATCTTCTGCGCGACGGCCAACCCGACGCAGGTCATCGTCGCCGAGACGGAGCAGGGGCGCGGCATCCTGGGCGTCATTGACGGCTCGGCCAGCAAGGGTGTCGAGGACGAGGAAGGCATCGCCTGGCGCAAGGGCTTCCTGCGCATGATCGGGTATAAGCTGGGGTAGAGGG
>JBBIHG010000091.1:0-12971 GCA_037447125.1 Chloroflexota bacterium | reverse complement strand
CAGAGAGAAGATTTGGTGAAAAAGCGTTTCGTGCAGCGTCCTGTTGGCGGTCAAATTGCTCTCCTGATCTTCCTTCGATTCTTCTCTTGCTCTTCTCTGCGCTCTCTGCGCCTCTGCGGTGAAACTGCTCTCCCGCACTCACCCGCCGCTGGTCTGCACAATCGCCGCGCCCACTATCTCAGCCAGTTCGGTGGTGCAGGCGGGCGTCAGGTGCACGGCGCTGTCGGTGTAACAGTCCGCGTCCGGGATGGCCGCGCCCAGGTCGAGCAACGCCCAGCCGTGCGCGTCGCGCGCCGCACCCAGCAGCCGCCGATATTCGTCATAGGCCCAGCGCGGATAGAAGAAATTGTAGCGAATATCGCTGTTCGCGCCCGTACTGATCAGCATCGGCTCGTTGACCAGCAGTAACGGCACGTCGCCTGCTCGCTCGATTCCGGCGCGCAGTACATCAAAGGCCAGGTCAGCGGGTGCGAATAAGTCTTGGCGCAACCCGTGCCAGGTGGCGTCGGCGGGCAAGTCCACTGCGCGCGGCGTGTAGTCGGCGGGGTATTCCTGGTCTATGCCGGTCATCGCCCAGGGCATGCCGTAGAGTTGCAGTCGCAGCAGGTCGGCCAGCGCCCGCCGCCGCCCGATCAGCGTCCTGTCCCCGGTGGATGGATCTGCGAAGCGCGGGTCGGCGGGGTCTTGCGCCAGGCCATAACGCTCGATCAGCGCGCGAACCGGCGCGGGGTTGTGCTGCACCAGCGGCGAGTCAAGCTGCGTCTGCGCGTCGAACGACTCCAACGTGAACAGCCAGACGATCAGATCGGCGTTGGTACGTGACAGGGCGTAGTCGAGCAGTAGCAGGTCTTTGGTCAGCGACATGGTGGGATAGCCCAGGTTGTAGGCGCGCACGCGCCGCCCATCCGCCGCCACCAGTCCGGCGGCGTTGATCTGCCCGGCGAGCGTTTCCTCTGGCCGCAGCAGAATCCCCCACGCCGCCGAATCGCCGATCAGCAGCACGCGGAACTCGTCGCGGGCCGGGGCGCGGGCGACCTCATGCGAAGCGAACATGGCCTCAAGACTGAACAGGCTCAGGTTGTAGGCGGCGGGATTCTCGCCGTAGGGCAGGCGGGCGCGCCCCGGCAGCAGGCGGTTGTAGAGTGACAGCTTGCCCAGCGCGGGCAGCGGGTCGGTCAGCACGAAGACGACGTTGAGCGCGACGAAGAGCAGCGCTGTTTTGATCAGCACGCGGGCTATGAAGCGCCCATCGAAGGGCTTGCCGGGCTTGTAGAGCCAGCGCCAGGTTTGCATCGTCTAGCCCCCCAGCAAGCGGACGAACACGTCCCAACTGGCCCCGATATCTGGCAGGGCAAACCACACCCAGCCCAGGGCCACGAAATGGAACGTGACCAGCACGCCGGCCACCTCGACGGCCAGCCCCAGGCGCGGGTGCGCGCGCAGCCGCAGGTAATGGGCGCGCGTGCGGTCGCTGTAGACCTTGTGGATGAACAGTCCCACCCCGTGCCACAGTCCCCAGACGGCGAATCCCCAGGTCACGCCGTGCCACAGGCCGATGGCCAGCATGGTGACAAGCTGTCCCACCAGCGCCAGGGCGGTCGGCGAGGGCTTGCGCGGGCGGGTGAGCAGGTAGCGGCTGAGCGGCGAGAAGACGTAGAAGCGCACCCACTGGCTGAGGGTGATGTGCCAGCTTTGCCAGAAGGCGGCGATGTTGCGCTTGAGGTAGGGTTGGCTGAAGTTCTCCGGCAGCTTGACGCCGCACCACTGCCCCAGGCCGATGGCGATGTCCGAATAGCCGCTGAAGTCGAAGTAAATCTGGAAGGCGTAGGCGTAGAGCAGCGCCCACAGCCCCAGCGCCGAGGTCGCCGCCTCCGCTTTGGCCGTGTCCAGGGCCAGAATCGCCAGACTGTCGGCGATGATGAACTTCTTGCCGACCCCCACCGCGATGCGCATCCCCCCCTGGACGAAGCGCGCCGCGTCCGGGCCGGGCAGCGGGCGCAGGTCGCCCAGGAAGCGCTCGGCGCGGTCAATCGGCCCGGCGGTGAAAGCCGGGAAGAAGATGGCGTAGGTGGTGTATTCGCGCAGGGTCAGCGCAGGCAGCAGGCCCGTCTGGCGGTCGCGGGCGGTGTGCAGCAGGCGGAAGGCGATATAGGAAAAGCCGAGCCACTGCAATTCATCGGCGCGGGCCAGATCGGGGGATTGGCCCGTCCAGCCGCGCAACAGACGGCCCGCTTCCGTGGCCAGCAACTCCGTCTTGAGCACTGCGAACAGGGCAACGATACCCACCACCAGGGCCAGTAAGAGCCGCGCCCTGCCCCCAGGCATCCGGCTGAGGGCAGCCAGGGCGATCCCGCCGGCAGCCAGCCACAGCGCGACCATACCCGGCGGCGGCGGCATGGACGGGGTGATGCGGTAGGCAGGATCGAGGGCACGTCCGAAGGCCAGCAGCAGCACCAGCGCGGCGATCAGGGCAGCAGCGGCGGCGTCCTCGCGCGTGATGCGTTGGTCAGGAGCGCGCGTCAGCAGCCAGGCGAGCACCACCAGGCCCAACGTCGCCGTCGGGAGGGCGAAGTCCAGCCGGCGGATGGTCAACGGGGGCTGCAACCAGTAGATGGCGACGACGCTGGCGACGAACAGCGCCCAGGCGCGCCCCCGTGCGGGCAGCGCGATCAGGGCAAGGAGCGCGGCGGCGGCGAAGACCAGGATGTGCGTCAGTGTCATGGCAGCCGGATGAGGGGCTGAGGCCCCAGGGGCGCGGATACGCGACCGGAGTCATTCTACAGGGGCGGGGCCGCGATTGCCAACCGCGCCACAGGGGCGTACGATACACCCAAGCGCCTCTCGCCAGCAGCCCTCGTCCGGGGCAAGATGTGCGCTACTGTTAGCCGGGCTACAATACCCGCGCAGCACGTTGTACACGCCGACCTGGCGCACCTTGGGAGCGCATCTATGAACCGCCTGAGAGATATTCTAGTGCTGACAATGATCGCGGTGGTGGCAGCCCTTGCTGGCTGCACATTCAGCATGGAGGACGAGGAACCGACAACCGTCCTCCGACCCACGCTGGGCACACCCATCGCCTGGGCGACGGCGCGCACCGGCGTTCCTGCGCTCCTGCCACCTACCGCGACCGCATTCGTCTTTTCCACGCCCACTCCTGCGCCAACGCTGACCTCGCTGCCCACCAAAGAAGTCCCGCCGCCCCTGACGGCCACTCTCACGCGCACGCCTTTCGCCATCTTCACGGCGACTACCGCGCCCACTCTGATCGCTACGACAGCGTCGCTTGTCACGGTGACGGCCGCCCCAACGCTAACCCCCACAACAGAGCTGTTGGCCACGCCAACAACCGCGCCCACGCTCACCCTGGAGCCAGCGCTCACTCGTGCGTCCTCAGCCACGCCAACGATCCCACCCTCTTTCACGCCGTGGTTCATCCAAACCAACACGCCGCTTCCCACCTCGGAGCCGGCGGCCCAGGTCTGCTCCACCTGCGGCAACCTGCGCCTGCGCGCCAGCCCTGGCACAGCGGGCACCATCGTCACCCTGCTGG
This sequence comes from Chloroflexota bacterium, assembly GCA_037447125.1. GTDB lineage: Bacteria > Chloroflexota > Anaerolineae > Aggregatilineales > Aggregatilineaceae > UBA2029. The sequence continues at coordinate 9,418 of JBBIHG010000091.1, read as the reverse complement.
CGGCCAACACCCCGCTGAGCGTCATCGGGCGCACGGCGGACAGCGCCTGGGTTCAGGTGGTGCTGGGGGATGGCACCAGCGGCTGGGTCGCCACCCAATATCTCACCATGACCATTGACCTGGGCGCAGTCCGTGTGACGGGGACAGTCCAGGACGCACCAACGGCGGTCGCCGCGGGAACTGGCGTCGTGTCGGGCGTGTCGTCAAACACCCGGCGCATCTTCCTCGACGGGCTGGCGAGAGGCAACCTGGCCCATGCCTTCACCCGCGCAGGCGACAGCATCAGCGCTGCGCCGCAGTTCCTGACCCAGATCGGCAGCGGCACGTACCAACTGGGCGAATACGGCTACCTGGGCACGGCGATCAGCTTCTTCTCCGGCCCGAATGGGCGCGGTGCCAACCCCTTCGTCGCATCGTCCATGGCTGCGCGCAATGGGTGGAGCACAGAGAGCGTGCTCAACACGGCCAATGCCGATCCCGGCATCTGTCGATCGGGAGAAACGCCGCTGGCATGCGAGTACCGGGTGACGCGCCCTGCCGTCGCGTTGATTATGTTCGGCACCAACGACTCCGGTGGGATGCCGACGGCGACCTTCCAGGCCAACCTGCAAACCATCGTGCAGACCTCGCTGAACATGGGCGTGATCCCCGTGCTGAGCACGATCCCGCCCAAACGCTACAACCCCGCTACCGATGGCCGTGTGGCTGAGTTCAACCAGGTGATCATCGCTACCGCGCGTGCTTATGATGTACCCCTGTGGGATTACTACTCGGCGATGGTCGGCCTGCCCAATAACGGGCTGTCATCGGACGGCGTGCATCCTTCGACGCCACCATCCGGGGTAACCACCATCTTCGACGCCGCCAACCTGCGCTATGGCTACACCATGCGCAACTTCACCGCGCTGCAGGTGCTCTACGCGCTGTGGCAGTATGTCCTCTATGACGCGGATCAGGCCCTCCCCGCAACCGCGCCGCCCGCAGGGGGCGTGCCCACCAGCGCACCGACCAGCGCGCCCGGTGGCCTGGACGATCCGGCCTGCCTGGGAGTGCGCCCGTCGTATCTGACCGTTGGCGGTCAGGGGCGTGTGACGCCGGGCCTGCCCAACAAGGTGCGCAATGCGCCGGGCACCGCCGCTGCCGCAGTTGGCAGCATCCCCGGCGACGCGATCTTCTCGGTCATTGGCGGGCCGCGCTGTGTAGACGGCTACTTGTGGTGGCAGGTCAACTACAACGGACTGGTGGGCTGGACGGCGAGCGGCAGCGGCACCGAAGACTGGGTGATTCCGTACCCATAATGAGGTGAGCCGCTCTCACCACCTCACTGATCATTCTGTGCTACAATGCCCCCATGAGCCGCTGCCCAGGGATCCTCGTGCTATTTATTCTGGTCGTCGTGCTGTGGCTGGGCAGTGCTGCGCGTCCCCCGGCTGCCGCCCAGAACAGCCCGGAAAGTCCTACCCCCCTGCCCCATCAGAATGACCTGGACGTCGTTGGCCTCCCCTTCGCCGAAATGTTCGATTCGGCTGACGATTGGCTGCCATCCGGTGCGTGGATTTTTGACAGCAAGACCTCCTATGAGGGAGGCGGTTGGCTGCTCGACGGCGGACCACGGCGCACAGTCAGCTCCCTGGAATATGCCTACGGCATTGACCTCAGCGGGACTTTGAGCGCGCAACTATTCTTCCGCCAAAAGGGGACGCTGCCTCCCAGCGATTTCGCCGCTGTTGACTTGAGCCTGGACGGAGGCGCAACCTGGTTCATGATTGACCAGCAGATTGGCCTGGGGACCGACTGGGAAATGCGCGCGGTCGATCTGACCTACTACCGCGGGCAAATCATCCGCCTGCGCTTCCGCGTCAGCACGGGGGCAGCAGAAGACATGGCCATTCCCCTAAACGCAGGCTACCGTCTGGACAGCCTCGTCGTGCAGTTTGTGTACATGCCGCAGCAAGTGGTTTTCTCCCCCGCCGACCTGATCCCGCGCACGCTGATGGGGTTGCATCTGCTCGATGGCGCCAAGCAAGAGCCAATCGTTGATTTAGCGCGGCAGATGCAGGCGATTGGCTGGCCACTGGGCACGCTTAAAGGGACCACGGGGACTGAGGCGATCCTCACCGCAGTCCAGGCGGTCTCTCCGCAAACGATCACCGTCTATCGCTCGCTGCTGGCCGGCGGCAACCTGGTGGATTGCCCCAACGCGGCCCGCGACCCCATCGCTGAAGCTCACAGTTGGCTGGCGGGCCTGGCTCCCTATTGGGCGCGCGTCAACGCCGACTACTATGAGATCATGAACGAATGTCTCCCTCCGGCGGAATGGCTGGTGCCCTTCGCTATCGAGGCCATGAATATCGCCAACCGGCAAGGCCAATGCCTGCTGCTCTTCTCGTTCAGCGCAGGGCAACCCACCCCGGAGACATTCGCCCAACTGCTGCCTGTACTTGACTATGCCCTCAAGAATCCGTGCGCCTCCGGACGGCTGCACGGCATTGCTCTGCACGCTTACGGGCTTGACACCTCTACGTTAGTTTCCGAGTCTGGCTTGTATCTGGGCTTCCGGCACCGGCTGCTGTTTGGGTCGGTGCTGCAACATCTTCCTGAAGCCCTTCTTGTGCCGGTCTATCTAACCGAGGCAGGGCCAGGCGACGGGCGCGCACCTTTCACCTGTGAGCAGATCGCTCGCGACGTGATTCAATATACGCGCCAGCTTGAATACGATCCCTACGTGCGGGGGTTCCACCTGTGGAACGTCGGCCCTGGGGAATGGCTGGACGCCAGCGAGTGCGTGCCCATGATCCGCGACGCGCTGCTAGCGTACTACGCCGGGAGGTGAGGGAGTAGTGTTCCGTAGGGGAGGGTTTGCAAACCCTCCCCTACACCGGGCGCAGCAGAGCATCGTCCCTACGTCAGACTTCCGAAGTCTTTGCCGAGCGCACCTCCCCTACACACCTGCCGTGAAGCGCACGGTGATCGGGGTACGGGCCAGCGCCGACACCGTCTGGTCAATGGACTGGCTGAGGCGTTGGGCGAGCAGATCGCGCGCGAAGACATTGCGCGCGCGCACGGTCAGCACCCCCTCAGCATAGGCCACAGGCTGCGCCCCCTCAACCCATCCCGTGTAGGTGGTGCGGTTGAGTTGCGCGTGGAGCTGGTCCATCGTCGCTCGCCAGATGTCGCGCATAGTCAGGGTGCCGTCGCCAGGGTATGTGTCCAACCCGTCATTGATCGGCGGCGCAGGGGATGCATTGACGGGGGGCGTGGCATACGCTCCGGCGGGGAGCGGTGCGGCGAACACTTCACCCAGAATCAGGTCCATATCAAAGGGCAGCAGATCGCGGTTGCGCTGGGCGATCTGCCGCCACAGATAGCGCCCCTGCCCCATCCAGTTGCGCAGTGGAAGTTGGGCCAGCATCTGCCAGCGATCCCAGTATTCGACTGGCGGAATATCCGGCAGTGCCTGCCAGCGCTGCACCAGCCAGCTCAGATAGCGCGGCGGTTGTTCGACGGTCTTGTCTCCGCACACCGCCAGGATCAGAGCCACCAGATCGCGACGGGAGAGGCGTCCGCTCACGGCCATCATCCAGGCGGGGGTGTGCGGCTGGACAGGAGTTGGCCAGGAATCGCGCAGCCATACCTGAACCGAGGCTACGTTACAGAAGGGTGTGTCGGGGTGGGAGCGCAATGTCTCGACCAGGATTTCCCGAAGATGTTTCACCGGAGCATCTATCTCTGAAAAACCAGCAGCAGCAACACTTGCTGTGGCTTCCTCAGCCGAAGCCGCCGGGTTGGCGAGGACGGGATGCTTGCTGCTATTCGAGGATACTGGTTTTTTCTTAGAAGATGCTTTCGCTCGATTCTCAGGACTCCTGTGCACGGATGTGGCAGACCCCTGTGCACGAATGTGGCGCACCCCCTCATCGCCGGTGTGCACAGTTGTGGCAGACGGGGGCATTTCCAGTGTGTCGGATTGTGGCAGAGCCTCCTCCTGCCGGTGTGCACGGATATGGCGCACCTCCTCCTTGCCGGTGTGCACAGTTGTGGCAGACGGGGCCGGGCTGGGCCGAGTGACGCCATCGTTGGGCGCGTGCTCTGTCAGGACAATGCCCTGCGCTGACCATGTACGTAGTAGAGTGGCGTAGAGTGCGCGGTCTTCGGGCGCGACCGGGACATCCAGCGCCACGCGGAACTGGCGCGCGACCCGCTGCGGATGGGCCGGATCACGGCCTTTCTGCGTCTCAAGCTGGCAGAAGAAGTCGGCCAGCGCCCAGCCTTCGCCGGACTCATCAGGCTTGGGGGCGTTCTCGACGTTGCGCCGCCACCACTCGCGCGGGCGGCCGATGGCGGCCAGCAGCACATCGAGCGCGGGCAGCCAGCAGGTATCGCGGCGCTGGCCTTCGGCGGGGTTGTCGTAGACCGCACCGCGCAGCCACAGATAGGCCCAGGCCAGGTCGTGCCCCAGCCGCGCCCACCAGCGCGCCCGGAAATATTGCGGGACGATCACTTTGCTGGTGCGCCCGTCCTCGCGCACGAGGGTCAGGTGGCGGTGCAACGCCTCGGCGACTTCCGCCCATTCCTGCTGGGTCTCTCGGTCGGGGGCGCGCCAGCCCTGGAAGGCCCGCTGCAAGACCTGCCGTGCGGTGATCGCTTGCCCGGTGGGGAAGCGCGGCGCGGGGTCGCGGGGGGAAGCAGCCCAAAGCTGGCGCCGCTCCATGCTCAGCGCCTGGCGGGCGGCGGCGATGGGTGATGGGTCGAGCTTGGGCAGCAGGGCGCACAGGTACTCCGCGTCCGCCGGCACCAAGGGATCGTCCATGCGCACGGCGTAGCGATTCGTCTCCTGGATGATCGTGCCGTTCTTCGCCTGGCGGCGCTGTCCGGTCTGCACGCGGACGAAGGCAGAGACCCAGGGCGCTTCCAGACAGGTATAGAGATGGCGGCGCGACATGGCCGCCTGGCGAGCGAGCGCCTCCCCGCTGATGGTGATCGTGTCGTCGGGACTGCGGTAATCAAGCTGGCGCAGGGTGTTGATTACAGTGGCGGCGTCTGGCCCCAGCAAGGGCAGCCAGCGTTCGAGGAAGTAGCGGGGGATACCCATCACCACATCGTCGCGCAGCACGGCGCTGTAGGGCGTGGAATAGGCTTTGGACAGCTCTAGCACACTGTCCCTGGTTGGCGGCGTGGCCTCAGACATCCGACAACCCCTTTGCGGTGGTGCCGGGGACATCTGCCGCGCCGATGGGCAGAGTGTCCCTTACGGCGAAGACGCAGACAATCCGGGCAAGAGCGGTAAGAGAGTTCGTGGCCAGCAACAAAGGCTCACAAAGGGTCTTATGCCCGGCTGCGCGCGACGCGCCGCCATCCAGAGGGTGCGTTCTGCGGTCAGGCAGGAACGCGCTTCCTCTATGATGTTGCAATGATAACATTGATACTCATCTGAGTCAATAAATACGGTGCTAATGAAGGAAAATTTGCATTTTTCATGACTCGTCGCCTACGCATAAAACGTGTTTTGATTTATGATGTAGTTAAAGCGTGAAGGATTTCGGCACATTGCAGAAGTGTGGTATAGTTTTGGTCAGGTAACCGGCAGAGAAGTTATTCGTTCTTCAAGTATAGCACAGGTGTTCTAATCTTTCAAGAGAGCAGAAAGGGGAATGACGCTCGCTCCCCTGCCCTGGCGGGCTTCAGGGGCGGACGGGCAGTAAGGCCGGTCTGTAGTCTGGCGTGGCTGGTCGCTTGACCTCACCTCTGCTCGGTGCTGACGCGCTTCGCGCCTCCTCTCATCATGAGAGGGGGAGAGGCCGGGGGTGAGATCAACAAGACGCCATCTCCACGCTTCTCGTGGCTTCTCGTGCCGCTGCCTATCCTTGAACCGGTCAGAAACAGGGAGCTTCGCGCCGACCAGCTATGACCTCGAAACTCACACCCAAGCTCGCGACACCCTCGTACCGACCCGATCCAACGGTAACGCGGCGCCGTTTGGAAGACTTGCAGCGCATGTTCGGCATGTACACGTTTCCTTTCTCGCTGTCACCGAATCCGGATTATCTGTACGTGGCGGGGGTCACGGCGCGCACTTTGGCCAAGACGACGTTCGCCATTGATCAGCGCCAGGGATTGAGCGTGATCATCGGCGATTACGGGACGGGCAAGACCATGCTGGCTCGCTATATCTACAACTCGTACACGGCGGGCGACGTCCGTGAACCGTCGGTCGTGGCCTACATCCCCGACCCCCCGCACCCCGGCACGCGCGAGTTGCTACGGCGCATCATTCAGGAATTGGGCGGCAAGACGGGCAAGCGCACCAACGACGGCCTGATGGAAGATCTGCGCAGCATGGTCATGGATATCCTGGGCACCGGACGCAACTGTATCGTGATGATTGATGAGGCCCAGACGTTGGTTCGCCGCCAGCTCGACATCATCCGCGAGCTGTTCAATTTCAATGCAGGCGGGCTGGTGCCGCTGCAGGTGGTGCTCATTGGCAAAGAGGAATTGCGCCTCAACCTGCACAACGCGCCCGATCTGAATGACCGGGTAGCCGCACGCTCGACGCTAGAGCCGTTCACCCCCTCCGAAACCGCCGAACTGATCAACTTTCGCCTGAACCGCGCCGGCTGCAAGACGGCGCTCTTTCTGCCCGACGCGGCAGACCTGTTGTATGATTTGTCTAAAGGATACCCCCGCAAGGCGGTCAAGCTGGCCGGCGCAGCCCTGTGGTATATTGTCGAGTTTGGGATGGAGCGCATCTCGGCGGCAGCGTTGGACGCGGCCCGGCTGCGCGACGAGATCGAGTGATGGTGTTTGCGCGCACGAGCTCTGGCGAGAGTGGAGTGTGGATGTTGGCTGAGCACGATGGCAGTTTTCGCCGTCTGATGGAGATGGTCAAGGAGCGGCAGGGGGGGCCGCCGTCTGGCCGCCCCGGACGCCCGCCCAAGAATCGTGTCGCGGTCACCGGGCACATCGCCCGCCACATTCACCAGCGGATGACGGCGCTGGCTCACCAGCGCGCCCGCCGCGCCGATCACGCCGTCAGCGCGTCTGATCTCTACAACGAGGCCGCGCTGCAACTGGTGGCGGACCTGCACGAACTGCTGGGCGACGATCTGCGGCTGCCTGCCGGGGCAGTGTCGCTCAGCGGCATCCTGGGGCTGCGCGAGCTGGTGGATCGCCCGGTTGTCACTCCCCTGCGCGACCTGAACCCCCAGGCGAGTGAGCAGCAGCGCACAACGCTGTACATTGACCAGCCGCTATGGGATGCGCTGATCGAGATGAGCCTGCGCTTTGGACTGAGTATGCGCAAGACGATCCACGTGCACCGCCTGCTGGAACTGGGCGCAGCCTGGTATCTGGCGGGTGTTGAGGATGACGAGGGCTAAATGTGCCTTATTTTGATGATTTAACATCAGAAATTTATAATGCCGATTGTTACTAATAGTCGCCAAGGATGAGGGGGTCTGTGAGCCGGCGTGGGGCGCGTTCGTATGGGGGAGAGAGGTGATGAACCGCAGAGGCGCAGAGAGCGCGGAGAAAAATGAGTAAGAACCTTCTCAGTTCTTCTCTGTGTCCTCTGCGTCTCTGCGGTAATGTTCTACCCCCACGAGACTTCCGGGTAGCTCCGCAAAATAACGTGATCGCCGTTGGCCCCCCACCCCTAACCCCTCCCCGCTGCGCGGCGGGAGGGGAATGACTCGCGCATCATTCTCCCTTTCCCTCATTTTTGGGGAAGGGGCCGGGGGATGGGGGTGGTCGCTGATATGGATCACGCTATTCTGTAGTCCTACCGACTTCCGAAATCTCCCAGACATCGGAAGTCTGAATGTCCAGCGCCCAACCGCTGACGGCTTTCCCAGGGAGACTGGCTCATGCGCAGTATTTGTCTGACGAACAACAAGGGTGGAGTCGGCAAGACCACCACAGCGGTCAGCCTGGCGCATGGACTGGTGATGCTGCTGCGGCACAACGACATGCCCTGCCGTGTCCTGCTCATCGACACCGACTCCCAGGCTCACGCCACCCTGCTCACCACCGGTCGCCGCGACTGGAGCCGCGCCGAAAGCCTGGGCGAGGCGCTGGTTGCCAGGCCGGAGCGGGCAGGGGCGGTCCTGCAGCAATTGATCATCCCCTCGACGTGGGACGAGGATTTGCACGTGGTGCCGGGGTCGCCCTCGCTGGATGGAGTCAACACGCGCCTGACTGAGGATCACGGTTTCGCCGTGCGACTGCGCCATGCTCTGCGCAGCGTGGCCGACCGCTATGACTGGGTGGTGATTGACACCATGCCTTCGTTCTCGCGCCTGACGACGCTGGCCATGGTCGCCGCGACGGACATTGTCATACCCGTTGAGCTGCGCTTTCTGGAGACGATCGGCCTGCAAGCCATCGTTGAGAAGATCAAAGAGGTGCAGCAGACCTGGGAGATCTCCGTGCGGCTGACCGGTATCCTGCCGGTCAAGTACGACCAGCGCATCACCCTGGAGCGCGAGAACCTGGCCCTCTACAGCGGCCACGCATTCTACGGACCGCGCCTGTTCGAGACGCCGATCCCTACCAACGTGGCCATTTCCTATGCGCATGATGCGTGCGAGTCCATCTTCATGTACGATGATCAATCAAGCGCAGCCCGCGCCTATCTGACTTTCGTGCGCGAGCTGGTCGAGCGAGTGATGAAACCCGCGGGAGCCTGACGACTATGACCAAACGCCGCTCGCAAGGCACACGCGCCCTGCTCGAAGAACTGGGCAGCCTGGACGGTATCGCCGAAGCCGCCCCTGACATCGCCGGCAAGGGGTTGCGCGTTGTCACCATCGTGCTGGAGCGGATTCGCCCCGACCCCGCCCAGCCACGCCGTGTGCTGCCGGAGGCGATCCGCTCTGAGTTCAGCGCCGGCCATATCAACGCGCGCCAGGCCCTTGAGCGTTGGGAGGCGCTGGTCGCCGAGGAAGCGGCGCGCCTGGGTCGCCCCCGCCCGGACTGGGCGGCGGTGCTCAGCCGCGACGCGAACGACCGGGCCGAAGAGGTTTTCGACGCCGATCCGCCGGGCACGCCCGGCCCCGAAGAAGAGTTGCTGCGCGCGATTGTGGCCACCGCCGCGACGATCCGGCATGGCGGGCAGGTCAGCCCGATCACGGTTGTGGAGATGGACGGGGGCAGCTACTACCGCATTGAGACGGGCGAGCGCCGTTACTGGGCGCATCACTGGCTGGATATGTGGGTCGCCAACGGCTTCGACCAGATTCAGTGCATCGTCGTCCCCCAGGCGAGTCCCTGGCGGCAGGCGGCGGAAAATACCAGCCGCGAGGGGCTGTCGGCGATGGCCCTGGCCCGCCAGTTGGCGACGCTGCTGCTCGACCTGTACGACATCCACCTCGACTACACGCACCCCATCCCCAACGACTGGTATCGCCAGGCGCTGGAG
>JBBIHG010000090.1:8919-13020 GCA_037447125.1 Chloroflexota bacterium | reverse complement strand
ACCGCCGCCAGCGCCTCTTCCACGTCGTGGTAGAAGACCAGCCGCAGCAGCGGGTCGCCATTCCCCAGAATCATCGCCGAGAGAGGCGTCCCTGCCTGGCACAGGCACAGCACCGGCTTGCCCGCCTGGTGCAGCGCATAGGCGATCTCGTAGCCCACGCCCAGCGACGGCTGGGTAACTTCGGCGATCACGGCATCGCACGCGCCCAGCCACTCGACATCGCGCTGATAGATCTCTTCAGGCGAGTACCCGCGCTCGTTGCCGAGCACGTCTGGCGCGGCCACATGCGCGGTGGGGACGGCATGCCCCCGGCCCTCAAGGTGATTGACCAGGGCGGCGTAGACTGGCTGGAGGTCGCGCCCGCCGCGTATTGATCCGCAGAAGTAGATGTTCATCCGATCCGCCTCCCCACAACCTGTGCTGCCGCCCATCTGCAGGATACAGCTTACAGCGCGGGGGCCAGATCGTCAAAGTTCGCTGTCCTGGTAGGCCAGACGGGCGTCGCCCGCGGCAGTGCTACGGGCACGCCGCAGCCGGGAGAATTCGCCCCGACTGTTTCATCTTCCTCACCTCATTCACACCATGCACCGAACTTCCATCACCAGTCCGGGGGCTGTTTCAGCCCCCGGTGGTGTATGCCTGTTGGTGCGCGCTGCCAGTTCTCTACGCTGGCGTGCCGCTCTCGACGGGCGCGGCCATACCCATGCCCATGCCCGACGTCCCGGCACCCGGCGCTACCGGCGGCATGTTGCCACGAAAGCCGCCATGCCCGCGGAACCTATCTCCTCTCGATCCGCCGAAGCGCTCCATCATCCCCTGGCAGAAGCCGCCAGCGCAGTCCATCATCCCCCGCTGGAAGAAACCGCCAAACAGCGCGCTGTCAATGGCCAGCTCTTCGCCATCGCGCAGCACGGTGAGCGTCAGCGTTGCGTCATCCGACTGAGCCAGCTCGGTCACGAGCGCGACCCAGTCTACCTCGCTCACCGGCGTGCCATTGACCGCGGTGATCACATCGCCCACCTCCAGGTCGGAGGCCATGCGCATCCGCCCGGCGAGCACCTGATAGCCGCCGTCAACTGCGTCCAACTCCACGTGCAGCACCATCTCGGCCAGCACCAGCGGGTCCACATTGGCACTGATATAGGGGCCCAGGTAGTTCCTGCGCAGCTCGGCAGGAGTTGTGCCCAACTCGACTTCGAGCGTCCGTTCGGCGCCGCTGCGCAGCACGACGATGGCGACTGTATCGCCGGGCGCGTGGCTGGCGACGATCTCGAGCAGACCCTCCGCCGATTCGACCGCCGCGCCATCAATGCTGACAAGCACATCGCCAATCAGCAACCCGCCGGCGGCTGCCGGCGAACCCGTCACCACGCGCCGTACTACGATGCCCTCGCTGGTCTCGACGAAACTGATCCCCAGCCAGGCCGTGGACTCGGTCGCTGTGCCGTCGTCTTGGGCCAGGATCGTGCCGGTGAGCACTGCCGAGAGCGCCAGGATCGCCACCAGACTGATCATTGTCACCTTACGCATACCGTTTATCCTCCGGTTTCCCTTGCCCGGCTGCCTGAGGGGCTTGCGCCGGGCTGCTCCAATGAAGTGACCCTACTTTACGGCCTTCGCCCTGCCCTGTGGTTATCGCCGCCTCAAATAACCTTAAAGCCATGTTAAGGGCGCTTGATCGCCCTCGCAGACAGTGTCACAATGAGTGCAGTCCGCTGCAGCACACAGGAGCCACTGTGACCCACATTCTGCTGATCGAGGACGATCCGCTCATTCGCGGGCCTGTCGTGCGCGCGCTGACCGCCGCCGGCTACCAGGTTCAGACGGCCACCGACGGAGTCACCGGGCTGCGGCTGGCCCGCGAGACGGGCTGCGAGCTGGTCATCCTGGACATTCTGCTGCCAGGCATGGACGGCTGGGAAGTGTGCAAGGCGCTGCGCCAACGCAGCACGGTGCCGGTGCTGATGCTGACCGCGCTCAGCGACGAGATCGATCGCGTGCTGGGCCTTGAGCTTGGCGCCGACGACTACCTGACCAAACCCTTCAGCACGCGCGAGCTGATCGCGCGCATCAAGGCCCTGCTGCGGCGAGTGGAGATGGATGCGCGCCACCCGAAACGCCCGCAGATCATCGCGATCGGGGAGATCGAGTTGAACTTCGACACCCGCCAGGTCGCTAAAGGAGGCACGACCCTGGCGCTGCGCTACAAGGAGTTCGAGCTGCTCAGCCTGCTGATGGCGCGGGCCGGCGAAGTCGTCTCGCGGGCCGAGATCTTCGACGAGGTGTGGGGCACCGACTGGCTGGGCGACATGCGCACACTCGATGTGCACATCCGCTGGCTGCGCGAGAAGCTGGAGGATGACCCCGGCAACCCCCGGCTGATCCAGACCGTGCGTAGTGTGGGCTACCGCTTCGTGGCCGGGTGAGGACACCATGACTGTGCACAGCTTGCGCTTCCGCCTGATTGCCGCCTACGCCGGTCTGATCGTGCTGGGCTTTGGCGGCTTGGCCCTGCTGGCCGGGCGGCAGATCTCCGACGCCGCGCGCCACGATTTCGAGCGGGGGCTGGCCAATGAGGTCGTCCTCATCGCCCGTGGTTTGACCGAAGCTGCGCGCGCTCAGGCCGATAACGAACTAACTGAGGACATGCTTGTCGAGGTTCTGAACAGCCTGAGCGCGCGCTCTGATACGCGCTTCAGGCTGATTCTCTTCAGCACGGGCCGCGACTCGACCTCTGAGCGCGGCGAACGCTTCCGGCAGGGTATGATGATGATGGCCAACCAGAACTGGCCCCTGCCCAACAATCTGCGCGCCTATCAAGAACTGATCGCCGCGAGTCGCGATTCGGTCCTGGTAACCCGGCGCAATGACGAGACCGGGCGCAGAACGCTGTTCACTGCCGCCCCGGTCACCGACGGCTCGCTGCTGATCGGGTACCTCCAGCTCAGCGTGCCAGAGAGCGTGCTCCGAGAAGCGGTGCGCGAGCGCTGGCGAGGGCTGGCGCTGGGCGTCCTGGCCGTCACCGCTGTGGCGCTCATCGCCGGTACCTGGCTCTCCACCTCGTTGATCCGCCCGCTGGAAAAGCTGCGCGACTCGGCGATCAGGTTTTCGCGCGGCGAGCTATCGCACCGCGTCGCCTACGAGGGACATGACGAGATTGTCGCAGTGGCTCGCGCCTTCAACCAGATGGCTGAGCGCGTGCAGGCCATGATCGAAGAACAGCGATCCTTCGCCAGCAATACCTCACACGAGCTGCGCACTCCCCTGACGACGATGCGTCTGCGCACCGAGGCGCTGCGCCAGGAGTCCAGCCTGGACCCCGCCACCCGCGAGCAGTACATCCGCGAGCTGGACGAAGAACTGGTCCACCTGAGCAGGCTGATCGAGGACCTGATCCTGCTATCGCGCTTCGACGCCGGACGGGCCGAGCTGGGCAGCGAGCAGATTGATCTGGCCCGCTTCGCCCAGAGCCTGATCCAGACGCTGTCCGGCCAGGCGGCTGAGCGCGGGATCGCTCTGGCGCTCGACGTGGTCGGGCGCGAGCCGCTGCCCATCAGCGCCAGCCTGACCCACCTGACGGTCGTCTTCCGCAACCTGCTGGATAACGCCCTCAAGTACACGCCGCCCGGCGGGCATGTCCTGTGGCGCATCACCCTGGACGGCCAGGACGCGCTGTCCACGATCACCGACACGGGACAGGGCATCGCGCCAGAGCATCTGGAGCGCGTCTTCGAGCGCTTCTACCGGGCGGACCGCTCGCGCTCACGCGCCATCCCCGGGACGGGCCTGGGCCTGGCGCTGGCCAGGTCCATCGTCGAGACCTACGGCGGCCAGATCGCCATCAGCAGTCCGGGCATAGGCCAGGGGACGACCGTCACCGTCCGCTGGAAGACGACGCAACAGCCCTCGTGGTCGGCGCCCACAAAACCAACGGATGATCGTCGCGGCTGGACCGTTCAGGGGGGCGGCCCTTAGCAGGCCTCCCAATGACAGCCTGGCCCTCTTCTACGGGGCACATTTCATTTCTGGGGCAAAGCATCACCGCAGAGGCACAGAGAGCGCGGAGAAAAGCAGAGAATCTTCGTAAGTTCTTCTCTGCGT
>JBBIHG010000090.1:0-8819 GCA_037447125.1 Chloroflexota bacterium | reverse complement strand
CTCTGCGGTGAGCCTCTCCTCACTGGCGCACCGTGATCGTCCCCACTGCGGCGTATTCCGTGCCGTCATCGGCGGGCAGAATCTCCCCGCCCCACCACGTGTACAGCTTGACGCCGACTGTGTACTCGCCGGGCGGCAGGTCGGCGGGCAGGCGGATGCTGTGCGCGTCGAAGACGATCTCACCGGGCTGCCAGGCCGAGGTCGGGCGGCCCCCCCCGGCGGGGAAGCCGTCGTGCTGCGCGCGCAGCGCGCCCGCCGCGTCGAGCAGGAAGACGGACACGGTGTAGTCGGCAGGGGGCGGGTCGCTGGCGCTCCACCACAGCAGGGCGTGAATCGTCTCGCCGGGGCGAGCGGCGTCCGGCAAGGCAGCGCGGCGCAGGGCGATGGGGCCGTATTCGGCGGGCGGCGCGTCGAATGAGTCCGCCCGGTCGTAACGGTAGGCGTAGATCGGGTAGCCGTGATGCTCGTATTCGAGCGTTCCCGTGCGGATGAATCCGCCCGCCGCCAGCGCGTCGAGCACGTCGTGCTTCTTGGCTTTGTCGCCCCAATAAGCCAGCCACAGCCCGTCCGTCTCGGCCAGGATGCGTTGCAGGCGCGGGATGAAGCGGCCCCCATAGCGCTTGCGCAGGTCGTAGAGCGACACGGCCAGGTCTTCGCCCTCTGCTTCGGATGGCAGCAGGTTAACGACGCGCTGCACATCCACGGGCAATTCGAGCGTCAGGTGGTACCACAGCGCGGCGTGCTCCCCCTCGACATCCAGCAGCACCGGCTCGCCGCCGGGGTAGGCCGCGCTGACGTCTGCGGCCATCTCGCGCCAGGGCGGCTTGTCGAAGTAGGCGCTGGTCGTCAGCAGGCCGTTGGCGAGGATCAGCGCCGCGAGGAAGGCGCCCCCAAACCGCTCGAACGCAGCCAGCCCGGCCCCCACCAGCAGGGCGATGGCCGGCATGATCACCGAGATGTTGCGGTCGGTGAGCAGCGGGTAGCGCGTGTGCAGCGCCCAGGTGATCAGGATCGGCACGGCGAACCACAGCACCCCCAGCAGCGCGCCGGAGAGCCGCCGGTCGCGCGGGAGGCGGCCCAGCGACCCCGGCAGGCGCTCACTCAGCGGCCCCCACGCTCCCACGACCATCAGCAACGCATAGAGCGCGATGGGCTTGCCGAAGGACTCGCTGGCCAGGTACTCGATGGTGTGGCGGTTGAGCGGCATCCCGTGAATGGTCAGCACTTCGCTGTCTACCGGCGTGCCGATGAACTGGTAGATGACCACCGGCAGCCAGGGGGCGAAGGCCAGCGCGATCAGCCCGTTGAGGGCCAGGAAGTGGCGCCGCGCCGTTCGCTCGTGCAGGGTCAGCCCGCCGTGGACGAGGATGGCCAGGTTGACCATATAGCAGTAGTAGTGCAGGTACAGTCCGAAAACCGACCAGGCCACGAACCAGAAGGCGTTCCCGCTGCGCGGGCTGCGCCGCCAGCGGACGTAATACAGGGCGATGGCGATCATGGTCAGAAAGACCATCGGGTAGTCGCGCACTTCCTGGGTCAGCACCACGTGCTTGTCCATCAGCGCGAAGGCCAGCGCTGCGCCCACGCCCGCCGCCGGGTTGAACAGCACCCGGCCCAGCGCGTAGAGCAGGGCGATGCTGGCGATGGAGAACATCACCGTGATCCAGCGCAGGGCCAGCACGGTCTCCCCGGCCAGCAAGCCCCAGCCGCGCAGCAGCAGCGAATAGACCGGGCCGTGATGGTCGGCGACCATGGTCAGCGTCAGGTCGCGGGGGGTGTCGCCGCGCGCCAGCCAGATGGACCAGCCCTCGTCGCCCCACATGCCCTGGGCGTTGAGGTCATGAATGCGCAGGTACGCGGCAAGCAGCAGCACGGCCAGCATCGCCGGCCCTATCCAGCGCGCGTGTACAGGGTGTTGGCGGGTGATCATGGGGCGCGATTGTACCGCGTTCGGGGAGGGCCAGAAACGGCGCGGGCGCGCGGCGCTCACAGTGTGATGTCGAGGATCGCTTCGGCGATGCCGCGCAGGCGATTGCCTTCCATCGCGGCGAGCTTCATCACCAGGTCGAGGTAAGGCTGGTTGACGGGCGCGCTGACGAAGCGGCGCATCTCCTCCGGCAGGTCGGCCAGCCGCCGCAAGTCCTCTTGCAGCGTCAGGAACTGGCCGATGCGATTGCTGCTCTCCAGGAAGTACGACAGCGGGACGTGGCAGGCCGAGGCCAGGGAGGTCAGCACCGGCAGCGGGATCGAGCGCTGGCCCAACTCGTAGGCGGTGACGCTGCTGGCGGAGATGCCCGCTTCGTCGGCCAGGGCTTCGGGGGTCAGCCCGCGCTCCTCGCGCGCCGAGCGCAGCAGCGCGCCGATCAGCCGGTCGCGCAGGGCCAGGTACTCGTCGCGGTTCACCGCCGGGCGGCGCTCCTGTTCCAGCGTGTCGTTCGGGGCCAGGAAATGGCTGACCGGCACGCCCAGCCGGTAGGCGAGCAGCTCTAGCTCCGGTAGGCTGGGCATCTCCCGGCCCAGCTCCCATGCTTCGAGCGTCTCCGGCGTCACGCCGGTGCACTGAGCGCACGCTTCCAGGCCCAGCGCCGCCGCCTGGCGCGCGTCGCGGATGAGCACGCCGAGGATGCGCGCGCGCAGCAGGTAGAGCTCCTCGAAGTCGGTCGCTTCCCCGTCAGTCAAGGGTTTTGGACGCGCGCGGGCCGCGAGATCGTTGGCGCTCATCGTGCATACCTCCCCGTGCGGCGGACAGTTGCCGCCATTATACGGCCTCGCCAACACGCGCGCAAAGCGGCCAGGGAGTCCACGAAAATGTGGTCAGCGGATTATCTGCTGCCGATGGTTAACCTCACCCCCGCGCGGCGCGGCTGGGGGATGAGATCAAGGCCCTGTGGCAAGCGATTTGGTGACAACCTTTGCCCGCACCCAGGGGCAAGCGAAAGTGGAAGCTGCGCCGCGAATCCTGTACAATTGCGCGGCTGGACGCACGCGATGGGGCATCATCAAGGAGCCTGATCTGTGAAGATATTCGTTCCAGGGCGCATCTGCCTGTTCGGCGAGCACTCGGATTGGGCGGGCGGCTACCGGCGCATCAACGCGGACATCGAGAAAGGCTACGCGCTGATCGCCGGCACCAACCAGGGCATCTACGCCAACGTCGAGCCACACCCGACCGCGCTCATCCTCACCTCCACCACGCCCGACGGCGTGCGCCATGGCCCCTATGAGATTCCGATGGAGCCGAAGGCGCTGCTCGACGAGGCGCAGCGCGGCGGCTTCTGGAGCTAC
Source organism: Chloroflexota bacterium (assembly GCA_037447125.1). Classification (GTDB taxonomy): domain Bacteria; phylum Chloroflexota; class Anaerolineae; order Aggregatilineales; family Aggregatilineaceae; genus UBA2029. The sequence goes on along the minus strand of JBBIHG010000090.1, from coordinate 5,534 downwards.
ATCGCGGGCGTGGCCTACCAGATGCTGACGAATTACCACGTGCGCGGCCTGGTCCTTGACAATACACAAACCGATCTGCCGGTCAAGAAGGGGCTGTCATCGAGCGCAGCCATCTCCGTGCTGGCCGCCCGTGCCTTCAACCGCGTCTACGATCTCAAGCTGACCACGCGCGGCGAGATGGAGATCGCCTACCAGGGCGAAATCACCACGCCGTCGCGCTGCGGGCGTATGGATCAGGGCTGCGCCTTTGGCAACCGTCCTGTGCTGATGGCTTTTGACGGCGAGCGGCTGGATACCGAAGAACTGCGCGCTGGCCAGACCCTCTATTTCGTCCTGGTGGACTTGCAGGCGCAGAAGGACACGATGGAGATTCTGGCCCGGCTCAACCGCTCGTATCCCTTCGCGGATAATGAGACCGAGGCGGGCGTGCAGAAGCTGCTCGGCCCGATCAACAAGCGCCTCGTGCACCAGTCGGTGGAGGCGCTCAAGGCGGGCGATGGTGAGCAGCTCGGCGCGCTGATGGTCGAGGCGCAGCAATTCTTCGATCGCTATGCGACACCCGCCTGCCCGGAGGAATTGACGGCTCCTGTGCTGCACCGCGTCCTGGCCTACGAGCCGCTCAAGCCGCACATCTGGGGCGGCAAGGGCGTGGGGTCGCAGGGCGATGGCACGGCTCAGTTCATCGCCCGCAGCGAGGCCGACCAGCAGGCTGTCATTGACATTGTGGAGCGCGATCTGGCCTTGCCCTGCCTCAAGCTGACGCTCACGCCGGGGCCGCAGGTGCGCAAGGCGCTCATCCCCGCCGCCGGGTTCGGCACGCGCCTCTTCCCGGCATCGAAGGCAGCCAAGAAGGAGCTATTCCCCATTGTGGACCGCGATGGCGTCGCCAAGCCGGCCGTCCTGCTCATTGTCGAGGAGGCGCTGGCGGCGGGCATCGAGGAAGTGATCATCATCGTCCAGGCCGACGACCTGCGCGAGTTCGAGACCTTCTTCAAAGTACAGGTGTCCATCGAGAATTACAACAAACTGCCCCGCCACTTCCAGGACTATTCGCGCCGCCTGCTGGACATCGGCCAGCGCGTCAAGTTCATCGTCCAGCGCACGCAGCAAGGGCTGGGCCACGCTGTCTACACGGCGCGCGAGGCGATAGATGGGGAGCCGTTCCTGCTCATGCTTGGCGATCACCTCTACCGCTCCGAGACGGATCGCTCGTGTGCCCAGCAGGTGATTGACGTCTTTCACCAGCGCGGGGTGAGCGCGCTCGGTCTGCGCCGCACGCCCGAAGACCAGATCGCCAACTTCGGCACGGCGACCGGCACCTGGCTGGAAGAGGGTGCGCTGCTGAGCATCACCGAGTTCGTTGAGAAGCCGACCATAGACTACGCCCGCCAGTCTCTGCAAATGCCCGGCCTGCCCGACGACGAGTACCTGACAGTCTTCGGGCAATACGTGATCAAGCCGCAGATCTTCGACTACCTGGACGAGCATATCAGACACAACGTGCGCGAGCGCGGCGAGTTCCAGCTCACATCGGCGCTGGATCGGCTGCGCCAGGAAGACGGCTTCCTGGGCGTGGTCGTGCAGGGCCGGCGTTACGACATCGGCATTCCGGAGTACTACCTGGAGACGCTGCGCACCTTCAGTGAGGATTGAGGCGAAGCGGCGGAGCCTGAGTCAATGGGGGCGCGCGGTCCCCATTTTCGTGTCAATCGGGGAACAGGTCCTTGACGGGCAGGGCCAGGCCGGGCAGCGTGTCGCCGCCGTCCAGCGTTCCGTCGGCGCCAAGGCGATAGGCGCGCTTGCCGGGCGTGTAGACCTCGACCGTTCTGGCCTCCGGGTTGACGACCCACACGACCACGCCGGCTGCCAGATAGTTCGCCAGCTTCAGGCGCATCACGTCGGGCTGGTCGGAGGGGGAGAGCACCTCACCCGCCAGGTCAGGGGCGAGGGGGTTGTACGTCTCGTGCGATGGCTGCGGCTGGCGCGCCTTGGCGATGAAAGCCACGTCGGGGATGTAGCGCTCGTCGCCAATCTGGTAGCCGCCGTCCGCGCCGGTGACGTAACCTTCCAGATTCTTCTGCATCAGGTGCAGTTGGATGAAGAAGCTGATCTTGCTGGCCACCAGTGATGAATAGTTGTTGGACACCACCTCGCTGATCTCCCCTCCCACGAACTCCAACCGGCGGTCGGCGTTTTCCGGCTGGAGGACCAGGCGCTCGAACTCCTCGACGGTGATGGGCTGCGTTGTGACGGCCATTGGTTTTGCTCCTACGTCTGCTCGACGGGCTGCGCGAAGTGGCCCCCGACTCAATCGGGGAACAGGTCCTTGACGGGCAGGGCCAGGCCAGGCAGCACCTCGCCGCCGTCCAGCGTGCCGCTCATGCCGAGACGGAAGGCGCGCTTGCCGGGCGTATAGACCTCGACCGTCCTGGCCTCTGGGTTGACGACCCACACGACCACGCCCGCCGCCAGATAGTTGGCCAGCTTCAGGCGCATCACGTCGGGCTGATCAGAGGGAGAGATCACTTCAACCGCCAGGTCGGGGGCGAGGGGGTTGTAGGTTTCGTGCGACGGCTGGGGCTGGCGCGCCTTCGAGACGAAGGCCGCGTCGGGGATGTAGCGCTCGTCGCCAATCTGGTAGCCGCCATCCGCGCCGGTGAGATAGCCGATAGGATTGTGCAGCAGATAGACGAACAGGAAGCCGTTGATGCGCGCTGCCACCAGTGATGAATAGCTATTCGACACCACCTCGCTGATCTCCCCCCCTACGAATTCCAGCCGGCGGTCGGCGTTCTCTGGCTCCACAACCAGGCGCTCGAACTCTTCGACGGTGATGGGCTGCGTTGTGACGGCCATCGCTATTGCTCCTCCGCTCTCCTGCTCTTATTGTACCCCACTTTGATCGGCGGGCGGCGGAACGCCGTCAGAGAGCGGGGACGGCGGCGCGGCAATGGCTCCGCCCGCCGGGTCGCGCACGATCTGCGTGGCAGCGTCGGCGGGCAGCATGACCATCTGCCCGCTGGGGAAGGCGATCTCGGTGCCGCCCTCGCTGCGCGTGATGCGCACGCCGTGCTGCGTCCAGGTCATCGTCTCGCCGGCGAAGGCGAAGGGGCCGGTGATCGCGGCACGCCATGCGTCCAGGGCGAAGGCCCCGAACAGCCGGGCGAACCATCCCCATGACACGGCTCCGGTGAGCACGTCGCTGTCGCCCAGGCCCTCGCCGCTCTCGGCATGGTACAGGGCGCGGAATGTCCCTTCTTCGGCCAGGCTGCGCGTCTGGGCGGCCAGCAAGCGCCCGAACAATTCCGCCGACTCGTGGGGGAAGCCTCGTTCGATCAGGGCCAGGCCAAGCCGCGCGTTCCACCCCGGCCAGACGCCGCTGCAGCCATTGTGCAGCGCCGGATCGTGATGCGGCGCGTTGGCGGGACAGCCGGGGGCGCCGAACGGACGCCAGTACGCTGCCGGATCGGTCAGGTGAGCCACCAGACGGGCGGCGCGCGCCTCGTCCAGCGCCCCCGACCACAGCGGCATGAGCAGGGCGATGTCGTGGGCGGACAGGTCAACCGTGCGCGCCTCAATCTTGAAGACACGGCTCAGCCCAGCGAAGCGCAGCCCGGTGACTGTCTGCCAGACGGTGCGCGTGGTGGCCGTTCCCGCGCCCCGGTACCAGTCGAAGGCCTCGCCGGGCACCTCCTCGCGGGCCGGGTTTCCGGCAGTGTCTTCGCCTTCGACGATGCAGGAGAGCGCGGGTTTGCGATCCAGCCCACCGGTCGCGCGCAGGATCAGGCGGCCCGGCTGACCCGGCGCGACGCGCTCCGCCAGAACGGACTCGCCGTGCCCGCTGAAGACCGTCTCGCCGGACGGGCAGGCGTGGGCATCGCGGTCGCGGTAGGCGTAGACGCCGCGCGCCTCATCCCAGAACTCCTCCAACGCGGCGATCAGCGCGTCCAGGCGTGGGGTGATCACTTCGGCCACATCCGGGCGATCCAGCAGCGCGCCGATGTCGAGCAGCGCGCGCGCCTCGCGGATCAGGTAGGCGAGCAGGTCGGGCGCTTCGACGGTGGTCAGGTCCACCCCCTGTGCCCAGCGCGATCCATGCGCCAGCGTGGGTCCCTCGACGAAAGCGCCCTGGCCGGGGTGCTGCCATTCGGGGACGCCATCGCCATCGGCGTCCGCGTCAGGGGCGAACCAGCGACCGAAGAAGGCGAGCAGCCCCTCCAGGCACTCCGCCAGGAACGCCTGATCGTGCGTGAACTGGGTGACAGTCTGGGCCAGCGCAGCCAGCAACGGCGGGGCCAGGACGTTGGCCCGCTGCCCATCGAGGCCGGGCCGGGCGTCAATCCAGCCATCGTCGCGCTGCACGGCCAGGAAGTTGCGCACCATGCCCTGGGCCAGCTCCGGCGCGGCCAGCGCCACCGTCCCGGCGATGGTCAGCGCGTCGGGGACGGCCTGCCCGCCCCAGGGCGAGGCAAAGCCGCCGCTGTGCGCCCCGCCGAGGGCGTAACCCTGGTTGGGCTTGCGCGTGCCGACGAACGAGAGGTGCGGCAGGCTGCCCGTCGCGGCCAGGAAGCCGCGCAGCACAAGCTGCTGGCTCCAGGCCAGGGCCACGTCCCAGTCCGCGTACCCTGTCTCAACCTGCGGCGCAGCCTCGGCGCGGGCAGCGACGGCGGCCAGGTGCGCGTCCCAGTCCTCGACCGCCAGCCAGCGGTGAGCCAGGGCCAGGCTTTCGTCGCGCAGCGGGCGCGCAGCCAGCACCCAGCGGAAGGTCGCCGCTTCGCCCGGCGGGACGGTCTGCGCCCGGCTGAGCTGGGCGGTCGCGCCCGTTTCGTGCGCCCCTTCCAGCAGCAGCACCGGTTGCAGGTGCGGCAGGCGGCCCATCTGCAGGGCGACCAGGCCGCCCTCCAGCGTCAGGAAGAGCATGGGCAGCACTTTGTCTTGGCGGGCGACCTGCGCCGTCAGGTCGAGGCGCAGTGGCTGGGGCCGGTCGCCGCTGTTGCGCACGGTGAAGCGCCCGCCGACCGCCTGCGATTCCATCGTCCAGAATTCGGCGGTCAGGGCCAGGGTGGGGGTCAGCCCGGCGCGGACACGCAGCAAGTCCGGCGTGAAGGCCGTGAGCACGGGCGGGGCGTGGTACGCCTGCGTCTCGTAGACCTTGCGCCCGCCGACGCCCCACACGGGCACGATGCGGGCCAGGCCCACTCGCCCGCCGTAGCGCGTCTCCAGGCTGAGCGCCGGCTCGGCAGGGCCGCCCAGGCGCAGCCCCCAGACCTGATCATCGTGGTAATCGGTGCGCCCGGCACGGGCGTCCGCCGCGATGCGAGGGGCCATCGGGTCGCCGGGCTTGAGCTGCCATTCGCGCATGGGAACCTCGTTGAAGAACGGTTATTGGTCATTGGTTATTGGTTGTTGGTTGCTGACAGGGTGTTCCCGGGGACGATGACGTTCTCAACAAGAGCCAATCACCAAAAACCGACCACCAAGAACCAGCCTCTTCCGTATCTTAATACAAAACAGCCACCGGGGAAAGTAGGCGC